>CAIVZR010000046.1 GCA_903910445.1 uncultured Bacteroidota bacterium
AGAAGTACCGATACCACGCTGCACCTGAATATTACTCACACTTCCGGCCAGGTCGGGCAAATCAACCCAGTACACACCGTGACTTTCGGGGTCGTTATAAGGCACTCCATTGATGGTAACATTTACACGTGTAGCATCAATGCCACGAATTCTAATTCCGCTATAACCCACACCTGCACCGGCATCGCTGGTATATACGGCACCTGGGGTGGTGCTTAAAATCACTGGAAAATCCTGGGCGATGTTTAATTTCCGAATTTCTTCTTTGCCAATATTTGTATGTGTATTGGCCATGGGCTTTTTGCTTTTAATACTCTCCACCAATACCTCATCGGTCAACACCTGCAAGGGTTTGAGTTCTATAATTAGATCCACCTTATTGGCACTAATACTTAATAATTGTGTATTGGGTTTGAAACCCGTTTGATAAATGGTGAGCTTATAACTGCCTGAAGCTACATTCTTAAAAAGGAAATATCCATTTCTATCGGTATAACCTTTTTGTACGAGTTGCCCTTCTTCGTTATCGAGGGTCACGGTACCATTCATGATGGTGCTGTAATCGGACGACGATAAAACCAAACCTTTTATGGTAAATTGTGCATGAAGTGTTAGCGACAGCATCATGGCAAAAAAAGCAACGAATAATTTTCTCATCTTAAAATTGGTTTTAAAACGGATTGCAATACAAATAAAGGCTGAGGGAAAGCGGAGAAGTGTCCTTTAACAGCATTACCTGTCCAAGTTCATCGGGTTTAATCTCAGCCAATGCCTTTACGCATAGAGCACCCCGTTTATAATAATGATGCAAATAACGTCTTTTGGCACGATATTGGCAAAAAATCGGAAATTAAAAAAACCAATCATAAATGAAGCTAATCAATTTACCTCTACTACTTATTTTATTATTTATTACAGCACTTGGTAATTCACAAACCAAGGTAGACAAATCCACTGCCACCGATGTGAAAGCCATGAAGGACGAAGGCACAGAAATTAAAGAAGGCTGGACACATGGCGTAAGCATCAATGCCGCATTCAATCAGGCCTCTTTAACCAACTGGTTCTCCGGTGGCGAAAATTTCTCCATGGGTTTGAATAGTGTATTGAAGGCCAATGCCATCTACAAGAAAAAGAAAAACCTTTTCAAATCAAGCTTTGAAGGCGCTTACGGTTTGTTAAGCTCTACCTCAACTGGTGGCATACGCAAAACCGACGACCGTTGGGTTTTGACATCTTCCCTCAATACCAAATCGTCGAAGAACTTTTATTATACCCTGGCAGGTCAGTTAAAATCGCAGTTTGCCAATGGATATAGCTATACCAATAATGTGCGCAACGAAATTCTATCAGCGCCCTTCGCTCCTGGTGATGTGAAATTAGGTATTGGTATCACCTATCAAAAGAACTCTAATTTCTCGGCTTATATCTCTCCTTTAACAGCTAAAATCAATTTAAAATATGGTAAAGCATTTTTAAACAAAAGCATTTTTGGGGTAGATAGTGGCAAAACTTCTTCCTTCGATTTAGGAGCCTTTGTTCGTTTGGATTACACCAAAGAATTGAAAAAGGATTTGAAATATACCGGATCACTCGATGCTTTCTACGGTTATGTTTTGCGCAACTATAACTTTTATTTCGCCAATATGATTAACTGGAAATTGAATAAGTATTTCGGGGCAACCGTTGGATTGGATATCACATTTGATAATACCCAACCGAGTTATACTTACCCTACTATTAGTGGCGTGGTAACAAAAACAGAAGGAAAAGCTAAAATGCAATACAAGCAATTGTTTGGATTAGGATTTAACTATAGCTTCTAAGTACTAAAAATATAACTATTGAAAAACCCGTTAGCTCTTGCTGCGGGTTTTTTTATGCCCCAAACAGAAATAAAAAAAGCCTGTTGTAATAATACAACAGGCTTTTAAATTATATAACAGATTGAACTATGCTTCTGCAGCAGCGCTCAATTTCTGTGCTTCACGGTATACCGCACGTTTTTTGGTTTCACGTAAGCGAACACATTTTTTTGTGAATGCTTGACGGCTACGCAATTGTTTTACAACTTGCGTTTTTTCAAATTTCTTTTTGAATTTTTTTAACGCCTTTTCTAGTGGTTCCGATTCTTTTAATTGAATGTATAACATATATTTTTTCTCCGATTTCCGAAAATGGAGTGCAAAAATACATATTTTTTGCTTTTTACAAAATTTATAATGAAAATATCACCGGAAACTTTGCAAGGTGCGGTACAGTAAGAGAAGCATGGTGCCGAAGAGTACCGTAACCTGACCTATTAGCAGCATATTATTGGGTTCAAGGGTATGATTGAGCAGGAATCGGCTCATTCGGAAAGGGTGCTGAAAGGCATCCCAACTATTAAACCGGAGCCATCGCCCCATATAAATGCCATAACCACAGAGTGCAAAACTGATGGGTAATACCCAATATGCCAAGGTGGGACGTATTTCTTGTAAATAATTCCAAACGGCTTTGCTGGAAGCATAAAAGAGTAGGATGCCTATCAACGAAAACACGAACATGATAAAGGTATCGATCCAATAGGGCGAATCGGTGCGTGGATGCAGGTGAAGCATATCGGTGATGAGATAGGGCGCATTGGGCAAAAAAAGCAACCACAATACTAACCTCAAGGGAATGAGGTATCGACGACTGCTTGCAGAAAGCCCCAATGTAGCCACATATGGCACCCAGGCAAGAAAGAGATTCCATGCTAGGAAAATAAATTTAAGATTATCGGCCTCATGCATGCGATATCCTAAGAGCAGAATGGCAAATATTGAAAACACGCCAAGATTGAATCCTGCCGATTGAAAATGCTTATTCATTGATGGCGGGTTTTTGTTTTAAATAATTAATAGCGGCTGCATCTGCTCTTGAAAAACTCGCCCAGGTATACTTTTCATTTTCAGCCAGATAGGCTATTCGATTGTAATCCAGCGATCTTTTGAAATCTTCAATATTATGAAAATACAAATAATCGAATGTGCCTGGTATATGAGAATCAATCTGAGCCTGAATTTTATCGAGATTTTCATAAACTATAGGGTACGCTTTGGGTGATAGTTTCAAGTAAAAATCGGTATCGAGCTGGGAGCCATTGGCAAACGATACATTGTATTGGGCAATATAAATATCCCAGTTCACCACGCAGGTAAGCGACATGATAAAGTAAGCCGACCAAAAATTAATTCTCAGTAAATAGTATACTGATTTCTTTTGCTGGATTTTGATAATCATGGTAATGAGTCCAATGAATACCAAAGCTATGAAAACATACACCCCCAGACGCTTATAGGCCATAGCATGCCAGTTTACATACTGGTTATTGCGAATGCATAAGGAAATAGCGAGGAACATATTCTGAATCATCCATGCCATCGCTAAGAGCTTCACTAATTTATTTTTAGAATAGAAATTTTGATTCGCACGAAAAACATAAATCACAACAATCATCGATAATACAATACTCACAATAAGCCATTCGGTTCCTTCATGCACCATCTCTTTGAGAGAAACCCCTTCAGGAATTTGAAAATTAATCCATACATATTTCAGGTCGATATAATTCAATACGAAGAGCATGATATTCACGATCACCAATAAAATCAAGCTACTGATGACCTCATACTTAAAATCCATGCTGATGTATCCAAACAAGGAACGTTTGCGGGTGCGTATAATATCATTGGCAAACTGAGCATCTTCCCTTTTGAAGAGTTGATATCCTCTATGTATTAATAAACCAGAGATGATGCCCAATCCCAAGAGCAGGAATAGGATTCTTGCAAAAGAGATATGCTTGAATAGCTCCGTAAACCAGTCTTCAATAGTTTTCCAAAATGAATTGGTGAGCTCCGCAAAAATAGGATTGGCCACACGGTAAATAATAAAAAACAGGAGCCCCACCGTAAGAGGAATCAATGTCAGGGTAATTGATTTGGAAACTTTTCTTCGCTTGGGATTGCGCTCTTCATCGCGGTTCCAGGAGAAAAACTCGAATGGCAATTTCCCAAAATTACTCATCGCAGTCAAAAACGAATAACCTATCATTCGAATGCTGGGTTGCAAAATAAATCCCAGGGTGAAGGCATAAGAAATGAAGAACATCCATTTGCTCAATGCGCTATTATGCCATACCACCATGATAGCAAGGAATAAGGAAAGTCCTGCAGAAATAAATACCCTGGGGTTTCGAAAGCTCTCTTGAAAAAGCAGGAACTGAAACGAAAGTATCAGTATGAAAAATAATAAAAGGTTCAAACCGAATCGTTCGGCAAAAAACAAACTGTTGTAAGCCAATAAGGCTGCGAGCAATAAAATATTACTACGGTTTCGATTCCAAAATTTAATCAACATGGATATAAGCTAATTAGTGCTTCGTAAAATTATTTCATGCTTCGGTAATTTGATTAGTGGTGATATTTTGATTTGAATAAAATGAACTGGAAAGTATACGAATATGGAGTAGTATCGAAATAACGACTGAAAACAATGTAGAGTAAAACAGCGCAGTTTCAATTTCAGCAGCCAATAGCCCGAGGCCTCCAATAACAATTACCGCAAAGAACATGACGAACAAAAACTGTGTTGTTCCAGCGTATGCACGCAGGTTCCCTTTGGCAAAAAGGATCACCAAAAAAAGCACAAAGGCCAAGGGGCTCGTGGCGAGTGGTAAGGCAACGAGTATCGCCGCTTCATCACCTTCTAAAATACGAAACGATTCGGGGGTAAAGTATAATACCAGCCCAACAAATATCACCATAATGCTTAACCAAATACGGAAGGTAAGTAAGAATACACGGCCGGCTATTTTTAGAATAGGACTGTTCATTGTGATGCTCGTATTTAGTATTTAGTTGCTATTTTTTGAACGAGTGAATTATAATCATCATGGAGAAGTGCTTCAAAGTTCCAGTTGGCCATGGAATGACTGCGAATGCCTCTCTTGAATTGCTGAAAAAAATATCCAAAGCGTTCGGGCAAAACGGCGGCTGCAAGGATCGAGGTGCCAAGTGTAAAGGGAGATCGTTTGCCATTGCCCAATAAAAAAAACTGCATGCCCGCTTCTTCTTTTATATCGGTGCCGTAGCCAAGCAAAACATGATAGGCATCGTGTTTCTCGGCCTTGGGAACGGGTTGCAGCTTGTTCTCGAAAAGGAAATTACCTAATTGGTAAGCCAACGTATTTTGTGGCTGACTCCTCAGTTCGTCCACACTTTTACCCCATGGCTTTCGGTGACGATGTATCATGCCATGTAATGGATTCAGGAGATCGAAGGTCTTGAGTAAAAACCATTCTCTTCGATTGAGCTTAGCGGAATAATGAATGATAACGTTTGACATGAGGTTTTTCTGTTACTTACATTGTACTCTTTATTACAAAGTACATTGCAAAGTAAATGAATAAGTTTAGAATTCTCCAAATTTATTTTGAGAAAACGCCAGAATGAGAATAAAATTTTGGGTATGACGAAAAACTGACAAGCTATTCATCAGAAAATTCATGAAAATAAAAAGGAAGGTAATAACTTAAGAACTACACTGCTACCGGTGCTTTGATGCCTGGATGCGGGTCGTAGTTTTGCAATTCGAAATCGCTGAATTGGAATTCAAAAATATCATTCACCGCCTCATTGATTTTCATTTGAGGGAACGGGCGGGCATCACGGCTCAACTGCAAATTCACCTGATCGAAATGATTGGTATAGATATGAGCATCACCCAAAGTATGTACAAAATCGCCAGGAGCATACCCGCATACTTTGGCAATCATGAGGGTAAGCAAGGCATAAGAAGCAATATTGAATGGCACGCCCAAAAATAAATCAGCACTGCGCTGATACAACTGACAACTTAATTTACCATCGGCAACATAAAACTGAAACATCACATGGCAGGGCATCAGTGCCATCTCCGAAAGTTCGCCTACATTCCAGGCACTCACAATCATACGGCGGCTGTCGGGGTTCTTTTTTAACTGGGAGATGACATCCGTTATTTGATCAATGACTTTACCATTGGCTGCATGCCAGCTTCTCCACTGGTAGCCATATACAGGACCTAAATCGCCATTCTCATCGGCCCATTCATCCCAGATAGATACCCCATTTTCTTTCAGATAGCGAATATTGGTCTCGCCTTTCAAAAACCACAATAACTCATAGATGATACTTTTTAAATGTACCTTCTTCGTAGTAATTAACGGGAAGCCTTCGCTGAGGTTGTATCTTAGCTGATGCCCGAAAATGCTCTTCGTGCCAGTACCTGTGCGGTCTTCCTTAAAAGTACCATGCTGCATCACATGCTTTAATAAATCTTCGTATTGTGTATTCATCGATCTGAAATAATATTCAAATATATTTTTTAGTTACCCATTTTACCCAAAATAGATTTTAACAAAATGTTTGAAGAAAAAAAACTCTAATTTTGTTTCCAGAGATTCGTCTCCAATTAAAAAGAATATTATGAGCGTATATACCCAATCCATCCCCAGCGTAGATTTGAATTTATTTATCAATGGTAATTCAGAAGAGAAAAAAAAATTCGTGCAAGACCTGGGTAATGCCTACGAAAACATTGGCTTTGTGGCCGTTAAAGGTCATTTATTAAGTGATGCCCTCACTGGGAAACTATACGAGAGTGCCAAGCAATTTTTTCAATTGCCTACCGAGACCAAACTTAAATATGAAATCGAAGGAATGCATGGGCAACGTGGCTATACCTCATTCGGGAAAGAGCATGCCAAAGGCCGTGAAGAGGGCGACTTGAAAGAGTTCTGGCATTTTGGTCAGGACCTACCCGAAAGCAGTACCGTGAATCGTGCCGAATACCCCGCCAATGTATATGTGACAGAGGTTCCCGAATTCAATATTGCCGGAATGGAAGCCTATCGCCAACTTGAAAAAACTGCGGTGTATATGCTTCGCGCAATTGCCTTGTATCTTGGTTTGGATGAATTTTATTTCGATGCCAAGGTAGAGCATGGACAAAGTATTTTGCGCCCTATTCATTATGGTCCCATTGCGGGCGAGCCCAAAAATGCAGTACGAGCTGCAGAACATGAAGATATCAACCTCATTACGTTGTTGATGGGCGCAAGTGCCGATGGACTCGAAGTGTTAAACAAGCAAAATCAATGGATTCAGGTGACAGCCCTCCCCGAACAATTAGTATGTAATGTTGGTGATATGTTGCAGCGCCTCACCAATAATAAATTGAAATCAACCACACACCGCGTAGTAAATCCACCCCGTGAATTGTGGAATACCTCACGTTACAGTATCCCCTTCTTTATGCACCCACGAAGCAGTATGAGCCTTGCTTGCCTTCCGGGTTGTATCGATTCGGCACATCCAAAAATGCATGAAGATTTCACCGCAGGCCAGTTTCTCGATGAACGCCTTCGCGAAATTGGATTGAAAGGAGCATAGGGCAAGCAACGGGGTTATCATAATTTACGAAACTAAATAAGACCTCATAACTGCAGAGTAACCCATCAAAATTATTAATCTAACTGCAAAGTAGTTTAACCGGACTAACTTCAGAACTGCAAATTAGTTCAACATGACAAACTTCAGAACTGCAACGCAGTTCAATAATAATAGCCATAGGTGAAACCTATGGTAAATGAATTCGTTTAAGTCAGAACCCCAACGGGGTTCAACATTTCTAATCATATTTAAAAAGGTAGTTAAGTTAATTGAATTTAAAACATAAATCTTTAATGCTTTTATGTTGGCAACTTTGAATTATCGAATGAACACGAAACTATTTTAACGAGAAATCTCTAATTGTTCAACCCCGTTGGGGTTGTGAATACAAATCATATCTCAACCATAGGTTTCACCTATGGCTATTATTATTCAACTACTTTGTAGTTGGGAAATATTGCTGTCTTGCACATAAATTTCCTAAATCCTCAAGCAACGCAAAACGATTTTCATTCGATATAGTGGTATGATTAAACTTACTACCTATCGTTCAATTTATTTTGTATGCTTCATTTTCTTACTCTTCAATTCATTTTTCAGCTTAGGGCAAAAGCCAAAGAACCCACCCAAGGAATGGATTCATCGTATCGAACCCCGATCAATTGACGAGATATTTGTGGCGGAGGAAAAGGAAACTGTAAAAAGAGATACCGTCATCCCACCTATTGATTCCAGCAAGGCTTATGTTCAAAGGAGTGCTTCTACCCCATCTTATAACTATTGTTTCTACAATAGAAGTTTGAATTACCTACCCAGCGATACAAAATTGCGATTCCGTCTGATTGATGACAAAGGGAAAACGATTAAAAATTGTATGATGAGAGTGCGTTATGATCCTTCCAAAGGTGTTTTAATTCCGCATGATTCGAATGGGATATTTTCTATTTGTTTGCCCAAAGGATATAAAAATTTGGAAATTGTTTATTTCCAGTTTGAGAAGAATGTTCCCACGTCACATAAATTTATTGATGGTCAGAAAATTACTTTACCTGAAGATCAAGGCGATATAACCTATATTCCAATTCGTTCCTACCTATCTTATGACTCTGGTGAAGTGCTCCTTCGCTTGCCCTGGTTTCGCATTCCTGATTATGAGAAAATCGTTAAATCGAAATTTGAATTCCGCGATGTGAAGCAGCTGGGAACGCGATACACCGATATTTATTTACGTTATTGAAATAATTTTTCAGACCCATGCC
This sequence comes from uncultured Bacteroidota bacterium, assembly GCA_903910445.1. Taxonomy (GTDB): domain Bacteria; phylum Bacteroidota; class Bacteroidia; order UKL13-3; family UKL13-3; genus CAINMV01. The sequence goes on from CAIVZR010000046.1 coordinate 8,720, forward strand.
GAACCCTTAAATTCGCAGTCTTAAAAATTTTCCATTCATGCAACTCAAATACAACTGGCAAACCATCAAAGAATACGAAGAAATTAAATTCGACTTCTTCGAAGGCATCGCAAAAATCAGCATCAATCGCCCCGAAAAACATAATGCATTTACACCACTCACCGTAAAAGAGATGAGCGAAGCCATGGAGCTTGCCCGTCAGGATGAGCGTGTAGGCGTAGTCATCCTTACTGGTGAAGGAGGCAAAGCCTTTTGTAGCGGTGGCGACCAAAGTGTTCGTGGCAATGGTGGCTATGTTGGAAAAGATGGGGTACCTCGCCTCAATGTACTCGATTTACAAATGCAAATCCGTCGTATCCCAAAACCCGTTGTGGCCATGGTAGCGGGTTGGGCTATTGGTGGCGGTCATGTATTACACGTAATTTGTGATATCAGTATTGCTGCCGAGAATGCGCGCTTCGGACAAACTGGCCCAATGGTGGGTAGCTTCGATGGTGGTTTTGGTGCAGGATATTTAGCAAGAGTTGTTGGCCAAAAGAAAGCCCGCGAAATATGGTTCCTATGCGATCAATATGATGCCAAGGAAGCACTCGATATGGGGCTCGTGAATAAGGTAGTACCAATTGAAATGCTCGAAGAAACCACAGTAACATGGTGCAAAAAAATGTTGGAAAAAAGCCCAATTGCCCTTCGCATGCTGAAGTCGGCCTTCAATGCCGAACTCGACGGACAAGCTGGAATACAGCAATTAGCAGGCGATGCTACCTTGCTTTATTATATGAGCGATGAAGCGAAAGAAGGAAAAAATTCATTCTTAGAAAAACGCAAGCCCGATTTTAGCAAATACCCTAAGTTCCCTTAAATAAAGGGTTTCAGATTTTTTTATTGAACCTTAGAAATCGTTTCTAACAATGATTTAGTTCGTTTTATTATCAACTCTTCAAATTCAAAATGAGCTGATGATAGAATCGTATGCAATCCTTAAAATTATCAATACCGATTCTTTCATTCACACCATGAATACGATCTAAGTCTTTTGAATTACATCGTATGGGTGCGAAGCGATAAATATTATCCGCTACTTTTTGATAATGTTTTGAATCGGTACCACCCAGTACGAGCGAAGGAGCTACGATGGTATTGGGAAAAATCTGACGGATACTTAACTCTATTTTCTTAAATCCTTCGGAGTTTATATCGGATACTGGACTGGCTTCATCGCCTATACCGTATACTTTTATTTGCACCCTATCATCATTAATTTCTGTCTTTAAGAATTCAAGTACCTCTTGAATTGTGTTGCTTGGTAAGATTCTAAAATTGATGATTGCCATGGCCGACGAAGGCAATACATTATCTTTTACGCCACTCTTAAGAATTGTTGGCGCATGGGTTGAATGCACCATGGCATATCCCGAATTGCTTTTCTCATAAGCACTTACAATGAGATTCTTAAAGAACCATCTATTGGCGAATGCCATCCGCTTTACAAAAGGCAACTCGGGCCCAAGATAATCTAAGAATTCATTCACTGGCTCACAAAACCTTGCTGGCAAAGGCTTTCGTTCAATCTTCGCAATGGTATTTGATAAAATACCGATGGCGGTTTCTCGAGGTGGCATCGACGAATGTCCGCCTTCACTGGTAGTAGTCAGTTCAACCGATAAATATCCTTTCTCCGAAATTCCAATCAATGCCACAGGATCTTGGGCATCGGGAATAATTTGCTCAGTAACCAATAACCCTTCATCAATAACAAAAGATGCATGTATTTTTTTTGATTCAAGATACGAAGCAATATAGGAGGCACCATTATTTCCACCGATTTCTTCATCATGTCCGAAAGCCAGGTATATCGTGCGTTCTGGCTTGTATCCTGATTTTAACAAAAGCTCTACCGCTTCCATAATTCCAATCACATTCACCTTATCGTCGAGGGTGCCTCGTCCGTTGATTTGTCCGTTAACTATCACCCCACCAAAGGGGTCAAAATCCCAATGCTCATCGGTTCCATTCTTTGATGGTACTACATCATAATGTGCCATCAAAATAATGGGCTCAAGCTCAGGATTGCTTCCATTCCATCGATACAACAAACTAAAATCATGAATGGTTTGGGGATGCAATAACGAATCGGTAAGGGGGTAGGTGCTCTTTAAAAAGGCAAGGAATTGCAGGTAGGCTATGGTATCAAAACTTAGATTGCCTTCATTTGAAACTGTCTGTATTTTTACCGCTTCCGATAGGTGCTCAATACTTTCGTCGCCTATAGGCAAAACCGCTATGGGTGCTACTTTCAACTGCTTAGATGTACGCGTGAACGTGCGAAAAATCACTACTGTAGCCAATAGCAATAGCACGAGTCCAAGCATTCTTAAAGTTTTTTTTATCATAATACAAGGTAATTATTAAAGGTCAAACATCACTATCAACAATCAATCAAAAAGAATATAGGGTGCAATTTAAAATCCCAACTCTTGCACCAAGGCCTTCCTAAATAAGGAATCCATATTATTATTTCCATTCAGTCGGTCGAGGGGCACGGAAATAAAAATGAAGTTGGTTTGATTGGTATTGGCATCTGTACGCTTGGCACATACCACCGATGGGCCCGACCAACTCACGGGGCCACTCGTAGTACTCACAATCAAATCGCCTTGATATACATCTACAAACTTAGAACTTCCATTATCAATCGATTTCAAAAATGGACGTGCAGAGCTGATGATGCTGGTGGCTTTCAGTGTTGGATAGCCCGCAATCATTGGCTTTAAAGCGGCTGTATTATTCATTCTAAAGATACCCATCGTATCGGGAATGAGTTCTTTTACAGGAGTAAAATCGAGTAATGCCGATTGCTCATAGAAAAACTGAGAGAAATTGATGGCCATAAAAATTCGGCCATTATTGGAAAGGAACTCACCCAAGCTGCGTTGTGCAAAAGAGAGCGATACCGAATCGTTATCACTAAACCATACAATCTTATCGAAGAATTTTAATGCTTTGTTTTGGGTGAAATAATCAGGACTCAGCTCATCGTAATTATTATTGTTTTTCACGAAGGCGTTCAATGTATCGTAGGCAGTAATCCCTACATTCAACATATTGATATGAAAGGTACTCAGCTTCGATGGAGTATAGGGTGAAGTAGCATTCACCACCAAAATTTTATTAACAGGCTTCTTGCAATAAAATGAATACGATGCAGCGGCTACCGACTTCGCTCCTACCCTATCTACCGCTCTTACATAAAATATATTGATGGCATTGAGCTTCAAGCCTTTGATATCTGGATTCAATCGTTGGTTGGTACCCGAGTACACTTCGCAATCGGGATTATTACTTAGCAAATCTTTCGCTACGAAAGCTGCTTCCTTAATGCTTGAAGGCAAGATATATGGTGCTGTGGTGGTATCGTTGAAAAATAATTCGAAGTGATCGAGGTTGGGGTCTCCATCAGGGTCGGAAGCATTCCAGTAGAACTTAAATGCAGGGTACGTTTTGATGGTATTGCGGGATGGAAATAAAGCGGTTCCTGCAGGGATAAAGATGCTGCACCTTGGCGAAGAATTTTTCACCGGATATACTAAAGATGCTGGTGATGGATCCTTCAATCCCTCATTGTCAATGGCTCTTACCTGGAAATTAAAATTTGCTGTATCGCTGCCTGCAGGTAAGGAAAGCGTGAAGAGGCTATCTTGTTTGGTGGTATAAACCCAGTTGATCCCATCAAAAGAAAACTCAAATCCTTTCACAAACCCATCCTGATCATCGCCCCACCAGGTAATTTTTATTTGAGAGATGAAACGATTATCGCCCGATCGCAAAATGGTATCGGCCACAGTATGGGTATCGGGAGCCGCATTCTCAGATGGCTTCCCCGTAAAACCCTTTTTACAGGCAATAACAAAAAGAACACCAACAAAAGCAAGTAGCAGAATTCGCATGAGGTGGTAAAAATAATGAAAATATTTGCGGTTAAAGTTATTAGTAAATTAATATGATGCACAGCATCAAAAATCCTATCTCTGGGGAGGTGGCAATCTTTATTCAAATTTTGTACCTTTGCGCCAAAATCGGCAAATAGCCTCACGTTTAGGACAATACCCAAACAATGCCTGCTGATATGGCCCTTTGAATTATCATTTTCTTGTATTTATCGCTTATAATTAAAATCCATTTATGTTCGATTTAGATCTCATTCAAAAAGTTTACGCTCAATATGCTGCTAAGGTAGATGCTGCGCGCGCTCTCACTGGTAAACCTCTTACCCTCACCGAAAAAGTATTGTATGCCCACTTATCGCATACCCTTCCTGCTACTGCATTTCAGCGTGGTAAGGACTATGTAGATTTTGCTCCCGATCGCGTGGCCATGCAAGATGCAACAGCACAAATGGCATTATTGCAATTTATGCAAGCTGGCAAAGCCCAGGTGGCGGTGCCGAGCACTGTTCATTGCGACCACCTAATTGTGGCGAAAGATGGAGCTACAGCCGACTTAAAAGAAGCAAACAGCGAAAACAAAGAAGTATATGATTTCTTAGCAAGCGTAAGTAATAAATATGGTATCGGTTTCTGGAAACCCGGTGCAGGTATCATTCATCAGGTGATTCTCGAAAATTATGCATTCCCAGGTGGAATGATGATTGGAACCGACTCACACACGGTAAATGCAGGTGGATTGGGCATGGTTGCCATTGGTGTAGGTGGTGCTGATGCAGTGGATGTGATGGTAGGAATGGAATGGGAATTGAAATTCCCTAAATTGATTGGTGTGAAGTTAACTGGTAAATTAAGCGGCTGGACTTCTGCCAAGGACGTCATATTAAAAGTTGCTGGAATCCTTACCGTTAAAGGCGGAACAGGATGTATCGTTGAATATTTTGGAGAAGGTGCACAAGCATTAAGCTGCACCGGTAAAGGTACCATCTGTAATATGGGTGCCGAAATTGGAGCTACTACTTCTATCTTCGGATATGACGATAGCATGCGTCGTTACTTGAATTCAACAGGCCGTAATGAAATTGTGAAAGCAGCTGATGCGGTGGCCTCATACCTTACTGCCGATGAAGAAGTATATCAAAACCCTGAAAAATATTTTGATCAAATCATTGAAATAAATCTTTCGGAATTAGAGCCACATATCAACGGCCCATTCACTCCCGATTTGGCCTGGCCATTGAGTAAATTTGCTGCTGCCGTTAAAGAAAACGGATGGCCTGCAAAATTGGATGTAGGATTGATTGGTAGCTGTACCAACTCAAGTTATGAAGATATCTCGCGTGCTGCCTCATTGGCACAACAAGCCATCGATAAAAATTTAATCGCAAAAAGCGAATACACCATTACCCCTGGAAGCGAGCAAGTACGCTATACTGTGGAACGCGATGGTTACCTCGACACCTTCGTAAAAATGGGTGGTGTGGTATTGGCCAATGCCTGCGGACCATGTATAGGGCAATGGAGCCGTCATAATGCGGATAAGGGAGAGAAGAACTCCATCATCACTTCATTCAATCGTAACTTCGCCAAGCGTGCTGATGGAAACCCAAACACACATGCATTTGTAGCATCACCAGAAATGGTTACTGCATTTGCCATTGCAGGTAGCCTTACATTTAATCCAATGACCGATAGCCTCCCGAATGAAAAAGGAGAAATGGTAAAACTGGATGAACCTACTGGTCATGAATTGCCAGCTAAAGGATTTGATGTGAAGGATGCAGGATTTCAGGCACCAGCAGAAGATGGCAGCAAGGTGAATATTTTGGTGAGTGAAACCAGCGACCGTTTGCAATTATTATCTCCATTCCAAAAATGGGATGGTAAAGATTTGAAAGGATTGAAACTCCTGATTAAAGCCAAAGGCAAGTGTACCACCGACCATATCTCTATGGCTGGAAAATGGCTTAAATTCAGAGGTCACCTCGATAATATCAGTAATAATATGTTGATTGGAGCCACCAATTTCTATAACGAAAAAACCGACTCTGTAAAAAATCAACTCAATGGCAAATACGAAAGTGTACCTGCTGTTGCCCGTCAATACAAGGCTGCAGGATTTTACAGTATCATTGTAGGAGATGAAAATTATGGAGAAGGATCATCGCGCGAACATGCAGCGATGGAGCCACGTTTCTTAGGAGCCCGTGTGGTATTGGTTCGTAGCTTTGCACGTATACACGAAACCAACTTGAAGAAACAAGGAATGCTGGCTGTAACATTTGCCAATAAAGAAGATTACGATAAGATACAAGAGAACGACACCTTCGATATTATTGGATTAGAAAATTTCGAACCAACCAAACCATTGAAAGCTATTATACATCACGATAATGGAAGTCAGGAAGAAATCATCCTGAACCATACGTATAATGTAAATCAGTTTGAATGGTTGAAAGCAGGAAGTGCATTAAACCTAATCAAAGAAAAGAACGGATAATTAATATTCGTTTACTAAGAACCAGAGGCCATCTAATTTTAGGTGGCCTCTTTTTTTTGATTGTTGTAAGGCTTGCTGTCCAAGAATCTTTCATGAACCAATACTCTTGCCGCCGTTGTTGCGTGTTGTGCGGTTGCAATTGCGGCTGCTCACCAACAACTGGGCGTAAGGTGTTCATGACCATTAATTTTTTATGTAAAATTTCTTTACGCTCAGTTGCGTTTTTTGCGTTTGGATTTTCGTCGCAACATTCACAATTGGCCGTTGGTGAGGCATGCGCTATACCCAACACGCAACACCAACTGCGGCGTTTTTAGAGTGAATTTTTTACGAATACAATATTAAATTAGATTATCAAGATTTCAATTTGTTCAAGTCATTGTATTCAAACGTTCCTAAGGAACGTCAATACAGGGGACTTTCTCTGCTACCCACCAAATGTCCCTAGGGGGACATAATACAGCGGTAAATTATATTAAATAAAGGTGTTTTTCTGTGCTCTCCCCGCTTCACTCTAGCTCTGTTTTTGCCGCCGTTGTTGCGTGTTGTGCGGTTGCATTTGCGGCTGCTCACCAACAACTGGGCGTAATTACAAGTTGCCCTAAAATGCAAAAGGTGCACCGATATAGGCTATTGTATTATGTCCCCTAGGGACATTTGGTGGGTAGAAAATCGATTCCCCCCACCCTGACCTTCCGTAGGAAGGTTTGAAGCAATTTCTTACAGTGCGTATTAATGCTTGAAAGAATAATCCTCCTCCCTCGCTTGCATTAAACCATCCTTTTCCCTTTCTTTGAATGCATTGAAATATTCAATAGCAAGTATGCTCACCGATATCAACCCCAAACTACCGATGCGTGATAAAGCCATCACGATGGATTTTTATATAAATAAATTGGGGTTTCAATTGTACGGCAGCCCCGATTTTCCTGGATACCTCATGCTACAAAAAGATGCCATTCAAATTCATTTTTTCGAATACAAAGAACTCAATCCATTAGAGAATTACGGACAAGTATATATACGTACCGATGCGATTGACACATGGTATGACTCACTAAAACAGCGCGATATTCACATGCCCGCATTGGGAAAATTCGAAATGAAACCGTGGGGACAAAAAGAATTTTCCATCATCGATCCCGATCACAACCTGCTTACTTTTGGCGAAGCGATTTAATGAAATGAATATTTTTGAATCAATAAAAAGCATGAATAGAATAATCAATATTGTATTCATCAACATACTTCTTTTGAGCTCATGGTCATCTGGGTATTGCCAAACAGATGCAAACATTCCTTATCGTGGAATAACCATTTACATAAGCTATCCTGATGCACCCCCTGCAGTTACTCCTGCACAATTGGATAGTATTATTAATGGCGTTAATTATCAAGAAGCTGGAATCCAACGCACCTTCAGAAAGTATTGGCATGAGCAAACCAGAAGGAATGCAGTTATTAAACACGATATATTCTTCTATGTTGCCCCAAAAGCCTCCACGTATTATGATACCATTGGATGGCAAAATGGCATTCTACTTTGGAAAGATGCAATCGAACAAGTCATTGCAACGAATCCAACCTTAAACTGGAATAACTTTAGTCTCAATCAGGGCGGGGCACTGAGGTCGGTAATGATTATTAGCAGTAAATGGGGACCTGCTGCTGTTGGCGGGTGTCATTTTCCGAATTGGACATTGTCTAATGGAGTAAAAATAAATTCAATTTATGGCTCTGTATTAAAGGCTCCATGGGATGTTTCGAACAATGTTTTTATGAATTTGCATGAAAGTGGGCACGGAATTTTTCGCTTGCCCGACACCTATGATACCGATTATAATTCTGGAGGGACTTCTTTCTACACACTAATGTCGGGTGGTAAAAATGATATAGAACCCATTGGAGGCCCTTTTCGGGTTCAAAACAATTGGGGGCATGTCCTCACTCTCGGTCCAGGCACCTATAATATCACGCTTAATGCCGACGGGGATAGTGTAGTGGCCATTAGAAACCTGCACGATACGTTGGAATTTTTCACCATAGAAGCGCGTAAAAAAACCACCCAAGGAAATTCTCTTTTTCCCGCTAATTTAGGGCTGCTCATATGGCATTCCGATACAAAAGTGAATACCTCTAACACGTTACAAGATAGAACTCCACTGAAACATTATGCTCACTCCATTGAGCAAGCCGACGGATTATATGAACTGGAGACAAGTACTACCATAGGTGGAAATGTTGGCGATATTTACTTACCCGGAAATTCATTTAATACTACGACTACGCCGAATACAAAATGGTGGGATAATTCCATTTCTGGCATTGATTTGAAAAATATCCAATTGATAGGAACGAATAAAGTAAGCTTTACGATTACCATACCAAATCCGCATACAGGCCACTATCCATTAATTCCTCAAGGCGGATGGAGTGTAGTCTCCGCCCCTGTTTCTCAAGCTGGTTACGAGCCTGCTAAGGCCTTCGATGGAGATGTAAATACCTATTATCATATTCCTTATGGAAACACAATTCCTCGACCTCATGATCTAGTGCTTAATTTAGGTCGGGAATATTCTATTAATGAACTTTTTTATACCGCGAATAAAAATGAGAGTCCACCTTGGGAAGGAAGAATAGAAAATTATAAAATATACATCACGAGAGATACTTTGAATTGGGGTACTGCGGTTGCTACTGGAACTTTTTTTCAAACTGGCATTCAACAATATGTTGCACTTTCAAATAAGGCAGGAACATATTTGAAGTTTTCGGTTTTAAGTTCTTTCAATAGCGATGCTCGAACTTCCATTGCAGAAATTAATTTGAGAGGATTTGATCCTTTGGGCCAATCCATTGAAACGAATTATACAACGACAGATTTTCAAATTTACCCAAACCCAACCTCAGGAGAATTTACCGTTCAGCTTCCTGATGCAACGGCTGAAATTACAATTTTAAATATGCTTGGTGAGCAAATTATTAAAACGGAGACGAGTAAACGTGAGATGATTATTAATCTCGAAAATACTGGGGTATATTTAATTTACATCAGAACAGATCAAGGTGTAATAACCAGAAAACTGATAGTGAATCGATAATTATATTTAGTTTTTAAAAACTGTAGGAACTTCAAAAAATCATCGATTAAGAAACGTTACATGTTTGATTTTAACCGAACAACAGTAGTCTCTGACTTCGTGGCACCGTAAGCAAATCTTTGATTTGCATTTTTCAAGAATAATCTAATTTTTAAATTAGCAGAAAGTTTTATAAAATTACTAGCCAACCCCGGAAAATTGGTAGATGGTTTTACTTTGAGAAACATATCTTGAGAGGTGGATTGAAAATGAGATTGAACTTTAAACCAAAGAAATAGCTTTACCCGCGCTAAGCTTTCGGGATTCAGTTCTGTTTTAAATAATCAATTTACTCTAATTTAGGCCAAAGACTATTAAGATTTGGAACAATCGATAGTAATTGGCAAGGATTAGGTTTTGGAGGTTTTTGATAGGAATTAAATTTAGTGACAGACTTGTTTAAACGGTTGTACCTTTGTTTTGTAATAAATTACTTTACTTATTTCGAATACTATATAACTGTACCTAAGATGAAAAACTTTAAAATCTTCCTGATTCTTTTTTTGTTGCTATTTTTTTTCGTTACCATGAGCGCACAGCACACCAGGAAAGACGGAGCGCCTGACCGGAGATATAAAGAGAATAAAAGCAGTTCAGCAAAAAGCACGTATAGGCCATCATCTGCTACACGCACTCCAAAATCAAGCACAAAAACATCTGCTACCTCAAAGTCTACCAAAGCGGGTAAGAGTTATTCGAAATCAACCCCTCCCAAATCAAGCACAGCCAAGCGTAGCACAAAAGCCACCAACCCCAATATCAAGAGAGAGAAGAACGGCAAAATTGCCAGAAGCGAATCCGCGAAACGAGAATTTATGAAGAAAAGCGGCTATCCCAAAGGCCGGAAGGGATATGTGGTCGATCATATTGTTCCTTTGAAAAAAGGCGGCTGCGATTGTCCAAAAAACATGCAGTGGCAAACTGTTGAAGAGGCGAAAAAGAAAGACAAAGTGGAAAATCCTTAATAAACTCCGCTCTGATTCGAATGAGATATTCGAATTAATACCTCGATTTTTTCACTAGCCATTTACTCGATTAATTTCACCGGACAAAAATTAATCAAGTCAATGAAGATGCTCAAGAAGTATGTGTCTTGAAAAATAACTTATCATGAATAATCTAATTTTTAAATATATGAAAACTTTATGAATTTTCTTAACAATAAATGAATTCAGAGACTTCACGGAACTAGGAGGATTTAATTCCATTAACCCGCCCCCATTTTACTAAAATGAATTTGATATATTTGTGTGCTGCCAAACAACAGTTTTAAAATGATAACGCAATTGAAACTTCTATTCTTAATCCTTCTGTTTCCTTTGTTGATTTTTTCACAGGACCAGTCTTCGAAACCGAATGAGCATTTGAAATTCCGGGTATATTGCGGGGCCACAGGACCTTATACATTTTTTGCGCAGAAAGGCTTCTTTCATGTTGGTGCAGGCCTACAATTTCAAAGAAATGAATTTATAGCAAAGTTTCTTTTTGAGAGCAAGGCTATTGACAAGAAGCCCGATATGCTCCGAGGTGTTTCTCTTGAATATTTTAATCATTTTAAGTCCCCATACCGTCGCTTAAAATTCGGATTGATTGCACAATACGGCCTGGGCAAATTCTACTATTCATGGGGGGTAGGGGCATCCCTTCTTGATAGAGAATTCAAGACCCATGGAATTTATATTGGCCCTGCAGCATCAATCACTGCCATTAAAATCAAAAATTTCAATTTAGATTTTCTTTATCATACAGGAATTCTTTACGCGAAGAGAGGATTGTATTTTGTATCGCTGAGTTGCAATATGAGTTATCAGTTCTAGTTGATTTACGACTCCATGATCCGCAAAGGAATATTTCCAATTCGAAATATGCGTCGCTTTGAAAAGTGACAATCCTCACAAGTAAACATATAGCATTACTTTATATTTGGTTTTGTCAAGTTATATATTTACTTTTGTGTATGGTTAGTCAAGTAATAACCTTACAAAATGAGCACAAAATCACTTTTAGTACAGCAGCTAAACAATAAAATGATGGCCTACAATAACCTCAAACAGGCGGCAATTCCGCCTGCAGGTTGGGTTAAAGCAATTCGCACAGCCCTTGGCATGTCCATGCAACAGTTGGGTGCAAAACTAGCTATTACCAAACAAGGCGTTTTGGAAATTGAAAAAAGAGAGAAGGAGGGGTCGATTACTATCAAATCGCTGAAAGAAATAGGTAGTGCATTAGATATGCAATTGGTATATGGTTTCGTCCCAAAGGATAATACATTAGATGCATTGATTGAACGTAAGGCGTTTGAACTTGCTACAAAAATTGTTCGGCGAACTTCCAACACGATGAAATTAGAAGATCAGGAGAATTCTAAAGAAAGATTAGAAAAGGCGATTCATGAAAGAGTTGGTATCATTAAAAACGAAATGCCGAAAATATTATGGGATTAGATTTGAATTATGATGAAGGACAAACTCCTCTCGATGAAGATGAGAAAGAAGGTTTACTAATTCATACGATAACAACGAAACGAGATCTGGATGAATTTGAGCAACTTAATATTGAACAAGCGATTCAATGGACATTGAGTCGAAATTTCAAACAGAAGGAAATACTAACTGAAGCATTCGTTAAAGAAGTACACAAAAGAATGTACAATAAGGTATGGGCATGGTCGGGAGAATACAGAAAATCGAATGAAAATTTAGGTATTGATAAGTGGCGAATTGCTACTGAGCTCAGGACCTTATTGAATGACATAATTTATTGGATAGAAAACGAAACTTATTCACCTGATGAAATCGCGGTTCGATTTAAGCACCGGATAGTAAGCATTCATTGTTTCGCCAATGGGAATGGGAGGCATAGTCGATTGATGGCTGATATAATTATTGAGAAAATATTTAACAGGCCAATTTTTAGTTGGGGTGCTGGTAAACCAGTAGCTAATGGTAATACCCGAATTGATTATATAAATGCTATCAAGGCTGCCGATAGTGGAAATTTTAATTTGCTATTAATTTTCGCCAGGTCGTAATATTATTTTAATTATCATAAAGTAAAAAGTAAAATTAGATTTGCTAAATTACTTTCAGCTAAGCGCCCGCCTCTGAATTGATTGCCTTGGTTGATATGAGAACACTGCTTTAACAAATGCAAAACTTTATTAGTGCTATTGATTATCTTCTCTGAATCTTTGAATGAATAAATCGCAAACATCACTTTTGATGCGACATTCCAACTGCAAATCGCTAAAACAATAGTAAGGGTTCCAGTTGCCTGAAACCCTTACTATTGTTGGTGGGAGTTACTGGGTTCGAACCAGTGACCCTCCCGTTTTAAGACGGGATGCTCTGAACCAGCTGTGCTTTTTTAAAATATTGGAAAATAAACAAGGGTTTCAGAAAACTGAAACCCTTGTGTGGGAGTTACTGGGTTCGAACCAGTGACCCTCTGCTTGTAAGGCAGATGCTCTGAACCAGCTGAGCTAAACTCCCTTTTTCCCTTCGAAACTCCTGGTGGTGAAACCTTTATTTCGTTTTTGGGAGTGCAAAAGTAAAATTATTTTTCTTTCCAGCAAAAGTATTTTAATTATTCTTTTTATAAGTGGCAATATGACGCTCCTTCTTATGCGGATAAATATCGTCAATAGTCACCATAATTCCGGTCTCCTCAACATCCCCAAAGTGAGGATTCATCGCGGTTCCAAAGATTTTCATGGTAGCCGATAAGTTCATGTAAATATTCACCAAAGGTGGGATATTTTCTCCCAGGTTGCGTACACTCTGATTAAGCACTTTGAACCCATCATTGAACTCCATATCGTTAAAAATGCCCTCAAACTCGCTTATATCAGTCTTGTACTTGATGCCGTGAATGGGTTCAAGCAAATGCTCGGTATCGGGGAAATAGTGATTCAGGAAGTAAATAATCATATCCCGCGCCTTGGCATTATAATGGGTATACATGGTTACTTTACCAAAGAAATAACGAATATGCGGGTTGTTCACCACAATGGCGCCCAGACCGTCCCAGATATTATCTAAAGCGAAAATTCCTTTGCGCGGATTCACCGATGGCTGAAAATTGGGCTGCACCCAGCTGCGTCCCAGCTCAATAGTATAAGGCAAATAATTATCGACGAATTTTTGTGAGAAGGTAAAATAGTTGGCGGTCGACAATCGCGCCTTATGATGCTCCAAATCCAATGACTTCGCGCATTCTATATATCGGTAGCCTCCAATAATTTCTTTTTCTTCCGGACAATAAACAATCAGTTGCTCATAGCACACAGGGTCGGTATCGAAATGATCAATGTCTAACTCTTCCCCCGTTCCGCCTCCGGCAGCTCTAAAGGTCACTTCACGCAAGCGCGCAATCTCCCGCATCAAATTGGGTGAGTTATGATGATTCACAATATAAATCTCGTTATTGCCTTTATTCGTGCGGCGCACAAAGCGCTCGGCATTGAGCTCTGCGGTTACTAGCTCTTTGGGTACAGTGGGTATAATTTGCTTCAAATCTCTGGATGTATTAAATGTTCTTTTAATCGATATACTTCTTGGCGCACCTCTCGTGCCCATGCTTCGTCGGTTTTTAATTTTGTAAATGTAGTAGGTTCAATCAATTTTCCAAAGACAATCGAAATATGTTTTCCTTTTTGTTTGTACATTTCATCAACCAAATAAAACATTTCTATATTGGCCTTGATTCCTATACGTCGACGGAAATTGCTTAGGCGGTAAAAAAAATTGCTATTCTGTGCATGAATATATACCGGAATAACGGGCTTATTGTACTTGCGAGCCCGGGTGATAAATGTTTTGCGCCATTCCAAATCTTCTACTACGCCATGATACTTGCGAGATACCAAGCCCGCTGGAAACAATACAATGAGCTGCTCGGAAGAAAATAAATCGTTGATCATTTTCAAAGAGTCGGCCGACGATTTACCCAACTTATTCACCCCCGCAAAAATCTCACGCAGGTTATGCAGGTTGAGCAATAAATCGTTTACAATAAATTTAATATCGGTACGTACCTTCTGCAATTCACTAATCAAACACATGCCCTCCAAGGCTCCCATTGGATGATTGCATGCCAAGATACACCCACCCGTTTTGGGAATGCGATCCATATTTTGCATATCGAATGTAATACCGATATCCTTTACAACGCCTGTAGAGAACTGAAAAGCATCATCATTGGCATGATCCAATAAAAACTGATTGGCGTGATCCTGATGTAATACTCGCTTTAAATAGCCCATCACAAAGGATGGAATCCAGCGGTAGAGTCCCGGGTTTTTGGATTTGAACAAGCTGTCCAGGTCGATTAACTTTTTCTCCTGCATAGGGTTTTAACCTTTCTTACGTATCTTTGTGGTTGATTTTAATATGATAGCTCGCGAATATATTGATAAAAATTTGCAACCCCTAAGTACTGATGCTTCTGTTGAAGATGCATTATATTTTTTTTCAGAACAACGTAGTAGCGAAACTTTCATCTATAACGCCAAACAGGAATTGATGCTCCTTCGTCAACGTGATATATTTCTTGTTGATGAAATGGAAGCCGCCCTCCCCTACGCTACCACCTTTGATTTTAAGCTTCTCCCAAATATTCACTGGAGTCAATTGCTAACAATTTACAACTCATTCGATATAGGCATCCTGCCCTTGTTTAACGATAACTACGAATATATTGGGCTCATTTCTCGCTCCAATTTAATGGCTACCCTCCCCGATTTTAGAAGTATGGAAGAGCCGGGTGCCATTATAGTACTCACTTGTGAGCCTAGTTTTTATGCTGCCTCGGAAGTGATTCGTATTGCCGAAATGTACAATGCAAGAATCATTTCCTTGCTTACACATTTGGATGCGGTAACCAAACAATTTGTGATCACCTTGAAAATTAATATTCAAGAAACCCGCGGCATATCGAGCACCTACGAGCGCTTTGGGTATGAGGTGGCACATGTATTCATGAATAAGGATTTTGATAATGATGTTTATATCGACCGCTACGAATCGTTTCTACGCGTGTTCGATTTGAAATAATATACCGATGCGCATAGCCATATATAGCCGAATTTTACGCCCCGAATGCCTCCCTTCAGTGTTGAAACTAATTCAATTGTTTCAAAAGAAGAACGCCAGCGTTCAAGTACATGAAACCCTCTATACTCAGCTAGTTCAGTCGCAAAAGAAAAAAATATCTATCCCCTATTTCAGCGGCATACTCAGCCACGAAACCACCGATTTAATTATTTCTATTGGTGGAGATGGCACCCTACTCGATACCATTACCTTACTTAAAAATCAAGAGATTCCAGTTCTGGGAATCAATACTGGCCGATTGGGATTCTTAGCCAATGCGGCTTTCGAGAATTTCGATACCATTGCAAGTAATATCATGCAACGACGCTATGTGCTCGAGAAACGCACACTCATTGAGTTTAAAAGCGATAGCGATTTATTTGGAACGGATATTTGGGCACTCAATGATTTTGTGATTCACAAAAAGGAAAGCTCAAGTATGATTACCATTCATACTTTTTTAAATGGAGAGTTCCTTAATACCTACTGGGCCGATGGATTGATTGTAAGCACCCCTACAGGCTCTACAGGCTACTCTTTGAGTTGTGGCGGACCCATCATCTTCCCCGATTCATCCAACTTCGTTATTACCCCAATTGCCCCACACAACTTAAATGTGCGCCCTATCGTGGTATCCGACGATGATGTGATTTCCTTCGAAGTGGAAGGAAGGGTAAATTCGTTTTTAGCAAGTTTGGATTCTCGCTCCGTTCCTTTCGAATCACATACCGAAATGGCTGTAAAAAGAGCCGCACATAGTTTTGTTTTATTGCGTTTTAATGAAGATAATTTTTTAAATACTTTACGTAATAAATTGTCGTGGGGAAATGATACAAGAAACTAAATTTTTAGCTGATTTTAATGGGCTTGAGCGGTGTCGCCTTTTCTATACAACCATAGGTGTTGTGAATAAATAAAAAATATTTTAGCACTTGTAAAACTCCTGAAACCCTTGATAATGCAGTGACACACCCACCCTATAACCAATATAAACATTTTCTTTGCTTTTGTCGATAATTCACTTAATTTTACGCATTGAAATACTTACTTAAGCACTTGCAAACTTCTAATCTCATGAAATCAAAATTATTATTATTCGCACTTTTGGTGAGCAGTTTATTCGTTAAAGCCCAGGAATGGGAACTCGGATTAACGCTCGGTCCAATGAATTATCAGGGAGACTTGGCGCAAGCCACTGTTAATGTGGTGAAGACTAAATTTAACCTCGGTGCCTTAGGACGTTACACAATCAACCCCCTATTCGCAGTTCGTGGTGAAGTGAATTATGGTCAAATTGGTGGTGACGATAAATATGCAAAACTACCTCCAGAAGGATACGGTCATAACAAACGTAACTTGAACTTCAAATCAAATATTTTTGAAGTGAGTGCCAGTTTGGAATATAACTTCTTCAAATACGTACCCGGAAGTCGCCGTAAACGCTTCACCCCTTTCATCTCTGCTGGTATTGGCATCTTCCATTTCGATCCTACTACCACCTACCAAAATAATACAATTCACTTACAACCACTTCAAACCGAATTAAACAAACCTTTATACTCTCTTACTCAAGTATGCTTCCCTGTTGGTGGTGGAATTAAATGGAATGTAAAAAAGAACTGGACACTCGGATTCAATTATGCAACCCGATTCACTTTGACCGATTATTTGGATGATGTATCGCATAACTGGCAAACAAATCCAACTCCGGGAAATTTAGGCCAAGAGTTGAGCTATCGTGGTGATGAAACAGCGGATCCAAACTGGCAAAAAACGATTGTAAGAAACTATCAAGATCCAAACAGCCCTCGTACTGTAAACCGTGGCGACCCAAGAGACCGCGATACCTATATGGTGATTGGATTCTCTATCACAAAAACCTTCCGTAAGTTTGCTTGTAACGCATTCTAAGGTTTAATTTATAAAATAAAAAGCTGCTTCCCAATCGAAGCAGCTTTTTTTATGTCTTAATTTTTTTTGAAGATATGAGGTTGTGGATAACACAAAATGAATATTGCAAAAATGGCACGGATTCAAAAAAAACACAATCGAATTTCTGATAATTCTTTGCGGATTCAAGTTTGTTGAAAAAGTCGAATTAGATTCAACGTGGTTTGTATCCAATTAATTTAAGTGCCTATAAATACTAGTTAAGCACTTAACAATAAAAACTTTTTTCAACCTTTAATTACTTATTTATGAAAAAAACACCCCTACTCCTACTCTGGGCTTTCCTGCTCCTAAGCGCCACCTTACGCGCGCAAAACAACGACAGCATTGGCCCCCAAGGCCTCATCGACACCCTCTTCTCTGGGCTAAGTCGAGCTCACATCACCACCGGTTTGCTATCCGACAAAACCGTTTCTGTTTACGTTCCATTAGATCAATACAATGGAAGCAGTGCCAAGTACATTTCCTTCGATCAAATTCTAACCCTGCCTCCAGTGCTTCAAAACATGTGTACCGGGAGCTTGAAAATTCCTGATGAAACACAGATTCGAAAATCGTATGCACAACACAATCGCCAACATCTGGTGGTGCCACTCGTTATCGATTATGAATACAATAGCATTAGCGACAGTGCCTTTGTCGACGGATTAATTGATTCCAGCGGCGTTTTTTGGACCGATACAGTTATCAATGGCATCAGTGCATTTGAAAAGCATCAACTAAAAGCCACTGCACTCAATTATGATTTACTCCCTGGCAACGATTTTAAATTTATGTACGACCCAGCGCTTTATTTCACCAATAAACCTTTGCCAAATAACGTATTTATTGACTTTGGAGATGGATTGGGAATTCGCCCGGTGAGTCGTTATGATACCCTTTCAATTCATTACTTGAACGATGGAGAACATGATATTACGGTATATGGGCAAGACCCAGGAGCCAATGAATTGAGCACTTTGGGCAAGTACAAAGTGACTACAAAAACCCTTGCCTCCAACGATGACTATACCGATTGCCGATTCATGTTTAACTCCAATCAAATCGTATATAAATATGAAAATAAATTAGGCATTACAGGATACGATAATAATGGGAATCCAATCATGGGAAATTTAAATATACCAATTTATATGCAAGCCATGATATCGATTCAAATGGGACGCGACAAAGCCAATGGCACCAAGCATAGCTGCTTAAAGAAACCACTCATCTTCATTGATGGAATTAATTTTGGATATACCAATCATACCGATGAATTTTTTCAATGGGGGAATAAATGCAATGAGCTCGGATTTGAAAATATTGCGAAGGCCATCGACTTCGATCCGATAACAGGCACCTCCTCTGTGGATGCGCGATTCATTAATGGCCCCGATTTTATTAAGAAGGCAACCGATGCTGGTTATGATATAATATTTTTTGATATGCTATACGGTGCAGCGAATATTAAACTCAATGGATTATTGCTTGAAGAATTCATTGTAAAAATGAATAATGGAAACTTGCAAGGTGGAAGCTGCTATTGCGGAAAAACATATGATGAAATTGCAATTATTGGCCCAAGTATGGGCGGACAAGTATCGCGCTATGCTTTGCTGGACATGGAACAGAATGGGATCAATAACTGTGTTCGCGAATGGGTAAGTTTCGATTCACCCAATCAAGGAGCTAATATTTCCTTGGGATTACAACAATTTGTGGAATGGTCGGCACTCAATAACAAAAAAGCATTTGGATTATTTAATTCGAGTCAAAATATCTTAGATCAAAAGCTTAATCGCGATGCTGCCAAGCAATTACTCATCTATCATTATAGTGAAAAAAATAACAGCAAAGCCAATCCTGCTTTTGATGATTTTTATAATGATTTGCAACAAAAAGGTGGCCTCCCTAGTAAATGCCGTAAGGTAGCTGTTGCCAATGGTTCGCTCACTGGTGCACAGCAAGATTTAGGTGCCAGCCGTGGCTCCTATGGTGGTGGCGAACTGCTTGCCGAATTAAATTTACCATTCAACAGATTCTCGAAATTGAGTTATAGCTTTTATGCCAAATTGTACGCAACCGAAGGAGCCACCCTCACCAAAGCTCCATGCTCATTCGACAATAAGAATAAGTATGTATTCTCTGCATCTCGCGAATATCACCTCATCAATAAATATATTCCGATTGGCAATGTGAGCTGCGATTTCGTGAAATTTGATGGATGGGGCTTTGATTATGCTCCCGGAGGAACCAATAAAAGTATCCTTTCATTAGACATCAGTATGCCAATCACGAATGTCTTGAATTTCACTCCAGGTGTAACGTACCATGATAATTTTGGATTCATACCTACCGTAAGTTCGCTGGCAATCTACCCGAATGTTTGGGTAAATAATGGTGGCGCAAATTATCAGGTGCTTAATAATTTCGGGGTTGCGAATATTGAGACACATCAACCCAACTACGCAATCACCCCTTTTGACGCCATTTACGGCCCTTACACCAACCAGCTCAACGAAGAACATGTATTCATATCACAAGGCCTCGTTAAGTGGGCTATCGACGAATTATTGATGGGCGATTATGAATCTACATTGAGCGCAGGAAGCAAAGCAGGCAATTCGTATAATTTTGGTAATCATCATTTCGATCGCCTGAAAAGCATCACCGTAAATGCAACTTGTTCCCTGAAAGTATTTGCCAACGAGACCCGAGGCTATAAAAACCGTGTGACCGGATATGAAGAGCAATACTATGCCTCATTAACTCCTCCCGATGATCAGGCAATATTTGAATTGTATACCGTAGATAATTGTGATCCAACCCGAGTGAAAATTATGACCGATGGGGTATTTGAATTAGGCGATGGACAAACTCGCAAAACCAATACCCATTTCAAAAAAGGAAGTGCTCTGGAACTCATGGCTGGTGCCACTTTGCACATTCTTGATGGGAGTACTCTTATTATTGAAAAAGGGGCTACCCTCATCTATCATAAAGGTGCTAAAATTGTATTAGATGGACCCAATGCAGTATTGCAAATTATTGGAACACTCAGCCTGCCCGATGCAGGTACGCAGTTTACATTTACCCACCATCCATCGCTCGGTAATGGCTTTATCGATTTCGTGAACTCACCTGCAATCACTACCATTGGAAACAGCAATACTATGGTTATCAACGGAAATAGTATGGCACAAAAAATTGTTCGAATTACTGCTGGCGATTTAAATATCAATGGCATATTCAGAAATCCGAAAAGCTCCTTTGCAAGTATTATTTTAAGCAATGGAATCGTAGAAGTGGATAAAAACAGCGCGTTAAAAACCGATGCTGCCATCAGCTGTAACATGGTTAGCTTCAAAGGAAAAGGAAGTCAGTATCGTGGTACCGGTTTAGAAACTTTCGGGCAAGACAATATCCTTGTAAGTTATTGCCGATTTGAGAATTTGAATACTGGGTTCTTAGTGCAAAATGCCATGAGCTCGAGTAATGTGATTATGGTAGCGCATAATTTATTTTCAAATTGTGTGAAAGGCGCTTCCTTCCTAATGATGCCAACTAATTTGAATCAAAATAATTTTACCCATTGTACTACTGGACTCGATATTGATTATTGTCCGAAATTTAAAATGGTGAACAGCACCTTCTCTAATAATAACACTGGACTTTCTTATCAAGGGAATAATGGATTGAGTGGAATAGTAAAAACCTGTTCGTTCAAATTAAATTATTATGCCATCCGCCAAAATGGAAATAACAATTCACTCACGCTGGCATGTTGCGATTTTAGAAACTGCACCACAGCGGTGTATGCAGAAGGTCGTATCAATATGAGTAAAAACTTTACTGATAAAGATTATGGCATTGCCGGTGGCGATTGCAACTTCAGCGATCATCAAACTTTTATTGAAATGAACTATGGAGATATTGAACTGGCCAACGGCAATAATAATTTCTTGCAAGGCAATCCAATGATTCCAATACGTTATTTGCAAGGCATCATCGATCGTCGCAATGCCACTGGAATATTTGTTCCAAACATGGTGAACGCCCAAAATAATTACTGGTCGCCAAGCCCTGCAAGCAATCCTTCTTATTATAACTTCGTCATATTAACACCTGCACTAATGTATCCAGGTATACTATTCACAGGAACTCCAGTAACCAATGCTTATGGCAACTGCTACCTGCAAACTACGGGTTCTGGAGGCCCTGGCGATGTGGTGCTTGGTGATGGAGTGGCAGGAGATGGAATGGCCAATGCCATGGTTTTTAATGGAGGAGGCAATACCACCAATGAATCCAATACTATTTCATTATACCCAGTTCCTACAGGAGTAATACTTAACGTAGTTATTCCTGGAATTCAAAACGAAGAGATTTCGAATATTCAAATTGCTTCCATTCAAGGAACTAAATATGATATTGCACCAAACTACATAGCCCCAGGAGTACTTCGTTTCAATACCGAATTACTTGCCAATGGAACTTATTTCATTACGATTAAAACAAACTCAAATACTTACCGCAAAGAATTTGTGGTGATTCATCCTTAACCAAATTAATTTTAAATCCCTCCATGAAAACATGGGGGGATTTTTGTTTTTCTGAAATTATTTTTATCTTTACATCGGTAATTCTAATAAACATTACTTCCATTAAATACTTATCATTATGAAATCAATTGTAAACCCTGCTGCCCGAATTTTTCTTGCACTCTTTTTTTTAATTTCAATGTTCTCTGTGAAGCCTTTGGAGGCGCATCATCTGGCTCATTTTCGATTCTCCGTGATTACTACCGATTCGGTGTACACACGATATCAATTGATATCCACAACCGATAGCAGCATCACCATACAAAACCCCGCTGATGCAGGTGCCCGAACGATTACCTTGCCTGTTTCAAAAATCATTGAGATTAAAGCGGAACGTAAAGGCTTCCGAATCATTAATTATGTCGCCCCTGTATTGGTGGGTATTGCAGCAGGCTATCTAGCAGGTCGCGATCTTGCTACCGAATCCCCCGAAGGTGCATTAATTGATGCCAATGATTTGTACAAAAATTTGGAAATCTATACAGGCATGGCTTGCGGACTTGTTGCCGGAGTTGTTATTGATGCCAGCAGGTTTCATACCTACGCCGTTAACACTCGAGCATCAGGCTTTATTCCATTTAGAAATCACTGGCAATAAACAGCCATGGAGACACAAAAAAACCCGCCAGGCTAACTATTAAATCCTGACGGGCTTTCTTGCATCAAAAAATTAATTCAAAATCACAATTTTTGTTCTATAGTTTTCTCCGTAAGAAGTATTCGATAAAAAATAAACTCCATTATTTAATCCGGTTATTTCAATCGTAAATTTATTCTTCTCATCAAGCTGGAAGTGTTTTACAACCTGGCCTAATTCGTTCGATAATTCGAACAACCCTTCGCTATTCGCTGAAATCGTTATTCGATCGCGGCTAGGATTAGGGAATATTTTCACCAATGCATTCGATGAAGATTGATTGATTCCAACTCCACTTACCGTAACACAATCGCTTGTATCTAAACAGGTTCCCAATCCAACCACCACAGCATAAGAGCCATTGGCAGTGGGTGTAAATGATTGATTGGTAGCGTTGGGAACTGGAATATTTCCATTGCAATTAATCCATTTATAAGTAGCACCCGTTTGCGTTGCCGTGATGGTGAAACCCGATTTGGTAGTGGTTCTGTCGGGAACAGGATTGATGGTGGCAGTTACCATCGTGCGACTTGAGGTGCAATTATTATTCGTTGCATCTACATAGTAACTCGTGGTGGCATTTAAAGATGGTGTAGTAAGTGATGCCCCTGTTGCAAAACTTGAACCTCCACTGGCCGCTGTATACCAGTTGATGGTGCCAGCACTTGCGGTGACCGAGAGCACCACCGAACCGGATCCACAGCGGCTGGCAGATTGAACAGCACTAATAGTAGGTATTGGATTCACCGTAGCAGTAACAAGAGTACGAGCCGAACTGCAACCTCCATTGAAGGCTTCAACAAAATAGTTGGTTGTGGTACTTATGCTTGGGGTGGTAGCAGTTAATCCAGTAAACAGAATTGACCCTCCCGTACTTGTTGCGTACCAATTGGCAGTGCCCGCCGATACTACTGCACTGAGATCAACTGTTCCTGTGCCGCAACGAACACCCTGTTGAACCGAACTAACACTTGGTATTGCCTGAATCGTAGCGATGACAGGAACACGCGTGCTACTGCATAAACCAGCCAATGCTTCTGCATAATACGTTGTGGTAGTGCTTAGTGAAGGTGTAGTGAACGTTGTGCCTGTGGCTATTGGTGAACCTCCACTTGCAGCAACATACCAGCCAATGACGCCAGCGGAAGTAGTGGCTGCAAGTGTTACAGAACTAGGTCCACAACTGGTTGCAGGCGTGGTTGTTAGAATTGTTGGAGTGCCAATAGTTATTGGAATTCCAATACGTGTGCTTGCCGAGCAAGTACTATCCTGAACATAATACGTGATATTGGCAGTGAGGTTAGGTGTTTGATAGGTATCTCCACTTCCTAAATAAGTACCACCAGTACTCGCTGTGTACCAGCTAATTTTTCCTTCACCTTTGGCAGTGAGGTTGGTATATTCTCCGGTACAAACAATCGCACTGGCAGCGGAGGTATAATTCGTTGGAGCTGGTGGCGGACACGATTCGCTGAACTTACCTATGATTCCCACTTGAGAGCCCGCAATGAAATCGCCATTATTAACCAACGCAATACAATTTACGATTTGTGTTGCATAAAGTCGCGTAAGTATGTTCCAGGTAACTCCTGCATTCGTAGTGTAAGCCAGCATTCCATCCTGCCCAACAGCCCATCCGTAGGTGCTTGTTTTAAAAACAATTTTGGTGAAATATTTTGTGGTGCCTGTACTTTGCGCACTCCAGTTAGTTCCTCCGTTGGTGGTTTTTAATATGGTTCCATTGACGCCGCAGGCATACCCTTCTGTGGTGGAAATGAAATGACAGCCAATTAAATTCGCGGTAGTGCCACTGCTTAAAACCGACCAGGTGGCGCCACCATCGGTGGATTTAAGCAAGGTACCTCCATGGCCAGCAACAAAAACCACGGTTGCCGATGCATAGAATACACTTCTCAATGCACTGGTAGTGCCACTTGTTACTGGAGTCCATGTGGTGCCTCCATTCACAGTGCGTAATATTTTGCCTTGATCACCAACACATAATCCATTAGAAACAGTATTGAATCGAATATCATACAAGATAGTACTTACTCCGCTTGTTTGGGCAACCCATGTAACACCTCCATCAGTTGTTTTGGAGAGGACTCCGCCAATCCCACAAAACCATGCTGTTGTGGATGAGAAGGCGGAAACACCGGTTAGCAAAGTAGTTGTGCCAGAAGTTTGTTCAGTAAAGTTAGTTCCTCCATTAGTAGACTTTGTAACAGTTCCATAATCGCCTACCATCCAGCCATCGGCCGATGAAGTACAAAAACTTGCTGCATATAAATTGGCTGATTTTGTAGCACAATAATTAACTGGAGTCCAGGTGGCACCACCATTGGTAGTTTTAATTATATTGGCATAAAATCCACATGCATATCCTGTATTGGCATTCACAAAATATACAGAAGTCATATAGGCAACATTATTGAAGTATTGCGTAGTCCAGGTAACCCCTCCATTGGTAGTTTTTCTAATTTGATTGCTGAAATCCTGAGTAACCACCCAGCCAGTATTTGCATCAATAAAGTTTAATTGAACTATCCCAGTAGTAATGGTAGAAACATTCGACCAGGTTGCTCCACCATCGGTGGTTTTGAAAACTAAAGTAGGAGTGTTAAACCACCCTGTTGTTCCAGAGATAAAGGAGAACGATAAAATAACCGCATTGGTATTAGAGGTTTGAGAAGTCCAGGTACTCCCTGCATTGGTGGTCTTTTTTAAGATGCCCCCAACCCCTGCAAACCACCCTGTTTGTGCATCACTAAAATAGATGCATCGAATCCCTGTAGTGATTCCAGTGGTTAAATTAAACCAGGTTAATCCTCCATTAATAGTTTTGTATAGCTGACCTGTTTCATCAGCCACATAGCCTATATCTGCACTTGTAAAAAAAACACAGTTATATGACGGGTTAAGCGTATTGATGGTGGTGATTTGCAACCAGGTTCTTCCTCCATCAATTGTTTTAAAAGCGGCCCCTTCATATCCTACAACATATCCAACCGTAGTGGAAACAAATGACATATCAGTAAAATAAACTTGATTACCTGTTACCGATTTGGCGTATTGTAATGCTAAGGGTGTCCATGTTGTACCCCCATCAATGGTGGTCATTACCACTGCATTCTCACCAATGGCATATCCAATACTGGTAGTAACCATTTTAATTTTTTGGAAGTTTTGATACGAGTTGGCTGGCTGATACCAGCTAGCATTCGCAGCTTGAAAAAGAACTAAAAGAAGCAATGCAAAAAGGAGTCGTGATGTTCGAAAAGCTTTGACTGGCATGGAAGCCTGAGTGTAAATGTTTTTCATGATGTGAAAGAAATAAGGGTTTGTTTTGAATTAATTTTTTGAAAGGTATATGCTGAGGGAAGTCCTTTTTCCTTCACTTATTATATGGTCGTGTTTAGATGGTAATTGGTAAGAATGCACTATTAATCATTCCCCGGCATTGAATCAAAATCCACCTTACATCATTTCAATTATTAAAATGAAATAGGTTAATTGCATTCGAATTATTATGAGTACACCAACCAACCTTCGCCCCACCTGGGATGAATATTTTATAGAAGTGATGGATGCCATCAGCAAAAGAGCTACCTGCAACCGCGGTAAAAGTGGTTGTGTGATTGCTCACGACAATCGTATATTAGTGAGCGGCTATGTGGGATCACCAGTGGGGCTGCCCCATTGCGATGATGTTGGGCATTTGATGAAGAAAGTAATTCATGATGATGACAGCATCACCGAGCACTGTATGCGCACCGTGCATGCCGAACAAAACGCCATTTGCCAGGCTGCCAAACTGGGAGTTTCGCTGGATGATGCAACCCTTTATTGTAGAATGACTCCCTGCCGTACCTGTTGTATGATGATTATAAATTGTGGTATTAAAAGGGTGGTATGCCAGCGCAAGTATCATGCTGGAACAGAGAGCGAACAAATGTTTGCCGATGCTGGTGTGAAGATTGAGTTCATAGAAAATGATATCCAGAAGTATTGAGAAAATAACTCAACCAGCACATATTGAATTGCACAAAATCGTTTAGGCATTCCCTCAAGCATTTAGTAATATTGTAAAATGGATTTCGCGCCCATCTTAAAAAATATTTCCAAGCATATCACCTTGACTCCTGATGAGGCGCAGCGTTTTGTGTCGATGCTGGAATATAAACAGGTGAAGGCACGCAAATTACTTTTGCAAGAGGGGGAAGTGTGCAAGTCCTCCTATTTTGTTATCAGTGGTTGCCTCCGAGGTTATACCGTTGACAAAAATGGCATTGAGCATGTATTGAATTTTGCACCCGCCGATTGGTGGATTGGCGATATATACAGCATCATCACACAGAAGCCGGGGATGCTTAATATTGAAGCCATTGAAGACACCGAATATTTGATTTTATCTATGGCTAATCAAGAAAAGCTCTATTTAGAAATTCCTAAATTTGAGCGCTTCTTTCGAATCATCATCCAAAATTATTTAGTTGCCAATCAGCAACGGCTAATTGATAGCATGAGTTTAAGTGCGAGCGAACGATATCTGAATTTCTGCAAGGTGTACCCATCCTTGATTAATCGATTGCCTCAAAAGCAAATCGCCGCGTATCTTGGAGTGACACCCGAGTTTTTGAGCAAGCTAAAAAGCAAATTGAATAAGAAGCCCTAAAATAAAGAGTTTCATGCGCTATCATTTGGTATAGCTTCTATCTTAAATATCACCCCCTCGACCCCATTTCTTAATCTAGGTTATTGGAACAGCCTCGCCAATGGAGCTACCTTTGTGCTCATAAATTATTCAAATTAAAATGTCACAATCTGTAATCCATTTGGCTGCGAGCCGCGGAGAAGCCAATCACGGTTGGCTGCACAGCTGGCATTCGTTCAGTTTTGCCAATTACTTCAATCCCGACCGCATGCATTTTGGTGCTTTGCGTGTATTGAATGATGATACGGTGGATGCTGGACAAGGTTTTGGAACGCATCCTCACGATAATATGGAAATCATTTCCATTCCGCTGGAAGGCGATTTAGAGCATAAGGACAGCATGAATAATGTGGCTGTGATAAAGAATGGCGATATCCAGGTGATGAGTGCAGGCACTGGAATTTACCATAGTGAATACAATAAGAGCCGCGAAAACCGGGTGAAGTTTTTGCAAATCTGGGTTTTCCCAAACAAAAAAAATGTAACCCCTCGATACGATCAAATTACTTTGAATGCGGCCGACCGCCACAATAAGTTACAGCAAATTGTATCGCCCAACCCTGAGGATGCAGGCGTTTGGATACATCAGGATGCCTGGTTTCATTTGGGCCAGTTTGATGGGGGCGTTGAAACAGAATACAAATTTAAAGGAGCGAATCATGGTCTTTACGTTTTTAATTTAAGTGGCAATATTGAAGTATCGGGACAGCAGCTTTTTACCCGCGATGGCTATGGAATATGGGATACCCCATCGGTAACCATCAAGGCCATTGTTCCCAGTGAGTTTTTACTTATGGAAGTATCCATGAATATTTAATCAAAATTTAATTTTATCTATAATCAATTTTCAAATATGACAACAACCAAATGGGCACTCGACCCAACACACAGCGAAATCCAATTCAAAGTAAAACACTTGATGATTACCAATGTAACAGGTAGCTTCAAGCAATTCAATGCAGCAGTTGAAACAGAAGGTGATGATTTCACCACTGCTAAAATTTCATTCGACGCAGCAACTGCTTCAGTGGATACCAATAACGAACAACGCGACGGACATTTGAAGAGCGCTGATTTTTTCGATAGCGAAAATCATGCAAACATCTCTTTTGTATCGACCAGCTTCGTGAAGAAAGACAATGATGGAAACTTTACCTTGAATGGAAATTTAACCATTAAAAATGTTACCAAACCAGTGGCATTAAATGTAGAATTTGCAGGAATGGAAAAAGATCCTTGGGGAAATGCAAAAGCAGGATTCTCATTGAACGGAAAAATCAATCGTAAAGACTGGGAATTAAACTGGAATGCTGCTTTAGAAAGTGGTGGCTTACTGGTAAGCGATGAAGTACGTTTAAGTGCTGAAATCCAGGTGGTGAAGCAAGTTGAGGCTACCGCGTAAGGCTTGCCAATGCTTAGCACCTCGATGTACATAATATAAAATATGAGGTAAAAAGTGTTTAGAGGAGAATGGGTGTCGAAACAAATTTCAATTTGTTCCGGCACCCTTCTTTATTTTAAGGGATGGCATTTTTTATAATCTATTTCTTGTTTATATTTGAGTATAATTTACCCATGCAAAGTAAAGCCACCGATATTGAAACTTATTTAAAAGAACTACCTCCCGAGCGTGTAGTATCGTTTAACCAATTGCGTGAAACCATTTGCAAGAATCTGCCAAAAGGATTTAAGGAGGAGATGAGTTACGGCATGATTGGGTATGTGGTGCCACATGAAATTTTCCCTGCGGGCTATCATGTCAATCCAAAAACACCATTACCCTTTGTAAATATTGCTTCACAAAAAAATTTCATTGCCTTTCATCATATGGGATTATATGGCAGTAAAAAGCTACTCGACTGGTTCGTTGGCGAATACCCAAAGCACTCGAAAACCAAACTGGATATGGGAAAAGCCTGTGTTCGATTTAAGAAACCTAAACATATCCCATTTGAACTCATTGGCGAACTCATGAGAAAAGTTTCTGTAGATGAATATGTTTCCAATTATTTGCAATTGCTGAAGGGAAGCAAGAAATAGTTGAGCCCAAGAAATTCCACCTTATTAGTTTGAGCAATTCATAACCTATCGTTTGTTGCAGCTTTTTAATTTCTCATAATTATTTGTTTTGATGAATTGGGTAAGCACCATATATTATCTATGAAGTATTACGGTTCATCGAAAGATAAAAATTAATTACTAAATCCAATAAATCATTACTATTTTTTTTAAAATCGACAATAATCACGGATTTAAAATCTTATTCCTTTTGGAGTTTAAATTCAGATAAATGAATTTAATACCTGAATATTCATTTACCCCTAAAACATAACTAATTGAGGTTATGAACCATAGGTAATTAAAATATTTTTCCTTTGCTAGTTATTTTTGTTTACATTTGATATTAATGAATTGAATATTAAATCCAGAAAAAAACTAAATTAAAACTATATGATTAAAAATTAACAGAAAGCCAAGTTCTTAAACTTTACAATTAATAAAGACGCTTCAAAATGAGCCGTGCAATTGATAGCAAAGGCATCTCTCTTTATAATTGGGCTTCAGCAGACAGACAGCCTTTGATTAATTTAATTCAAAATTTTATTAACGTAAACGAATAAAAAAATTAAGTCAATCATGAATCATTTATTTAAAATCGTAAATTTACTTTTAGGAGGTAAATATTTATCGTTAAACAAAGGCAAATTTAATTTCAAATTGTTTTTGCTTATTTTCCTTTTTAGTATTATAAGCAAGTTGCAAATGGCGCAATGTACTTTTAGTTTGCCACCGGTCGTGTGTAAAACGGCGTTGTTAAACCTGATGGCATACGCAGGACCACAACCAGGAACTTTTACTGGAATAGGAGTTGTAAATTTACTAGGAACATATTACTTTGATGCCGCTACGGCAACTCCTGGTGGGCCTTACACAATTACTTATTCTTTTACTTTTCCATATTCATGTTCTACGTCATCAAATATTAGAGTTGTAAATAATTTGTCAATAACACCTCTTGGAAGTGGAAGCCCACTAAAATACACAATGACAAGTGGCACTTCAATTAATCTATCAGTCTTAGACGCCACTGACCACTCCAATTTTCATTGGTATGAAAACGGCTTCGAAGTCGGTACCGGTAGTACTTTGTTTAGTGTGCAAAGGATGGGTACTTTTACTTGTATTGCTGACGGTCCTTGTGGCACACCGGAAAAGGCTGAACTAGAAGTTGTCTGTGATTGTAGTGCAGGGAATAATACATATGCACTTGGACATACATTTACTAGTGGCAAAACTACATTATCAGGTATAGGAGGTCCTCATACTACCACAGATTATGTTCTCGGAGGTGTTATAACCGTTCAGAAAGGGGCAGAGCTCGAAATATCTAATGCAAATATAGATATGAAACCAGGAACCATAATATTGTTGGAGAATGGAGACGGAACTACTAACGGAGGGAAACTCTCTCTTGATAATGGCACATGTAGATTAAGAGGTTGTGATAAATGGCAGGGGGTTATTGTGGAAGGAAATGCAGGTTATGCCAGATCAACCAACCGTCATGGTAAATTCCTTAGTGCTGCAGACTTTTGCTACATTAGTGATGCGTATATAGGAGTATATTCTTCGACAGGTGGAGAAATAGAAATAATGATGACTACGTTTTCAAATAATAATACATCAATTGCGCTGATGGATTACACATCCTATGATTATCATCCGGTACTTCACGATAATATATTTTACGGATTAAATATGCATGACAACTTTGCAAGCCAAATGAGTTTGAATAGCAGGTATTCCACGTTTACAGGAAGCGGAAAAAGAAGTTCTTTCAATCAAATGATATATCTTGAAGATGCAAAAGATTTTGACATACATCTATGTTCATTTGAAGGCAATGACTTTTTAAGTGGCAATAACTACGTTGCCAATGCAATTGAATTAAGCGATATGAATAATGTATATCTTAGTGATGTTACTTTTACTGGTTTTTTAAATTCCGGTATTTATACACGTACTCTCACAAATGTAAAAACGGGCTCTGCTATATATTCACAGGGGGTAAACTATGTATTCAACAATTACTCGTTCGATGCGAATGTCAATTTAGACAAGGCTATTGATCTGGATGATGTTCATGATATAATATTAGGTGTGGCTCCTCAACCAACTCCCTATGAAGCAAACCGATTCTTGGGGATAATGAATTATGGAGTCTATGTTACGGGTGGATCTTCAGGTATTTACCAGTACGAGAATCTTTTTAATGTAAACAATGTCGGATCAACATCAGGTCTTGGAAGCACAATAGGTACTGCTCTTTATTATAATAATTGTACTAATCTTGAAATTGATGGAAGTTGGATGGCTAATATTGGTATTGGTGGTTATTTTCAAGATATTAGTTCTGGTGGTAATATTCACAATAATCAAATATATGGTGCTAATTATGGATTTCATTTTAAGGATTGTGATGATATAACTATTCAAGGAAATACATTTGACGGGACTTCAAATTATGCAATGCAATTTTATGGGCTTGGAGGAACAAAAAGTTACATTGATGATAATAGGTTTATAAATGCGACAAGTGGATACGGCTTAATTATAAGCCCTGTGCAGGACCCGATTGGAACAGGAAGTTCATCAAATGATAATTCCACAGCGATGAGCATAGATATCACATGCAATCTTTTTCAAAATAATGCTTACGGGATTATTGGGAGTGGAGATATAAATACCCAAGGAAATGGAGCGTATACAAATGGCAATAAATTTGATGGTAATTCATCTTGGGATCTTTGTTGGATGGATTTTGACTTAACGAAGTTTGATTGGTACAAATCAGGAGCTCCTACAGCAGACCCAACCGTCACATCAGGTTCTTTGACTTTAAATGGAAGTTCGATTTCATCTCCCTCTAATTATAACTCTGTGAATGGAAAAACTAATCCTGCATGCTTCTACAATTTTTTGATGGCCTTTCCAAATAAGAAGATTGAACCTAATACGAATCGACCCAAGATTTCAAATACAATGGTAAGCGATGAATTAAGAATTAATTCTGCAGAAACGAATGTCGAAAATGGACATATAATCTGTTTTGATCAATTAGGAAGATTGTATAGTTTAGAATTAATTTCTTCAGATAATGGAGTGTATAAATTCAATACTCAAAACCTTGCTTCTGGTATTTACTTTATTTCCATGAATAATGTACCTTTGAAATTCTACAAAATTTAATAATGACACGAATATTAATTTTAATATCGTTTCTAATAACTCTTACAACCGCTTATAGTCAAATAGCCGATAACTGGGTATTTGGCTATAAATGCGGTTTTAATTTCAGTTCTGGTAACCCCGCATTTTTTCAAAGTGGAATTAATAATAAACGCTGCAATGGTGTTCTTTATAATGATACAGAATCATCTGTTTGTTCAAACTCAATTTCCGATTGCAATGGAAATCTATTGTTCTTTACCAATGGACGTTGCGTTTGGAATAAGAACAGTACACTGATGAACATTTATTGTTTAAACGACACCGATTACAATGATATTTATACTGATACTAAAATATTAAAATTTCCAACAAACGATAGCCTATACTACATTTTTTATTCTACAGGATACTTTGGGTTACGTTATGCGGTAATAAATATAAATGCAGATAGTGGAAGAGGTGATATTTTAAATACACATAATTACATTAATAATTATACAGACATCTTTCCACCAGAATTAATTAAACATACAAATGATAGTAATTATTGGCTTGTCTGTAAACCAAATGCTACACAGATATTTTCCTATTTAATTACATCGTCGGGCATATCTTTAACCCCAGTAATAAGCAGCGCTGCTGGCACAAATAGTAATTCATTACCACTTAAAGCTTCTTTAAATGGTAATTTTCTTTTGTATTTCGACAAAGCAAGTTCAGGTTATCTTGGCTCTGGTTACTGTTGTGATTTTAACCGGTCGACTGGGAGCATTACAAGTATAAAAACATTATTTAACGCTAACAATTTTCCGAGCCCGAATTTAATTTTAAGGGCAGTGGAATTTTCACCTAATGATTCTTTTGTATATACAAGTACCTCAGTGAATCCTCAAAACAATGCAAGGATTACTCAATTTAAAAGATATTTAACTAACCCAGGCAGTTTCCCGATTGACCTTGCATATATTAATAACCAAATGCCAGGAATGCGATTGGCTCCAGACGGTAAAATTTATTTATCAAATGCCTGGACTAGCATAATATCATGTATTACCCGCCCTGATGAAATTAGTTATGGATGTAACTTTGTTTCCAACTATATCGATATTTCCCCATTCAAATTAATAGCTGGCTTCCCAAGTGTTTACTTCAAATTACGCCGTCTAAAATTTACATCCAATGCCTTTGTTCCATCGAGTTGCATTAGCGATAGTGTTTATCTCTTAGTTCAAGGAGACACAACCTTTTTAAATTACCGCTGGTATATTTATAACAGCAACGATAGTATTATTGACAGCACAGATATAAAGAACCCTGTACTTTGGCTTGCCAATGGAATATATAAAATAAAACTACGAGCTAAAAACCCGGAATGCTATAACTATACCTGGTGGACGGATAATATTTATGTACATCGTAATCCAAAACTAATAGCAAACATTGATAGCGAAGCAACATCCTGCTCCCGACATTTTGTAAGAATAAAATACCATGCGGTGGCAGATAGCATACAGGTAAACTGGAATGATGGTATTACCAGTTCTTGGATAAAGGCAGATACAGCAGGTTATTTAACCCATTACTATTACGATAGTTCTTTTGTATACCCAATAAAAATAAATGTAAAGAACATCAATTGCAATATTGGAATTACTCTCACCGATTCTGTTTCACTTCAACCCATTCCTAAACCAAAATTTATTGCCAATAACGTCAATAAAACCTTCCCAATTAAAGGTTGTAGCATCCTAAACATAAACCTTATCGATAGCAGCAAAAATGCCGATAGTACTTGGTATATTGCTAAGAATTCAAGTGGAGCCAATTTTCAATTCAATAATCCTAATTTTCAACTTCAAGATACGGGCTGGTTCGATTTTGTTCAATACACCTCCACAAAAGATGGTTGCATCGACAGCTTCGTAGTGAAAAATGCAGCGTACGTTGCACCAAAGCCAACTATTAAAATACAAGTAGATTCAACTTACAAAACCTGCATTCAGGATTACCTAAGGCTGAAAATAATTTCATCCTTTAATGATAGCATAATTATTTACTGGGGTGACGGAAAAAGCGATTATTTTATTGGGGCGTTAAATTCAGCCACGTTAGATACCATAACGCATCATTATACAAGCGCGGGTTCCTATTTTATTAATGCCGCAAGTAATAACCGCTACTGCGCTTCACAAGATTCGTTGATACACCTGGTTAGACCACCGTTACAAATTAAAACTTCCAGCGACACCACCATTTGTAAAGGAAGATTTGCAAATCTCTGGATTGTAGCCTCCGGTGGCGATAGCACCTTTAACTATATTTTGAAAGGTGGAAACATACTTTTTCAAAATAATTCTGGTTTGTTTTTACCCGCCCCAAGCATTAGTACCAGCTATTTAATTGGTGCCATAAATGCATGTGCAATGGATACAATATGGAAACAAATAAATGTAACCGTGAGACCCGCCTTAGTGCTTACTGCCCATGATACCACCTTATGCAAAGGTGCCACCGATACTTTAAGAACCGCTGCCTCTGGTGGTGATTCAACAAATTACAATTTCACTTTATTAAAGCTGGGGCAAATATTTCAAAGTAATTCTACTGGAGTTTTTGTTTTTAGCACCGATACTACAACAAATTACGCGCTTGTATTATCGGATGGTTGTTCGGTGAATGATACCATAAATTTAACTGTTACCATTCGCCCTCCATTAAAACTACTTAAAGTAAAGGATAGCGTGTTATGCAAACCTGGAAGCATAAGCATGCAAGCATTGGGCCTTGGGGGTGATAGTGCTTCTTACAATTTTAGATTGTATAAGTCGGGACTATTACTTCAAAGCAACCATCATGGTAGGTTTACTTTCTTTAACGACTCAGCCACCGCATACTCCATCATCCTAAATGATATATGTGGCATTGAGGATACTATCAATTTTAAAGTATTGATGAGTGCTGACTTAAAACTAAAAGTAAACTTTACGGATACTGCCATTTGCAAGGGGTCGACAATAAATATTGTTGCTACAGGTATTGGTGGAAATGGAAATTATTTTTACTCTTTGTTCAATTCAAAATTGCAAGTAATAACAACGAATAGTTCTGGAATTTTTACCATAGTAGGAGATACAGACAAAATTCTCATCCTGAAAATTACAGACAACTGTAACTCAAAAATTGATTCAACGATAATTCATATCAAAGTCATTGCATCAATTTTGAATGATACGGTTACGGTGCTCTATACAACAGTCATCGACAGCTTCACCACCGTTACAGTATGGAACAAACTTCAGGATGCTGTTAGCTACTCCATCCGCAACAAAACCGTAACCGATACTTTTTTTGTTCATCATAATGCCGAGCCTTACTTAAAAAGCGAAAAGTATTTTGTAACCGCAATGAATCAATGCGGCTATAAAAGTAGTGTATCGGCAATTGCTCAAACAATTTACTTGCAAGGTGAAAATAAAAACTTTAATGAATTTGCCTTGCTTCAATATACTCCTTATGAAACCTGGAAAAATGGGGTATTAGCATACCATGTAGACTACTTCGATAAAAAAACACAAACATGGATTCAGCTAAACACCTTAGCGGGCAATATACTCAATGCCAAGAGTGAAGTCATTCCCGATTCCTTGGGTACTAATATTTCCACTGCTACCATTTGCTATCGCATTGTTGCTATTGAAAAAGATGGAAACAATCAACTTAGTGTGAGTAATGTAATATGCATTCCTGTTTATCCCGTTGTTTTTCTTCCGAATGCTTTCAGCCCGAATGGTGATGGATTAAATGATTACTACAAACCCATCTGTGCCGGGTTGAATGCTTACCAGTTTGAAATATATGATCGCTGGGGCGCCTTGGTATACTCCGACACTCCAGAAAGTATTGGATGGGATGGCACCTTTAATGGCAAAGCATTACCCATTGGGGCCTACACATTCAGGCTATCGGCTGCTGGCCAGTTGGTAAGCCCAGCAACAAACAATGCACGTAGGGTAGAAAGAAAAGGATTGATTTATTTGGTGAGATAAAAAACTACTCCCGTATGAATAGTTCTTGTTGTTGGCTTATTGTTAAATACCTCAATTGAGTTAAATCCTTTCTCACAAAACCCTTTCAAACCAAGCGTTTCAGCGGTTGAATAATAAGGCTTTGCTTTTACAGTTAATTTTCGTTTTTTTGAAGTTGAAGATGAAAGTAAAATTACTCCTTACCGCAAGCCTGTTCTTTTCGGTGCTTACCTACGCTCAAACCGAATCAGGGGCAGGAAATTCAGGAACCTTCTCCGGAAGTTTCTATAGCAATACCAATGGCTTTATTAGAAATACCAAAATTGGAGCCACCACGCCCCTCTATACGCAGGCACTCAGTGCAGTGGAGGGATGGTTCAATGCCAACTATACAAGCAAAATGGTGAATGTGAGTATGCGATACGATTTCTACCATAATAGCAATTTACTACAACCCAACGAGCCCTATTCGAATAGCGGTATTGGCTTCTGGCAAATCAATAAAACGGCCGACAAATTCGATATCAGTGTAGGAAATATTTACGACCAATTTGGAAGTGGCAGCATCTTTCGTGCCTATTGGGAACCATTCATTGGTATTGATAATGCCATTCAAGGGGCCCGCGTAATTTTCCGCCCTAATGCCAACCTTACCATCAAAGCCATCAGTGGCAAACAAAAATATCGGTTCTCCAGCTTCGAACCCATCCTCAAAGGCGTGAATATCGAACAAAGCCTCTCTACTAAAAATAATATCAATGCCACCCTGGGCGCAGGCTTGATGAACAGAACCCTGGATAAACAAACCATGAACGCCATTGCCGATAATATTAATAATTATCCATTAGCCGATCGCTTTGTACCTACCTATAACGAATTCGCATACCAAGGATACGCCACCGTTTATGTGAAAGAAATTTCGCTGTCACTCGAGTATGCAGGCAAAACAAGTGAAGCCATACAAAACCAATCGTTCACTCAATTACAAAATAAACCCGGACAGTTTATTCAAGGTAATTTGGCCTGGTCGCATGCTGGCAAAAGAGGCATCGGTGTGAATTTGCAATATCGTAAATTGAATAATTTCGAGTATCGTATCTCCCCACTCGAAAATGGATTGACCGGACTGGTGAACTATTTACCATCCATCACCCGCCAAAATACCTATCGCTTAATGGCCCGTTATAATGCCGTTACGCAGTATAATAACGAACAAACCATGCAAGCGGATATCACGTATACACATAATGATAAAAACACCTTACAACTCAATGGCAGCTATGTAACTGGATACAATAATGTAGAATTGTTTCATGAACTATATTTCGACTGGCTTCATCAGTTCAACGATAAGTTCAAAATGCTATATGGTATCCAATCGGTGATGTTCAACCAATCGATTTTGCAAGGAGAAGCAGGAGCAAAAAATGTATATACCATCACCCCATTCACCGAAATAAATTATGATATCGACTCCAAACGCTCTTTGCGTATTGAGGCGCAATACCTAAGCACCAAGCAGGATTCGGGCAGCTTCGTGAATGTACTCGCCGATTTTAATGTAGCACCACACTGGAGTTTCTCGGCGGGCGATATGATTAATATAATTCCCAACTCGGGCACCGATAAAATTAATTACTATACCCTATTTGCTGCCTATACCGAAGGGCCTTCACGTATTGCTTTGGCCTATGTAAAACAGCTTGCCGGTTTCAATTGTAATGGTGGAATCTGCCGATATGAGCCTGCCTTTAATGGTGTTAAACTAACCTTATCAAGTACCTTCTAAATTTATTTATCATGAAAAAATATTTGTTCATCCTGGTGATGGCAACCCTGCTCAACGCTTGTAAGGAAGACGGCCCATATATCGACTTCACCCCCACCAAAACACCACAACAAGGAGATACCGCTTATTTCGCTAGTGCGGTAGCCACCCCACAACAACGCAATGTGCTCTTGGAAGATATCACAGGCGTACGTTGTCCGAACTGCCCACAATCGCATGATGCTGCCAAAGCCATAAGCAATGCCAATCCTGGACGCATCGTCATCTTGGCACTACACGGGTTTAGCAATCCGGTATTCACCGATCCATTAATCACTTCAGGTTTTGGATATCCCGAATTTAGAGATTCAACCGCCGAATATATCATCACACAGCTTTTAGGCAACCCTACTGCTTTACCTCAAGGCGCAATCAATCGTAAGTTTTTCGCCAGCGAATCGTATAGATACATCCCCTATTCAAAATGGAGTGGCTATGTAAATTCCGAATTGGTTTTGCCTACACCCATGAATCTCGATATTACCAACTCTTACAACTCAAGTACAAGAGAGGTAACATCAGTAGTAAAGATGGAATGTACCCAGGATGTAACCGATACCATGTACTTAACGGTAGGCATCACCGAGAACGGCATCTTAGGCACACAAAAAGGACCAACAGATACCATACAAAATTACCAGCACAATCATATTTTCAGAGAAGGGCTTACACCGAAAAGCGGACTGCGATTGAATTCACCAACCATTACGCTTCAATCGAAGCAAGTGATTGTACGTGTGTTCAAATACAATTTACCTGCAGGATGGAATGTAAATAATTGCAATATCGTAGCTGTTTTGCATAAGAGCAGTTCGCGCATTGAAGCAATGCATTGTGCTGAAAAGAAAATCCTCTAAACAAGTTGAAACCGCATGAAGCAAACATTGAAATACCTTTTATTATTGCTTTGCTGCTGGGGTTGTAAACTTACTACCGATAGTTATGTAGCCAATGTTGAAGAACATCGTAGCAATATTGATGCGCTCTTCTCCAATGAGAAAGCCTCTCCACTCAATGATATAGACCGCGCTGCTTTTAAAGGTCTGGAGTATTTTCCCATTGATAAAAATTTCAGCGTCAATGCCCGAATTGAGAAATATGATTCGGTACGCTACCTCGAACTGAAACATACCCTAAACCGCACCTATCCTTTCATTGTATGGGGTGTGGCACATTTCAAATTACTCAACGATTCGTGCAAGCTCACCATCTACCTCACGGCCGAGAAAGAATCAAAAACCAATATGCTCTTCATCCCATTTAAAGATGCCTCCAATGGAATGGAGACTTACGGCGGTGGGCGATATCTGGATATGGAAATGCCCACTGGCAATACCGCTAACCTCGACTTTAACCTGGCATATAACCCCAACTGCGCCTATAGCGATAATTGGAGCTGCCCGCTGGTACCCGAAGAAAATACCCTGCAAACGGCGGTGAGAGCGGGGGTTAAAACCTTCGAACGACAACATTAGCAAGCTATGGATGCCTTATAAATCCATTCTAAATATCAGCTAATCAATATCATAAATTTCTTTTAAATCTTAACCAACAATTATTTACTTTTGTGGAGTTTCAATACCTTATAAATTTTAAATCATGGCTGAAGTTGCAGAAAAACTTTTTACATCAAAAGATTTAGTAACCGATCAAGAGGTACGCTGGTGCCCTGGATGCGGTGATTATAGTATTTTAAAGCAAGTACAAACCGTACTTCCCGATTTCGGACGCCCGAAAGAAGAGTTCGTTTTTGTAAGTGGAATCGGGTGTTCGTCACGTTTCCCATACTATATGGAAACCTACGGAATGCATACCATTCACGGTAGAGCTACTGCGGTAGCTTCAGGCTTGAAAATTAGCCGTCCCGACCTAAGCGTATGGATGGTTACTGGTGATGGCGATTCACTAAGTATTGGTGCAGGCCATTTCATTCACTTGCTCCGTCGTAATTTAGATATCAATATAATGCTTTTCAATAACCAAATTTATGGTTTGACGAAAGGACAATATTCTCCAACTTCTGAAGCTGGAAAAGTTACCAAATCGAGCCCAATGGGTTCGGTGGATCATCCATTTAACCCTGCAGCATTATGTATGGGAGCCGATAGCACGTTCGTTGCACGTAGTATGGACCGCGACCCAAAACACTTACAATATGTCTTGAAACGCGCCTACGAACACAAAGGAACAAGCATGGTAGAAATCTACCAAAACTGTAATGTGTTTAATGATGGTGCCTTCGAAATATTCACAGAGAAAGGTTCGAAGAAACAAGAGACATTATTGATGGAACACGGCAAACCATTAATCTTTGGTGATAATGGTGAGAAAGGAATTCGTTTGGATGGATTTAAACCAGTGGTAGTTGATATCTCTGGAGGTGCCAGTGCCAACGACCTTTGGATTCATGATGAAACCGATCGCGTGAAAGCTACTATCCTTACTCGTTTCTTTGATAGCCCAAGCATGGAAAACCATTTACCTCGTCCGTTTGGTATCTTCTATATGGAAGACCGCCCTACTTACGAAGATGGTGTTACTGCACAAATTGAAGCAGCCCAGTTAAAAGGCAAAGGCGATTTGGATAAGTTGCTCAAAGGAAAAGAAACCTGGATGGTTGATTAATTCCATCAATTCGATTATTTCTTCTCGTTCGTCATTCTCAATATTATTATGTCTTTAATATCTTTAAAAGGAATCACAAAAAATTATGTGATGGGCAAAGAAGTGTTGCAGGTGCTAAAAGGCATCGACCTCACTATTGAGAAAGGCGAATACGTAGCGCTCATGGGGCCCTCAGGCTCGGGTAAGAGTACCCTCATGAATATGATTGGGTGCCTCGACTCTCCTACTTCTGGAACCTATATCTTAAACAATCAGGATGTGAGTGGCATGACCGATAATGAGCTCGCCGAAATACGTAATAAAGAAATTGGATTTGTATTTCAAACATTCAACCTCATGCCTCGCCAAACTGCCCTCGATAATGTGGCGTTGCCATTAATTTATGCTGGTATCAAAAAAGCGCAAAGGGAGGAATTATCAAAGAAGGCATTGGAAGGTGTAGGTTTGGCCGATCGAATGACACATAAGCCCAATGAACTCTCGGGAGGACAAAGACAACGTGTGGCCGTAGCCCGTGCACTGGTAAATAACCCTGCCATCCTTTTAGCCGATGAACCTACAGGAAACCTCGACTCCAAAACATCATTAGAAATCATGCAGCTTTTCGCTGATTTACATTCGAAAGGCAATACCATTATTTTAGTTACACACGAAGAAGATATTGCAAAATTTGCGAAGCGTGTCGTTCGACTTAAAGATGGCCGGATTGAACATGATGGAAACGAAGGTGCGTTAGCATCTTAGTTAGTTCTTCGCAATCCACTCCTCATACCACTTTTTTAAATTTGGATCGGTATCCAAAAAATATTTATCCAGGGTACGTGTATCTCCAGTAATTTTCCCTTCTCCTTCAACGATAGAGAAATCGGGAATGGTAGCTCCCATGGGAATGATCGTATGCGGCTTTAATATGCATCCTTTACCAATGCTGGCTCCTGGCAAAATCACCGAATGCGGACCAATAGCTGTGAAAGCCCCAATATTCACCGCTTCTATGAGGTAGGCTTTCTTCTGATGATCGGTGAATTCATTAAAATGATATCCATACAATCGAATGGCTTGATGGCTGCTATGCGTGAAAATGCCTACCCAAGCACCTATCTGACAGCCGTCGCCTATAGTTAATGGGCCTGTACCGTCAATAATGCTATAATGCCAGATATGAATCATATTCCCCATCTTCATATTTTCCTTACGATAAAAATGCGTGGTACTGCTATAGCTAATTTTACTGCCATTAAAGGCGGCATGATAATACATCCTCGGCTTATCGCTGATGCCTAAAATACGTCGGATGAATTTACGAAGCATGTTGAATACGTTTAAGTAAATCGTTTAGGGTATTTAGTGAGCCCAGTTCGCGGGCTGTAATTTTAATGGCAAATTCCTCTTGCAGCCACGACATTAAAATAAGTTTTGATAATGAATCGTACGCTTTGATTTGTTGCAATGGCGTATCGGCACTTACCACTTCATCGGTTTGTATTAAATTTTTAAACGCTGCAATTAATTCATCAATATTCATCGCTTCATTCGTGGAGTTAATTTTATTTCTTCTACAAAATTAATTTTTACTGGCACTTCCATGGGTCTTAATTTCTCTCTCGCATAATTACGAATATACTGCTTCACCTCATCATTGGTATAGCCATCACTTTTCACCACATCGGCACATACCAATTCTCCCAAAATCAAACTCTTCTCAGCATAAATTTTAATGTCTTTGATCTGAGGCAAGGAGCGTAAGGCCGTTTCCATCAATCGCGGCGAGAGCTTCTCCCCTCCTGTATTAATGAGTTCCGAACTTCTTCCGATGAGCTTGTAGTATCCATTGGCATTGCGTTCTACGAGGTCGCCAGTGGCAATCCATTCGTGTGCTTCAAATACTTTATTTTCTTTGATGATGTATAGCAACGATTCGGGAGCATGCAAATACAATTCGTCATTCTCAATTTTAAAATCAATCCCTTCTTCACCAAACTTAAAATATTCTTCGTCGGATGCATCAAGAATTTTCTTTCTGCGAAGCCCTTGGGTAGTGGCATATACATCCTTGAGTTTTACCTGAGGCAATTGTTTTTTTAATTTATCTATCACATACTCGGGCATCAACTCACTCCCGTATACAATTTGCTGCAGTGATGGAAGTGCGATATCATCATTCAAATGCAAACAAAAGAGTGCCAGAAACGAAGGACTTGCGAAGAGGTGTGTGACTTTGTGTTTTTGAATATCGAGGATGGCTTGCTCCGGATTGAAATGATCCTGTAGTACCATCGTTCCACCAGTTGCCATGGTACTAAGCAGCACATCAATAAAGGCAATATGGTCGGGTTTGTAAAAACACAAACTCCTGATGGGATGTGCTGTACGCTGGTAACGTTTCATGAATAAAGTAAAATCATGAAACACCGCTCTTGATTTTCCTGTAGTGGCTGATGTAAAGAAACCCAGCATTGGTTTGCCTTGTAGCGTATCAAGTTGTGTGTTCTCAATAATTTCTTCGGCATCATTTACTTGCTCTTGCGAACAAAGCAGTATGGGATTTTTGTATTGAAGCAATTTGAAAAGTTGTGCCAAAGAGAAGATATTTG
The DNA here is from genome assembly GCA_903910445.1 of uncultured Bacteroidota bacterium. Classification (GTDB taxonomy): domain Bacteria; phylum Bacteroidota; class Bacteroidia; order UKL13-3; family UKL13-3; genus CAINMV01. The sequence continues at coordinate 52,584 of CAIVZR010000046.1, forward strand.
AATTCATCACAGGCAACATCAGCACTTGCGTTGGAGGTGTGCATGCTGCAGTCATTTCAACAAATTCCGCCACGGTTACGGCACTCATCTCACCCGATGCATCATTGGTTTTTGCAATGAATAAAACATGAGCGGATGGAAGTTTTTCAAACATGATGCCTGTGTACTTAGTTCACTCCTCCCAAATAAATTACTTGTGAGGTAATGAAATTACTTTCGGGTTTGATGAAGAAATCGATCACGTTGCTCACTTCTTCCAACTGTGCAAAGCGAGGAATGGCTTGCCTTTGAAGAAGCTGTTTCATTTTATCTTCTGGTACACTTTTAATTAAATCGGTTTGTAGTGGCGTGCACCCAAGCCCATTCACTGTGATACCATAACTTGCCAGTTCACGAGCGGCTGCATATGTTAAATGCTCGAGGGCAGCCTTCGATGCACCATAAACCGCCTCACCCTCCAAATGCAGTGGGGTAGCCACACTGAGCATATTCACGATACGCCCTTCACGCCTGGCAATCATTTGTTTGGCGCCTTCACGCATCAATAAAAAAGCACCAAATACATTCACATCAAAAATATCCTTCACGCTTTGATAAGGGGTGGTGAGCAAGTGATTCATGGAAGCAATCCCTGCATTATTAATTAAAACATCCACGCCACCCAATGCCTGAATTTCCTGAAACATATTCAGTACGGCCTTTTCATCAGCTACATCCAGTATAAAATGGCGGTAATTCGAATGAGCAATACTGGCTGGGGTACGACTGCAGCCAAACACCTGATGGCCTGCTTCCAGGTAGTGCTGCGCCAAATACTGACCAATGCCTTTGCTCGTTCCGCTGATTAATATATTCAAGTTATGATTGCTATTTTGAAAGTGCTAAATTCCTAAATATAATTGATTGAAAAAAATGAGATGAATTATACTTCAACTCCGATTGCATTAAAACAAATTGAGTTGTTGCAGTGATTTCACCACAAAGGTTTTACGATGAAGTGGCGAATAACCATATTGCTTGATGGCATCCACATGCAATTGGGTACCATAGCCTTTGTTTTTATCCCACCCATAATGCGAATATTGCAAATGGGCCTCCTGCATAAAATCGTCGCGGTAGGTTTTGGCGAGGATGCTTGCTGCTGCAATATTCATATATAATCCATCGCCTCTAATGATGCACTGATGTTTTATTTGCTGGTAAGGATAAAAGCGATTCCCATCAATAACCAATAACTGCGGAACAATTTGTAATCCATCCAAAGCCTGGTGCATTGCTTTGATGCTCGCCTTGAGAATATTTATTTTATCGATTTCCACTTCGTTAATTTGAGCTACAGAATAGGCCACCGCTTCTTTTTCAATCACCGCCCTCAGTTCCATTCTTTGCTTTTCATTGAGCTGTTTGCTATCGTTCAAAATCTTGTTCTTGAAATTTTTGGGTAAGATCACAGCAGCCGCAAACACTGGACCAGCAAGGCATCCACGCCCTGCTTCATCGATGCCAGCTTCAATGAGCTTGTTTTGAAACGTCCTTTTTAACATGTGCTTTATGAAGCACAATATTACATAAAACCGATTATACGAAGTGATTAAGGTCCATTCTTAAAGTATGCCCCTTTCAAATCCAATAAATTTATTCGTAATTCGCCCCATGCTTCAATACCGAGACATTTTCTATAAGCAATACTTTAGCAGTCAGCTGGGCCGTGCCGAAACGAACTATCAAAAGAATCTTGATAAAGAAACAGTGCAACTCAGCAAAGAGATTTTGCCATTGATTCCAGGCAATAAAAACCTCAAAATAGTTGATTTGGGATGTGGTATTGGTGCCTTGGTAAAATCGCTCACCGATGCAGGTTACGCTCAAACTATCGGCGTGGATGTGAGTGAAGAAATGGTGAAAGTAGCGCATACCTTAGGAATACAATCGGTACAGCAAGCCGATGTAACCCAGTTCTTAGCTCAAAACAAAAATTCGTTCGATGTCATCACCGGCATCGATATTATCGAGCATTTTACAAAGGATGAGCTCGTACAATTACTAACGGGCATTCGCGAATCGTTGACTCCGGGTGGTATCGCCATTTTCCGCACACCCAATATGGATGCGCCTTATGCAACCATATTTGCGAATGGTGATTTCACCCATGAGAACTATTTGAATTCTTCATCGGCAAAGCAAGTGATGCGTAATTGTGGGTTTAGTGAAACGGACGTATTATCATCACGCATCTTCATTCAGAACCCCATAAAAGAAATTATCCGCAAAATGGTATGGGCCGCATTGTGTATGCGCATCAAGCTGGAACTATTTGCCAGCGGGCGAAGCAGCAATATTGTATTGACTCCTAATCTCGTGATTCGAGTGGTTAGATAATTTAGTTATTCTTTGATCATTTTAACCGTTCCAATTCCTTCGGTTCCAACCACTTTCACAATATAAATTCCTGAAACAAAATATTGGGCAGGAATTACAGTGGTTTGTTCGGTAAGCGTTTCATGATAAATTAATTTTCCATCGATACTAAAAATATCGATTTCCATTTTACCGGCATTCAAATTTGCCAATGATATGGTAATGGAATTGACAAATGGATTGGGCAAAGCATTAATTTCTAACGCTGCACCCTTACTGCGAATACCAATATTATTTATTGCTAGTGGGTCAGACATTGCTGGACACGATTCAACACTATCGACACGTACACTGTAATATGCTGGAACTGTAGGTCTATATTTACGCTGTGTAGCTCCCGAAATCGGCACATTATTTTTAAGCCATTGATAGGTTACACCGTTGCTATTACTGCAGATGATAGTATCTAAATAATGTGTAATTACAGGCTTTTTCGGCAGTGCCAATATCTTCACCGAAAAGCTCCAAAGGCTAGTATCTTTTGGCCCGGTGCTGATAAAGCGATACTTATAATAAGGTGCAGCGTATGCATTTCCAGGAATTAATGCTAGTACACTATCTACTTTAAGTTTGGTTCCTATCTTAAATCCTACATTGGTGAGGTACGTAAAATTGCTATACCCATCGCTTAGTTGCAAGAAAATTTTATTGGTGTCGGCGAAGGTATTGGTGGTAGCATACGATACATAATCCATATCGTTTGGGCACATGAGCGTATCGTGTTTGGTGATATAAAAATTAGGTTGCTTTACTTTGGCAATCCAATAATCATAGGCACCATTCAAGGTATCAACCGTGCGATCATATTCTTTCCCTGATTTTGAATAGCCTGCCAATACAATATTATCGCCTGGTGTGAGCACCATATCTTGCATATAATCATCTTTCTTTCCTCCCAAATGTTCATCCCATATTGGGCGACCACCCGAATCAATTTTTATCACCCAATAATCGAGCCCACCATAATTAAATTTGCTCCGATCGCCTGTGCTTGAATAGGAATATCCTCCCATTACATATCCATTGTCGATTGTTTGTGCGATGGCAAAACAACGCTCGTCAGAATTGCCGCCAATTTCACGTTCCCATAGTTTATTGCCATTGGCATCTGTTCTAATGAGCCAAATATCCAAATACGCTTTATTCTCTGATAATTTATTTCCGCTTTTACCCGAATTGGAATAGGTAGGAAATAAAAATCCGCCATCTTTCAATTCCATGAAGGTATTGATTTCTTCAAGATTGGTTCCTCCATAAACCTTATCCCACTGAAATACACCATTGGCATTTATTTTCACAAGCCATAAATCGCTATTCCCAATCGTATCTTTTGTTTTATTACCGCTAATAGGTGATTTGGACCAAGCAGCAAGCATATATCCACCATCTTTTGTTTGATGTCCTTCCCAACAATTATCATAACCCTTGCCACCGTAAGAGCTATCCCATAGCATCCGGCCCACGCTATCGATCTTTACCACCCAGATATCAGCGTCACCTTTATTTGGGCTTTTTTTATTGCCCGATTTGGCTGAATAGGATAACCCAATTAATAAATATCCTTTATCGGTAGTGGGTTCAATGTAATGCAATTCTTCATAGCTATTACCACCATAAGCACTATCCCATTGCTTTACACCGGAGGCATTGAGTTTAACAATCCAGAAATCGCTTGATCCAAAAGATGCCTGATTTTTATCTCCAGTTTTGCCACCGTTGGTAAATCCACCCACCAAGCATCCCCCGTCGGCAGTTGGCACCACCGAATACAAGTCTTCATTGCTGGTTGTTCCAATGGTTGCATCCCAGAGTTTAGTTCCATTACTATCGGTTTTCACTACCCAGTAGTCGTAACCACCTTTGCTTGTTAAAGATTTCTCCCCACTATTTTTGGAATTGCTTTTCCCTGCGAGAAACAAACTTCCATTTGAAGCTCTTTTGATAGCGTTTAAGTTATCGGTTGAGTCTCCAGCAAAACGTTTATCCCAAAGCCTTATAGGCGACTGTGCGGCCGCCGATAACAAGGTCATAAAAAAGGATATGAATATCAGGAATTTCATCATATGCTTGGTGTTATAAATAGTTAGGGAAGCCACAGCTTGAGCACTTGCACACGTTGTTAACCTCAATTGTTTTGTTCTTTGTAGGGTTGGAATAATACAAATTAAATAAAAAAACTCGAAAAAGTGATATGACTCATAAAAAGATTTCACTCTTTTAAAAAAGGAGAATGCGTATTTTCGCAACTCATTTAATTTTAATGCATATGAATTTCGAGTTAGATCAAATACCGTTTAGAGCCGAAAAGCCCAGAAATGAAGGGCTTACCATGGTAATGGATAAAGGGCTAAGTGTAAGGGAAGTGGAAGACTTCTTAAGCTCCTCTTCAGTTTACACCGATTTATTAAAACTTGGATTTGGGACTTCTTATGTAACTCCCCATTTACAAGAAAAGATTGATGTCTATCAAAGTGCTGGGATCCCCGTTTATTTTGGAGGAACTTTATTGGAAGCATTCATTGTTAGAAATCGTTTCGAAGATTATTTAAAGCTTATCGAAAAATATAAAATCACCCACGTAGAAATGAGTGATGGAAGTTTGGAAATGCCTCATGATGAAAAATGTGAGTATATCCGCCGTCTTTGCAAGTATGCTACGGTACTTAGTGAAGTTGGAAGTAAAGATGCTGAGAAAATATTTGCTCCTTATGAATGGGTACAGTTCATGCAGAAAGAGAGTGAAGCAGGCGCTTGGAAGCTTATTGCCGAAGCACGCGAAAGTGGCAACGTAGGGGTGTTTCGTGGTAATGGCGAAGCACGCGAAGGATTGGTACACGAAATTGCTCATTTCATTCCAAAAGATAAAGTAATTTGGGAAGCCCCTCAAAAAAGCCAGCAAGTATGGTTCATAAAAGAGATGGGAAGCAATGTTAACCTTGGGAATATCGCTCCGAATGAATTGATCCCACTAGAAACACTAAGACTTGGATTGCGTGGTGATACTTTTAGCACCTTCCTGGATAAATAAAGAAACGATATTTAGAAAAGCAGATAATTTTTATCTGCTTTTTTTTATGCCAATGGCAGAACGTAACGAGCATCTTCACGAAGCAAGGCGCGTTTGATCCATTTGGCGTTCTCCTCTGCCGACCGACGAACTTCTAAGCGCTCTGCATTGCATGGGCCACCTCCATTAATTACACGTTTAAATTCGTCCCAATCGGGTTCGGTATATTCCCATTTTCCTGTGGTTAAATTCTTTTTCAAATTTTCATCAGGGAGTGTTAATCCCAAATCAAAAATCTTCGGAACATACATATTCAAAAATTGCTGACGCATATCATCATTGGATGCCATCTTCACTTTCCAGCGCATCAATATTTCGGTATGGCTCGATATTTTATCGCTCGGACCAAAGAAATGCATGATGGGTGGCCACCAACGTGTGAGGGCTTCTTGCACCATGGCTCTTTGAATTGGAGTGCCAGTAGCTAAATACACCACGGCATCGTGACCATATTTTAAGTGAAAACTTTCTTCTGTACAAATACGCTCCAGTGCACGGCAATACGGGCCATAACTTCCTTTAGCATTCGCCAACTGATTTACAATAGCACCTGCATCAATAAGCCATGCAATAACCGCAGTATCAGCCCAGGTTTTTGCTGGATAGTTAAAAACATTACTGTATTTACTTTTACCGCTGATGAGGTCGTTAATCATGGCCTCTCTGGTTTTTCCCAATGTTTCGGCTGCGCTATATAGAAGCTGTGCATGTCCCATCTCATCTTGAACTTTGGCCATCAGCGCTAATTTCCTGCGAAAGCCTGGAGCACGCGTAATCCAAGTACCTTCGGGCAATGCACCAATCACTTCGCTATGTGCGTGCTGCTCAATCATTCGAATTAATTGTTTGCGGTACTCTTTGGGCATCCAATCGCGAGGCTCTACCTTTTCGCCACGTGCAATGCGGGCTTCAAACTCCTCAAGCAGTTTTGGATTTTCATCAGCAATGATTGATGCCGATTTGTCGTTGGGGTCGATATATGCGTTTCCGTACATGGTTAGTATGTTATAATATTCAATATTGGGGTGCAAAAATGAATCGCATTTCCCAAAATAAATAAAGTATTGAAAAGTGATTTTACCTTTGTTTGAAAGGACAGTTAGGCAAAAATAAGGAATTGGAGTTGATGTTCCATGCCCTAGCGACTATAATATTTTCACCGCAGTTTGGTAGTAATTGTTTACGCCCCCTAAAACCTCATATTTTATATAGTACGATTTAACGAACATATCGAATGCGAAGAACTCATGATTGGGTACATTAAACTCATCAAACATAATAATATCGCCTTCTTTCAAATAGGGGGCGAGGCTCGTAAGCACGAATAGTGTTGATGAAAACAAATCGGCATCCATATGCACAACCAATCTTTTTGAATTATCAAAAGTTTTAAGAAAGCCTGGCAAGGTATCTTGAAATAAACCTTTTACGAAGGTGGTCCTTTTATCATCCGTTTTCGGAATACCACTTTCCATTTCACCAGCTTTAAAGGCACCCCAATTTTCGGGTAAGCCTTCAAAAGTATCGAAGCCGAAGAATCTAGAGTTTTGATTTTTGATTTTGTCGGCCCACCATAAGAATGAACCACCATCAAATACCCCAAATTCGAGGTAGTTTATTTCGGTTAGGGTTTCCGAGTTGATGATATGTTCGTGTAACTTAAAGCGATCATCATAATTAAACTTAAAACTATAAAAGGTGCTATAACCCTTTTGCTTGTTGTCGGATATCCATTTAGAAAGGCGTGAAATATTTCCTAAAAAAATCAAGGTATTAGAAAACCTATTGAATAAAAGATGAAGTTTAAGAAAGAAAAATATTCCTTTAATTTTCGCGGGCAACTTACTATATCGGGGAATGATCATTTTTCAAAAATAATTTATTTTTAGACATCTCCTATTTAACTGGCATTTTTAAATTAATGCTTTAAAATATCACCAATTTTAATTGTCGAGAAAATCAAAATTTAGAAGGAAAAGTATTATAACTCACTTTCCCTTTAAAACACGAAATTTCTCATCTTCGAAAATATCATTTCACGATTTACTTTTTACGAATTACTATTGACTTTTTCAATCCTGCGTGTCAAATTATCGTCCTAAAATTCAAAATTTTGAAATTTATTTGTATTATTACCGCTAATTTAGGGCCCCTATTTTCTAATAAAATTAATAACGAAAAAAATTTACTTATGATCTCTAACACACGAATTAAGGCTGTCATTATTGATGACGAAGTTCCCAATCTGGACACCTTAGACAAAATCATTTCTCATTTCTGCCCCGATATCCTGGTCGTTGCGCGATGTCAGTTTCCAGAAGAAGCAGTAGGAATTGTTCAGGAACTTAAGCCCGATATTGTTTTTCTGGATATTAAGATGCCCGTTTTAAATGGCTTCGACTTCTTAAACCGATTTACCTCTATCCCTTTCAAAGTTGTATTTACTACCGCCTTCAGCGAATATGCCTTACAAGCAATTAAATATGCAGCCTTCGATTTTATTTTAAAACCTATTGATCATGAAGAGGTGAGTGCCGTAGCCGCAAAACTTAAAAATTCTACAACACCAAGGGTGGTAACCCCCGTTATTCCAAATAATAACATGAATACGAATCTGGCATTACCCACGCCCGATGGTTTTTCATTCATTGAGATATCGGAAATCTTATATTGCCGAAGTGATAATAGCTATACCAAGTATATTTTAAGTAACGGCAAGGCCATCCTGGTATGCCGCGGATTGCGTGAAACTACCGAAATGCTTGAACGTCATGGATTTTTCCGCATCCATCAGTCGTTTTTGGTGAATGCCCGTTGCATCCGCAAGTTCAATAAACATACTTGCTCCATCTTAATCACCAATGGCGATGAACTTCCAGTTTCTACTCGCAAGAAGGACGAATTTCTTCAGTTTGTTGCTAAAATCTAAAACGAATTCAAAGTAATTCCTAGCGAATTCATCAATATCCTGAGCGAATTCAAAAAAACACCAAATTACTATTCTAAATAACCATTTATTCGTAAGCATAAAATCACTCGTTAGTGAATAAATACTTATTGAATTGAATCTTAAAGTCCTGAAGTGCTCGCTTCGGGACTTTTTGTTGATGCCCCTTTCCCCGTTTTTCGGCATTTCTTGCGTGATTTCAATTTTACCTTGGCTTCGAAAATGAATCCTGTGAATAACTTGTTATCTGTAAACGCCATAAATAAGGCAATTTCGCCGCGTATTTCAAACCCTATACGCTATGAAGTTTTTTATTGATACCGCAAATCTAAATCAGATTAAAGAAGCCAATGATCTTGGAATCTTGGATGGAGTAACCACCAACCCAAGCTTGATGGCTAAGGAAGGCATTACTGGTGCTGAGAATATCATCAATCACTATGTTACCATTTGCAATATGGTTGATGGAGATGTAAGTGCTGAGGTAATCAGTACCGACTTCGAAGGCATTGTTAGAGAGGGCGAAATGCTGGCTGCATTGCATAAAAATATTGTTGTAAAAGTGCCAATGATAAAAGATGGTATCAAAGCCATCAAATATTTTAGCAGCAAAGGAATCAAAACCAATTGCACATTGGTATTCAGTGCTGGACAAGCTATTTTGGCTGCCAAGGCAGGTGCCACCTATATCTCACCATTCTTAGGACGATTAGATGATATTAGTTATGATGGTATTGAGCTAATCAATCAAATTGTACATATCTATAATATTCAAGCTTACGAAACGCAAGTACTTGCAGCTTCTATTCGCAACCCTGTTCATATTGTAAAATGTGCAGAAGCAGGTGCCGATGTGATAACAAGCCCACTCGATTCAATTCTTGCACTCTTAAAACATCCTCTTACCGATATTGGTTTAGAGAAATTCTTAGCCGATTATAAAAAAGGGAACCAGTAAGTAGCTTCTTATTTCAAGGACGACGGTTATTGCATTTGCAATGATCTTAATCTTTGGTAACCAACAATCATCTATAAAATCGATAGCCCTTGCACGCCGTAATAGATCTCGGAACAAACACCTTTCATTTGTTACTGGCAAAAGTTGTCGGTACAAAGGAAGTGCAAGAGGTTTTCAAACTCCAAATCCCTGTTAAGCTGGGCGAAGGAGGTATTAATAATAAAACCATCACTGCCCCCGCCTTCGAAAGGGGCTTGAAAGCGCTTCAACAGTTTCAGGAGGTCATCACCGAATATAAAATTTCAAAGGTCTTTGCCTTCGCAACTTCCGCAATAAGAGGCGCAGATAACGGACCTGATTTTGTGGCCGAAGTAAAAAAACAAACTGGCATTGAAATCAATGTAATCACTGGTGAAGAAGAAGCCGACCTCATTTTCTATGGAGTGAAGCATACCGTAGCCCTCACCAACGAAAGGGTGCTTGTAATGGATATTGGTGGAGGTAGTGTAGAGTTTATTATCGCCAATAACGAGGAGATATTTTGGAAACATAGCTTCTTACTCGGTGCAGCCCGCCTGCTGGAGCTGTATCATACCACCGACCCCATCTCAAAAGAGGAACAATCGGCGCTAATCAAATACCTTGATTTCGAATTACTTCCTTTAAAGAATGCCATTCATGAATTCCCGGTGAAGACCTTGATTGGTTCGGCTGGGTCATTTGAAAGTTTGGTAGAGATGATTGAGCAAAACCTCGATAAAAAGCTTCATTTTACTACCAGCTGCCCAGTATTAATCGATGATTATCACAAGATTCATGAGCTCATATTAAAGTCGACCCATGCCGACCGCATGAATTTCAAAGGACTCATACCTTACCGTGGAGAGATGATTGTGATGAGTTTCATGCTTATCGAATATGTGCTCCGTGCATTCCATATTGAAACGCTCTTTGCCTCCGACTATTCCCTTAAAGAAGGGGCACTCTTTAAAATGAGTGGTGTATAAGCTTTTCACAATTCTTTTTTATTTTATCGTCCCAAACAATTATTTTCGCTCTCTGTATATGAAAAAATTAAATTACGCATCTCTTTCCATCATTGGAATCATTGTATTAGTGGCTGCTTTGCGCGTCGCACAAGTATTTCCACCCAATTTCGCCCCGGTTACAGCGCTTTGTTTACTAGGTAGTGCCTATTTCAGCCGCAAATGGATGGCATTCATTATTCCTACTGCAGTGCTGGCCTTGAGCGATATTTTTATCGGTGGAGGTAAAGAATTAATCAGCGTTTATTTTGCTTACGCGCTCATCATCTTATTGGGTTTTGCACTTAACAATAATGTAAAACCATTGCGTGTATTAGCTACAAGCCTTGGAGCATCCGTATTGTTTTATGTAGTTACCAATTTCTTTTGCTGGTATGGAAGCCCATATTATACTCAAGATCTAAGCGGATTCACCACAAATTATGTTGGAGCACTTCCTTATTTCAGAACATCATTAGTTAGCGATTTAGGATATAGCGCATTATTCTTCACTGCCTTCGAACAAGTTAGAGTTCGTTTCCCTCAGTTTTCTACTGCCAAGTAATTCATAAAATTCAACCTTATAAAAAAGCCCCGAAGGATTTTCCATCGGGGCTTTTTATTTATTTCACTTTTAGAAGCGATTTATATCTTGCTTCATCATGCAAGATGAGCAATGCCGCTTTTAGGTCGGTATCGTCGTCAAAAGTGCTCTCAACTGATGCTTTCTGGAAATAATATCTTTTGGTAATTTCCAATTCAAGTAATTCCTCGATTTCTACTTTGGCTCTTTCTAAGTCCGTTTTCTTATCATGAGATAGTTTCTTCTTCAAGTCATCATAATCGGTTTTGATGGCATCAAAATATTTCTCTTGCTCTGCCTTGGCTTTTAATTGCTCAAGTTCTTGCTCAGTCTCTGTAGTATATTGATAATCCTTATTGGCTATGAATTTCATGAAATCCTGCCAATCTGTTTCAGTTAATTTAAACTGGGCAGTAGGAACTATTGTGGCGTGTGTATTTCTGTATTTATTGGCATACTCAAAGATGATGTTCTTATCGTATAAACTTTTAGCAATGGTACTCAACTTCTGAGCATCTACTTCCACATCGGGCTTAATTCCACCACCATCTTTTACAATCCTTCCGCCTTTGGTTCTAAATTCATGAGTTAAGGAATCGGGCACCTTGCCTACACTACCATCTTCGTTACGGTGGGTATAATCGAGTGCCTGAATACAACGCCCACTCGGGGTGTAATATTTGGCGATGGTAATTTTCATTTGGGTATTGTAGGTAAGTGGGCGGGTATTTTGAACAAGCCCCTTACCAAAACTTCTTTGACCTACAATAACCCCACGATCCAAGTCCTGAATGGTACCCGCCACAATCTCAGAAGCCGAAGCCGATCCTCTATTGGTGAGCACTGCCAAGGGCAAGTCGAGGTCGAGGCCAGCATTTAACGTGCGATATTCTTTATCCCATTCTTTCACTTTACCTCTTGTATTCACCACCAGCTGTCCTCGATCAACAAAGCAGTTTACAATATTTACCGCCTCATGCAATAAGCCACCGGGGTTTCCTCTTAAATCCAAAATGATACCTTTCACTTTTCCTGTTTTCTTTAATTCTTCAAGGGCATCATGCACTTCCTTTCCGGCATCGTTAGTAAATCCTGTTTGTTTGATATAAGCAATATCGTCGCCTATCATTCCATAAAACGGCACATTCTTCAATTTGATATCATCGCGTTTTAATTTCTTAATGATGATTTCATCATCGCGTTTAATCTTCAATGTTATCTCTGTTCCGGCTTGTCCCTTCAACATCTTACTGATATCTGCACTCACTTTGTTACGAGTGCTCTTGCCATCCACTTCCAAAATAATATCCCCGCTTCTCAAATCCTCACGTTGCGCAGGAGAGCCATCATAGGGCTCTGTGATCATCACATATTCGCCATGTTGTGCAACGGATGCTCCAATGCCACCATACTCGCCAGTAGTTAAGAAACGGGCGTCTTCAATCTCTGCTTCACTATAAAAATTGGTGTAAGGGTCAAGCGAATTCAACATCCCATCAATTCCACTACGAATTAGTTTACCGGGTTCAACCTCGTCTACATAGTAGGTGTTGACTTCCTTATATGCAGTTGAAAAAATATCCAGGTTCTTGCTGATTTCAAAGTACTGGTCGGCAATGAAAGCCGAGCCACTCAGTCCGATAATTACACCCGATGCGATGATTGCAATTTTTTTGAAGGTCGTCATGAATTTTTTGAATTAAAACGTAGGAATAGCGAATTTAACTGCATTGATGTGGGAAAACAAATATCATATTGAAAACTTGTATAAATTCACCCTTTTTAACTCATCAAAAGTAATAATGAAGTAACGATTGGGGATTTCATCCGACACGATTCCGATGATATTCCCCTCAATTTTATCGGCTACAATTTTGCGAGATGAAGCCATCACCTTGCTTGTAGTTCCATCGCTAATAACGATGAAGGTACGTTTCTCATTTACATCGAATACATTTTGCAGTTCAGAATTTTTCGTCATCGAAAGGGTATCGGTCATCTGAGAATAGCGATCAAAGAAGAGCAATTTATCTTTGTGCTGATAAATGATTTTCTGAAAATTAGTATCGGTGGTTTGAACAATGAAATGCCCGGTATTATTAGATACTAAACGTTTTTTATATTCCTTTCTCTTAAGTGAGTCGAGGGTAAAACTAAATATCAACCCACTGGTATCAACACTTATTAATTCGGGGTGATATTTTTTATTGAGCTCGGCAGTAATGAAAAAATTAGTACTTATTTCCTTATTAAAATCAATATCACGTTCTACACGTTTTCCAAATCGATTCCATAAAATCACCTCTCCACTATTACTTATCCCTACGATATAATTTTTGTTTCGTTTCTTAAAATGAAGTAATTCAAAGTCGATACTCACTGGCGACTCTCTGGGCCTCCAGTCTTCAAGCGAAGCTCCTGCAGCTTCAAAGCCATAAATTAAGCGGCCCTGCACCATGAAGTATTCATAGGTATCGCCCATATCAAACAAATACATTCCTTCAATTCCTTCTGTATTAATTTGCTTTGGAAAGTTTTTAATATCATCGCCTTTCTCATTCAAGGCATATATCTGATTGGGTGTATTGAAAAAGTACTGAGTGCTTCCATCACGATAAATATCAATAACCGAAATCTTACTTTGTATTTTACCTAATACAAATTTCTGCCAAACTTCACGAGCACCAAAATCCAAACAGTGTAATACATTTTTCTCATCCTGATAAAACATGAATTTCGTATTTGATTTCAAATTTTGAAGCAGCATGATCTCATTCGTTTCTTGCTCTAATGTTTTGCTCCAAATTAACTCGGAGGTGCTTGCATTGGTGGTTGCATTTTTGGAGAAAAGCAAGGTGCCCACGCCAACATGCTGCCCCAGGCTATCAAAACGCAATTGAACAAAGTCGAGGTTTTGAAGAAAAGAACTATGCAAAACCCGCTCACGATATTGGTCTTTGACAATACGACTAAAGTAAGGAAGCAAATACTGAGGTTGAATTTGCATCACAAATATTGCGGGAGTCGATTCTTTCATTTCTGAAGGATACGCATCCATTTTTTGTAATAGCGGTATCATTGATGAAACAGAAGACGTAACTACAAAAAGATTGGGACCAATTAAAGAAATATAGCTTTCAGGCAAATCGGGGGTGGCGGCATTACAAAAGTTTCTGAAGAATGGATATTTTCCAAACTTAAATACCTTGTGTTTATTTAAAACATACGACTGCTCTAAAGAGTGCTTTGAAAAGATTGTTAGTAAAGTTGTTGAGTCAACTAAGGCATTCCCGATGATAAAGGTATTGTCGGAAATATTCTCGTCCTGCATATTGGCATAACAACGATAGAGTTCTTTAAGCTTCACTTCCGAATTGCTCGTATCGGGATGAAAGGCAATATAATTAGGGGTGATATTTTGAAGCCAAGTTTCATAGTTAAATGTCGACATCACTTTGGCTGGCTTAAATGTCATTGCATTTTTTGAATAATAAAAATGCATGTCGGCCAACGAACCTTCATCATTCAATTTCACTTCACATTCATCAATATTCTCAAACCATTGATAGAATTCGGAAGTATGGTTGGTAGTGAAATTCTCAACCCATTGCTGCATATTCACTTGTTTCACATACAGGATATTCTCATTGAAATTTAGGCTTGCCTGTTCGAAAACTTTTGAATGACTACGTATATTCTTTAATGTTTCTTCAGCAAATAATGCTTCGTTTGAAATTACCATGACGCCAAGGGCATAGCTTACCACCAACTCCTTTTGTTTCGATGCATTATATATTTCAATGATCTCTCCTGAGGGTGAGTTGTAATTGGCTTTTGAATAGCCTTCATCAAAAACCTGCTGCAATAGGCTGTCGTATGCACTCCTGCTTACCTCAACCGAAAGCAACGACTGTAATTGCGAATTTGCCCCTGCCCTAAAACTTAAAATATGACGCTTGTTTTTTATTAAACTTTTAAATATTGGCGAATGGGTAATTTCCAATTTTAGAATATCATTATCTGCCAGTAAGGCAATCTCACCATCATTTTCAATAGCATCAACCAATGGTAAATTATGTAGCTTTTTTAAGGTTGTTTCATAATCATTGCCTGTAATTGCAACGATAGCGCCTTGGGCAATGGCGTATTTTATGGCATTATGAAACTTATACCAACGAAAGCCGATAACAGTACCTGTCAGCAGGATCAGGATACCAATGCCAATCAAAACCAGCTTTTTATTGATCTTCATAAAGAAAAACAAAAATACTTGATTATTAAAACCGAATTTTATAGTTAATTCACACCTTCAATCACGTTAACGCTAGTTGTCTATTATTATGAATTCATACACACAAAAAAGCATTGTCACAGGAGCCATACTTGGTTCGCTTTCGGTGGCCTTAGGTGCTTTCGGAACACATATGCTTCGCCCGCTCCTAGAGGTTCATTATATGGAAGTTTTTGAAACCGCTGTGAGGTATCAAATGTACCATGCGATCGCATTCATTCTCTTAGGGTTAACCATCCAGCACAAGCCATTGCCAAAATATATTTATACACTATTCCTTATTGGCATTAGCATTTTTACACTTACCTTATACGGCATCGTCATAGGTAGTATGCAGGCCAATAATCCTTTGAAATGGCTTGGAGCCATCACTCCTTTAGGTGGCGCTTCATTAATTAGTGCTTGGGTTTTATTTGCTTATCATACTTGGAAAAAATGAAGACACTCATCATCATGCGTCATGCCAAAACAGAGGAAGGCAAAGCAAATCAGCGCGACTACGACCGCGAACTCATTTATAAAGGCTTGAAAGATGCTGCTGCCATGGGTTTATGGCTCCGTAAAAAATATTCGGTGGTTGATGAAATTCTATGCAGTGCCGCTAAGCGTACAGCACATACCGCAACTTTAGTGAAAGAAATTTGTGGTGGCGAGTTGCTACTCGATGAAGCACTCTATCATGCCGACGCGAATGCATTATTAAGCCATATACACCAAGCAAAGCCACGCACAAAAGTATTGATGGTGGTAGGGCATAATCCAGCCGTTTCCAATTTGGCTAACTATCTTAGCCATAAACTAATCGAACTAAAGCCCTCTGATGTTGTGGTGTTCGAGCTCTCAAATAATTTATGGAGCGAGAAGCTAATTATTGATTCTCACAAACATCATTCGGAGTACTATAACTAGCACATTATTTTTTCACAAAACCAAATTCAATCTTGTAATAGAATAAGGTGAGTCGGCCCAATTGCGTTTGTGGGAATAAAATCAGATCACTTGTTTTAGGATCCATGCTATAACTCATGGTTAAATAGTTTTGAATATTCAACACATTTACCAAATCAATAGCAATTTCATGCGTTACCTTTTTAGTATTTATTTTATATCCTAATTTCAAATCGAATCGCAAATAAGGCTTGAACTGCAAGGTGTTTCGGCCTTCATTGGCAGGGGTATACTCCGCTCTCTGTATGGTGAGCAGCGTATCGGCTGGAGAGTATCTCTTACCACCTCCATAAGTAAATTTACCACCCAAAACTAAGGTTTGTTTATTGCCTGCTTTATTCGGATTCAACAATAGTTCATAGCCTCCCAATAAATTAAAAGCATAGTTGCCATTGAAATCACTGTTGTATGTTTTACCATCACTTCCTTTGTATTTGCTATCGTATAATGAAAGTGTACTCATCACATAATAATTGCGAAAGAAGAAACGTTCCAGTGTGAGTTCTATACCCTTATTCGCTCCAGTGCCTGTGTTTTTCATGGTGGTATCAGGAAAAATACGAGAGAAACCACTTCCTTGATTAACCATCGAAAAGCTTGAAGGAGTAACTAATACAGGAACATTGTAGAGATATTGATAATAGGTTTCTATTTTTAATCGTGTATGACTTCCTAGTGATTGATCATATCCAATTACATTTTGAAAACTTCTGATATTACCCACCTTTGTAAATTTCTCTTCATTGGGCGACCCAGGTAATCGATAGAAAAACATATAGTACGGAAGTGTTTGACTATGCATTCCTGTACCAAAGCTCAAGTTACTATTCTTACCTGTTTTATAAGAAAGTCCGGCACGTGGTTCAATAGCAAAATCTCCATTGAGTGAATAGTATTGCAGATGCAAGCCTCCGGTGACAAAGAAATCGTCGGTGAATTTATATTTCAATTGCGCATATGGCTGAATAAGGAATGCACTTGTTTTTGTATTGTATTTCAAAGTGTATTCGATGTCGGGCTGATAATTAAATGGGCCTCCTAAATTATATCTACCATTGGGTAATACGGGGTAAAAGGTGCTCTTTAACTTCTGTTCATTGATACTTGTATCAAGCATATCATAACTAAAATAATCGAATGTGAACCCCGCCTTCATTGAAAAGCGTGTAGAGAATTTGTGATTTACAAAACCATTAAAGCCAGCAATACTCGTTATGAAACGATACCCCAATGAAGTATAATCGGCCAATTTATTGGTAGCGCTATCGCGCAGCGTAAGAAGATGAATTGCAGAATTCTTTTGAGTGGAATACGATACAACCAACTTCAGAAATGTATGTGAATTAATTGTGTGACTAAATGAAGAAGCGAATGTGTTCATGTCGGTTCTAAACAATTGGTCACGATCATTCAATCCGTATTTATCGCTATTCTTCTCTGCCGTGTTTAAAATATTACTAAAAACAATATCTATATTGCTTGATCCTCCTATTCCCCAAAATGCAATACTGCTTTTTTTATTCAATGGGAAGTTCAATCGAAACGAATAATCCTGGTAACTTGGGATGGCATCGGTTCCTAGTTTAATATTAAATCCTTCAAAAAGTTTCAATGTCGAATAGCGATAGGTGGCTGCGAATGATGATCTTTTCATCTTATTAATGGGGCCTTCTAGCGCCATCTCTGTTCCCAAAAATCCGAGTTGAAAAGTACCTTCATATTTTTCTTGATTCCCATTGCGCATTTTCAAATCAAAAACAGCAGCGATGCCATTTCCGTATTCCGCAGGAAATGCTCCAGTAAGGAAATCGGAATTGCCAATAGTTTTATTATTCAAGATACTCACCGGACCTCCAGTAGTTCCTGCAATGGCGAAATGATTGGGATTCGGGATGGTGGCATCATCCAACCGCCAAACCACACCCAAAGGCGAATTGCCACGAATCACGATATCGTTACGGGTATCATTGGTGCCTTGGGCACCAGCAAAGTTCGAAGCCATACGTGCCGGGTCTTGCCTGCTTCCCGCATAACGTTCGGTTTCGGCAATATCAAATGTTCGAGCACTCACGGTGGCGAGTTCATTTCTTACTACACCTTGGGTCGATCCTTTAACTTCCACCTCTTCAATTTTATTAACGCTCTCTTCCATCTCTACATTTAGAATCACTTCCTTCCCACTGCCTACAACGATATCATGAAGTGTTATAGTTTCATAGCCTAGCAGTCTTACCCGGATATCATGTTTGCCAACTGGCACTTTTAAAATTTTAAAATAGCCATCCATATCAGAGATGCACCCAAAGGCACTTTGAACACCATTTTGAAGAATCACTACCATCACACCAATGATGGGAGCTTTCGATTCCTTCTCTATTACCCTGCCTTTAACTGTTTGTATGGGCGATTGTGCCTGAATTGAAATAGAGAAAATTGCTAATAGACTAACAATGATGATTAATTTTTTCATATCCTAGGATGTAATAAGTTGGGGCAAGATAATCGTTTGTAATTGAAAAGCTAAAAAAGTTTTTCTGCCCAATTTTTAAGAGAAATTAAAAATATCAGCGCAAAAAAAGCCCTGTTACATTATCTATAACAGGGCTTTGAAGTACTAACCTAAATAAACCCTAATTGGTTCCATCACAAGTAATTACTTTTTTGGTAATGACTCTCGATCCGATAACCGCCTTCACGGTATATACTCCACCACTCAAGCCATTCTTCACCCATTTTATAATATTGATTCCTTTTTCCGCTTGCCCATCATAGAGCACTGCTGCCAATTGTCCATCCATGGTATAAACACCTACTGTCATGTATCCACCTTCTGGAGCCACTATTTCTATTTGTGTTGCTTCACTAAAAGGATTGGGAGCGATACGCATTTCAGGCATCACTACCCCTATGCGTGTTGTATTTGCGGTATTCACAACAGCTATAGGATTTACGGGTACTACTGTGGTGGTCGATTGGCTAATCAACACATATCCATCAGGAGGCGTGGTGTTACCAGTATAATCGTATATTGTTGAATTATTAGTGCTCGAAATAAACACTGCAGTATTACCCGAATTTACATCGCCTATTTCTTCAACATAGAATGACGTATATTCTTTTTGTACAAGGGTTTCAACAGGTTCAGCAGGCACAATTACACAAACAACTTGAGGCATTTCTTCAACTAAATTCACCATGCATAAATCGTTGTGATCCCATAAATTATCAGCGCCAGTAACAAAAACCATTGTGGTTCCATCGGAGGTAACGCATGGCTGATAGGCTGTAACATCAACAGGAACCTCAGTCTTCACCATGGTGATGGCATTAAAGTTTTCATTTAATGATGGGCGTGATAAATAATACACAATACGAAAATCATCACCAGTTTCGGTAGTTCCTTTAAACGGGACATAGAATCGCAGGCCATCTTTGGAGAGCTGCCCTCCAGTAGGCGTCTTATCCGATAGAACATTTAGTTCATTATCAAAAGTATATTGGTTATTTCCTGATAGAACGAACTTAACAATACGCTCCCGGTTATCATTATTATATAGATACAACTCGGTCATATCGGGTGTAAAGCTAGCATCGAACAAACTACCTGCGGGAGCATTCACCAGTGTTATTTCCTCCATTTGATCGAAGTTTTCAGTTTTTGATTTGCGGATTGCTTTGTACAATTTGCTATTCTGAGAAGCCACATAAATAGTGAGCTCATCAGAAGTGAGCCATCCTGAGATGGCTGTTTCTTTAAAATTAGGGAAGATGGCAATCCCCTTTCCAAAGTGTTCCTCATCCTTAGTTCGGGTGGCAACATAAATTGAACGATCGTGGGTATAATATAAACTGAGGCCATCATTGCTTATCCAAGGATAAGATTGTGCTTCACTAGGGGTGTTTAATTCATTGATTGCAAGCGGAGATGCCGTAGTAGCCTCCATTGTTTTCGAATCTACTATATCGCCCTGGATAACTGCATCTGAGGGCTCCTTATGGATTTTATCTTCTATATTATAATTAGGAGTTTGTTGATTAATTCCCGCGTTCAACGCGAAAACAGAAAGCATGGCCAAGGCAAGTAATTGAAATTTTTTCATGATTATGCAGGGTTAGTACTTTTAATGATAATCGGATATAAAAGGTAAATGGTTGCATCCATTTTTGTTATAGATGAAGTAAACGCAACAATTCCATAAATCATATCCATAAAAATGTAAATGCCTGAAAATGAGAGATGAAAAATAAGGTCAGCTTGACCTCTCAAAACACCTAATTAGCGTTTGAGTTTCTTTCGCAATCGGATATTGAGCATTTCTACACCCAAAGAGAAGGCCATGGTAAAATAGATATAGTTCTTTTCTACGTGAACATCAAGGGCCTCAACCACCAATAAGCAACCAATCATCAATAGGAAGGATAAGGCAAGCATCTTAATGGTAGGATGTTTTTCAATAAATTCGCTAATGAATCCTGTTACAGCAATCATAATTAGCATAGAAACAATAACAGCAATCATCATTACCGGAATACTTTGGGTAAGTCCAATTGCAGTGATTATAGAGTCGAGAGAGAATACTAAATTGATAATCATGATTTGCACAATCACATTCGCAAAACCCATTTTTGTTTTCTCTTCATTCTCTACGTTTTCATCAACATCAAACTTATGATGTATTTCGGTAGTGCTTTTATAAATAAGGAATAGCCCTCCTAAAATAAGGATGAGATCCTTTATTGAAATTTGGTGTCCACCCGCTTCGAAGAGCGTATAATGCTCCGATTGCAGGATAAGTTGAATAATGAATAATAGTGCAATACGAATTAGTAATGCAAGCAAAAGCCCAATGGTTCGGGCCCTTTTCTGGTGAATCTTTTCGGCCCGATTGGTAATAATGGAAACGAAAATGATATTATCAATTCCCAAAATCACCTCCATAAAAGTGAGGGTAATCAAACTAATCCACCCACCGGTGGTGGTAAAAATATTGATGAAGCCAGATAAATCCATTCGTCTATAGTTGTTCTTTTATTTTTGCAAATATCGCTAATTCATTTTTGGGGTCAACCCAAATTATTTCCGTATTTCTCCTAAACCAGGTGAGTTGCCTTTTGGCGAAGTTTCGGGTATGTTGTTTTATTAATTCAATGGTCATTGGCAGGGATTGTTTGCCTTCAAAATAATCGAAGAATTCCGAATATCCAACAGTTCTTAAGGCATAAGCATTTTTTTGATCAACAAATTGTCGCACTTCATCTTCCAAGCCCAATTGAATCATATCGTCAACCCTTTGATTGATTCGTTGATAGAGAAATTCACGAGGTAAATCGATACCAATGGTTACAATTCGAAAATTACGTGGCTTTACCTCCTGCTTATGAAATTCAGAGAAGGGTTTGCCTGTAGTTTCAATTACTTCCAGTGCACGCATCAATCGCTGTGGGTTTTGAATATCAACACTCGAGTACAAAATGGGATCGAGTACTTTTATTTTTTCTTGCAAATAAGAAATCCCTTCTTCCTGATATCGCTCAATAATAGTTTGTCGCAATACCTCTGTGGCCTTTGGCAAGGGGTCGAAGCCTTTACATACTGCGTCGATATACATGCCACTTCCTCCTACCATGACTACGATATCTTTTTCCAAGAACAATTCATCCAATTTTCGCAATGCATCCTTTTCAAAATCGCCAGCGCTATATGTTTCATGAATGCTTTTATTCCCAACAAAATGATGGGAGGCTTGTGAAAGTTCCTTGGGTGTTGGCTTTGCGGTACCTATTGAAAGTTCCTTATAAAATTGTCTGGAATCTGCAGAAATTATTTCGGCATGAAATTGATTTGCCAATGAAATTGCCAATGATGTTTTGCCGGAAGCAGTAGCACCCACAACACAAAGGAGTGTCTTCGTGTTACTCATTTTATAAATCGTCATCAGCAACGATATCGTCGCCTGCTGCATCGTCGTCCGATTCTTCCTCTTCGCCGTCTTCGTTGGTTTCCTTAAAACCATCTTCATCTACATCCCCTTCATCGGCAACGAGTATTTGATTTTTTATAAATTCGAATTCATCCTCTTCTTCTGCTTTGGCATTAGGCACCCCAATAGTTTGGTATTGTTTAGGAGCAATACCCACACTCTTAAATATGAATGGGTAGGTTACGCCGTCCTTGGCATTCGGACTAATATTCACCATCTCCAATCTAAAAACCCATTCTTTAGAATAGTCATAGATCATGAGGATTTTTTGGTGAGGGTCAAAAATAAATTTCGATAATTTAGAATCCGCAGCAATATTCTCTGAAGGCTTGCCTTTCAAAGTTTTTTTGCCGCTGGTAATTTCATCGTTCATTCTCCATTTATCATCGCTCATAAAGAAAGAGCAATCGAGATGATTGTCGAAGCCAAACGACTGAAGGATAATATCACGAAAGGAAGCAAAGGTGCTGCCCGACTTCACTTCAACGAACCTGAAAAGGTCGTCGTATTCTTCAATAGAGCATTTAAAACGATAGATAGCCATAAAAATTTACGAGTACGAAAATAACCTTTTTTTAAATTAATTTGGATTGAAAACTAATCAAAATAAAAATTATAAAAACAAAAAAAGCCCCAGAATTAAATTCTGAGGCTTTCGGTATTTTAATTTTCATTATTGCGCCACACCTTCAACAATTTTATCATGTTTCGCATATTCACCATCTTTCAATTTTACTGCAACCTTTTTAAATGCTTCCAATGTTTTTTGTACATCTTCTAAGGTATGTGCTGCAGTAGGGATCAATCGAAGGATTATCATCCCTTTTGGAATCACTGGATAAGTAACCATTGAACAAAAGATTCCGTAGTTTTCACGCAAATCATAAACCATATGAGTCGCTTCCGGAATACTTCCACTCAAATAAACAGGAGTAACAGGAGAAGCCGTAGGTCCAATTTCCAAACCGTATTCTTTCAATCCACTTTGCAATGCTCTTACAATCTTCCATAGATTTTCCTTCAGTTCAGGCATGCTTTTAATGAGGTCGAGGCGCTTACGCATTCCAACTACCAATGGCATTGGAAGTGATTTTGCGAAAATTTGTGAGCGCATATTATATTGTAAGAAGGTGATAATTTCTTTTTGACTGCTGATGAATGCTCCAATTCCTGCCATTGATTTAGCGAAGGTTGAGAAGTAGATATCGATACCATCTTGAACACCGAAGTGCTCACCTGTACCAGCCCCTGTTTTACCCATGGTACCAAAACCGTGTGCATCATCTACGAATAATCTGAATTGATATTTGCTCTTCATTGCAACAATTTGATCCAATGCACCCAAATCGCCTCTCATTCCAAATACCCCTTCGGTGATTACCATAATAGCACCACCTGTTTCGTCTACCAGTTTAGTAGCACGCTGTAATTGCTTTTCGAGTGAAGCCATATCATTGTGAGTAAACACAAAGCGCTTTCCTTGGTGTAAACGCACACCGTCGATGATACATGCATGACTTTCAGCGTCATATACTATTACATCTCGACGGTCAACCAATGCATCAATGGCACTAAGCACCCCTTGATATCCAAAGTTCAACAAAAAAGTTGCTTCCTTATTGACAAATTTGCTTAATTCATTTTCTAAGGCCTCATGATTATCACTATTACCACTCATCATACGTGCACCCATTGGCAACGCTAGTCCGTATTTTATTGCCGCATCCGCATCTGCTTTTCGCACTTCCGGGTGATTGGCTAGTCCTAAATAATTATTCAAACTCCAATTAAGCATCTCAGTGCCTCTAAAACCCATGTGGGTATTGATTTCTCCTTCCAGTTTTGGAAAAGTGAAATAACCATGGCTTTCTTTGGCGTGCTCACCAATCGGGCCCATATTCTTTAAAATTTTGTCAAATAAATCAGCCATAATAATATGTTGTATTTTTTTTGCAAAAGTAAGAAAAATAGAGGATAAGTATGCATAAAAGAGTTTTGATTATGTCACAAATCTTTTTCTATTTGCACCATCAATTTATTTTTTATGATAGAATTAAAGTCACTGCATCATTTTTATCTGAATTCAGCAAATAATATTCGGACTCCAGATGCCATCTTTTTAAAATACAAAGTTGGAAATGTTTATACAGACATCAGCTATGCTGAAGCTACGGATAAAATAAATGCCATAAGCAGTTACTTCCTCGATTCGGGGCTACAAAAGGGCGACAGGGTTGCATTTATCATTGAAAACTCTCCAGAATATATTTTCATGGATCAGGCCTGCATGCAATTGGGCTTAATCAATGCTTCTATTTACCCAACACTTACTGAGTCGGAAGTAGAGTATATACTAAAAGATAGTGGTAGTAAAGCAATCATCGCTGGCACTCCTTTTTTACTAAAACGAATTATAAAGATTGACTCTAAAGGTACAGACCTGATTAAGATCATAACTACTTTTGAGCCTACAGATCAAAATCCGAAGGTAATTTCTCTGGATGCCGTTTTGAATCAAGGCCGTCAATCGTATGCAAATCAGAAATCAAGAATTCAAGAAATATTAGAAAGCATTCAGCCTGATGATTTAGCTACTTTGATTTACACCTCAGGTACTACAGGCGTTCCAAAGGGGGTAATGCTGAGTCACATGAATTTCATGAGTAATTGTGTGGCAGCAAAAATGGTAGTAAATGCCATTGGCAAAGATGATGTATTCCTCTCTTTCTTGCCCCTTTGCCATGTATATGAACGATTAGCGACATACTACCTGAGCACCTATATTGGCAGTACCATTGCCTTTGCGCAGGGTATTGAAACCATTGCCAAAAATATTATGGAAGTACAGCCTACCATTATGGCATCGGTTCCAAGGCTCCTAGAAAAAATTCATGATAAGGTGCATAAAACTGCTACTGAAAGTGGTGGCATCAAAACAAAAATCTTTTACTGGGCATTCAGACAAGGAAATAGAAAACGACTTCTCAATGAAGATGGATTGAAGCCCGGACCTTGGTTATCATTGAAATTAAAAATTGCTGATGCTTTGGTGTTTCAAAAAATCAAGGCAAAAATGGGCGGTAAGATGCGATTGGTTGTGAGTGGTGGAGCCGCCATGCAGCCACATATTGGAATCTTCTTTAAAAACTTAGATGTTACGGTGATGGAAGGCTACGGACTTACCGAGACTTCTCCATTTTGTTCGATCAATGAATTCGAAAGGCAAGTATATGGTACCGTTGGACGAATTGCTATCGAACAACAATGTGCCATACAAAACCCGGATACTAAGGAAATTATTACGATACAAACTTACGATAGCTTCGACCCTAAGTTTAGTTGTGTAGAGGGTGAAATCTTAATTAAAGGCCCCAATATTATGAAAGGCTATTGGAATAAGCCTGAAGCCACCAAAGAAGTGATGGATGCAGATGGATGGTTTCATACCGGTGATATTGGGCAATTTTATAAAGGCTATTTAAAAATTACCGACCGTATAAAAAATATGCTCGTTAATAGCCTTGGTAAAAATATTTACCCAACCCCTTTAGAAGCCTGCTATAGCAAGAGCACCAAGGTGGAACAAATTTTTATTATTGGCGATAAAAGAGAATATACCACGGCTATTATTGTACCCAACAAAGAAGAATTGAAAGAAAAGTTTGGGAAAACGGAAGCGTTTTTCGAACAAGATGAAATATTTATTGAAGATGAAGAAATTCATAAATGGATGGCCGATGATATTCATAAATTAAGTAATGAACTTGCCAAGTTTGAACGTATCAAAAACTTCCTCATTAAACGTACCCCTTTCACCATTGAGTCGGGTGAATATACCCTTACCTTAAAAGTGAAACGAAAAGTAGTTGAACAACGCTACCATACGGAGATTGATAAAATGTATGAACAAAGCTTTGTAAGCTAATTTTAGCCCTAAATTATAATGTCTAGAAATAAACTGATTGCCGATATCCAAGAAAAAAGAACATGCCTTTGTGTAGGATTGGATACCGACTTAGCAAAAATACCAACACATTTAAAAGGCCGCCCAGATGCGATTCTTGAATTTAACAAGGCCATTATAGATGCCACCGCCGATTGCTGCGTTGCCTATAAAATCAATACCGCATTTTACGAATGCCTTGGAGCCAAAGGATGGGATTTGATGGAAGCCACCTTGGCATATATCCCAAAAAATATATTCACCATTGCCGATGCAAAACGAGGTGACATAGGGAATACCAGCACCATGTATGCAAAAGCATTCTTTGAAACTTTATCATTCGATGCGATCACTGTTTCGCCCTATATGGGAAGCGATAGTGTGAAGCCATTCCTCGAATACACGAATAAAACTACCATCGTTTTAGCACTTACCAGCAATGCTGGAAGTATCGATTTTGAACAGCTAAAAACCGGAGACGAATTTGTTTATGAGAAGGTACTAAAAACATCTAAAGAATGGGGAACACCTGATAATATGATGTATGTAGTGGGGGCAACCAAAGCGTCATCATTAGCTCAAATCAGAGCCATTGTGCCCGAGCATTTCCTTTTAATTCCAGGGGTAGGTGCCCAAGGAGGAGATATTGATGAGGTGCTTAAATATGGCGGTATTCCTGGACAAACAGGACTCCTAGTAAACTCTTCACGACAAATTCTTTATGCTTCTTCGGGAGAAGATTTTGCAGAAAAAGCAAGAGCCGAGGCCTTGAAATTATTAGGAAAAATAAGTTAAGAGATTTCTCTTAGAGTTTCACAAACTTACTTGTGTATGGAATACCATCGATGGTAACTTGCACATAGTAAACGCTGCCCGACAAGTTCTCGAGTTGTGATGCTGATACGGGAAGTGAAATATTTCCAGCTTCATATATTTTATGATCGCTGCAAACGACTTCGTTGCCAAGTACATCAATAATTTTCACACTCACTTCGGCTTGGTTATTTAATACAAACTGCAAACTAGTGCTATTGGCAAATGGATTTGGAATCACTTTCAATCCAATATTAGAAGCCTCTGGCTTTAAACTTATTCCATTGGCTAAATCCTTTATATTGATATCGTCGATATAGATATTATTTCCCTCCTTACTTACCGTTTCAAAGCGGAATCGTACGTTAGGCAATCCTGCAAATGAAATTAAATCGTAGGTCTGTAAGAACCAATCGGATGCTGCTGGCACATAGCTATTTGCATTCATTGCAACACCACCTGCCAAACTGTTTCCAGCTTTAGAAATTTTCACTTGCCAGCTTTGCCCGCAATCGGTTGAGATATACATTTTCAAAACATCGTTCACACCAGTGACCCGCTGTGCGTAGGCAGAATAAAAGGTAATCACCGGCTTGGTAACATTAGTGAAATTATACGCTTTGCTATAGAATGCATCGATATCGCCACTTGATGTACCCGTTGCATTATAATGTTTGATATAGAAACATGCTGCACCACTTCTTTTCGATGAGGTAATACGTTGCCATGTAGTACTATTCCCTCCATTATCAAGTACCCATCCATCAGTGGCAAGTGAGGTACTTTCGAATCCTTGAAATACTGGCACTGCATCAATAGCCTGAAGTGGAGAAATAAATACATAGCTGGTGCGAGTTTGTGTATTGCTACCATTAGCATTTGAAACGGTAAGTGAAATGGTATAAGTTCCTGGCGTATTCCAAATCACATTCGTTGGGTTTTGTATGGTGCTATTTGGTATTGCCGCTCCTGTGAATGTCCAATTCCAATTAGAGATGGGACCATTATAACTTAAATCGGTGAATGAGAATGCGGTACCCGTGCAACCAGAGGTTTTATTGATAATGAAATCGGCCAATGGAGCGCAGTTCGTTGGCCCATTGCCATCAACACCGGTGGCGGCTAAGTTGTTGGCCGAGTATAAGTTGCTTCGGTAATTTGAGAGTGCATTATCCATTCGGGTTTTTTGACCTGCACTAAACATACTCTGACAAGTACCATTGGTATAATCCATATAATTCTCTAACATATCCGGAACATCGGAAGTGTAAGGTGAGCTGAAATTTGCGCATGAGTTGGTGGTGATTACGCAACCATAATTAGCTGCAGAAGCTGGAGGAGTATCACTTACCTGATCACCACCATTACAACCACTTTGAAAGGTATGAAATAACCCCATTGAATGTCCAATCTCATGTGTTAAGGTTCGACCATATTCACCAAACCCAGGATTGGTGTTTTGGGTACCAATTCTACCAACACAATCATGACGGATTACAATCCCATCGGTAGCGGCAGCGCCACCCGAAGGGCCAGGAAATTGAGAATATCCTAGAATTGTTCCTGTACCACCTGAAGAAGCAATTGTTTTCACTACCCAGACATTCAGATATTTAGTATTGTTCCAATCGGATAAGGCTTTCACAGCATCACCAGCATCGTTGGTCAACGGACTATAAATTCGTTCAATACCCTCGGTACAGTTTCCATTCGGGTCGATTTTTGCTAAACGGAACTCCAAAGAAGCATCGGTAGCATAAGGTTTAAAGATTGCACGCGTATCAGAAGTATCCGGATTAAGCTTACGATAATCTTCATTTAGAATTCTAATGGCATCTTCAATTTGCGCTTTACTAATATTCTCTGGACCGTACTCATGAATAACATGAAACACAACTGGAATAATACGTACTGTGCCATTGGTTTTGTTTAATGACACATTGCTTTGTTGATATACTAGTTTATTGTATTCGGCTTGAAGCTCAGGGTGTGCTTTGTTATATTGCTCGAAATAATAATCGCTTACACATTTTTGTGATATCCCTAAAATGGAACTAAAAAGTAAGGTAACGGTGATGAAAAAATACTTCATATGAATACTTGAATAGACGGCTTCAACCCTATTCGGTTGCTTAATTTAAATGTATATGCAAATATACTCAAATCGAAAATTAAAACGATAGCGTTGCGTGGCGCATTAACAAATGATTTAATATAATAATTGCGGTGCAGGCATCCACAATGGGCACAGCCCTCGGTACCACACAAGCATCATGACGACCCGCTGGCTTCAATATTTCTTGCGCCCCATTGCGGTTGGCGGTGGTTTGTGCCTGCATAATGGTAGATACCGGCTTGAAAGCTACATCGAACACGATTTCCATTCCATTACTGATACCTCCTTGGATACCACCACTATGATTTGAGGTGGTATGCCAGCCTGCATCTGTTTTTTCGAATGCATCATTTTGCTTCGACCCCAAACTTCGGGCACCATCAAATCCATCACCAAATGCAACACCTTTAACCGCATTAATACTAAACATAGCTTTGGCAATATTGGCGTTTAATTTTTCGTAAAGAGGTTCACCCAAACCAACAGGAACACCGGTTGCCGAGCAACGAATAATCCCTCCAATAGTATCTCCTTCTTTTCTAATATTCTCGATAAGTGCAAGCATTTCGTTAGCTGTTTTTAAATCAGGACAACGTACGCTATTGCTATCAATTTGCGTTAGATCCAATTCATAACCTTCGGGGATTCGCACTTCTCCTACTGCCGATACATAACTTGCTATTGTAATATTTTGAGTATCCAAAAGTTGCTGTGCGATAGCGCCTGCAGCCACTAAGGAGGCTGTGGTTCTCGCGCTGCTGCGTCCTCCCCCTCTATAATCATAGTGCCCATACTTTTTATCGTATACGAAATCGGCATGCGACGGGCGATAGAATTTCTTAATTTCTGAATAGTCTTCACTCTTAGCATCCTTATTTTCGATGATGATGGTGATGGGTGCTCCGGTAGTTTTCCCTTCAAATACCCCACTTATAATTTTAAACTCATCGGTTTCCTTTCGGGTAGTGCTGCCAGCCGTTGCGCCTGGACGGCGGCGATTTAATTGGTATTGGATCGCTTCCAAATCGAGTAGGAAATTCGACGGGCAACCATCAATGACTGCGCCCACAGCTTCTCCATGACTTTCACCAAAAGTAGTGACTGTAAATATCTCGCCTATGCTATTGAATGACATACTTGCAAATTAAGAGTATTTGTATTGGATCACAAGGGGATAAACATGGAAGCACGCACTATTTTCCATTTCTAAAGATGCGGTTAAATTCTAGCCAGAACATCGGATATGATTTAGAAACACAATCGGGGTTTTCTATTGTAATCTCCGGATATACCGCTTGAGCACTTGCAAAGGCCATGGCCATACGATGATCGAGATAGGTATTTAATTGCAAGGGTTTCAATTGAAGGCTTTCCGTTTTCAATTCCCATGTTTCATTAGCATTCAAGAAATGAACACCCAACTTTTTAAGTTCCAACTCTAATGAAAGCAATCGGTTCGATTCTTTATAAGCCAAGGATTTCAGGCCATTGAATCTTGCATCCATTTTAAGCAATGCACAGGCCACAACGAGTGCAGGAGCAATATCTGGGCAATCCTCTAAATTAAATTCAGGTGCAATATGAGCAGCTTCAGTTTTGTTAATGATAATTCCTGTTGCTGTAAATTGGGTAACAACTCCCAAGCTTTTGAATAAATGAATACAGGCCTTATCACCTTGAACACTTTCTTCTTTTAGTCCGTGAAGTTCAAAAGCTTTACCTGTAACGGCACTCAACGAATACCAGAATGCCGCGCTACTCCAGTCAGATTCTATATCGCCGATACTGAGCGCTTTTGCAGTATCAGGCCAACCAGTTTGAATTTCGATTACATGCGGTTGCTGTGAAACTCGAGCACCAAACCATCGGAGGCATTCAGCGGTAATATTGATATATGGAGAAGAGGTTAATTTTTCGAGATGAATTCGCAATCCATTAGAAAGCATTGGGGCAATGAGCATCAAGGCGCTTAAAAACTGACTACTCATTCCGGCGTCTAGAGAAATGTCGCCACCCTGAATAGCAGTTCCACGAATAATTAGTGGTGCATTGCCATCGATATTTTCATTTTCTATACAACCATCCAAGGCTAGCAATGCTTTTACCAATGGTTGTATTGGGCGTTCATTTAATTTTTGGGTACCGTAAATTCGGTGTGTACCCTCTTGAATACTAAGATAGGCAGTCAAAAATCGGAACACCGTACCTGCATCTTCAACATTAAATTCATTCGTTAAATTATCAAACAATAATCGCTTCATCACCAACACATCGTTGGGCAATTCATTGTCGGGAGGCAAGTAAACCGGCGCATATTTGGTAAGTGCCGACAAAATCAAACAGCGATTTAAAATGCTTTTGCTTTTAGGTAATTGAACTGAATACATTTTTAAAATGCCATTACAAATTTCAGTCCATCCATAATTTGTTTCTCTGTAACCTCAATATCGGTGCGTACCTTACCTCTTCCAACGGGAAGCACCATGCGTATAGTAGCACTTCGGTTCTTCTTATCTTTTCGCATAAGCTTAATGAGGGTATTTAGATTCACGCTTTCAAGCGATGGCTTTTTGAAGTTTAAATCGTACCAAAATACGGTCTTTAAAAATTCATTATAATCTAAATCGAAGTCGCTATGGGCAATAAAAGCTTCCGCCAACAATCCCAAGGCTACTGCTTCACCATGCAGCATGGGCTTATGATACAGCATCATATAACTTTCTAATGCATGACCTATGGTATGACCCAAGTTGAGTTTTTTTCGATCGCCAGCTTCTTTGGGATCGCTAGCAACAATACTCAGTTTATACTTCACCGACTTCTTAATGCACGAGAGAATATTATCATCAGAAAAGGTGCTGAATTTTTTCTCAAGATGAATCTTCGATTCATTGCGGCCTTGAAGTATGGCATGCTTAAATATTTCTGCTGATGCCGATAGCAGTTGAGGAGCAGGCAATGTTTTCAAAAATATAGTATCAATACAGATAGCTTCTGGATTGGCGAATGAGCCAATCATATTTTTATACGCGAGATAATCAATTCCCGTTTTACCGCCTATCGATGCATCAACCATGGCAAGCAGGGTGGTGGGAATATTCATGAATTGAATTCCACGCATATATACTGATGCGCAAAAGGCACCCAAATCGTTAATGACACCACCTCCTAAATTGATGAGTAACGAATGACGGTCGGCATTTTTCTGAATTAAAGTCTGCCATACCTTTTCACAGGTTTGCAAATTCTTATTCGACTCACCACTCTTGATACTTATTTTAGTAAAAACTGGAATATGTTTCTTTATAAGTGGCAAGCAATGCTTTGAAGTATGCTCATCAACCAATACAAATACGATTGTAGCCCCAATTGACTTGAGTAAAGATGGCAAGGAATTGAGTCCGTATTTTATTTGCATTTGATGTATAATTAAGCAACGAAATTAAAGAAAAAAAGAGGTTGGATTTAAAAACATATTTAATTTACTTTTGTAGCCATTTCCTCACTATGTCATTGAATTTTTCAGATACCGAAATAGCATTCAGAAACAAAAGCAGTCGTTCATTAAAAAAAGCGTCGTGGTTGTTTAAGAGTTTTAATTACCCATGGGTAGTGCAACAAGGACCGTTATTGGCTGCCAATGCCCTGCGTTGGCATTTCCCATTGGTTCGAAGCATCGTAAAGAGCACTATATTCAGTCAGTTCTGTGGTGGCGAAAATATTACCGAATCAATGGAGGTGGTGGCTTCCTTAGATGAATCGAAAGTAAAAGCAATTTTAGATTATAGCGTTGAAGGGGAAGAGAATGAAGAAAATTTCAACTATACCCGAGACGAAATAATTCGCACCATTGAAGCAGCAACAACAAATAGCGCCATTGCATTTAGTGTATTCAAAACCACTGGAATTGCACGTTTTGCGTTACTCGAAAAAGCCAATCCTGTTTATCATAAAGCACTAGAAGCAGGACAATTTCTTAAACTCGACCACTTGAAGGAAGCATTGACTCCTGCTGAGATGGAAGAATTTCAGAAAGCATTCGACCGCTTTAAGGCGATCTGTGAAAAAGCCGCCGCTGCTGGCATACGTTTATTTATTGATGCCGAAGAAACTTGGATTCAGGATACCATTGATGCATGGGTAGAAGGAATGATGCTTCAACTCAATAAAGAGAAAGCTTTCATTTTTAATACCATTCAAATGTATCGCCACGATCGGGTTTCATATACCAAGCGACTCTTGTCAATTGCAGAAGCAAATCAATTTCAAATAGGCTTAAAAATTGTGCGTGGTGCCTATATGGAAAAGGAACGCGAACGTGCCCATCAAATGGGTTACCCTTCGCCCATACAGCCCGACAAAGAAAGCAGCGATAAAGATTTCAATGATGCAGTGTATTTCTGTTTAGGAAATAATCGCATCTCCATTTGTGCTGGTACTCATAACGAAGACAGTAGCTTGAAACTCACGCAATGGATGCAAGAAAAAAACATTGCCAAAGATGATACTCGAATTTTCTTCGCACAACTCCTGGGCATGAGCGATCATATTAGTTTTAACTTGGCGGCCTCGGGTTATAATGTAGCGAAGTATGTGCCTTATGGCCCTGTGCTGGCTGTGCTTCCATATCTCTCTCGTCGGGCTCAGGAAAACAGTAGTGTTAAAGGACAGGTGGGTCGTGAGCTTGGACTCATCAAGCAAGAGCTTCAACGACGAACGCATTGATTGTTTCAATTACATACGAGCAACTCCAACAGCTGCAAGATCTGCTTCCATTTTGGAGCAGTCGGTACGATTATGCATGCATCTTAAAATCCAATCAATGCGAGTCGGCATGCCATTACGACACCTATGAATTTATTGCTGGATTTGCCAATCATGGAACGAAGGAATACACCAGCACAGAGAATATTGACCAAAATGAATATTGGAAATTGGGGTATATCACCTATGAATACAAACATAATTTGCATGGCATTGATATTCTGAAAGGCTCGCCCACAGGCTTTTCTGGATGCTTCTTCTTTGAACCTCAGATTTTATTTTATGTAAAGCGCGATAGCCTTGAATTAGAAATCATTGGAGGCAATGCATCTATTTTGAATGAAATTCTAGCGTTTAATATCCCCAATGAAACACCATCAATAAAAGCGTTACAACCTCGTATTTCGAAAGAGCATTATATCCAGAATATTGAAAAAATTAAAGAGAAAATTGTAGCTGGTGATTTTTATGAGATCAACTTTTGTATGGACTTCTTCTCCCTTGACTCGCAAATATCACCTCCGCATGTGTTTCAGCGCCTCAATCAAATATCACCCACACCCTTTGCAGCATTTATAAAACACGATACAAAATATTTATTGAGTGCAAGCCCTGAAAGATTTTTAAAACGCACCGCTCAACAAATAATAGCACAACCCATAAAAGGCACCATCAGAAGAAGCGCCGACCCAATTGAGGATGAACACTTGAAAACCCGATTACTTCAAAGCGAAAAAGAGCGCGCAGAGAATATTATGATTGTTGATTTGATGCGAAACGACTTGGCAAGATGCTCGGAAACAGGCTCTGTTAAAGCAGAAGAGCTCCTTGGCTTATATACTTTTGCAACCGTACACCAATTAATTTCAACAGTAAGTGCCACCTTGGTTCAGGATATTTCATTTGACGAAATACTGAAAAACACTTTTCCAATGGGAAGTATGACAGGGGCTCCAAAACGAGAAGTGATGCATATGATTGATGAACTAGAACAATCGGCGAGAGGAATATTTAGTGGTAGTGTAGGTTATATTGCTCCCAATAAAGACTTCGATTTCAATGTGGTCATCAGAAGTATCGTTTACAATGAGCTATTGAAATATATGTCATTGCACGTAGGCAGTGCCATCACCTATGATGCAGACGCAGAACAAGAGTATCATGAATGCTTATTGAAATCGCGAACCATGCGAAAAGCACTTCAATGTGATATCGATTTTGAAAATTTAAATTAGAATGCTTTATAGCCTTGTTTTTCGAGGCTAAGCTTCGTGCCACTTTTTGTGAAGCTATACATTCCTTCGATAGCAGGAGCACAATAGCCTATCACATGAACATCCTTTATACCTTTTATTTTTTCGAAATCGGCTTGCTTGATGGTGAATAATAATTCATAATCTTCGCCCCCACTAAATGCAACCGTTGGAGGATTTAGGTTTAATTCGATGGCAGTATCAAATGTTTGCTGATCGATAGGAAGTTTTTCCTCATAAATCACCACACCTATTCCCGATTTCTCTGCAATATGAAATAACTCTGAGGCAAGACCATCACTAATATCAATCATGCTGGTAGGTTTGATGCCTGCAATATTTAAAGCAGCCAATTCTTTATTAGCACATTCAGGTTTTAGCTGACGACCTACAATGAAATCATAATTCTGAATATCGGGCTGAACATTAGGATTTTCGAGGAAAATTCGCTTCTCTCTTTCTAGAATTTGCAATCCCATATAAGCGGCTCCTAGGTCGCCGGTAACACAGATCAAATCGTTTTCTTGGGCTCCATTACGATAAATAATGTCTTCTGTCTTGGCTGTACCAATAGCAGTAACGCTAATCATTAAGCCTTGTTTATTATTGCTTGTATCGCCACCAACTAAATCCACTCCATATTTATCACAGGCTAAATAAATTCCTTCATACAATTCTTCCATTGCTTCCACACTGAAACGATTACTCATGGCAACACTTACTGTAATTTGCTCAGGAGTAGCATTCATGGCATATACATCGCTTAAGCTCGCTACAACCGATTTATAACCCAAATGCTTTAAGGGAGTATAGCTCAAATCGAAATGAACACCTTCTACAAGCATGTCGGTAGTAACTACCTTACTCATTCCAGCACCAGCATCAATTACGGCACAATCGTCGCCCACTCCCATCAATGAAGATTCTTTCTTTAATTGATTTCCTTCGGTGAGTCGTTTTATCAAACCAAATTCTCCGAGCTCACTGATTTCAGTACGTGAATTATTTTCAAACATGGCGCAAAAATACTGAAACAAGAAGGAAGATGCGAATGGAATATTAAAACTTGCAAGAACTGTGTTCTGACAGGCTATTCGTATGGAAGAGAATTATATTTTATTGTTTTATAATACACGGTATCACTACTCAAAATCAAAATTTGAATATCGCCCTGATAGTATCCCGAGATCCAAAGATTATTCTGTTTGCCTTTTTGATAAAGAAACCCTCTTAGATGCAGCGGTTCGATAATCACATTTGAGTAAGATAAGTCCATCGTTTTATTTACTCGATAATTCGGAACAATGCTCAAATCCCTTTTCAACTTCCCTAACGGAATCCATTGACCATATAGTGCAATAAATGCACTTTGAAATTCACGTTTCCAAAACCACTCATTATGCGCTCCATCGGCGACAACTGAGTCGGAAATATCGCCTTTATAAAATCCATGATGGAACAAGGTATCACGCATTCGAAGCATATTGACACCCGTTTCCGAATCACCTCCTTCAATCGCTGCACATCGCATCACCAGGCGCATGAGTCGGGGTGGATTGCTTTCTGGAATCATTAGATAACTGCTATCAGAAACCCAGTATGCGGGAGAGAGTAAGAGTACCTTTCCAAATTTATCTGGATATTTAAATGCAATGTATTGTGAAATATTGGCGCCAAGGCTACTCCCTCCTATCCCATTAAAAAGTGGAGATGCTAAGGTTCTGAAAGCACTGTCAATTGAAGGTTTCAGCGTCATCGCTACAAATTCGGCATAAGCTTTTCCTTGACTCTCACCAAACCTTTTGGTATTAAACGGAATATACTCCTTCGATCTTAAAGCTCCCCCATGATCGATGGCGACAACGATGCATCCATACCCACCCTGCTTTTGCATTGCGTTCATCGTTTCATCAACGCCCCATTCGTTGCCATTGGCAGCGGTAGTTTGGTCGAAAATATTCTGACCATCTTGCAAATAAAGTACAGGATAACGCTTCTTACTTTTCGAATAATCTAAAGGCAATAAAATCCGAATGGTTCGATTTCGCTGGAGTTGAGGCATATAGAAATCCTTCCACTCGAGTACATTTTTTTGCGCTGTTGATTTAAGTTGTAGTTGCATTCCTTTCGACCACTTCTCAATGCTTAACCAAATCGTATCATTTAAATTAGTTGGTTGAAAAACACGATTGGCCTTTTGCGAACCATCTGCATTCACTTCACACTGGACCCAGCTTCCTTGGGTAAACTTAAATTCAAAGGCGGCTTTCTGATTTATTTTAAGATAATAAATACCCTTCGATTTTATCATTTGGCATTCTATCATTGAAGGATTCCATTGATTAAATGAACCCGCAACAAAAATTTCCTTAGTTCCTTTGGGGTATTTATTTACGATGATTGTTATTTCGGCATTGGCATTTACAACGGAAAACAGTAGCAGCAATAATAAATATTTCATGGAAAATTGTGCTTGAAGAACTGAGTGCTACTATATGATTTTTAGTAAGAAGACGTTTTTTGAGGGGCTCCTCCATTTTGAATTTTCTCCATGGCCATATTATAAACCAATTCAAATTGTTCGTCCCGAGTTAGTTCAGAGTTGTCAATTTCAATGGCATCCGCTGCTTTCATCAGTGGACTGTCAATTCGCGATGTATCAATCAAATCGCGGGTTTTCAAATTGGCTGCCACGTCGTCGTAATTGCCCAATTGCCCTTTCGATTGCATCTCATCGAGTCGGCGCTGAATTCGCACCTCATCATTCGCAGTCATGAATATTTTCAATTCAGCATCTGGAAATACAACAGTGCCAATATCTCTACCATCCATAACCAATGCTCGGTGGTCGCCCATGAGCTGTTGCTGCTTCACCAAAAACTTACGCACCGCACTAATTGCGCTAACGGGGCTCACAAAATTCGCAACACGTAAAGTTCTAATGGCCACCTCCCGATCTTCCCCATTTAGAAAAGTATCTGTTTGGTTATTGCTTGGATTTACATGAAATGAGATATTTATATTTTCGAGGGCTGATGCCACCTCTTGAGCATTTTCGATCTCAATATTATTCTCTAAGAAGTAGAGTGTAACAGCCCTGTACATAGCGCCTGTATCGATATATCGATAATTGAGACTGGCCGCCAATGCTTTCGCTAAGGTGCTTTTACCGCATCCAGAATAACCGTCGATTGCAATGATTATTGATTTCACCTTTGGGTACGAAGATAAAACAAATTGGAATTGTGACAACAAGAAAATACGGTATTAGAATTTCAAATAGATGAAATTCTGTGCTTCCGAATTATAAAACTGAATCACAAACAATATAACTAAGAAAACAACAATCACTTTGAGCAGAAAATGCAATGAATCAAACCCCTTGATTAGATGTTGCTTCCAGGTTGGTGGCGTGAACTGCAAAAAGAGTGCAATAAAAAATATCACAAATACGCCCCAGTATATTGATATCCACTGACCAAACAAACTAAAATTGGTTTGTGTGAAAATCATCCGATACATATCACCTGCATAAAATAAATCGGGAGCATCGAAAATCACAATGGTAAAAACAACAAAATGAAACGTCAGAAAAACACTTATGAAACGATACCCATTCGGTGACAATTTCGATTTCCATCCACGCCTTAAATCTTGAGATGCTACATCCCACCCAATAGCCAATCCATGCATGGCACCCCATAAAATATAAGTTAAACGTGGGCCATGCCATATTCCTGAAATTGTAAAAGTGAGAATACTTGCACAAACCACGCCCACCTTTTTAAATTTACGTAACGAATAATTCAAGGGAGTGAATACATATTCGCTCAACCAAGTGGAGAGTGTGATGTGCCATCTCCTCCATAAATCGGTAATATTTTGTGCCATGAAGGGACGATTGAAATTATTGGCAATATCAAAACCAAGTAG
This sequence comes from uncultured Bacteroidota bacterium, assembly GCA_903910445.1. Classification (GTDB taxonomy): domain Bacteria; phylum Bacteroidota; class Bacteroidia; order UKL13-3; family UKL13-3; genus CAINMV01. The sequence continues at coordinate 91,624 of CAIVZR010000046.1, forward strand.
CAATGATATTCCCATCATCATATCGGTATAGCCCGAAAAATCGTAGTAAAATTGTACCGCCCCCATATAAACGGCAATCAAATTCTCCAATCCAGTAAACAAGGTAGGCGTGTTAAATACCCGTTCAACAAAATTATTCCAAAGGAAATCGGCAACTAAATATTTCTTAAGCACCCCAAGCATCAACAAAAAGAATGCACGACTCATTCTTTCTCTTGTAAATACCGATTTGAGCTTTAATGCAGGAAGCAAATCACGAGCCCTAACGATGGGACCCGCAATGATATTGGGAAAGAACGAAACATATAACAGATAATCGAAATAGTTTTTCTCTGGCTCTTCAATCATTTCGTTATAGCAATCGAAGATATACGACAAGCTTTTAAACACGTAAAAAGAAATACCAATAGGCATTAAGAGAGAGAGTACGGGGGCCTGAAGCTGGGTGCCAAAAGCAGTATTGAACAAGCTTGTGAAGAAAACGGTGTACTTGAAATACAGTAAACTCCCAATATTCAATGTCAACGAAAAGAGTAGCAAACTAAATTTCCTATTCTCTTTGGCAGTTGCCAGTATGGCTTTGCCTATAATAAAATCGGAGGCTGCAATCACACACATCAAAATGATATAGAGCCCACTCAATTTATAATAAAAGAACAAGCTAAATATTAAGAGTGCGATATTTCGAGCAGTAACTTTACCTGAAATAAGAATATAAATCAAATAAAACGCAGTGAAGAATCCGATGAATAAAACCGAATTGAAAACCATGATATGGCTGGATGAGTATTTTAATATTTCGAGGATGCGATTCATTGAGAATTCGGAATGCTTAATATTTACAGCGTTTACTTTTTAATGATGAGAATTTTTCCAGGCACAATATTATTGTTCTTCATGTTGTTCCAGGTTCTGATTTGTGTCATGGTGACACCGTATTTTGTGGCAATTCCCCACATCGTATCACCATATTTTACTTTGTATTTTATGATGCCGGGTGCCGTCTTTGTAGTAGCCGCCTTCTTATTCACTGGAGCGGGCTTGGGCTTATTTACATAGAGTACGAGTAGCTGTCCAATCTTCAAATAGTTACTGTTTAAATCATTCCAGTCTTTAATATCAAATACTGTCACATTGTATTTTTTTGCAATCGATGATACCGACTCGCCCGATTTCACTTTGTAATATAATTTCAATTTGGAGGTGTCGTTCTCAATCGAATATGTCTCCACCAGAATAGAATCTTTTAATGAAAAAATCGAATCGGGTAAGTTGGAAATCATGTCTTTCTCAGTATCAATATTGGTGTTATTCGAACCAAGATATCTAAGATAGGAATTGAGAATCCCATTGACGATTAAGGACCCTTTCACATAATAACCTGCAGCACTTAAATGTACAAAGTCGCGATTGGCTAAGCCGTACTTACGCCATTGATACATGGAGTATTGCCCTCCAGCCACCTTGAAATAATTATAGTAGGCGCAGTTCCTATCACCCGACACCTTCTTTATAATTTGAGCATGATTCTGCGTGCCTATAACATTCATCCCTCTTCTGTATATATCTTGAGAGCAAGATAGGATGATGGATGTTTCGGGGCAGGCTTCTTTGATATTATCGACGATACGAACCAGGTTATTTTCAAAATCATTCCAGTCCAAACCTCCCAGATAATAATCGTTAGCACCCATATCAACAATTACTAAATCGGGTTGATAATCGCGCAACTGCTGTTCAAATAAATTTTCATGTAATAGATGATTAAATCCCGCGCCGTTGATTCCAACACTACTGTATTCAACGCCTTTATTTTCGTCTGTTTCAAACTCCACACCATAACATTCAAAGCCCGTTTGTAATGAATCGGATGCAAACATCGAAATCTCGAAATTTTCTGAAGCAGCAGGAATGATACAACTCACATACGAGCAAGAAGAATCACTATTTGTTTTAACAAAGATTTCATCATCTAATAAATTGTATTTGATTTTCATATCAAAGGATTGTATTCCTTTTTTACACCAAATTTTCACTTTGCGAAATGATGGCCGCAATGTTTCATATTGAAATGTAAATCGCAAGGTAGCATTGGGATCGGAAGTCCAAACGGTGGCGCCAGTGAGGCCCATATCATGCATTTCATTGTTTTGGATATTGCGAATCCCACTCCATGCTCCAGTATAATACGAGCGATAATCGTAGGCCGAATGCGTACCCGCCGCAGCATAAGGGAAAATAAATCCTCGCCCACCGGCTCCAAAAATATCCTGCATGTGTTCCCGAATGTATCCAGTAAAGATATCTGCTTGAACATGGGAGTCGCCAATATGCAATACCCTTACCTTTTTATGATTGGAATTTTTAAGTGCTTCATAAAAATGGGAGACGGATTGAACATTGGTCCATTCAACAAAATTATTCTTGTATTTGATGAAAGGGTAGTAACGATCATAATGAATTTTACCACTGATATATAATGAGTCGGCAGGATTTGAATCTTCAATAAAATGGGGTGAAGAAAATGAGAAAGTCAATGACAACAGAAGTGTCACCATCCCAATAATACTATATTTCAGGAGGTTACTTCTTTGCATAAAAATTTCTAATTACAAAATTATTATACTCCACCATGATGGCCTTGAAAATAAGATTGGCCATGATCTTTTGCCCTTTTGGAGTTAGATGACCTTCGAGCGTAGCGAGTCCTTTCTCATTCCATATAAGAATTGAATTCTCTCCTCCCATATTATCAAGCAAATTCCAAAACCCGCAATTGGCTTGTATTGCAGCTGCCTTCAAGGCATCATTCAAACCACGCACATATTTATATGATTGCGCTACGCCCCCACTTTTATAGGCCATATCACCATTGCCAATAACGAGTATGCTTGCCTCGGGTGCAGCTTCCTTATACTTCATAAACAAGCGGTAAAACAACTCCTGTGTTTTAGCGCATTGCTCATCCGATTTGATATATGGAACCATATTATTTCCATACTCAAATATTACCAAGTGTGTATTTGAGCTCGATAAGCATTTGCTTAAGTATTGTTGGTTGATGAGCATGAGTCCATCGCCAGAGTGCCCGCGAATGGCATAATTATCAACGGTTACACCATGATCGCTATCTAGCTGCAAGCCAAATAAATCGACCATACCAATGGAGGTAAACTCCAGTCGGAAGGAACTCGAAATGGACGCCAATTCCAAGGTGGTGATGCCACTGGCATTGGTTGCTTCAATATCTTTAACACATAGCAGTTCGTTATCCGACTGACGGAAAACTTTTACTGTAAAGCCTTTCGGCGACCTGCCATATAACAAAGTCATGCGCTGATAACTTACCCCGTGATTTAAAGTGAATGACACTGATGCCTTGATCGAATCGGTATTGGCGGAGTCAGCGATTCCAAACTGAAATGTGTTTCCACTCAAACCGTAATCAGCACCTTTCTTAAATCGATTATTAAATACATTATATCGTGTAAGAGATCCATTCGTTTCGCGGGTGTAGGAGGCACAGCTTGTTACATCGTCGAAAGGCAGGTAGCCAATACCTGAACCACCAAACTTCGCTTGTAAGTTACGACGTATTTCACATGTAATTCGGTCGCCCTCCAATTGTGAGTCGCCATAATGTGCGATGCGAATGAGTTTCGAATCACGTTCTTCGATTAACGATTTGAAAAAATTATCGAGTGCCAACACCCCTTCTTTAGAAGGGTTAAGGATACTATTGAAATTGGTATCTAGAGACAGCTCTGAAGTATTGGGTAAGAAGGCCGAATCAAGCAATGCCGTTTTGCTTAAGGCATAAATCACTAGGGTATCGCTCTTAATGAGGTGTTCGGTAATGCTATCCACTTTTACCGAGGCTACCGATCCTGTGATTGTATCATTTGCAAACAAATCTCCAAGGCTATAAAAATGAAAATCGATGGCATGCTCATCGTTGCCCCAAAGTCGGATTTTAGGGTTCCATACTGCCATTGCAATAAATGCAGTTTCTAATAGCAATAGAATCACTATTGCCTGAATAGCATATTTTCTCAAGATACTTTTGTTGCAATCGTTTTAAGTAAATCGCCCACATTTTTCATAGCAATCAATTCCTTCAACTTAATTTTTATTCCAAACGCTTCTTCAATGGATGAAATCATCACCAAATGATTTAATGAATCCCATTTCTCCACATCCTTGGCACTCATGGCATCCTGTATTTGTAAGTTCGGGTCTTTAAATACTTCTTGAAAAACTGAATTTGCTTTTTCTCTAATTTCTTCGGGTCTCATATCTGTATTAAATTAATTTCTTTTTTAAAATTGTATCTCCATCAGTATCTTATGCTGTGTGGGAAGGTATTTTAGAATTTCGGCATTCGGCTGAAATTTTTCCAACACCACCTTAAATCCTGCTTTTTCGTATGCCCTTAACGCAGAATCATTATCCTTTGCAAGTATTATTTGCGCCTTCGATACTTCTGGGTTCCTTCCATTCTGATTTAATAAATGGGCATCAATTAAGGCCTTGACAATACCCATACCTCTAAATTTTTCGGATACATAAATAGATTCCAGTTGAAGGCTCCCTTCTTCTCTGATAATAGTTAAAGGCTCCATTAAATGTGCCTTACTTAGCACCTTTCCAAAATGCTCTTTCCCAAATCCAAACATCAATACATTCGATTTAAGAATGTTGCTTGGACCTTCTGCTCCTTCTATCCAGCCGCAAATAGCACCTGCCGGAATGCCACCTACATATGCTATTAAAAAATCACTTACACATAACTCCTGTCCCACAATATCTTCTGATAAAATTTCTGTTAGAACCTCCTTCACCTTGTTTTCATTCACCTCAAAAAGAGTTGCATAACTAAATACCGAGGTGCCACTTTTCTCAGCAGCAACAATAGTTTCCACTAAAAACGGAATATCATTTTCTGTAGCTTTCTTTATTTCCATTGCTTCGTTACTTGGCTGCATGCTGTATCATTTTTTCTAGCTCCTTACGATCGGTTTTCCCATTGCTGTTCAACGGAAAAGCTACCAATGAATGGATCGCTGCAGGAATCATATATTCTGGCATTTGTGTTTTTAAATAATCAATCACCTCACTTACTTCCTTATTTAGTTGCTCCACAAATAAAAATATTTGAGATATACCCATGGCGTTCGGCACTGCCACAGCAGCCACGCCACTGATTGATGTATACACTCGAACGTGATGTTCAATTTCGCTTAACTCTACTCTAAATCCGCCCATCACTTTTACCTGATAATCCTTTCTGCCAGCATATAATATCTCACCATCCTTATCGGCATAAGCTAAATCGCCTGTGCGATAGTAGCGAGCTTCGTTATACATAAAGAAAGATGAAGCATTTTTCTCTTCATTTTTCAAATACCCTTGTGTTACTTGTGGGCCTCCCAAACACAATTCTCCTTTAGCATTTGTTGGCTTGCTCTCCTCATCAACAATAAGGATATCGCAGTTTTTCATGGGATTCCCAATGCATACCATCCCATTATTTTCTTTGAGTACATCGCTACAATCGTAGGTCATACAAAAGATGGTTGCCTCTGTAGGGCCATATACATTTTGCACTTTTGCATTTGGGATACATCGCTTCCATTCTTGAGTGATATCGGCATAGAGTGCTTCTCCGCAAAATAATGAATACTTCAATTCGGGCAATTCAATCTCTGAGAAATAGGGGCGCAAGTAGGAAAGTATGGATGGCACCATCAAGGTGAACGTTAGTTTATGATTTTCGAGTAGCTCATAAATAAACATATACTTCACCGAATCAAAGGGCACAGTATAAGCACAAGCGCCTTTAAGTAAAGGAACCAAATACGACATCACGGATAAGTCGAAGGTGATATCAAACATTTGAAGAAATCGATCATTGGAATTGAGTTCATAACCCAGCGCAAAGAATGAATCGATAAATGATTCCAAGTTATGATGAGTGATGGGTACACCCTTAGGCACTCCAGTGCTTCCAGAGGTGAACAAAATATAAGCGATATCGTTTGGAGAAATAATATGATTTCTTTCAAAAGATGCGGATGATAAATCGGCAACAGTTATAACCTTCGTTTTGGAAATATCGATTAGGTGTTCAAAAGAATAAGAAGTATTGGGCGCAAATACAAAGCACAACTCCGATTGCTCGATAATGCTCGTATTGCGATCCATGGGATTGGCAGGATGAATAGGTACATATGCCGCCCCCGATAGCATGATACCAATAATTGCTGCATAGGTTTCAAAGGCATCGTAGCCAATAACACCCACAGGCAAACGTGATGTATTATGCAAATTCAAATAACTAGAAATGGCTTGCGCACGCTCTTGCAAAGCCCCGTAAGAATAGTATTGTTCTCTGATATAAAAAGCATTCTTATCACGATAGGTGACCAAACTCTGCTCTAACGCTGAAACCATTGATTGAATTATATTGGTGTATTGAACGTAGGTATTCGTGCTTTATTTCAAACTACTCAAAAAGTATTTTGGAAAATATGAAACTCTAAATTAAGCCAACGCATTATGCAACAAAGTAACTGAAAAGAGTGGAGCCTTGAAACAAAAGTAAATTCTACTTTTAAACAATTCAGAAGCCAATGTATTCATTACGTAGTAGAATAGCTACATCCGAAAAACTGTTTGGCGCACTAGTCGGGAGGGGTATAATTCACAAACGGGTTCGGGTGTGCGTATTTTTCAGGGATATCTATTTTCTTAAGATATTCCACATATTTTTTAGCAGAAGCATATTTGACACGCAGTAAAAAATCGTAATAGTCTTCGCTATTGTCAAGATAATATCTCGATTGCCAGTTCTTATAAAAATCGACCGAGCTCTTCCAATTCGGAAAATTCAAATAACCACTTCTGTTTTGAAACCCAAACAAATTGTTTTTATTCATCAAGAAATTCGATTTCAGCCAACCTGTTTCTACGATCACCTGCCTTATAACAATATCCGAATGTTTAACCCCAATTTTTTCCATGTAAACAAAAACACTATCCAATAAACTCGTTCTACCAATCGACTGAGTAAGCACACTCGCCTTGACTTGCGTGCAGTACAATAGCACAAGCCCTAAACATAGGTATTGAAACAATAGAGTGAACTTTTTGTTCTGATGCATGAATACTTAGAATACTTTAAAATTTGCTATTAATGCAAATGTAAAAGATAATGACCATAAATTGATTCAAAATAAGCCCTTCCTCCGATTCCTAATTTTCGAATTTAAAGGTCATTCGTTTTATTGTTTTCGGTTAGCAGATTAGTGATTGGTGCAATTGCTCTAATCTATAAAGCGCGCTATTTAGTTTTAGCTATTGCGAAGAAGCATGCCTTCATTGAAACAACTTCTACAACGAGGCTCGTAACTTTCTTTTTCACCTAATAGCAAGGTGCTATCGCTTTCCACCAAACGGAAGGAGTGTGTAGCAAAATCGCCACAGCGCATACAAATGGCATGAACCTTCGTAACAAATTCGGCCTTAGCCATTAGGGCCGGGATGGGACCAAATGGCTTTCCGGTGAAGTCCATATCTAAACCAGCCACAATTACTCTTACCCCTTTTTTAGCTAGCACTTCGCATACTTCTGGCAACCCTTCATCAAAAAACTGTGCTTCATCTATCCCTACAATATCAACATTGGCAGAGATGAGGAGCAGATTGGATGAGGAGTTAATTGGGGTTGATTTGATACTATTGGAATCATGAGAAACAATTTGTTCTTCATCATAACGCACATCTATGGCCGGTTTAAAGATTTCCACTTTCAGGTTTGCATACTGAGCCCGTTTGAGTCGACGAATCAACTCTTCTGTTTTACCAGAAAACATCGATCCGCAGATGACTTCAATCCAACCCTTGGGGCCGGCTTTTTTAGGCTCTAAAAACATGGGGGGCGAAAATAATAATTAAATAGGTAAGAAAACTGATATCCTCCCGATACATCAATTTACATTTCAAATTTCCTACTTTCGCAAGATGAATGTATTACTCGCCATTCCGGCTCGTTATGGTAGTTCCCGTTTTGAAGGCAAGCCACTTACCAATATTCATGGAAAAACCATGATCCAGCGTGTGGTGGAACAATGCCAGAAAGTACAAGCCATTACCTCACATCAAATTACTGTGGTTGTTGCAACCGACGATCAGCGCATCTTGGAACATGCAAGCAACTTCACACTTACACTCATGACCGCTAATAATCATGAGAGTGGCACCGACCGCGTGGCCGAGGTTGTTACTCAATTGACTCAAAATTTCGATGTGGTGATTAATGTGCAGGGCGATGAGCCACTCATTCATCCCGAACAGATTGTGCAACTCATCGACTGCTTTGCAAATCCAGATATTCAAATTGCCACCCTCATCAAACCGGAGGAATACCATGCCGGACTCGATTCGCCGAATACCGTAAAATGTGTGGTGAATACATCACTCAAAGCCATCTACTTTTCGAGGTATCTCATCCCATTTCATCGCAATGAGTCGGTTCCCACTGGAAAAGAGTTCTACCGTCATATCGGGATGTATGGCTTCAAACCTAATGTTTTGAAAGCCCTTACCCAGCTTCCCATGTCGACCCTTGAAAAGGCCGAATGCCTCGAACAATTGCGTTGGATTGAAAATGGATATGAAATTCAAACCGCATTCACGCATTTCGAAAACATCTCGGTCGACAGTCCAGAAGACTTAGAAAGGGTAATCGCCAGACTTTAATTATTGCCTTTCTAAACTAATCACAATCATCCTTGGCAACGGGCTTTATTGCGTAACTTTGCACCCGATGTTTTTAGAGGTTAATGATAAGAATCCCAATTCGCTGTATATAAAACAAGCAGTGAAACACCTGAAAGAAGGAGGAATCATTATTTTTCCTACCGATACCATCTATGCTATTGGTTGCGATTTGATGAATTACAAAGCCATCGAGAAGCTATGTAAGATTTTCAATTCCAAGCCCGAAACCTCAAGCTTGGCATTGATTTGCGACGATTTAAAGCACATCTCCGACTTCACCACGCCTTTTGACACTCCTGTATTTAAGCTCATGAAACAAACGCTTCCTGGACCTTATACATTCATTTTAAAGGCCAATAGTAATGTCACCAAGATCTTCCATAACAAGAAAAAAACGGTAGGTATTCGTGTTCCCGACAATAATGTTGCCCGAATGCTCATTCAGGAGCTAGGGAATCCGATGGTATCGAAATCAATTCATAGTTCGAATGAAATCGAGGACTATATCACCGACCCGTATGAAATTTTCGGAAACTATGAGAAGCAAATAGATTGCATGTTGAGTGATGGATACGGTAATAATCAGCCATCTACGATTATCGACTGTACCGAAGAAATGCCATTTTTGGTTCGGGAAGGCAAAGGAGAGGTAAAGAGTTTAATGCTCTAATCTCCTTATCATTACAAAAAATAATCCATACAAACAAATCTTTATTTTAGTCCAAACCTTGTCCCGTATAGCTTTTTTGGGTATTTATGCTTAAATTTGCTGAACAGTTCTATTAAAAGTTTAAATCAATTTCAATATGCAGAAGAAAAGAATAATGTTCGTTTCCTCAGAAATGAGCCCTTTCTTAGAAACTTCAGGTATTGCAAACTTAGCGCTCCGTCTTCCAAAGCACATTCAAGAGAGAAACACCGAAATTCGTGTGTTTATCCCACGTTTTGGAGTTATTAACGAGCGCAGAAACAAGTTGCATGAAGTAGTTCGTTTGTCGGGAATTAATATCAATATTGATGATACCGATTATCCATTGACGATTAAAGTAGCCTCTTTGCCTCAAGCCAAATTGCAAGTCTATTTTTTAGATAATGAAGACTATTTCCACAGAAAATTCATTTTTAACGACGAAAACGACAAGTTTTTCAAGGATAATGATGAAAGAACTATCTTTTTTTGTAAAGGAGTACTAGAAACTTGTAAGAAATTAGGATGGCCTCCTGACTTAATTCATTGCCAAGGCTGGATGACCAGTTTGATTCCGATGTATTTAAAGTCAACTTATAAAGACGACCCTATTTTCCGTAAATCCAAAGTGGTGTATTCGGTTTTTGAAAATCAATATAGTAGCTCCCTTGGAAAGGAATTCATCCGCAAAGCATCTTTACAACATGTAAAACTAGAACACACTGCTCCATACGAAAATGGAGAATGTGCCAGCATGTACATGGGCGCTATTGCACATTCCGATGGAATTATTCGTGCTTCAGATAATATAAATAGCAAGGTCGATAAGTTTATCGATACTCAAAAAAAGAAATTAATATTAGAGTCCCCACAGGGCGAATCCGAAAATTTGATTGACATTTACGAAGAGTTTTATCACAAAGTGATTGATGGAAAATAAACTACGTTTCGCCGGAATTTTAATTTTAGTATCTCTCTTTGTCGTTTCATGTAAGCGCAAAGATAATGTAGGTAATGGCCTTGTACCTGAAGCAAGCAATAGCAATATCATTTACACCGATACGCTAACCTTGTTTACCCGTACGATTTTGGAAGATTCGATAATCACATCCGAACTGTCGTATAATGTACTAGGCACAAGTGACAATAGCACTTTTAACCTTACCCATGCTACCGTTTCGGCGCAATACCTGCTCCCTCGCGATAACTTCACATTTGGAGGCGCTACCAAGTTCGACTCCGCTGTATTATATGTTGGGTTTTTAGCCGCCGACAATAGCGAAGGAAACAGAAGCTTTGGCGATATTAGTACCGCACAACGTTTCAGTGTTCACGAGCTAAACAGCGGATTGGATGCAACCCGTCCTTATTATAGCAATAGCTTTATTAATTATAGTCCGGTTTCAGTTGGTTCATGGAATGGAATATTGAATTTAAAAGATAGTATTCCAATTGTATTGGGAAGTAAATCATCTAAAATACCCCCCGCACTGCGTTTCAAATTGGATGATACTTGGGCTAAAAGCAAATTGTTTAATGCCCCAGGAACAGCGTTTTCTACTAATTCCGATTTCTTAAATTACTTCAAGGGATTGGCCATTTCCAGTGAGGGCGTTCTCTCAGGGAATGGAGGTTTTGTATATGTGAATTTAAAAACAACCAACAAGTCGAATGCCCCTACTGGTGCCGCCTTGGTGGTTTATTATAATGATTCGCTCTCTGTTGCATTTACTGTGGGTACTACCTCTCGTCGTGTCACAACTTACAATCATACGCTACCTACTCCCCCACTAACTTCCTTACCTCAAGACTATGCCTATCCTGGCACACATTATAATGCAGATACCTGCTTTATTCAATCGATGGGTAAGTATAAGATGAGAATTCAAATTCCTTATCTCTATGAGTTGGCGAAAAAGTATAAGAATATTGCTATCAATAGTGCAGAGCTCATCATGAAACCTTATGGAAGCTGGTTGAATGCCGATTTCTATGCACCTACTAGTTTGCGATTATTACAACCCAATGCTACCACTGGCAGAAATGACTTCATCAAAGACATTTTTTATGCAGGAAGTTCTCCATTAAATCCATATTATGGTGGCTATTATAATACAACCTCTGGCGAATACCGTTTCAATTTTACCTTGCATCTGCAAGAGTTAATCAACGACTATAAAGCCACCGGTAGTACAGATAAAAACCGTGGACTCTATTTAATCATTCCTACCGACAACCCTATTGCGGCGAGTCATGTAGTGATGGATACCAGAAAAGGACTTGGAATTAAACTTAAATTATACTACACCACTCAAAATTAACTTAAGGTGATTGTCATACTAAAAGAGAATCTCTCTAAAAAACAGGTAGGCGAAGTGCTTCGTCAGCTCTCCGATTTAAATCTCGAAATTCATAATGCTACGCTGAACGATAGAAATATTGTTGCTATCAGTGAGTTTCCTCACGACTTTGACATTCGACGCATCAAATTACTTGATGGTGTTCAAGATGTGTTTGAGGTACGTGAACCATATAAATTGGCCAGCCGTACTTGGAAAAAAGAACCTACCACTTTCGATGTGAAAGGCATTACCATTGGTGGTAATATGATTAATACCATCGCAGGACCGTGTGCCGTGGAGAGTGAAGAACAGATTTTCTCTATTGCAAAAATGTTGCATCAAAATGGAGTGAAGTTTATTAGAGGTGGTGCTTATAAACCAAGAACATCTCCTTATACATTTCAAGGGATGGCTGTTGAAGGACTGAAACTCCTGCGCCAGGCTGCCGACCAATACAACTTGCGTGTAGTTACCGAAATCATCGACTTAAGTGTACTCGATGAGGTTTATGAATATGCTGATATACTTCAAGTAGGTACTCGTAATATGATGAACTTTTACATGCTTACCGAATTAGGAAATATCGATAAGCCCGTGATGTTGAAACGAGGTATGAGCAGCAAAATCACCGAATGGTTGATGAGCGCTGAATATATTTTAAGTGGAGGTAACGAAAAAGTGATTTTGTGCGAGAGAGGTATTCGAACCTTCGATAGTAGTGTAAGAAATACTTTAGATGTTGCTGCCTTCCCAATCATAAAAGAATTAAGTCACCTTCCAGTATTTAGCGACCCAAGTCATGGTACCGGATTGCGCCATCGTGTAACGCCTATGGCCTTAGCCTCAATCGCTGCTGGCGCCGATGGTCTCATGATTGAAGTTCATAATAACCCTGAGCAAGCGCTTAGTGATGGACCGCAATCTTTATTCCCCGATCAATTTGTGACGATGTTGGAGAAAATCAAACCCATTGCACATGTAGTTGGAAGAACCTTGGATATTGAGATTCCAAACACGGCAACCGCTGCTAAATAATAAAACTTTCTTTGCAATTATTTTGAAAAACGAATGAGTTGTTGCTCAACAGCGGCAAGTCCTTCTTCAAAACTTACCGGATTATAACCTAAAACTTTTTGTGCTTTATCAATTTTCAAACCTGTTACTGGAGGGCGTTTGGCCGCTTGTTTCAAGGAGATGCTTTGAGATGGGGATATTAATGAAGCATCGAGTTTCCAATAGTCGGCAACCTTCAATGCCAATTCATAAATACTCATATAATCCTTACCCGCAATGTTAAAAATTCCTGTCGCTTCCTTCTCTGCAATTAGGATGCAGCCCTTGGCAAGGTCGTCGGCCAAGGTAGGTGTGCGAAATTGGTCATTCACCACATTGATCTTTTTGCCTTCTTCCAAATTTTTCTTGACCCATAAAATCACATTGCTTCTGCTCATATCCGATACCACACCATAAACGATGATGGTGCGTGCAATCGACCAGCGGTGAGCAAAGGTTTGCACCACTTGTTCACCCATGAGCTTACTATCGGCATAAAAGCTGATGGGGTTGGCTTTGGCCTCTTCATCATACATGCCGCCAATGAGCGTTCCATCAAAAATAAAATCGGTACTGAGCTGAATAAAATGTGCTCCAACGGCGTTGGCGGCATCTGCCAAATATTTCACTGCATTAACATTGAGTGCCAGGCATAACTCACGCTCCGACTCACAGGCATCTACATTGGTCATGGCAGCCCCATTGATAATAAAGTGTGGCTGATGCTTCTGTATGATTTCACTTACCTGCTTCGAATCGGCGATGTTCATTGACTCATAGCTATATCCTTCGGTTTCCGATGCACGGTTCGCACCTTTTGCTGTCGCTATTAATTCGAATTGGGGATGATTCGCTAATTGCTCCAACAATTTCTGACCTAGTAAGCCATTGCTTCCTGTAATGAGTATTTTCTTCTTCATTGATGGCAAAGTTAGTAGATAATTCATAATTAAAACCTTCCATCTAGTAATTCAATGTAGTTGAAAATGTAAATTTCGTGTAAATACCCCTATTTGTGAATATTCTCATAGCCCATCTTTGTTTTGTTTTTTATATTTTTACCGACGCAAAAAATCATAATAATTATGGAGTTAAAAGATATTGTTCATATTTCAGGAAAGCCAGGCCTATTTAAAATTGTAGCTCATGGCAAAACCAATTTAGTAGTTGAAAGTATTGATGCTGCGAAAACACGTACTTCGGTTTCTGTATCTCAACGGTTTTCAATTTTAGAAGACATCTCAATGTTTACAACTGGAGATGATATTAAGTTACGTGAGGTATTGGTGAAGCTCAACGATATTGTTGTTGCAGGAACAGCAACTCCTACTGCAAAAGGTACGGATGCTGAATTGAAAACATTTTTCGAAAAGGTATTACCTACCTACGACAAAGAACGTGTGCATCTTTCAGATATCAAGCGTTTGGTGCAATGGTATAGCCTCTTGAATGGCGACCTCGATTTCGAAGCAATGCGTCAAGCGAAGGATAATGAAGATAAGGATGATACAAAGATTGAGCATCATGAAGTGAAAAACAACGTGATAAAAAATCAGCCTGCTATTAAGATAGATACCAAAGGCAAGAGCAGTGCAGCCAAAACAGCAATCAATCGCAAAACAGTTTAATTCAACCTGTTTTTAATACATAAAAAAACCTCTCCGATAATTCTGAGAGGTTTTTTTATGTAAGTATAATTACAATGATTCGTTTTGAAAACTCAAACGGTCATAATTTCTTTTTCCTTTTGCTCCAACGATTTATCTAATTGATCGATATGAGCATCAGTCAATTTTTGAATTTGCTCATCTAGTTTTTTACCATCATCTTGAGGTAAACCAGCCTTAACCAATCCTTTCGATTTCTCCATTGCATCTTTACGAATATTACGAATAGCAATCTTACCATTCTCCGCTTCGTTCTTTGCTTGCTTCACGAGGTCTTTTCTACGTTCTTCAGTAAGCGGTGGAACCGTTATTCTTACTAATTTTCCATCATTTTGAGGATTTAAACCCAAATTCGCTTTGGAAATTCCCTTTTCAATTTCGGCGATCAAACTCGCTTCCCAAGGTTGAATTTGCAATGTACGAGCATCGGGTGTGGTGACGTTGGCAACCTGACTTAGTGGTGTAAGATTACCATAGTAATCAACCATAACTACATCGAGCATTCCCGGAGTAGCTTTACCGGCGCGAACTTTCGCGATTAAATCGGTGGAATGGCTGTATGCATGATCCATTTTTGTTTTGGTATCATCGTGCAGGGCTTTTGATTGTTCTTGCATATTGTGAATTTTTAAATTAATATGCGAATATACTAAATAGGCGCTCTAAAATAAAAAGGCCGTCGCTATTTCAGGTTTGTACCTCCTAAAATAGCGAACGGCCTATTCCAAATCAAATCTATCTTATTACTTCTGAGGTTGTGGCGTCACCTCTCCAGGTGTCTTAGCGGGCAGCGGTTGTTGGGCTGCCTTGCGATTGCGAGCCGCTTCCCGATCCTTCTGCAACTGAGCTTTTGCTTCCTTTTGCTTTTGTTGATATAATGCAAACTGATCGGCACTCAATACCTTCTGCAATTCGATATTACGTTGAGTCATGATTTCCTTTTTTGCATTTCTCAATGCCTCCTTATTATCACAATAGGTGTGATTGGCGGCTTCCATTTGCTCAATTGCTTGTTGATGAATTTTCATAATCGCAGTTTTCTGCACCTCCGTAAGCTGTAAATATTTACTCATTCGAAAGGTGAGCACCAAGGCTTTTTCTTCAGAGGTTAGTTTTTGTGCGCGAGCTTGAGAGCTAATGCCAACTCCAATAAATAAGAGCAGCATCAAGGTTTTAATTATTTTCATGATATAAAGATTAAGTGGTTATAAATCGAATGGTAGGATGCATAAACACCTCAATAGTTTAATTATGTATGGAATAATTAAAACATCAATTCTAAAAATACAATACCTTTGCCTTATCATGGAATATAGAAGATTAGGAAATTCGGGGATACAAATTTCAGCGCTATCCCTCGGTTCGTGGCTTACCTTTGGTGGCCATATCGACGACGCAACAGCCGACTCACTCATGAGCATTAGTTATGATGCTGGCATCAATTTTTTTGACAATGCCGAAAGCTACCAGGCAGGCAAAAGCGAAATTGTGATGGGTGCAATACTCAAACAAAAAACATGGAGTAGAAGCAGCTACCTCGTGTCGAGTAAAATATTTTGGGGAAGCGAAGAAGGCAAACCCAACCAGAAAGGACTCAGCCGCAAACATATTTTTGAAGCAACACATAAATCATTGAAAAGCCTTCAACTCGATTATATTGATTTGATGTTCTGTCATCGCCCCGACAAAACCGTTCCTATTGAAGAAACAGTATGGGCCATGCATTTGCTGATTCAAAAAGGCCTCATTTTATATTGGGGTACCAGCGAATGGAGTGCAAGTGAAATTATGGAAGCACATCTTATTTGCGAACAGCACCATTTGATCAAACCCATCATGGAGCAACCGCATTATAATATGTTTGTGCGCAACAAATTAGAAAATGAATATTTGCACTTGTTCAAACATAAAGGCCTTGGCACTACCATCTGGAGCCCCTTAGCATCGGGGCTCTTAAGCGGTAAATATTCTAATGGAGTTGCTACCGATACCCGATTGGGTGATGAAAATTTGGCTTGGTTGAAAGATAGTACCTTGAATGAAGATCGTATTGCAAAAGTAAATAGCCTTCAGGTATTAGCCAACGAACTTGGACTCAGCTTGCCTGTTATGGCCCTTTCATGGTGCTTGAAAAATAATAATGTGAGTACGGTAATACTTGGTGCTACGAAAACCAAACAACTCGAAGAAAACCTTAGCGCCATTGACAAGTATACCCTATTGACCTCCGAAATCATGGAAAAGATTGATGGTATCTTGCAAAACAAACCAGTACTTCCTGCTTACTAACTGATTGTTTTTTCTCTAAATCTCGTTTTAAATTTTCTGTAATACGGCGCCAAAAAGCGTATCTGCTTGCTTGTCGTATCCTATAAAATATTGCTTGCTCACAATTTTAAATCCAAGCTTTTCAATCTCATTAAGTTGATCTGTATTTTCGGTAGCATATACCGAACAAGTGATATAAACCAGTTGGCCGTTGGGTTTTAGGTATGGAATTATATTTCGGATGATTGATTTTTGCAAGGCTGCATATACTTTTATTTCCTCCTCCTTAAACTGATAGAGCCTTTCGGGAGTGCGACCCCAGGTGCCACTTCCAGTGCATGGAACATCAGCAATGATCATATCGAAGAAACCTTCTGGAATTATTTTTTGATTGAATTTCAAATCACCACTTTTATTCACGGCATCAAATTCACTAACGCCTGCCGCTTTCAATCCTGCATGCTGCAATCGTACTTTTAAATTTTCCAAAATCGTATTGCGCTTATCACTGCAAAAGAGTTGAATATTGGGATGTGCGTCGAGCAACATCATGCTCTTACCTCCTGCCCCACTGCAACAATCCCATACAGATGCTCCAGGCGCTGGGTTCATGAGTGCCACTGTAGCCTGCGACGATAAATCCTGTACCTCATAGCTACCTTCGGGCAGGTATTTTGAAATGTCGAGAGCCGCCTCAAAAGCGAAAGTGTTTTTTGACTGCGTAAATTTTACTGCTTGCTCATTTAAGATTTTTGCAATTGTTGCCGTTTCGCTTTTCGAAACGCGAATATAAAATGCAGGCTGATGTAAATGGGACATTAGGAAAGTATTCATATCCAAATCCCTATCAACAAAGGATTTCCCAGGAAAATAAGAAGCCCATGAAATAATTCCAGCAGATTCTAAAAGTGAAAGCTTCTCATCTATACTCAAAGCCCAGGAGTTAATTAAATCCAACGGGCAATTAATAATCGATAGTAGGAATCGATGAAAATTAATGGGTTCGGTGCTTGTTATAAAGCCACTATAACAAAGCTTCTCTTCAAAACTAAGTTTGCTGAAGAGTGTCTTGCAACGAAAATATTTATAGATGGTATCGCTATAAAACCTGCGATCGCGAGATCCTAACTGTCGGTGTTTGCGATAAAATTCTTTAGTAAAATGATGTAATGGGGCGTCATCAGGATAGGATGTAAGTAACTCCTTTATAATATCTAACTGAATGATTTCACGCATCAGTATTGTCGGTAAAGTTTTAGCTTCTCATATCTCCATACGGCATGATACCCATTAAAAATACCGCCATTGCTGGGATCCTGATGATAATAAAATCCTGCGACTTCATTCACATAGTCTTTATTCAAACAATTGTTTAACCAATCTTTCCCATCTGCAAATGCTTGTGATAAAAACAAAATATCATTATATCCTTTGTAGGTAAATTCTACCGGGTCTTGATTATAGCTTTCGATAATTTTCTTTCGAAGGGTTCCTGTTGGGCCATCTTCAAAATTCACGAAGAAACGGGAGAAGAATTTCACTTTCAAGGTGTCCCAAATTTCGTAAGCGGGTACTTCCGATTCGAGCACTTCAAAATAACAGAATACTTCGGGTGCCGAGGAAACGATTGTCTTTATCTGACTCAGTGCTTCATTAACAAAATAACTGTTTTTGCAATTGACAAAAAACACATACTGATTCCCCTTTACCAGCTTAGAAGCCAAGGGGCCATTCTCCTTTTTGCCCAAATCGAAAATCATCATTTTTGAAGTATCGATATTGGCATTCAAATCAAGTTTAATGATACTGTCCATGGCGTGTGCTTCCCTCCCAAACTTGCCCTCCTTGGAGTTGTATAAGAAAATGTATTGCTTGTTCTGGTTTGCAAACTGACGTTCGAAATAGCTAGAGAAATAAGCCGCATAGGCCGTCATGTTTTTTTGAGATGAAATAATATTGGATAGTTTCTCCGCATTATAATCCTTTTCAAAAGGCAGATACATGATGGTGTTTCTCTTTTGAATAATTGGGGTAGCCATTTCAACACCACTTTGAAATACAGGTCCAATGAGTACATCCAAATCTCGGTATTCTTCTTTATAAAGTAGCGATTCTACAATACTACTATCGAGCTCTGTATCCTCAACAAAGAAATCGATTTTTACATTTTCGGTTTTTTCTATCGAATCAATTGCGGCTTTTACACCCGCCAAATAATCGAGGCTCGATAAGGCAAAGGCATGCATCACTGGGGTTGTATCCGTACCCTCCTTGAAAAATGGCAGAAACAAACCAACTTTGAAATGCTTATCCTTTTTAGGGATTTCTATAGCTGCCGATGGCTCGCCATGTGAATTATTTGGATAGGCTGCAACGGATTGTGCTTTTAGGAAATTAGAAACCAAGCACAAAGAAATCAAAATCACAAAAAAACAATTACGAAGTAATACACTCATACTTTTTAAGCTCATATTATTCCCATTCAATAGTTGCTGGTGGTTTTGAACTGATATCATATACTACACGATTCACTCCTTTTACTCGATTGATAATTTCACTACTAATTTTTGCAAGTAATTCATAGGGCAGATGCACCCAGTCGGCGGTCATGCCGTCGCTGCTATGCACCGCTCTGAGGGCCACCACATTTTCATAGGTTCTCTCATCGCCCATTACACCCACACTTTTAATTGGGGTAAGAATGGCACCTGCTTGCCATATTTTATCATACCATCCGCTCTCCAATAAATTATCGATATAGATTGCGTCTGCTTCTTGTAATATTTTAACTTTCGCTTCGGTGATATCGCCTAGGATGCGCACTCCGAAACCTGGACCAGGAAAAGGATGACGTTTAAGTAACCCTTGCTCGATACCTAGTGCAGCACCTACTTTACGTACTTCATCTTTAAATAAAAGTCGCAATGGCTCTACAACGCTCATCTTCATTTTCTCGGGTAAGCCCCCTACATTATGATGCGATTTGATAGTAGCACTAGGACCATTTACCGAAATCGATTCAATTACATCGGGATAGATAGTACCTTGTCCCAGCCATTTGATATCTTTAAGTTTATGAGCTTCTTCATCAAATATTTCGATGAAGGTGCGGCCAATAATTTTGCGTTTCTGTTCAGGATCAACCACCCCTTCGAGGGCAGTATAAAACTTTTGTTTGGCATCGATGGCTTTGATATTCAATCCAAGATACTTGTAATTTTCAATTACCTGAATCATCTCATCCTTGCGCATCAATCCGTTATCAACCACAATACAATGCAATTGAGCACCGATGGCTTCATGTAAAAGCACTGCAGCAACAGTACTATCAACACCGCCGCTAAGGGCCATTACCACCTTATCTGTTTTTAGCCTTTGTTTTAAGCCATTCACAGTTTCTTCAATGAAATGTTCGGGAGTAAAATCCTGTTTGCATTCACAAATATTTAGCAAGAAGTTTTGCAACAATTTTCTTCCTTCTTTACTATGTGTTACTTCTGGATGGAATTGAATGCCGTAAGTCGCTTCATTTTTAATTTTAAAGGCGGCAACCGGAATTGATTCGGTGGTTGCAATGAGTTCGAAGCTGGCGGGAATTTCCGAAATGGTATCGGCATGACTCATCCATACTTCGGTTGGGTTGCTCATGCTTGCAAACAATTCATTGTTATTGATGGTGTTTATTTGTGCTCTTCCATATTCACGCATACGAGATGCGGAAACAGTACCACCAGCATTTTGAGCAAGCAATTGGGCACCATAACATACCCCAAGCATTGGCTTTACACCATGTATACGAGATAAATCGGGACGAGGTGCGTCGGGCTGCCTAACAGAAAACGGGCTTCCTGATAAAATTACACCTTGTATATGTGAAGCCGTGAAATCGGTTTCGTTAATTTTGTGCCAAGGCAAAATCTCGCAGTATACCTGCATTTCACGCACACAGCGGGCAATCAATTGTGTATATTGCGAGCCAAAATCAAAGATTAAAATACTATTTTGAGCCATAATGTTAAGACTGCGAAATTAAAAAATAAAAAATAGCGGCGCTTTAAATTTTGTTATAACTATGCACATCATCGAAATTGAGGAGTTGATATTATCTCTGGGAACCAAACAGGTATTGGATGTGAGAAGCGAAGGTGAATTTGAACAAGGCCATATTCCTGGCGCTGTTAATATTCCTCTTCTCAATAATGAAAATCGCCGATTGGTGGGTATTTGCTATAAGGAAAAAGGCAATGAGTCGGCTGTGCTATTAGGTTATGAGCTCGTTGGAGGTCAATTTTCTTTACTTATTCGAAACATCAGGCATCAATTTCCAAACAAGAAAGTTACGTTGCATTGCTGGCGTGGCGGACTACGCAGCCGTATCGTTGCTCAATTACTCGATAATGCCGGATTTGACGTTTCCATTTTAAAAGGTGGCTATAAATCTTACCGGCATTGGGTTTTAAATAAAATTGATCAGCCATTAAATATTAAAATCATTGGCGGCTTAACCGGTAGTGGTAAAACCGAGTTGCTCCATCAATTACAACATGAAGGCGAACAAATCATTGATCTGGAAGGTTTGGCGCATCATAAAGGCTCTACATTTGGTGGAATAAATCAAAAGCCTCAGCCTACACAAGAGCAATTTGAGAATGAATTGGCAAGGGTTATTCAGGGTTTAAACCTGGCGCAACGGGTATGGGTGGAAGATGAAAGCAGGCGCATTGGAAACAACTGCTTGTCGGAAGCACTTTGGAATCAGATGCGAGAAGCCGAATTCTGTGAAATCAGCCTTCCTGATAATATTCGGTTGAAGCGTATAATAAATGAATATGGAAATCTACCCAAGGATTTACTCATGGAAAGAACCAGCAGTCTCAAAAAAAGATTAGGCGATAAACATTTGAAAGAGATATTACAGTATTTATCGGAAGGAAATATAACTGCTTGGGCCGCTGCGCTTCTTCAATACTATGATAAGAATTATAGGTTCGGACAAAGCAAACGAGAAATAAAATCAAAAATGAAAATTGAAATGGAGGAAGAATGGAGTGGAAAACAGTTTTTAAAGTATGTAAACCCCTAAAATGACAAAAAGGGGCAAAAGCCCCTTAATGAACAAAAACTATGAAAACAAAAACTATTTGCACTTATTTTACAAACATTGTGCCAATAGTTGCTTTTATTGGAAATAATGCACAGAATAAGCTACATATATTGGTTTTGTTGAGCTTTTAATTCCGGAAATATTCATATGAATTTAATATTTATTACATTTTAAAACACAGTTTGTACATTAAAAAATACTTTTCCATTTAAAAGAATAATCTTGGCGAAAGAAAATATTGCCATTTTTTTTTTACAATAATTCGTAACATTGTAAAATATTTCTTTAATTGCGACACTTACATTATTATTATATCATGAAATACATTCTACTAATCACTTGTTTACTGAGTTCGATCTTTGTTAAGGCTCAAGGTTTTTATGGATTCGCGAACTCCGGAATGGAAAGTTGGACGAACAATACAACAATCACTGATTGGTCACTTCAGGGTGGTAGTGTTACACGAGTCGATCATGTTAAGAATGGTGCCTTTGGTGCTGCAGTAAAAAACGAAGCGGCTTCGGCAGGTAAGTTGGTTGCTTCTTTCGCATTTACTAAAAGAGTTACCAGAGCGTTATTTGATTACAAATTCACATTAGGTACACTTACTTCAAGCGATACTGGAATGGTTGAAATTTTGCTTACTCGTTGGAATACATCGAATGGCAGCCGTGAAGTCATTGCTAGAATTGTTAGAACTAGTATCGTAAGTGATAATTCATGGCAGACTTTCAGTTTCCCATTCACTTATTTCAATACTACATTAGATCCAGATACTTGTACTATCATTGTTAGTGCTTCTGTAAATAAAGGTTACAATAATGCTACTGCTATGAATGTAGATAATTTCGCTTTCCCTGCGCCTTCAGGTATCAGTGCTACAGCAAAATCAAATACTACTGGTATTTACCCTAACCCAGTAAGAAATAATGCTACCATCACTTATGAATTGAAGAAAGATTCAAAAGTTACCATCAACATCAGCGATGTAACTGGTAAAGTGGTTGCTTCTTACAATTTCGAGAAATCGGCAGGTTTACAACAAGAGCAAATCAATTTTGAAGCATTGAAATCAGGAATCTATTTCTATGAGATCAAGACTTCGGAAGAAGTTAAAACTGGTAAATTTACTATCAGTAAATAATTGATTTAAAATATTAATGAACCCCGTAACAAAATATGTTGCGGGGTTTTTTATTTTTGTAGCTAGATGAAGATAGATATACACGCACATATACTGCCCGAAACATGGCCTGATTTAAAAAGTCGTTATGGCTATGGTGGCTTTGTATATATGGACCATCACAAGAAAGGTAGCGCCCGTATGATGAAAGATAACGGGCAATTTTTTCGTGAGGTACAAGAGAATTGCTGGAACCCCGAAGCCATTGCAATAGATATGGCAGCACACAACGTAGATAAGATGGTGCTTTGCACGGTACCCGTTTTATTTAATTACTGGGCAAAGCCCCACGATGGGCTCGATTGGTGCCAATTCTTGAACGATCATATTGCTGGAGTACAAAATAACAGGCCCGATAAATTTATTGCTTTAGGCACCTTGCCGCTGCAGGATATCGATTTGAGTATTGGTGAGATGCGCCGATGCAAAGAACAACTTGGCATACGTGGCTTCGAAATTGGCAGTCATATTGGTGATCGCAATCTCGATCATAAAAGTTTCTTTCCTTTATGGGAAGCTGCTCAAGATTTAGATGTCGCCATTTTTGTGCATCCTTGGGATATGATGGGACAAGAGAAGATGCAACAGTATTTCTTGCCTTGGCTCGTTGGAATGCCTGCAGAAACGAGTTTAGCGATATGTAGCATGATTTTCGGTGGGGTGTTCGATGCATACCCGAAACTGCGTGTGATGTTCGCACATGGTGGTGGATCATTTCCATTCACTGTTGGGCGTGTGAGTCATGGATGGCATGCCCGTCCCGACCTCTGCAATATCAATGAAATAAAAGACCCAAGAGAATATATCGGAAAATTCTGGATCGATGGTATTACACATGACGATGAGACGCTGAAGTTTTTGGTGAATTTAATTGGTGCTGAAAAAATTGCGTATGGTACCGATTACCCTTTCCCACTGGGCGATTTAGAGCACGGAAAATTTATTGAGCAAATGCCTGGGTTCAGTAATGAAATAAAAGAGCAACTGCTTAGTAAAACAGCCATTGACTTTTTAAAACTATAAAATTTTACTTATCCCAATTTTGGCGAGGCATCCATCCAGCGAAGGTCATCACCATGTTTTGCTTGGCATTAATCCAGCCTGGATGGCGTTGTGGCGTGAACTTCCGAGGGTTAGGGAAGCATGCTACAATCATTGAAGCTTCTGCCAGCGATAAGCGGGATGCGGGTTTGCGATAATAGTTTTGAGCGGCAGCTTCAATACCATAAATGCCATCTCCCATTTCAATGATATTCAAGTATACTTCCATGATGCGTTTCTTGTTCCAGAAGGCTTCAATCATCACGGTGAAATAGGTTTCAAAAACTTTTCTAACCCAACTTCTTACCGGCAATAGAAATAAATTTTTGGCACATTGCTGACTGATGCCACTGCCACCACGAAGTTGTTTTTTGTATTTTTTACTTTCGTCATAAGCTTTTTTTATCGCATCAAAATCAAATCCATGATGCTTCAAGAAGTTTGGATCTTCGGAGGCCATGGCGCTGTAATACACATTCGGACTGATATTTTTTATTGGCTCCCAATCGTGCTTAGGCATTTTTAATCGGTACACCATGATGGGCACAATTTTCACAGGCACAATACGATACAACAATACCACGATGAGTGATGATAAAAAAAAGATGGTGATGATATTGAGTATCCAGCCTTTCAGCGATTTGAGAAATTTCTTCATAGATTAAAACTGAGCAGTGTATTGAACCATAAATGCACGTGGTGGACCTAGGTTTGCTGGGGCGTACATGTACTCGTGGTTGGTGATATTTTTTACAATTAATGAAACGGTGGAATTGTATTTTGTGAGTTTATAGGCTATACGCAAATCGAAAAGCCAATCGCCATTCGGATGCAATACTCTGTAGTTTTTTACGCCTGGTATTAGTCCATTAAAGGCTTCATCAATATTATTCATAAAGCTATTATAACGCACGGTAGTACCTGCCGAAAACCCCTTATAATCCACATCCGCATTGAATCGCAACAAATCATTATTACGATATTTCAAGTATCTGTTTTTGCTTACTACTGCATCTAACGAATCTAAGTTCAAAGGATTTATCTTAGTGTATCCACCCGAAATCACTACATGAACTTTACCAAAATAACCTTCAGCACCAGTGCTTAATTCTATTCCTGAAATTCGCGCATTGGTATAATTCTGTGCTGCAAACCCAATATAGTGTAATGGATTACCAATATAGTTCGGATCAGGAGGATAATATCCAAAAATAAATTCAATCATGTTTTTATACTGAGTTCTAAAGAGTGCCACATCCACCATCCCCTTCCAGGTGCCCAATAAAAAACCTTGCTTCACTCCTATCTCTGTGCCCCATCCGTTCTCGGGTTGCAGTGTTGGATTCGGAAAAATACTAAGTGAGCCAGATGAGGTAGCAGCGTATAACTCTGCAATGGCGGGCATTCGATAGCCTTCTCCGATACTTCCTCTCAAATAGGTTGCGGGGGCGAGATGCCAGTTTAATCCGGCCCTCAGCACTTTCACAAAACGTTTCGATAAGGTATCCATTCTAAAATATTCGGCACGCGTACCAAAGCTGAATAATATTTTTTTAAGCTTATACTCCGTTTGCATGTATACAGCAGCATTTTCCGAAGTTTTATTGCCGTAAATCGAATCGCTCTTCACCATCGAATAGGTATTGGCTGCACCAATTGTAAATTTTAATTCGTTACCCGCAGTGTCCCCAAACGATTTTTGATATTGATATTCGTTATAAATGAAACTCGATTTATAATTATTTTTAGAAACCCCAATACCTTGGTTATCGTTATAGTAGTAACGATTACGAAAAGCATGCTTATGCCCTGCAGGTGAAATATAGGTGAGAAACGGATCGGCATAAAATCGATTGTTCATCCCTCTCGACAGTGTGCCCTCGGCAGGAATGGAAGGGTTGCTATCGTTCTTCCAAATTAAAAAGATCTGTGTGTGTTGTCGGTAGGCGTTAAGGTTCATCCCTGCTTGTAAGCCTTTCACTTTCACAAAATGATATTTATAATTCGCACTCACCCTGCCATAGGTGGTGGTTTCATCTTGTCGGTATGAATTATCTAAAACCAAGGCAGCACTCATTACCAAATCATGGTTTTTAATTTTGCGACTATGCAATGCGTAGATACCGTGATTAAATATTGGAGAAGAATTGAAATTATAATACCCCGTCTTGTATTCATCGAACATACCCGTGAACACCCTTATTTTTGTCTCAGGCATATCTTTAGGAGCAGCAGTGCGTAAATTGATGACACCACCCAAGGCGCTGCTTCCAAAGAGTGCGGAGGAAGCTCCTTTGCTAATTTCCACTTGTTGTATATTTTCGGTAGGTAAAAAATCCCATTTAATATCGCCTGCATCCGGACTTAATAATGGCAAATCGTCGATAAGCATGAGTACCCTGCTTCCTGCGCCGTAACTAAAACCACTGCCACCTCTAATATTCACTTGCCCCTTAATCACATTCACTCCCGATACTTGCTCCACAGCGGTTTGCATATTGAGGTTACCCGACGCTTCGATGAGTTTGGGCTTTAATATTTCGATGGAGGTGGTTACCTCTGCAATTTTTTGTTCGAACTTAGAGGCAGTTACTACCACTTCATCGAGGCTTGTATTGGAAGGAGACAGCCGAATATTCAATATCGTTTCACTGCCACTGCCATTGAGTTTCACAGATTGTGAGGTATATCCAACCAGTTTAAAAATTACGGTAGCATTGGCATCTTTAATAAAAAGCTGATATGCCCCTAATGAATCGGTGATGGTGCCTGTATTGGCAATACCAACGATGACCCCCTGTAGCGAAGCATGGGTATTGGCATCGGTTACCACGCCATGAAGACGCATTGTTTGCGCTTCGGCAAGTTGAAAAAGAACGAAGCACAGAATGAATAAATAATTCCTCATGAGAAATTTTAAAAAAGTCTTAGAAAAGTCAAAACTAAAGATATTTTTGTGAATGAAAAATAAACAGGATAATTAAAACAATAAAAATAAATGATAAAGAAACGGACTTCCGATGAGGAACAAATAAGTCGTATTGCATTAAAGATGGTTCCGATGGTTGGCGATAGTTTGGCGCGTAACCTCATAAGCTATTGTGGCAGTGCAGAATCGGTTTTCAAAGAAAAAAAATCCAAGCTCCTAAAAATTCCAGGAATTGGTGAAGCCATTGCTGGCAATCTCACCTCTTTTAAAAATTTTGGCAAAGCCGAGGAAGAGTTGGCTTTCACCTATAAGCACAAAATTAAAATTTGTTTTTATGCCGATGAGCACTATCCACGCCGCTTGAAACAACTTAGCGATGCCCCCTTTCTTTTTTATTATCGGGGTACCGCCGATTTGAATCATGATAAGATAGTGAGTATTGTAGGCACCCGGGAGGCCACCGAGTATGGTAAGAATTTTTGTCAGCGATTCATTGAAGACTTGGTTCCACACAAGGTACTTATCATTAGCGGGTTGGCCTATGGGATTGATATTGCGGCGCATAAGGCCTCGTTGAAGAATGAGCTTCCAACGATTGGCGTACTTGCACACGGGTTGGATAAAATATATCCATCGGCGCATAAGAATACTGCTGTGAAGATGCTGGATAATGGCGGATTGCTCAGTGAGTATATGAGTGGAACGCAGCCCGACCGGGAGCATTTCCCAGATAGAAACCGCATTGTGGCAGGCATGAGTGATGCGGTGGTGGTGGTGGAAGCCGCAATAAAAGGAGGTGCCCTCATCACGGCCGAATATGGCAATAGCTATAACCGGGATGTATTTGCGCTTCCAGGGCGCAGTAATGATGCATACAGTGCTGGATGTAACCGCCTCATCAAAACCAATAAGGCCACGCTACTAGAAACAGCCGACGACCTGATGTATTATATGGGATGGGAGCAGAAAAAGCCCCAACGAAAAAGTGGGCAAGCCACCTTGCTTCTCGACTTATCGCCACCCGAAAAATTAATTCTAGAAATTCTAAGTACTGCGGAGCGACTGCATATAGATGAGCTCTCCCAGGCTTGTGTATTGCCTAACAGCGAGTTGGCCTTATTACTGTTAAATTTAGAATTCAATGGTATCATTAAATCGTTACCTGGGAATTACTTTATGCGTACCTAAATTATTTTTTTTGAGTTACGATTTTAATTATCTAAGTTTGTCTTAGTTGTATTTCTAAAACATAAACCACTTAACCCACCTATATCATGAAGAAAATTCTACATATTTTAAATAGAAAGGGCACTAATGTTTTGAGCATCGAACCGCAGCTCACAGTGCATGATGCACTCTTAATTATGAGTGATAAAAATATCGGATCGCTGGTTGTGGCCGAAGGGACGAAGTATCATGGTATCGTTACCGAACGCGATTATGCACGTAAGGTGATGTTAAAGGGGAAGAACAGTGCAGACACCTCGGTGGCCGAAATTATGACTACCGATTTCCCGATCCTCACCGAAGACGACAGCGTTGAAAAATGCATGCAACTCATGACAGAGAATAATTTACGGTATTTGCCTGTGATGCGTGCCGACCAGATTGTAGGGCTTATAAGCATCATGGATGTGGTACAGGAAACCATCTTATCGCAGCAAGACACCATCAGTGAATTGCATAAATATATCAGCGGATCATCGTATTAATCTGCATTCCTTTTTTTTTCTTACTTTTGCGCCCCTAAAACGGTCTCATAGCTCAACTGGATAGAGCACCGGTTTTCTAAACCGGGGGTTACAGGTTCGATCCCTGTTGGGACTACACCCAAGCCTTGCGTAATGCAGGGCTTTTTTGTAATTGGAAAATTGGGTTAAAACTCGTCGCGGGATTACTTGTTGCGCTTATATCTTAGTCAAAATAAACTTCCCTTTGGTTGTCGAAGTATAGTATTTCCTTTCTACCTTGTCGTACCAGCCGTTCGTATATTCCCGAATTCCTATTATCGATTTTTTTGTGCGATTTAGAAATCCCTTATATACAGGATCGGGGAAATTCTGATTTAAAAGAGTGTTAGGCAGGAAGTAAAAATCAACCGCATCATTTATAGGATTGATATCAGTAGTGTCCGGTAAAAATATATAAAAGTTCTTTGAAATTCTAGACAGATAAGAGTTATAGCCGAAAATATGACGGTGACGATTTGAATTGGATTCCATCCTTTTCGCGTATAATTCACGATGAATCAGGGTAAGTAT
>CAIVZR010000047.1 GCA_903910445.1 uncultured Bacteroidota bacterium
ATTGATGCTACACGTGTAAATGTTACCATCAATGGAGTGCCTTATAACGACCCCGAAAGTCACGGTGTGTACTGGGTTGATTTGCCCGACCTGGCCGGAAGTGTGAGTAATATTCAGGTGCAGCGTGGTATCGGTACTTCTACCAATGGAAGTGCAGCCTTTGGAAGTAGCATCAATATAGAAACCACCAAGAGTGCAGTAGAGCCTTACACACAATATACATCGGCCTTTGGGTCATTCAGCACCTTTAAAAATAATATAAAGTTTGGTACTGGAATACTTAAAAATCACTGGGCTATCGAAGGCTCCTTGAGTGCTATAAAAAGTGCAGGATATATTGATCGTGCTACGAGCAATTTAAAATCGGGATATGGTACCATCACACGTTATGGCGATAAAAGCTTATTGAAGTTTATTGTGATGCGTGGTATGGAAACCACTTACCAGGCCTGGGATGGCGTACCACAGGATTCGCTTGCAACGCATCGTACCTACAATGGATTCACCTATAAAAACCAAACGGATAACTATACGCAAACACATTATCAGTTGCTTTATAGTTATGCCATCAACAAAAAATTAAACTGGAATACGGTATTTCATTATACCAAAGGCAAGGGCTATTATGAAAGCTATTATCCTGGTGTTACGTTTACCGACTATGGAATGCCTGACTATAAAATTAATGATTCGACAAGTATTTCTGCAAGCGATTTGATTGTTCGTAAATGGCTTGATAATGATTTTTATGGGGTGGTTACCTCGGCAGTATATAAAGAAAAGAAATACGAAATTAGCGGAGGTGCCAGCTTCAATCAATATGCTGGATTGCATTATAATGAAGTAATCTGGAGCGATTTATGGACGGCCCCAAAACCAGGTGGTGCCCTCGAGCCATTCCGTTATTATACCGATAAAGGCTTGAAGAATGATGGTAACGCGTATGCGAAATTATTCTATCATGTGAACGACAACTTACAAGTGTTTGGCGATTTGCAATTGCGTTATCTCACCTATAATTTTAATGATGCCAATCGATTAAATATTACCAATAAATATTTGTTCTTCAATCCGAAGGCCGGACTCAACTATGCTTTCAAAGATAGTAGCAACTTGATGTTTTATGTAGGCCGGTCGGCACACGAGCCCACTCGCGACGAGTTTGTACAATCAACACCAGCCTCCTTGCCCAAAGCCGAATATATGGTTGATTTTGAATTGGGATATACCAAACAAATCAATCAATGGAATATTATTGGCAACCTATATAATATGGTTTATAATAATCAGTTAGTGCTTACAGGTAAGCTAAACGATGTGGGTAGCCCTGTTAGAGAAAATGTGAAACAAAGCTATCGCAGAGGCATTGAATTGATAGTGCAACGTAAATTTAATAATGGTTTGACTATCAACGCCAATATAACGTACTCGAAAAATATATTGAAAGACTATACTGAATATGTATTTAAATCGACCTACGACTCGCTCTACGCCTATCATTATGCAACCACGCCCATTTCATTTTCACCCGATATTATTTTTGGTTCTTCTATTCGTTATGCTACCAAACAACATTTCGAACTGGAGTTGATATCAAAATATGTAAGCCGTCAGTTTATGGATAATAGCGGCAGTGAGGATCGCAAATTGAATGCTTATTTTGTGAATGATTTCTATTTGCGTTATCATTTTGTGAATCAAAAATTATTCGATGATTTGAATCTTAGTGGTGTATTGTACAATGTGTTTAATACCCGCTATGAGAGTAATGGATATATTTATGGCGATGTTACCAATGGGGTGCGAAGTAGCTATAATTTCTACTATCCACAGGCATTACAGCATTTTGTATTGATGGTACAAGTGAAGTTTTAATTCACTTTATTCGTTTTTCTTTTTTCCAGATTTATGGCATGTTTATCCTTGGCATAACGATAAATTTTGTCGAGGAATATTGCCCCGCCAATGGAGTAAAACCATCCATCGTAATCGGTTTTAAAGGTGTCTTGCAAGATGCAATAGCGATAACCTGCAAGGAAATTAATTCCTATCCATGTGAACGGTTGAAAATGAAAGAATGCGGGCGGTTTCAGAAATAAGGAAAGCCCAACACCTGCAGGAAGGAAATCGCGGTATTCGGTTTTTAAGAGATTGTTGGAGTTGATATTATAATGATGAAGGATAGATTTTCCATAACCCAATTCGAAGGGGAGACTAATATCATAGTATTTGCGACGAACCAGGAAGGGTTCGAAATAGGCCATGCCAAATTCAAGCTTCCATTTTAAATAGGTTTCGGGTGAATACAATTCCGATTTACGCTGAATGTTTTTATCATTCATATAGTATGCACCCAGTCCCACTTTATATTTTTGGTTGAGGATAACCCCTAATTTTTGTCCCCAAATATTTACTTGTTTTTGATGAATCAATGAAAAGCGCTGGTCGAAATCGGTCGATGGTTCTACGAGGTGCCGATGCTGCAACGTGGTGGTGGTATCGGGTTTTTGTGCACTCAGTGGAGAGTATAGAAGCATCCAAGCGATAGTAATAAAACACATAAACACCCTAAAACCTCGCTGCTTTTGAGGTTTTATTATGAATGATTTATGATTCGACTTATCCATCCTTGAAGGTACAAACCTACTCCAAAGAATTCATAAAGAAACGTTAATCGGATTTAAGAATGTAATTCAGGAATTATATAAAAATATGTAATAGTTTTATAAGAATAATCATTGTTCATGCAATAGAACAGCAATCAATTAACCATGACTCAAAGTCAGGAAGTATATCACTTAATTATTTCTGAATCCATAACTTTAGATCATACCGCTTATTATCAGCCATAAAACTAATAATGTACAAGCCATTTGCAAGAGGGTTGGTATCATAACCTTGTTCGGTATGGTTTAGAAGAGTTTGTTGACCTAAAATACTAGTTGCTACTACTCTCGAAGGTGCAGTTGTTAAATTGATTTTAAAAAAACCTTGTGTTGGATTAGGGTATGTAAAGAGGGTTTGTGAATCTATCTTCTTATCATTTTGAATCCCTGTTTTGTATGGGTAAATTTTTTCTATGGTAGCATAATCACTCGGTAGCTCGTATCTAGACCCACACACATATTGCGTATCGACATTTTCGAAGAAGTATTTATGAGTTATGATTTTGTTATTCGTCGTTTTATTAAAAGTTAGAACAGGAACTAGGTTTAGGTTTGCCCCAATTTTATTTATAACAGCATTAGTACCATTACCCGTAACTATATAATCTAACAATAGGGAAT
Organism: uncultured Bacteroidota bacterium; assembly: GCA_903910445.1. Lineage (GTDB taxonomy): Bacteria > Bacteroidota > Bacteroidia > UKL13-3 > UKL13-3 > CAINMV01. The sequence continues at coordinate 3,288 of CAIVZR010000047.1, forward strand.
TACTTAAAAAAGCATAATTCCCATTGGCCGCATAAATTTTTGCTGTTATTAAGCTTGTTCCACTTCCGATATCTAGTAATATTATTGAGTCGTAAATGCTGAAAGAGGATGTTGTATACGCATTAATTAAGTATAGCTTCTGGTTTATTTTAGTATAATTAAAAATAAAATCATTGTATGAAGTAGAAAAGGGTTTATAATAATTATATTTAGTAGAATCAATCGAGGCATTGGTCAAATCGTGAACATATAATGCGAATTTCAATAAATCATAATTACATGCTATATAAAGCTTATTGCTAAACAAGTAGAAATCGGCGAATGCATTTCCGAAAAAATTGTATTTTGGTTTAATAATGGTGTTTGTAATGGTATTATTTACTACGATATAGAAATCATTGATATTAATGTTTTGAGTAATATTAATTGAATCTATATGCCATATTTGAATTGCAGAAGTATCACCAAATTTTTTAATTTTCGACTTTATTACTCCAAAATGATTGGTTTTCCTTAGGAATAAGGAATCGGAAATATTAAGGGTTAAATTTTTCCTTAATAGATATACATTTCGAGTGCTTTTATCTTCAATAATTCTCTCGTAGAAGAGGTTTGTGTTCTTTTCATAAAACACAAACCCGAGAGCTTGACTATACTCAAATGAGTCTAATAATTTAGTTGAATCGGGTAGGTTTGATATTGATATAACCTGACCTTGTCCTAAAAACGTGTTGACCTTCAATACGACATTATAACCATTTTTGAAATAGCCATTAACGATGGTGGAGTTTTGTTGATTAAATAAAATTTCTTTAGAAAAAAAATTCTGAGCGTTTGCAAAACAAGAAGCTAAAGTGAAGATTGCAAGTAATATCTTTTTCATATTTATAAGTTGAATTTAGTAATACAAATATAGAAAAATCAGGACATATTTTTGAATAAAAATTTTAGCAAGCTTTATTAATATACTGGTCAACAGTTTCTACCTAATCTAATATCTTCAAAATTTAACGTATAATTATATTCCATAAAATTCATCACCATCTAAAAAACCTGAGAACCTAATTATATCCATAATTTACCCAGAATTCCATCCTTCACCCTAAAGAGGCCGAAGCAAATTTGTATTTTCGCGCTATGGAAATGACCAAACCTCAAAGAATATTTTTACCTCAGGATTTTGCAATTACCAATTGGGAAGCCTTGAAGCCTTATTTTGATTTACTCGTTAACGAAACAATTTCGGATATGCACGGATTAGAGCAATGGCTACGAAAAAGAAGTGAGCTCGAAAGTGTGGTGAGTGAAGACATGGCCTGGAGATATATTCGCATGACCTGCGATACTACCAACAAAGACATTGAAGCAGCCTACTTATTTTTCGTTCAAGAAATTGATCCGCATATCGCACCCTATACCGACCAGTTGAACAAGAAACTCGTAAGTGCAGAAGCCTTATACCCATTGCCTTCTGAGAAATATTTTGTGTACCTGAGAGCCGTGAAAAAGGAGATTGAAATTTTCAGAGAAGAGAATATTCCATTATTTACGGAGTTGTCGACTCTCTCGCAACAATATGCTGCCATCAATGCCAAGATGACGGTGCAGTATGATGGGAAGGAACAAACACTACAACAGGCTGCCAACTATTTAAAGAGCCCCGACAGAAGCATTCGCGAAGAAGTATATTACCTCATTGCCAATCGCCGCTTGCAAGACCAGGAAGCCCTCGATGCTTTATTTCATCAGCTCGTGCAGTTGCGTCATCAGGTGGCCATCAATGCGGGCTTCGAAAATTTCCGTGATTTTATGTTTGCAGCCCTGGGCCGCTTCGATTATACTCCTGCCGATTGTTTCAAGTTTCATGAAAGTGTACGCGAACAAATTGTGCCATTCATGAATGCCCGTGCCCGCAAGCGCAAAGCTGATTTGCAGCTCGCACAACTAAAGCCCTGGGATATGGATGTGGATACCGAAGGCAAGCCTACACTGAAACCATTTATCGATGGTCACGACCTCACCGAAAAAGGGATTGCTTGTTTTGCCAAGGTAGATCCATACTTCGCCGATTGCTTGAACACCATGAAAGGCATGAAGCATCTCGATTTGGATAGCCGTATTGGCAAAGCTCCAGGAGGTTATAATTATCCATTAGCAGAAACGGGTGCTCCATTTATTTTTATGAATGCCGCCGGAAATATTCGCGATTTACAAACTTTGGTGCATGAGGGCGGACACGCAGTGCATTCATTCCTTACCAAAGATATGGAGCTCAATGCATTTAAAAATACACCCAGCGAAGTGGCGGAACTCGCAAGCATGAGCATGGAATTAATTAGCATGGATGGATGGGATGCCTTTCATTTTGATAGCGATGAATTGCGTCGTGCCTTCATCGATCAGTTAGAGAACTCGCTTGAAACCTTGCCGTGGGTTGCTACCGTTGATAAATTCCAGCATTGGATTTATACACATCCTACGCATACCACAGCAGAACGTACTGAAGCCTGGGTGAAAATTTTCGATGAGTTCAATATGCAGGAAGTGGACTATAATGGTCAGGAGAAATATCGTGCCGCCGCATGGCATAAGCAACTCCATATTTTCGAAGTGCCATTTTACTATATTGAATATGGGTTTGCGCAATTGGGCGCCATCGCCATGTGGAAGAATTACAAACTCAATAAAGTGAAAGGTCTCGAAAATTATAAAGCTGCCTTACGTCTTGGATACAGTAAGCCCATTGGCGAAATCTATGCTACTGGAGGCATTCAGTTCGATTTTAGCAACGAGTACGTACATGAACTGAAAGAATTTGTGGAGACAGAATTATCAAAACTTGAACAACCAGCCTAATGAAAATATTTTGTATTGGAAGAAATTATGTGGATCATGTAAAGGAATTGAATAATGTCATTCCCGATGCTCCCGTTATTTTTATGAAGCCAGATACTGCACTGCTAAAGGATGAGGAGCCCTTCTATCATCCCGCGTTTAGTCAGGATATACACCATGAAGTAGAGCTGGTGATTCGTATCAACAGGGTTGGAAAAAAAATCCAAAAAGAGTTTGCTTCTAAATACTATAAAGAAATAGGATTGGGCATCGACTTCACCGCACGCGATGTGCAAGCACAGCAAAAGGCCAAAGGCTTGCCTTGGGAAATTGCCAAAGGCTTTGATGGGAGTGCGCCTATTGGTGAATTTATTTCTGTTGAGAATATTAAGGATTTAAAGAATCTCAATTTCTCGCTCACAAAAAATGGAACGATGGTACAACAAGGAAACTCTTCCTTGATGATGTACTCCTTTGATGATATCATTCATTATATTTCACAGTACTTCACGCTAAAAGTGGGCGACCTCATTTATACGGGCACACCTGCGGGTGTGGGAAAGGTCGAGATAGGCGATGTGCTCGAGGGTTTCATTGAGGGCGAAAAGATGCTACACTGTGAAGTGAAGTAATAGGGTATTCATACTCATTCCAAAGATTCAAATCAGTTTTTATTGTCCATTAGTTTGGCGTACTTTGAGGGAAATTTAGATTTATAATTTTCTCTACCTAACCATGCCTGCAAATAATTTTGATATCAAAGGATTAAGCAATGAAGAAGTATTGCAAGCACGAGCAGCACATGGCTCCAATAGCTTTGATGTAAAAAAAGAATATTGGTTTCTCAATGCCATAAAAAGCTTGGCCAAGGAGCCTATGGTGGCGATGTTGCTGGTAGCCTCCGCAATTTATTTTATTAGTGGAAAAACAGGAGATGGCATCTTTCTCTCTTCAGCCATTGTGCTGGTGGCAACCATATCCTTGTATCAGGATTCGCGAAGCAGGAATGCTTTGGAGAAGCTCAAAGAATATACCCGTCCCAGTTGCCGTGTAATTCGCAATGGAGAAGTGATAGAGATTTTGAGCGAAGAACTGGTTATTGGCGACTGTCTGATGGTTGACGAAGGCAATTATATCGCTGCCGATGGAATCATCATTCATTCGAACGATTTTTCTGTGAATGAATCGATTCTTACAGGTGAGGCGATGACGGTTTATAAGGACAAGACGAGTCCGGAAAACACCATTTATCAAGGCACTACGGTGGGCAGTGGACTGGCCATTGCGCAAATTACAGCCATTGGAAATGATACGAAGCTGGGGAAAATTGGAAAGAGTTTAGAAAGTATTGCAGAAGAAAAAACACCGCTCGAATTACAAATTTCAAGTTTCGTAAAGAAGATGGTGATTGTAGGTGCGATTGTATTCGTAGTCGTTTGGATCATCAATTATTTGCATTCATATAATATACTCGATAGCTTATTGAAGGCATTGACCTTGGCCATGAGTATCTTGCCTGAAGAGATTCCAGTGGCTTTCACCACCTTCATGGCTTTGGGAGCGTGGCGATTGATGAAGCTGGGCATAGTAGTGAAGCAAATGAAAACGGTGGAGACGTTAGGAAGTGCCACCGTGATATGCACAGATAAAACGGGAACCATCACCGAAAATAAAATGAGCCTGGCGCGCATCTATTTGCCAACAGAAAATAAAATATTTGAAGTTAATAAAGATTTACCTGAGTTAGGTAAAGAGCTCATTCGCACTGCCATGTGGGCCAGCGAACCCATCCCGTTCGATCCCATGGAAGTGGCGCTGCATCAGGCGTATCAGGAGGATTCCATGACCGATGATGAACGATTAACCTATAAAATGATTCATGAATATCCATTAGGAGGAAAGCCCCCTATGATGACCCATCTTTTTGAAAATGGGGAAGGGAAAAGAATCATCGCGGCCAAAGGAGCACCCGAAGCAATCATGGCTGTAAGTGCATTGTCGGATACGGAGAAAGTATCTATAGAAGCAGCCATAACAGCACTCACCAAAGAAGGGTTTCGTGTATTGGCTGTTGGAGATACCAGTTATGATGGTAAAGATTTTCCAAAAGAGCAGCAAGAATTTAAATTCAAATTCAAAGGCATTGTTGCTTTTTATGATCCACCGAAAAAGAATATCAATAATGTACTACAAGATTTTTATAAGGCTGGAATTGAAGTGAAAATTGTGACAGGTGATAATGCCGAAACTACCGCCGCCATTGCTCAGCAGGTTGACTTTGCTGGGCATGATAAAAGTATCAGTGGGGATGAGTTGATGAAACTGAATGATGAAGACCTGAGAAAGAAAGTTGGTTCATTAAGTATTTTCACACGCATGTTTCCAGAGGCGAAATTGCGAATCATTGAAGCACTGAAATCGGAACAACAAATTGTAGCCATGACGGGTGATGGTGTGAATGATGGTCCTGCATTGAAGGCGGCGCATATTGGTATTGCCATGGGAAAGAAAGGGACAGAAATTGCCAAGCAAGCAGCTTCTTTAATTTTGGTTGAAGACGATTTGTCGAAGATGGTAGATGCTGTAGCTATGGGCCGCAGGATTTATACAAATTTGAAAAAAGCCATCCGGTATATTATTTCAATACATATTCCAATTATCCTCACGGTATTTATTCCATTGGCCTTGGGATGGTTGTATCCTAATATTTTTTCACCCATGCATATTATTTTTATGGAATTAATCATGGGTCCAACCTGTAGCATCATCTATGAAAATGAACCGATGGAAAGCGATACGATGAGTCAGAATCCTCGACCTTTTGTGAATACTTTTTTTAGCTGGTCGGAATTGGCAACGAGTGTTACTCAGGGTTTGGTAATAACAGCAGGAACCTTGGTAGCGTATCAATATGCAGTGATGAATGGTGCTGACGAAAACACCACGCGCTCGATGGTATTTAATACACTCATTGCTTCAAATATATTTCTAACTCTGGTGAATCGCTCTTTTGTATTTTCCATCTTCACCACCATTCAATATAAAAATAATTTGGTGCCATTGATAATCGGCATTACCATTGCCATCACGGCATCATTGCTTTATATAAAACCTTTGGCCAATTTCTTCAGCTTCTCAGCATTAAACATAACACAATTATCAGTTAGCATTGCACTAGGCTTTCTATCCGTAATTTGGTATGAAATTGTGAAATGGATTCACAGAATGAATGCACAAAAAAAATAATATCAACCGTTTAAAAAGGTTGATATTATCATTGATTATAATTTAAAGTTAACTGGTACCATCAATTTCACATTAATATTACGACCCATATTAAAAACTCCAGCACGGCCTGTGACGTAGTTTTCGGGTGCATATTTGAGTCGGCTCAAGTGCGATTGATACGCCACATCAAAAATATTATTTACCGATACAATGGCACTAAAAAGTAGTTCCCCTTTTTTGTTTTTATAGTCGGAGCCCAGGGCTGCATTAAATAAGGTATAGCCGGCGGTAGGTGTTTCGGTGGCATCGGCAAGCAATACATGATTTTGTTTCAAGTAAATTTGGGCATTAATCAAGCCATAAAAATTAACCCAGTTTTTATTGAGCTTTTTTAAGTCGGCCTGCAATTCACTTGTAATGCGAGTAGCCGGAATCATAGGCAGGTAGCGGCTTTCCTGAGTTTGGTTTTTGTTTATTCCTTGCACATAAGAAAAAGTGTTTTCAAAGTGTAACCAGTCGAAAGGGTGCGGATGCAAATCGATAGATAGCTCGGCACCATTCAATACCGCATTACCTTGCACAAATTGATAAGTTGGTGTTGGGTTGCTGATATCGCTAATACTATCGCCTCCGAATACACTACTAAGCTTCCGCAAGAAAATAAAATGTTGAATTTGATTACTGAAAAAAGCCATATCCATCGATACGTGGTCGCTATTATAAATGATTCCCAGGTCGGATTGTAAGGAGGTTTCGGGAAGTAAGTTTGGATTGCCTAATTCGTAACGAAAGGTGCCTTCGTGTAATCCATTACTGCTTAGCTCCGCCGATTGTGGCGCCCGATATCCGCGGGCAATATTTGCTTTTACGACCCACTGTTTTTTCAATCGATAGGTTCCTCCAATGCTACCACTATAATTTCCGAAGGATTTGCGGAGTGCACTGAAACGGTCGATTCCATTGATGGTGAGCGACTCGCTATGATATTGGCGTGTATCGTAACGAATACCACCAGCAAAATTCAATTTATCATTTACCTCTTTTTTTATGTAGGCAAATGCACCCGCATCAAACTGACCATAAGCAGGAATTAAATATTCGGTACCTAAATTATTATTCTGTTGTTGCATGCCACTGGTGCCAAATGTTACTTGCCAATTATTTTTCTCAGGTAAGAAATATTTAATATCGTAGGTGCTTGTAACCAAGGAGAGATGTAATCCAGAGAATGAAGGTGTGGTGATATCCCCAAACTCTTCCCGCGAATTTTGCTGGGTTGCCAAAAGAATGGAGAGTCGCGAATGGCCAATTATAAAAACATTGTCGAGCGCCAATTTACTATGGGTAATCGATTGCATTGGTACTTGCAAAAGCCTGCTTTTTAATTCCTGATTGGTAATAATTCCCATGCTAATGGAAGTATCCATCAGTGCCACTTGCTTCACAAATTTGCCAGTGATGGAATCCCTTTCGCCTTCAATGAGTCCTATATTTTGGTGAAACGCACTGAAGATCAAATGAGAGTACCCCCACTTTTTATTGATTCCAATATTACCATTGAGGTCTTGTTCTTTATAACCCGAATTAAAAACCTTTCCATCATAACGATTGGAATAGTTACCGGCATCTTTCACACTAGCCCGTAGCATCCAACTGATATTTTCAATATTGCCATTTTGCATAAAGGAAACAGCTGCCAGGTTATTATTCGATTGGTAATTGGTGGTGATGCTTCCACCAATCGTTCCTGGAGATGGAGCAGGTGCACTGAGGATATTAATTACTCCTGCCATGGCATCGCTGCCATACATTAAGCTGGCTGGGCCTTTCAGTATCTCAATTTTATTGGCACTAAACTCATCGATTTCGATGCCGTGTTCATCGCCCCATTGCTGACCTTCCTGCCTGATGCCATCGTTGAGAGTAAGGATTCGGTTGTACCCCAATCCTCGGATTACAGGCTTGGAGATGCCTGCACCGGTGGTTATTTGAGCAATACCGGGTTTGCTTGTGAGTGCATCGATTAAATTGGTGGAGGTATTTTTGAAGAGTGCCACCCGATCGATGGTAGTAACGGCCACAGGCATTTTTAATAACTCAGTTGCCTTCGAAACACCAGTAACTACTACCTCTTTGGCTTCAATAACCGTGGTGCTCAATTCTATATTGACCATAGGTTGTATGCATGGGTTTACTTCCATACTCAAGCTATTATATCCCAATGTTTTTATTTCGACAAGGAATTTACCATAGGGTAAATTTTCAATTTTATAATGACCATTGGTATCGGTAACAGCACCCTTTTTCAAGTCGGGTATATTAACGATGGCACCGATGATGGGACTTCGGTCTTGTTTATCAATAATGGTTCCTGAGAGTGTGCATTGTGCTTGAAGCATATTTGCAATACATACAAGAAGCATCAATAAAATGATTCGTTGTTTCATGACAAAAAAATTAAATAATAAGAAAAAGCAAGCGCAAGAATGCGATGCGAAAATTAAACCAATAACGAGGTTGTAGCAGGAGGTCCTTTATTAAAAAGTTCCTGAAGGATGTTTTCCTGAAATGAAAGGGTATTTTGGTATTCGGGCAATGGTGCCGAAAGTTCTATTAATAAGTAGGTGATGGGAGGAGCAGTATGCTCTGACGTACAATGATTATCGCATGCAAAGCAATGCGCTGGAGTAGTATGTATATGCGTGTGATGTTCGCATTTATGCTCATCGCTTACGGCCACATTATAAATTACATTCTCGCAATGCTCTGATGGGGTGTGAAAATAATCATGTGCAAAGAAATGCTCATGATTGAAATCTTTGGGTAATAAGGCCCACAGATACAACCATAGAAACGTTGACGCGATATGATTTCTGAAAAATCGGATAGGCGAAATTAATAAAAAGGAAAGAGTCTGCTAATTTCTTATTCAAACCAAGGTATAAATCACGGCCTTTGGGTGATGGAATCACATAAAAAAGCCCCAATACGGTAAGATATTGGGGCTTAGGAATATCTTTAGTAAAAATTAAATATCGATGTTCGCGTATTTCGCATTCGCTTCGATGAATTCACGACGAGGTGGCACATCATCGCCCATGAGCATGCTAAAAATACGATCGGCTTCGGCGGCGCTATCCATCGAAACTTTTTTCAAGGTACGTGTTTCAGGGTTCATGGTAGTGCTCCACAATTGTTCGGCATTCATCTCTCCCAAGCCTTTATATCGTTGTATGTGAACGCTATCGGTTTTGCCATCTTTGGCAAGTTCTTGTACTGCCTGATCGCGTTGTGTTTCATTATAGCACCAGCGTTCTTCCTTTTGGCGTTTCACTAGGTAGAGTGGAGGTTGGGCAATATATATATGTCCGTTTTCAATCAACTCCTTCATATAACGGAAGTAGAAAGTAAGGATCAGGGTACGAATATGGCTACCATCCACGTCGGCATCCGTCATGATGATTACTTTGTGATAACGAAGCTTATCCATATTGAGGGCTACATTATCGCCTAGTTTACCACGACTTACACCGAGTGCGGTGAACATATTACGAATTTCTTCGTTCTCGTAAATTTTATGTTCTGGTGCTTTTTCTACATTTAAGATTTTACCACGCAATGGAAGGATGGCTTGAAACTTACGATTACGGCCTTGCTTGGCTGTACCACCTGCTGAATCTCCCTCCACCAGATAAATCTCGCATTTTGCTGGATCTTCATCGCTACAATCGCTCAGTTTTCCTGGTAATCCTGCACCACTTAATCCACTCTTGCGTTGCACCATTTCGCGGGCTTTACGAGCGGCTTCACGTGCTGTTGCAGCCAAGACTACTTTGTTTACAATGGTTTTGGCTTCCTTCGGATTTTCTTCTAGGAAGTTATTTAATACTTCACCTACTGCCTGATCCACGATACCCATCACGTCGTTATTTCCGAGTTTGGTTTTCGTTTGACCTTCGAATTGGGGCTCTTGTACTTTTACTGAGATAACACCTGTAAGTCCTTCACGGAAGTCATCACCTTGAATTTCCACTTTAGAGTTTTTCAGCATCCCGTTCTTTTCTGCATAGCTTTTCAAGGTACGGGTTAATGCACGACGGAAACCAGCAACGTGGGTTCCTCCTTCGTGTGTATTGATATTATTTACATACGAGTGTAAATTTTCGGCATAGCCTGTATTGTATTGGAATGCAATCTCTACTGGAATACCAAACTTATCACTTTCGAGATAGATTACTTCGGGGATTAATTTTTCGCGGTTACCATCGAGGTATCCTACAAACTCTTTTAATCCACCATTGCTATAGAATTGTTCAGATTTAAATTCACCTGCTTCATTTTTCTCGCGCTCATCAATTAAAGTAAGATAGATTCCTTTATTCAAGAAACTAAGTTCGCGCAGACGAGCAGCAAGGGTATCGAATTTATAAACCCCTTCGTTGAAGATGGTTAAGTCGGGCCAGAAGCTAACGGTTGTGCCGGTATCCGTTGCGTCGCCTATAATTTTCACTTCGTGTAATGGCTTACCACAGCTATATTCCTGCGTAAACACCTTGCCTTCACGATGAACTTCGGCAACGAGTAAAGAGCTCAGAGCATTTACGCAACTTACCCCCACACCGTGCAATCCCCCCGAAACTTTATAGGTGTCTTTATCAAATTTACCCCCTGCGTGTAAAACGGTCATTACCACTTCAAGTGCACTCTTCTGTTCTTTTTGCATGATGCCAGTAGGAATACCTCGGCCATCATCCTGAACGCGGATATGATTGTCTTCAAAGATGGTAACAGTAATGTTTTTACAGTAACCAGCCAATGCTTCATCGATAGAGTTGTCAACTACTTCATATACCAAATGATGCAAACCTCTAGTGCCAATGTCGCCGATATACATGGCGGGGCGCATTCTCACTGCCTCTAGTCCTTCTAAAACGGTAATATTTTCCGCTCCGTAATTTCCTCTGTCTTCTTTTTTCTTCTCTTCCATATTGGGTGTTTGAGCATTACTTTCCATGATCTTCTAAATCGCTCTTTGGGGGTTTATTTTTTAGCTCACGAAAGTACAAAAAAATGACTGCATTTTGACGCCCTAGGGCTAAGATTTTCCATCTTTTTTCCACATCTTTTGACACGACTAAAACCCTTGATTTTATTGAGTTTTATCGGGATTGAATGGAAGTGAAAGGGAAATGGAGTTGCTTTTCTCTCCAAATGAGAAAAATGGGGGTCAAAAGAAGGCAATTATTCAATCCAATAAACCCGTAAATCGGGAAGAAATAAAAGGTGATTTTAAGCAGCTAATATACTAAAATACAGACGGCACTATGGCGTTGCATAGATGCTATCTATTAGTATAGAACTATCTTTTGTATAGACTATATGTGGTAGCTTTGTCACTTCAAAATAATTGGGAGATTTTTATGTTAAAGAAAATTGCATTTGCCTATCATGGAACCCACGCTGCCGTTGGCGATTTACAAGTGAAACGCATGTTGCCCAATCGGTATATGCAAACGGTGGGCCCGTTTTTCTTTTTGGATTATTTATTGCCCAACATGTCGAAACCCAAGCCAGCAGTTGCTCCTACAGGTGATTTTGCTCACCCTCACCGCGGTATTGCCACCTTCACCTATCTATTTAATGGGGAGATTTCGCATTACGATAGCAGGGGCAACCGAGGCACTGTAAGTGATGGAGGTGCCCAATGGATGAAGGCAGGCAATGGAATCATTCACGATGAAAATCCTTCAATACGTTTTCAGGAAGCTGGTGGATTGATGCATGGCATGCAGTTTTGGATTAACCTACCTGCGATAAACAAAGCAGAGTTACCCGAATATTTAGCGGTACAAGTACAGGATTTTCCATCAATAACATTGGCAAATGATGCAGGTCAATTGAAAGTGCTCATTGGTACTTATCATGAGCAAATTTCTCCAATAAAAAGGTTTAGTGGGCAATTTAATTATCATGTGAAGCTCAATCCAGGTGCTAATTTTAAGCTGCCGGTTGATAAGCAATTTGAATCAGCTCTTTTTATTTCTGATACAACTATTGAAGTGAATGGAGCTATACATGGAAATGGGGAATTGCTGGTTTTCGAGATTGAAGGCGATGAAATTAATTTGTTTAATCCAGGTAATCGCCCTGCAGATATAATAATTTTTGGAGGTGAAGGATATACAGAACCTATTATTGCCGAAGGTCCGTTTGTGATGAATAGTGCCAGCGAAATTGCTGATGCCTATCGCGATTATAATAATGGAAAATATGGAACGATTGATTATGGTTCGTAAGGAATAGTTTTGAACTATTTCCAGATACGGAAATTAAGCAAGAACTCTTTTTTTTGAATTAAGGAACGCCAATCGATAAACAATACGCCACTTAGTAAGATCAATCCCAAGCATAAGCTCGTAACCGATTGCCAAGAGATGGCACCTTTCAATAAACTTTCAGCATTTAACGTGGCGTATCGTCCAATTGAAACTACAATGGAGTCGCTTATAAATTTACCTACAAAAAACGAAGGTATAATATATATAGGTTTAATGCGTGCCATGCCAGCAGCAACAAAGAGTGGGGTGGTAGGCATTGGCAATAAGCAGTATGCTAGAATTACCACCTGACTTCTCCATCCTTTTTCTTTTAGTTTTTTACCTAGGTATTGAACGTCTTCATTTTTGGCAGGCTTAAATATACGCCCTGCGATATACGGAATATATAAGGTGAGCACATAACGTCCCAGGATGGAGGCTATAACTCCTATAACAATCACCATCCAGATATTGAGGCCAAACATGATTTGCAAAAACACCATAATGGTGAATGCTGGAGGGAAGGGGAAAGGAACAACATCAAAAAGAAATGCTCCTAAAAAAACTAATAGATACTGCCACCACATAATATACTTTCGTCAAAATCCGGTTTTATTTGAACCTTGTAAAGATGCATTTTTTAAAGTACAAATGTATTGCAGAATTCATTAACATGGATATGATATTCCGCTATTTATTATCATGAAAGAGATGATGATATTTTTTTATCTTTGACGGAACTAATTTATTTACTTAACCATTTAAACGCTAGGTCATGAAAAAATTCTTCATCATTCTCCTCCTCTCTCTTTTATCAGTATCATATTCTCAGGCACAAACCAAGCAAGAATCGATTAAACAACTTTTTAAGCTAATGAAGACGGATTCATTGTATGATAAGATGATGGAATCAATTGTTCCAACAATCATGCAACAATCAAGTAAAGATGCGAGCGACCCAGAAGCTGCCGCAACAATGAAAAAGGCCATAGATGCAATGAAACCGATTATGAATAAAATGCTGAATGAGGATATGGTTGCGATATACGACAAGTATTTTACAGAGTCGGAAATCAAAGATTATATCGCTTTTTACAAATCACCTTCGGGTCAAAAATTTGTGAATGTTACTCCCGCCATGCAAACAGATATTATGAATATCATGATGCAGAAATATATGGGAGAAATACAAAAGGCGGTGATGGATACAATGAAATAGTAATATGCAATTTCAATCCTATTTCATGTTCAACTTAATCGCTTCTTAATGTCCAGAGTCTTCGCTATTGGCGACCTTCATGGCTGCCGAAACACCTTCGAGCATATACTTACAGAAGAAATAAAAATAAAGCGTTCGGATAAAATATACTGTCTGGGCGACTATGTTGGCCGTGGCCCCAATGCCAAAGGCGTTATCGATTATATCCTAAAACTACGTAAGAAAGGATATGCAATTCATACGCTCAGAGGAAACCATGAAGCCCTTCTGCTCGATGCTGTAAAGGACGCAGAGAAACAAAAATTATGGCTAAGTAATGGGGGAGAGGCTACATTAGAAAGCTTTGGAATTAAATCGTTGAAGCGGCTCCCCGAAAAATATGAGGAGTTTTTAAAGCGCACAAAATTCTATATCGCCACTTCTGAAAATGTATTTGTTCATGCAGGTCTTAACTTCTCTATACCCGACCCGTTTACCGATAAGCGCGCCATGCTCTGGACTCGAGAGCCATTATTCATATATCATAAAATTCAGCGCCGTATCCTTGTTCACGGACATACCCCAATTTCAATAGCTCAATTGCATAGCCAGCCATCCATTCATAAAATAAATATTGATACAGGCTGCGTGTATAAGTCAAGAATAGGTTGTGGGCATCTCACCGCAGTAGAATTGCCGTCAAAAGAATTTATCTCGGTAAGAAATATCGACTAACTAATTTTTCCTTTATTAGAACCTGCTTTGAATTCATCCCTTTCTATTATATTGCAGCCTAATGCGTGAAGCCGTATTTTTAAAACAGAATCAGGAAAAATGGGAAGAGCTAGAAAAGCAGCTCAATAACCCTACGGCTAGTGGCGATGAACTTGCCGAACTCTATGTTAAGGTAACCGACGATTTGGCTTATGCCCGAACCTTTTACCCCGAAAGTAAATCATTAAGCTATCTTAACGGCCTCGCAGTAAAAATCCATAGTAAGGTATATCGCAATAAAAAAGAGAAAGTGAGCCGAATGGTCACCTTCTGGCAATCGGAATTGCCCGTTGTGCTTTACAAACATCGTAAGAAGATGCTCTTCTCTTTCATCGTTTTTTTATTGGCTACTGGCATCGGGGTGATTAGCGCTGCCAACGATGATCAGTTTGTACGACTCATACTCGGTGATGACTACGTGGATATGACCATCAATAATATCAAGCAAGGGAAGCCACTCGATGTGTATGGACAAAGTCACGAAGGGGATATGTTTTTTTATATCGCTTTCAATAATATTCGTGTCTCCTTCTATCAATATATCGGTGGACTCACCGCCGCTGCGCTTACTTTATGGAATGAAATGAGTAATGCGATCATGCTTGGTGCCTTTCAATATTTCTTTTATAAATATAATGTATTTCAAACATCAGTTCTAACTATCTGGATTCATGGAACGCTCGAAATAGCTGCCATTATTATCGCTTGTGGTGCGGGGTTCGTGTTTGGAAGTGGATTGCTTTTCCCTGGCACCTATCGTCGTGTAGATTCATTCTTGGCTGGTGCAAAAGATGGGGTGAAAATCATTATTGGATTGGTGCCTGTATTTATCGTTGCTGCTTTCTTTGAGAGCTTTGTTACAAGGCATTATCAGTTTTTAGGCATCTGGTCATTACTCATTATACTACCTTCTTTAGGCTTCGTTATTTGGTACTTCGCAATAAACCCTTATAAATTTAAACATGGCAACAACTAATAAAAAATATATTGAACTCCGACAGCAGCGCGACTTCGGACAAGTAATTAGTACGAGCTTTGAATTTCTTTTTGCAAATTTTGCAGGTTTCTTCAAAACAGTTTTCTTAATCACGGGACTCACTTTTGTGTTATCCATTTCTTTGTTTTCATTGTGGTTATATAAATTCATTAATGGGGTATCAGAAGGTGTACGTGCTACTCGATATGGGCGCCAGAGTTCAAGTGATGCCTTAATGACCATGTTTGGTGGCATGAACTTATTATACTTAATTTTGGGTGGGGTGGTACTTATTTTTTCACTCATGTTTACCTACCTTACGGTTTATAGCTATATAAAAATATATGTAAATAACCGAAAGCTCATGGATATAAGCATTGGTGATGTATGGAATGAAGTGAAAAAGCGATTGCCTAAATACATTGGTGGAGGAATTCTTTTTGTCATCATTGTTACCTTGCTTAATGCGCTAAGCGTTGCTCTCGATTCGGTAGGCTTCCTGCAATTTATTATTGGTTTGTTTACAAATGCCTTTATCATTTATACCTACCTCTACTTTTTGGTATTGGTTAATGAGGAGGATGTATCAGTGCTAGATGCCTTCGGCCGTTCGTTCTACCTCGTATCGGGGAGATGGTGGTTTACCTTCGGGATATTTTTTGTGCTCTTCTTGCTATGCTATATTCTTACTTTACTTCTTTCGTTTACAGGTATTTTCATAGGAGGGTTGGTGAGCAACTTTTTTGGATATGCAGTTTCTAAGTATATCACTTTCCTATTGGTTATTACAGGAAGCGTTTTGGGTACCATCTATCTTTACATGGTTTTTTGTTTCTTCATCATAAAAAATAGTGTTTTGTATTACAGCTATTCCGAACAAAAAGATAGTATTGGTTTGCTCGAAAATATTGAAGCATTGGTAACACAAACTACGCAAGAGCCTTCGCAGGCGGTAAGAACCGAAAGAAGCAATCAACAATTTACGAATGACGAAACAGAAGAAGAGTTTTAATCCTGTTGTTTTATCTCTGCTATGGTGTATGGGATGCTATCTTCTGCTGTCCCCAAAATTTGCGTTTGCTCAAATTCCCGATACCACGTATCACTTAATTCAAGAGCCTGCCGAGGAGCCTGTTTCAGTTAGAGTTCCAGCAAGCTATTCGGGTTTCGATTTCTGTAATTGCCATGAAGATGATGTGGCAGCTCCTGTAAAACAAAGGCCAGTGAATACGGAGATTATTACTAAACATCTCTCCGAAAAGGAATTTCAATATGAGCGAACAGTGAATGATGAAGCGAAATCTTTTTGGGCAAATTTTAAAAGTTGGTTGATGCGCAAAATTTTTGGAAATATAACTCCCGAATCGGCCGACCGCACGCTCAATATCATCTATTGGATTTTAGCAATCTTTGGTATTGTAGTAGTAGCCGTATGGCTTTATCGGAGTGAGTTTTTTGGTGCACCCATGCAACGCACCACCCGATTGGGCGATGGGCTCATGGAGGAAACCGCACGTAGTGAAGAAGATATTGAATCTCAGATTTTATCGGCATTGGCACAGAAGAATTATTCGATTGCCATTCGTTGGGTTTATATTAAAGCAATCAAGCTTTTATCACAAAAACAAGTGATAGAAATTCGCCAAGATAAAACCAATTATGATTATTTCTTAGAAATAAAATCTGATAAAATAAAGGAGCCATTTCGGTCGCTCACCCGCATTTATGAGTATTCTAATTACGGAAAATTTGATACCGAAGTTTCGCATTATCAAGAGTCGGATAGCTTATTAAAATCAATGAGTAGCAAATTATAAAATGAAGTCGAGCACTAAATTCTTATTGGGATTGGGCATCGTTTTCTTGCTCTTGTTTCTGGTTGAATACAACCAGGAGGAACCTATCGACTGGACTCCAGGATTTGGTAAGGCAGAAAGGAAGCCTTTTGGTGATTACCTTTTATTTGAATTGCTCCCCGAAATTTTTAAAGACCAGAAAATTGAAACGGTCAATAATAGTATTGTCGACCAGATGAACGAAGTAACTTTAAGCCAGTCGACTGGAATCAATTATATTTTCATCAATGAACATCTCGAGTTCAATCCTTATGAAACGGAGGCAATCTTAGATTTTGTAAGGAATGGTAATTATCTTTTTCTCGCGGCCACCACCTTTTCCGACACCTTCGCAAACACATTGACACTAAAGCAAAAGAGTCTGGATGACAATCCATTATATTCTTATCGCGATTCGTTATTTCATTTTAATTATTGTGACCGATTTAAAAGTTCGGATACAGGATATGCTGTAAATAATGAATATTCACAAGTGAATACTTATTTCGATTCCATTCGATTTGAAAAGAAGATGCTGGTGGCCGATTCATTGCATCGCTGCCTGATGACTGAAATAATAATTGGAGAAGGCAAAATTATAATGTGCACGATGCCTTTTGCGTTCACCAATTATTATATGTTAAAACCAGCCAATCTCGATTTTGTAACCAAGGCATTCACCCGCATGCCAGTGCAAAAAGTATGGTGGGATGAGCATTATAAAAGCGGATTGAAAACAGATACACCCACACGATATATACTGAGTAAGAAAGGTTTGAGATGGGCTTACTATTTAGCTATGATAGGGCTATTACTCTTTGTATTATTCATGGGTAAAAGGCGTCAACGCATCATCCCAATACAAGACCCAATGAAAAATTCATCCTTGGAATTTGCCGAAACGGTGGGTCAGGTTTATTATGAAAAAGGCGACCACCATAACCTTGCCTTGAAAAAAATAAAGTACTTTATGGAGTACCTTCGTGCAACGTATTATGTGAATCCAAACCACGAATTACAGCGTAACCGTGAAGCGTTTATTGAACATCTTTGTCAGAAAAGTGGTAAGCCAGAAGCAGAGGTAAAATCACTTTTTAGTTTTATTTTATACATTGAAAATGCCAATTCCATTAATGAGAAGGAATTGATAAATCTTAATACCCTCATCGAAAAATTCAAAAAAATAACCAATAAATAACCACGTATATCATGGATGAATTTACTACCCGAATTGATTTGACTCCCTTGCATCAAGGCGTTGAACGCTTAAGATCCGAATTGCATAAAGTCATTGTTGGACAACAATCGCTCATCGATCAACTCATCATCTGTGTGCTGAGCAATGGTCATGCACTTATTGAAGGGGTGCCAGGAGTAGCCAAAACGCTCTCAGCGAAATTGCTTGCACAAAGCATCTCCTCCGATTTCTCGCGAATTCAATTCACCCCCGACCTCATGCCATCCGATATCTTAGGAACCTCTGTATTCAATCAGAAGACTACTGAATTCGAATTTAAGAAAGGTCCGATCTTTAGTAATTTGGTATTGATAGATGAGATCAATCGTGCACCTGCCAAAACACAGGCTGCCTTATTTGAGGTGATGGAAGAACGTCAGATTACCCTCGATGGGAAGCAGTATGATATGCAACTCCCTTTCTTGGTTTTCGCAACACAAAATCCAATTGAACAGGAAGGGACGTATCGCTTGCCCGAAGCGCAGCTCGATCGATTTATGCTGAAGATTGAAGTAGAATATCCGAACGATGCAGAGGAGCTTACCATCTTGCAAAATCATCACGCAAGAAAGGAACATAGCCAAATGGAAAACATTCACAAGGTAATCACAAAGAATGATATCTTGGAATTCCAAAATATTGTGAAGCAGATTCATGCAGAGGAAGCGGTATTAAAGTACATCACGCGTATTGTAACACAAACACGAAATTTCACTAGCTTATATTTGGGGGCATCTCCACGTGCATCTTACTGGATACTGCAAGCAGCCAAAGCCAGTGCCGCCATGCAAGGCCGTGATTTCATTACTCCCGATGATGTGCAACGCATGGCATATCCTGTATTGCGTCACCGACTCATGCTTACTCCCGATAAAGAAATGGAAGGCATCACTACCAACGATACCATCAAACAAATTCTTGAAAAAGTTGAAGTGCCTCGCTAAATGATCAAAAGATTCATATCCTCTCTGTATCTAAGCAATCGCTTTTTTATTGTCCTCGGAGTACTAGGGGTATTGTTTTTATGCACGTATTTTTTTGCAACGCTTTTCGTTTTAGTGAAAACCATTTTTAATATTATGGTGCTCTTGGTTGTGGTCGATTTTGTGTTGCTGTATGGCTTTAGAAATGCGATGAATGCTAGAAGAGCTGCTGCCGAGAAATTATCCAATGGTGATTATAATCCGTTCACCATCTACTTAGGAAATGCCTACCCATTCCCCGTTTATGTAAAAGTGTATGATGAGTTGCCCATGCAATTTCAAATGCGTGATCATTATTTTAAAAAGGAATTGAATGCACGCAGTGAATCGAAAATTCATTATCAGCTCAAACCATTGAAACGGGGTAACTATAATTTTGGTGCCCTCAATGTATATGTGCATACCCTCTTAGGACTGGTAGTACGTCGATACAAGCTCGATAATGATTTGAATCTTCCGGTATATCCTTCCTTTATACAAATGCGTAAGTATGAGTTCCTCGCAATTCATAATCGATTACAGATGGCAGGGATAAAAAAGATAAGACGAATAGGTAATAATACTGAGTTTGAACAGATAAAGGAATATGTGCAGGGTGATGATTACCGTACAGTGAACTGGAAAGCTACGGCGCGAAAGGGAAGCCTCATGGTGAATCAATACCAGGACGAACGCTCTCAAAATATTTATTGTGTGATAGATAAAGGGCGTATGATGAAGATGCCTTTCGAGAAATTATCCTTGCTGGATTACAGTATCAATGCCGCCTTGGCACTCAGTAATATCGCCATCCGTAAATCGGATAAAGCAGGCATCATCACCTTCAACGAAAATAAAATACAATTCCTGAAAGCAGAAAGTCGCAATAGCCAAATGATGCGTATCGCCGACATGTTGCATCAGCAAAAAACGCGCTACCTCGAAAGTAATTATGAGGCACTCTATATCCAGATGCGTCACTTATTGAATCAGCGTAGCTTGTGCCTCTTGTTCACTAATTTCGAAAGCCTGAGTAGCATGCAACGCAATTTGAAATCAATGGTAAGCATTGCTCGTTTTCATACCTTGGTAGTGGTTTTTTTTGAGAATACGGAGATTCGCACTTTACTTGATACACCTGCAAAAACATCGGAAGAAATTTATATAAAAACCATCGCGGAGAAATTCGCGTTTGAGAAAAAGCAAATTGTGCTGGAGTTACAGAAACATGGCATCTATACCATCCTTACCACCCCACAAAACCTGACGGTAAATACAATCAATAAATATTTAGAATTAAAAGCAAGAGGCTTGGTTTAAACATTTTCGTTTAACTCATTCCGTTTTCTTTTCATGAAATTCCTCCTTACACGTTATCATAATGCCTTGTGTCCATACACCAATAATTTCCGATTGGTCGAGGTTATAAGGTGAATAATGAATACGTAAAGAATCAAAATCACCTTTATAGGTAAGTGATTCATACGATACCACCCTGCGATGAGAGCCATCGTCGGCCTCCAAAGTATAGAGTATTTTATGATCAAATTCTTTGTAGGGTATATCCATTTCAAACCATACCGCCTTCTTCTCATAACTCTTGAAAAGATAAGGGCTCGCCCAAAAAAGCACGATAGAAATTGTGATTAATAATAGCATGATAAATGGAATTTCATCTTCTGATAATTTGGAATCGGGACGAAATTCTTTATTGTAGCTCGCCTGCAGATAAAGCAGGTTAGGTATTCTATGTAACGAAATGCCAAGAAAGGTGATACACACCACGATAATCCCCTCCGAGTTTTTTTTTACAGGCGACATGCCATAATAATAAAGCAGAATAAAGGAGGATAGAAATAATAATGCTACCCATAAAAACACTTGGACGGCTACCGCCACATTACTTCCCGCTTTTTCATATCGCTGTGCAATTGCATCTCTCTCGGCCTCTTTTTGTTGCTCTTTTGTTAGTTCATGTTTGGGCGGCGGCGATGGAAGTAGATTATGAGTGAAGTTCTCTTTTTGAGGTAGGGGTGAAGGAACCAGTTTCTCCGAACGCACATCGTACCAGCTTTTCGATACTTCATTGCTTAGCGATTTATAGGCAAGATCTAGTTCTTCTAATTTTTCTTTAGCAAATACAGGATTAGCGTGGGTTTCAGGATTGTAGCGTGCAGCCAGCCTCTCATAGGATTGAAGAATCTCATCCGCTCCGGCATTTTCCGGTAGCTCTAAAATTTTATAATAATTGAGCATTGCTTTTTTCTGCCTTCAAACATATCATTTTTTTATTCGTTGAATAAGTATGCAGGCTAATTTATTTCACATCAGATGTTGCCTTCTTCTCTTTTGAGAAATTAATATTAAAATTAACACCAATGGAAATATGAAGAGGAATGTAAAGCACTTGTTGATCAGGAAGTAAGGCCGCTGCGGGTGTCTGACTATAATTGGTTCCATAATCTAATCTTAATTGAAGCATCCCTTTGATATTTTCCGATCCACCACGAAACATTAGTCCGGGCTCAAAGCGAGTATCTGTGCCCCATTTGATATTAGTATATGCAACCTTTGAATAACGCATAAACACGGCCATTTCAAAGTAGGTCCAGTGAAACCCAACTGTTGGTTGAATAAAGGCTCGGGTGTATGGAGAAAATGCCGCGAAACTATTATTTGGGCTCTTAGTCTTTGTGAAACCCAATCCTATCGGGCATTCGAAACGAGCTACTTGATATGGATAAAAGGGAATGAGGGAAACTTCAAAATCGCGAAATTTGCGTGCAGTATTTGAGTTTGTGGAGTCGGAGCTCGTAGTGGCCCCCGCCAACGAGAGAGAACCGCCTAAATAATTTATGGGAGCAAAGGCGGCATAAGCTTCTGCACCACCCCCTCCGATATTGAGCTGACCTGCAAAATCGTTGCGCTTCTCGAAGAGATTGGTTTTTGGACTTACCGATTTATATACATAGGTGCCACATGATGAAATAATCATCACAAATAATAGCAAGGCTGAGTTGAT
This sequence comes from uncultured Bacteroidota bacterium, assembly GCA_903910445.1. Taxonomy (GTDB): domain Bacteria; phylum Bacteroidota; class Bacteroidia; order UKL13-3; family UKL13-3; genus CAINMV01. Next base: position 25,672 of record CAIVZR010000047.1, read on the forward strand.
TAGTTTTTTCATAAGTCAAAGGTAGAAAAACATTGTTATTAAAAAATATTACTCTAACATTAATTTAATATGGTGTTTTAAATATTAATGTAATTTTGCGCCCATGAAATATTTAAAGACCAAAGATAATTTTTTGAGTATTCCTGAGGAGAAAAATTACAACTATAAAGATTCGAAATTCGTAATTCAACAAGCTCCCTATGAGTACACTTCGAGCTATTTGGCCGGCAGCGATAAAGGCCCTAAAGCCATTGTAAAAGCTTCACAGTTTGTAGAATTGTATGATGAGGAATTGGATCAGGAAAGTTATTTGAAAGGTGGAATCTGCACCTTGCCTCCTTTAAATTTCAAACATAAAGTAAATAAGAAAGCGGTGGATTATATTGCCGAAGAAACAGAAAAGCTGGTTGCTGATGGGAAATTTGTGGTAAGCATTGGCGCTGAACATACTGTTACTGCTGGTTTTGTAAGACCATTTGCCAAAAAGTATAAAAACTTAACTGTATTGCAAATTGATGCGCATAGCGATTTACGTGAAAGCTATAACGATAATAAATACTCGCATGCAAGTGCGATGGCCCGTGTGCGCGACGAGAAAGTGAACTTGGTTCAAGTAGGAATTCGTGCACAATGTATTGAAGAAAGTGAAGTGATTAAAAAATCGAAAAACATCCATACTTTTTATGCGCACTATATTCGTGAAAATGAAAAATGGATTGATGAGGTTTTGAAAGCTTGTACGAAGGATGTATATATTACCATTGATGCCGATGGCTTTGATCCAAGTGTAATTCCTGCAGTAGGTACTGCGGAGCCCAACGGACTGGCTTATATGGAAGGGGTGAACTTATTGAAGAAGATTATCGCCAATAAAAATGTGGTAGGTTTCGACGTGGTAGAATGTGCCCCCATGAAAGGTACTATCCTGAGCGAATACACCCTGGCCAAACTAATTTATAAAATGATTGGATACGTTACCTTGAAGAAATAATTTTCGGTATCGTATCATACTCATTTTTCTTTTTTGATTTATAATTTTATTCTCATGACCAAATTAAAAGTAGGAGGGAAGGCTCCCGATTTCAGAGTGAATAACCAAGACGGGAAAGCCATCAGCCTGAAAGATTTTAAAGGGAAGAAGCTTGTGCTCTACTTTTATCCGCAGGCAAATACTCCTACCTGTACGGTAGAAAGCTGCAACCTCAGCGATAACTATCAATTTTTGCATAAGGCTGGATACGCTGTTTTGGGAGTAAGTCCAGATTCGGAAACGAAGCAAGCCGGATTCAAAAAGAAGTTTGGCTTCCCATTCAATTTATTGGCGGATATTAACCAAGAGGTGATTCAGGCTTATGATGTTTGGGGTGAAAAAACCACCTTTGGCAAAACCTATATGGGATTGATTCGTACTACTTTCATCATCGATGAGAAAGGAAAAATTGAAGAGATTATTGAGAAGGTAGAATCGAAGAACCACGCCAATCAGATTCTGAAGAAATAGCAAGGATAACAAAAAGTTATTGCCACAATTTCTTACAAGAACATCAACTGAAATTCTTTCTTTAAAAACTCTAATGCTTTATGTGTAGGCATCTCGTTGCGTTGTATCACGTTTTCGAGGATGGCTTTGCTCAAATCAATTCCTGTTGCATCAGGGCGCAATGGAATAAACGATTGATTGATTAAATTGATGGTTTGCTCTTTGGCATCCTTCAATACAATCCATGCCTGAGTAGAAAGATACATTTGCATCGCTACATTATGCGCATACTCTGTATTAATTTCGGTAATCAAAAGTTGTTTTAAGTCGAGCGCCATATGTGTTGAAACAGAGCTTCTCATTAAAATACTATCGGGTTGAATGCGTTCCAAGAACAAAGTCATGCGTTCATAAGCCTGCATACGTGCGGGTAAAATGATGCTCTCCCCATGTTGTTTCAATTCGATATTTCTTTTCTTTAATTCATTATCCAGAAACATATGGGTAATGAAGTATGCTGCTGCCAGCGATACAATTGAAGGAATAATATAACGACTAAGTTCTAAAAAATAATCGGTGTTTTCCATTAAGAAGAGTGGCGCCATAGTGAAGAATTAAAATATATGAATGAAAGTCAAATTTAAGAGTTTGAATGAATAACGCAATTTTTATTTATTTATTTTCTTTCTGAAGGGCATCTACGGCCTTCCGAACGCTTCCATGTTGAGTTAGGTACTGTGCAGCTTTCGATTCGCTCACGCCCGTTTCTTGTGCAATCATCAGGGTGCCGCGCTTGATCAACTTGTGGTTGCTGAGTTGCATATCCACCATCTTATTGCCTTTCACATGCCCCAGCTTAATCATCACACTGGTGCTAATCATATTGAGGATGAGTTTCTGTGCAGTGCCTGCCTTCATGCGTGTACTGCCCGTAACAAACTCGGGGCCTACAATGCACTCAATCGTGTTATCGGCATACGATGCTACCAAACTTTTTTTATTGCAAACAATACATGCGGTGCTAATCTCTTTTTCCTGGCAAGTCTTTAAAGCATGCGCTACATATGGCGTTGAGCCACTTGCAGCAATACCAATCACCACATCTTTTTTTGTGATTTTATATTCACGCAAATCCTTGAAACCTTGGGTGGTGCTATCTTCTGCGAACTCAACGGCTTTCCGAATGGCGATATCACCACCAGCAATCAATCCGATGACGAGGCCCTGTGGCACGCCATAGGTTGGTGGGCATTCGCTTGCATCTACAATGCCCAAACGGCCGCTGGTGCCCGCTCCAATATAAAACAAGCGTCCTCCTTTTTCCATTTTGGCAATAATTACTTTCACCAATTTCTCGATGACTGGGATGCATAAAGCAATGGCATCAGGCACGCTACGATCCTCGGTATTGATGGATTTTAGGAGCTTCTTCACCGACATCTTTTCCAAATGAGAATAGTTCGACGATTGCTCCGTGGTGAGGTTAGATTTTTTCATCGATGGATATAAATGAGTTTCTTCGTTTCAAAGAATTCGGTATTGAAATATTTCTTGAGTGATATTTCTTCATGCTTGAACTGATAGCGTTGATGTGCCTCATGCATCTCATTCTTCAGGTCGCCACCTTTGAGTAATAAGAACCCGTTGGTGATTTTGTTTTTCCCCGTTTCTTGTATTTTTCCTTTGCTCCAAAAAATTAAATCAATGGTTGGGGCTACGGCACGACTAATGATAAAATCGAATTTATCTTTTAAGGTCTCTGCCCGTGCATGCAGTGCCACCACATTTTTCAATTCGAGGGCGGTCACAATTTCCTGTACCACCTTAATTTTTTTACCAATACTATCTACGGCTGTGAATTGCACTTCCGGAAAAAGTATGGCCAATGGAATGGTTGGAAATCCGCCCCCACAGCCAATGTCGAGGATGGTAGTGCCTGGAACGAATTGTACAAAGCGAGCAATGGCTAAAGAGTGCAGCACATGCTTTTCATAGAGTGCTTCAATATCTTTTCGGGAAATAACATTGATCTGCGCATTCCAGTGTTCGTATAGATTTTGCAATGCTGCAAACTGCGACAATTGTGCAGGGGTAAAGTCGGGGAAATAACGATTGATGAGCTCCAAATAGAATTTTATTTAATGCCTTTCACGATATCGATAAAGCTGCGTGCTTGCAATGCTGCACCACCAATCAATCCACCATCAATATCGGGTTGTTCGAAAAGCTCCTTCGCATTGTCGGGCTTCACGCTGCCTCCGTATAGGATGCTGATATTTTCTGAAAGCTCATCACCATATTTATCGGCAATGATTTTGCGAATGAAGGCATGCATTTCCTGAGCCTGAGCCGAGGTGGCAGTTTGGCCTGTTCCTATTGCCCATACCGGTTCGTAAGCAACAACAACGTGACGCATTTGTTCTTCTGGCAAATGAAATAAAGCATCACGCAATTGCGATTCGATGACTTCATAAAACTTACCATTATTACGTTCTTCCAATGTTTCACCAACACAATAGATGGGTTGCATCAAATTGGCGAGTGCGATATCTACTTTTTTAGCCAACCAATCGTTGGTTTCGTTGAAGTAGGCGCGGCGTTCGCTATGACCGATGATCACGTAATCGCAACCTACCGATTTAAGCATGGCAGCCGAAATTTCCCCAGTATAGGCGCCATTGGGCATATTGCTGCAGTTTTGGGCTCCCAGTTCGAGCATGGGCATACCAAAAAGCAAGGGTTGTAATTTGTATAGATGAATGAAAGGAGGGGCGAGCACAACGTATACCTGGCTGGTTACTTCTTTCGAATAAAGCTCAATAATTTCTTTCACCAGTTGAACACCTTCGTCGAAGGTTTTATTCATTTTCCAGTTACCGGCTACAATTTTCTTTCTCATGATATTTTTTTACGCTTAATGGGGGCTATTAATAAGGAATGCAAATATAAAAAGTTATCTAAGGAATTCGTAAGGAATAATGATGGAAATTAATGGTGGTGGATGGTGGGAGTTGGGCGAGGGAATGATGTTTTTAGTCTCAAATGACAATACATTGTTGCCATTTAAACATCATCAATTGGATTTATTTCGAATAAAGAAATATCTACACGATTGGCCCCTACAGGGCAGAATACCGAGGGGGTGAATTTTTTCTACCCACGATAAGCCCTTACAGGGCAGGAATACAAAGGGAAATTCTAATTTGAGGATTGCTGCCGTATTCTCTCTTTTCTCACACTCCGCCCTCACTCTGATTTTTGCTACCCACCATATGTCCCTAAGGGACATGAATACAATGGGAAATTCTTATTCATATAATAATTTGAAAATTGAAGTAAGGAGGGTGTTGTATTATGTTCCATTGGAACATTTGGTGGGTAGAATAACGGTTTCCCCAGCCTGACCATCCGTAGGATGGTTTGACGAAAATGTTCAAGTTAGAATTCGTCTTTAGAATAAACATCAATAATATTTCTAGGCCGTTGGTGAGGCTTAAGCTTTGGCTTTCACACAACACCAACTGCGGCGTCAGCAGAGATTTAGTGTAAATATTATTCGGAATATTTTAAATTAAAAAAGTGTTAGAGAACAAAATAGTGCTACAAATTCTTAAATCCATTTTATTAGCGCCGCAGCTGGTGTTGTGGGTTTGGCATGTGCGCAAGCCTCACCAACGGCCAAATAATTGACGGGACTTGCTCATAAAATAATGAGATAATTAAATCCGTTATATTTATTGACGCCGCAGTTGGTGTTGTGACGTTGGCATCTGCGCAAGCCTCACAAACGGCCTTGTCATTTAAGACCCCAAAAAACCTTCCCAAAAACCCGAATTAGAATTTTCGATATTTCGCGGTTTGTTCGAATACGGAATTGAGAATTTTCTTATCAATTTCGCTTAGCGATAAATGCCTGCGTTGCATCACCAGCTCGGCTACTTCAAACACTTTATTCACCTGGTACACCTCCATTCCATGTGCACCACCCCAACTAAAATCCGGCACAAAATTGCGCGGGAATCCCGATCCGAAAATATTGCAAGCTACACCCACCACCGTTCCTGTATTGAACATGGTATTTATTGCACATTTGCTATGATCGCCCATGATGAGTCCGCAGAATTGCAAGCCTGTGCGATCGAATTTATCATTCTTATAATTCCAGAGTTTTACTTCCGCATAATTGTTTTTGAGGTTGCTATTATTACTATCGGCACCAATATTACACCATTCGCCAAGCACGCTATTGCCTAAAAATCCATCGTGGCCTTTATTGCTATAGCCAAACATCAAACTATTATTCACCTCCCCACCAGCGCGGCATTCAGGGCCTAGTGTGGTAGCTCCATAAATCTTGGCACCCATCTTCAATACGCTGTGTTCGCACATGGCAAACGGGCCTCTCACCATACAACCTTCCATCACTTCGGCATCGGCTCCAATATAAATGGGTCCTGATTGGGTATTTAAGATAGAAGCATTCACCTTCGCCCCCGCTTCAATAAATAACTGGGAAGCATCGCCTATGAGGGTGTTATGAGCAGGCAAGGGTTGAGAGGCACGCCCTTGGGTTAAGCGTGCGAAGTCGGCACGAATTTCCCGGTCGTTATACGTAAATAAATCGGGCAACTGGTTAATCACGGTGAGCTCCTCCGCCTGGGTATCATAAAAAGTGAGTCCGCTGAAATTCAATTTTTGCGGCTCTTTCAATTTGGCAGCGATGAGTTCCCCCTTGTATTTGAGGGCATCGCCTGGGGTGAGGTGTTTTATTTCTTCGGCGAGGAGGACATTCGGACAAACGCCAGCATTAATAAATACCGTATCGTCGTCGGTAATGAGGCAAGGATATTTTTCCTGAATGGGCTCGGCTGTTTTATAACTCACGGGGCATTGCGTATGGCGCTCCCATTTTTCTTTGATGGTGAGGATGCCAATACGAAAAGCACCCACAGGGCGAGTTGATGCCAGGGGGTAGAATCGTTCGCGGGAAGGAGGGTCAATCAGGACGAGGTTCATAGCAGGTAGTTTGAATTAGTGCCGAGCGTTCGTTGCGGGCATGGGGCAAATTACGTAAAAAAGTTCCGACAATAAAAAGCCCTTCTGCTTGCGACAGAAGGGCTCGTAGATTTGAACCTAAAGACTGGGCTTAGGCTTTCTTTGCGTAACGTTTGTTGAACTTGTCAATACGTCCTGCAGTATCAATTAAATTCGATTTACCTGTGTAAAACGGATGTGATTTATCAGAAATTTCTAATTTGTAAAGTGGATATTCGTTACCGTCTTCCCATTTAATGGTTTCTTTGGTGTCGACTGCGCTCTTAGTTAAGAAGGCATGATCGCAACTCATATCTTTGAATACTACTAAACGGTAGTTTTTCGGGTGTATCTCGGGTTTCATATAAGGGTCTTTCTTTAAAAAAGGAGTGCAAATATAGGATAATTTCGTGAAATGTCAAATAAGAG
>CAIVZR010000048.1 GCA_903910445.1 uncultured Bacteroidota bacterium
CACGGCGATAGGTTTCACCTCTGGTATCCACAGCACTATAATTTACTCGGAAGCTATCCATTTTAAAACTTGCATTGAAGCTACTGAATCCTAAACCTGTGGCGATACCAAATTTCTTTTTCGATCCAAAGAAATAATCAACATCAAGCTGAATTTGTGTGAAAGGTGCTTGTTTATTGAGCGCGAGTCCAGTATTGTTTAATACACTTTTACTTCCTTTGATCATTTTATTATATCCAAGGTTCGCTTCACTAAACGGCACACTGAAATTGTTATTGCCACCCGAAATGCTAAATCCGATGAAGAATCCTGGGAATGCATTATCGTGTTCCTGTTTCTTGCGGTCTTCTTCTTGCTGACGAGCCAAGGCGTCGTCTTTTTCTTTCTGTATCCTATCCGCTTCTGCTTTGGCTGCAGCATCCTTTTCGGCTTTCTCTTTTTCTGCTTGAGCAATAGCCTCATTCTCCGCTTTTTCTTTTTCAGCTTTAGCAATCGCTTCCTTTTCTGCCTGCGCTTTGCGTTCTTTCTCAGCTAAATCAGCGGCTTCTTTTTCTTTCTTCTCTTTCTCTGCCTTGGCTATCGCATCTTTACTGGTTGGTTTGGTAGTCGCGCCTTTAGCTTCTTTCTCTTTCTTCTCCTTCTCAGCTAAAGCAATTGCTTCCTTTTCTTTACGTTCTTTTTCAGCCAAGGCTACTGCTTCTTTCTCTTGTCTTTCTTTTTCAGCCAATGCTACGGCTTCATTCTCTTTCTTTTCCTTCTCTGCAAGCGCCAATGCCTCCTTCTCTTTGCGTTCCTTCTCAGCTAAAGCTGCAGCTTCTTTTTCTTTCTTCTCTTTCTCTGCCTTTGCAACAGCATTCTTATCCTTGCCAGCAAGTGCTGCTTTCTCGTCTTTCTCTCTTTGCTTACGTGCCTTCTCGGCTACTGCAAAAGCAGCTTTTTCCTCTTTAGAGAAACATCCAGTTCCACTACTGAAACCTTGTTCCTTAGGGCATTTGTCAGTACCATTCGGAATGAAGTCACGGTCATCATCGTTCGAAAAAGTAATGGCATATCCGAGTACGGTAACATCCTGAATTTTGATGGTTTTAAAATCAGCAGAGGCGCTAAGTTTTAAGCGAAGGGTATCGGTTACCTTATACAATAAACCAGCGGTGGTGGTGCCATTTGTTTCTTTTAATAATAATACGGTAAGTGTACTATAATCTACTTGTATCGCATTGTATTTTACAAATAATCCTGAGGGATAATTCTCTTTGGTTTTAACAATATAATCGGCTAACGATCGAAGCGGAAGGTCAAAAGGATGTTCATAATCCTTATCGTAGTATGAAGGGTTTACCTCATCAGTAACTTTGGCATTCGCCACAAACAAACTTTGAAATTGTTTGGCTACAGCATCCGAAAAACCAACATCATCTATTGAAGAAAATTTCGAATAGGTGAAATAATTGATTAATAAAGTATCAATTTTACCAGGTAACAGACGACGTTGCATCATACCTGATGTTTGTGCACTCACCGTAAATATCGACCCGATAAAAAATAGTAGCAGTATATTTTTTTTCATAGGATTATTGATTGATGATAAATTTTAAAGTCTGCGAATTACCTGAGTTGTCAATGATCTGGATATAATAAATTCCATTGGCAACGGTTGGCATTTGAATATAATTATCGCCTTGATGTAAGGCAAGATCCATAATTGATTGACCAAGCACATCAGTGATTATTGCCATTTCGGATAACTTACTACCAGTAAATTTCAAATTGAACTGTCCTTTGTTGGGGTTAGGTTGAATTGTGATGCTCGTTTCGTTCAAACTATTAGAAAGGCCCAAGGGTGCATTATAATAAACCTTATAGGTGCAACCTCCAGAGTTTAATCGAACATAATAGTTTCTGTTAGGATTGATTCCTCCTGCTGGGGTATAGTCCTGAAGGGTAGCTCCACTAATATCCGTTGATATAAAGGTGGTATCATCATATCCCCATTGATAGGTTGCTTGGGTATTATCTAAGCAAACCAAAGTCTTATTCGAATTCGTTAAAAGTATTCGAGGTGTTGAAGGAATTGTAGAAGCAACAGTAAGCGTAAGTACCGAAGTGTCTTTACAACCAGTAATACTATTGGTTGCAATCGCATAAATAGTAAATGGAGAACCAGAAGCAGGAAAATCAATCAAGCAATTGGCTTTATGCTTGCCATGAAATTCGATTAGGTTATTTGTGCTACTCCATAGCAATACAATATCTGTTTGAGCTTTCACTCCAAAGTTTACCCCTTTCTGATTGAAGCATACACTGGTAGGATTGCTAGTTAAGAACTCAGGTTTGGTAGGTTTTGGATTAATGGTGATAATGCCCGTTTTAGTAGCGGGTGCACAAATGCCAGTGGTGGTTACGGTATAGTTGAAAGTTCCTGAAACGGTAGGATTACCGCTAATGGTAAATATAGAACCTACCAGAGATCCAACAACACCTGCTGGTAGTCCGCTTACATTGGTTCCTGTGCCTCCTCCTCCAATAGTATATTTTATATCACTAATAGGAAACCCTAAACAAATTACCTGATTGGTTATTCCTGATGCCAAACTTACCGTTGCATTTGGATTTACCTGCAAAGCCTTTGAAGAAGTTGGTGTACCACAACTTCCTCCACTTGATGTAAGGGTTAAAGTTACCATTCCGCTAAAAGAAGTTGGTGGTGTATAGGTTGCATTCAGTGTTGTTGCATTTGGATTAAATGCTCCTCCAATGCCATTGTCCGACCAGGTGCCCCCTGTAGCCGAACCACCTACACTGCCTCCTAAAGCTGCTGATGTGCCTGTTTGGCAAATGGCCGTCATGGCAGGTCCAGCATCGGCAGTAGCGGTAGGGTTTACTGTGATAACGACGGTGCTTGTTATGGCATTACAAGGCCCCGTTGACGTTAGGGTAAGTGTTACGTTACCATTTGTAATACTGGGGGTATAGTTTGTTGTGAGAGAATTCGGATTGCTGAAACCTCCAGAAGGGGCACTCCAAATTCCTCCAGTAGCACTGCCTCCAACGATTCCGGTAATAGAAACTGATCCCCCTTGGCATACCGATTTTGGACTACCAGCATTGGCGGTGGAAAGCGGTCTTACTGTTAAGGTAACAGTACTTGTGGTTGAGGTACATGGTGCTGTTGCATTGGCAGTAAGAGTTAAAATGACAGTGCCACTATTACCTGCAACAGGTGTAAATACTACTGATGCGGGCGTTGTTGTTGCACCTGAATTACTTAATTGAGAAGCAACATTAGTCATGGTACCAGTGACTCCAGTGATAGACCAAGTGCCATTGATAGCGCCACCACCAATAGAGGAACCTGCAAGTATATATGGTTCGCCACTACAGATGGTATTAGCACTACCCGCATTAGCTGTTGGTGCTGGGTTTACCGTAAGTACCACATCACTAGAAGCGGAGGTGCAGGGCCCACTTGGGTCGTCGGTAGTAAGGGTTAAGGTAATGGTACCTGAATTGGTAGCGATGGGCGTAAATATTACGGCCGCAGGATTTGCAGATTGACTAGTGCTACTCAATTGGGATGCAGAATTGGACATGGTACCAGTAACTGATTTTATACTCCATGCGCCAGTGCTTGCAGCACCTCCAATAGTGGCGCCTGAAAGCGTATAAGGTGCACCTGAGCAGATAGTTGTATTTGTGCCGGCATTCGCAGTAGCATCGGGATTGTATGTAAGAACCATACTGCTTGAAACCGCTCCACAAGGTCCCGATGGATCATTGGTAGTAAGCGTTAGCGTTACAGTGCCAGTATTTGTTCCAATGGGATTAAAAACAACTGATGCTGGATTGGCTGTCTGAGAAGTTGAACTTAGTTGGCTTGAATTATTTGACATCGAACCAGTAACGGCAGTAATAGACCAAGCACCTGTGCTTGCGCTTCCTCCAACACTTGCACCTGTCAAGGTATAGTTTGATCCTCTACATGTGGTAGCATTTGATCCAGCATTGGAAGTGGCAGCTTGATTCACTGTAATAACAACGTTGCTTGTCGCAGCTGGACAGGGCCCAGATGGATCGTCAGTGGTTAGTGTAAGTGTTGCGGTTCCAAAATTCCCTGATATAGGAGTAAATGTTACCGACGATGGGGTTCCTGTTGCGCTCGTATTACTAAGTTGAGAAGAAGCGTTAGTTAAGGATCCTGTAACAGCAGTGATTGACCAGGTACCAGTAGTGGCGCTTCCTCCGATGGTTGCTCCTGTAAGCGTATATGCTGAGCCAGAACAAGTTGTACCTGAAGAACCTGCATTAGAAGTCGCTGATAAGTTTACCGTTATAACTACCGTACTTGTTGCTGGTGTGCAAGGTCCAGTGGTGGTAAGTGTTAGGGTTACAGTTCCAGAAGTAATGGAAGGAGTATAATTTGAAGTTAGAGATGCCGCATTGCTAAATGAACCTGATGGCGCCGACCAGATACTTCCAGTAGCACTTCCCCCAATACTACCAGCAAGGGTAGCAGCGGTTCCTTGGCAAATGGTTTGGGGAGATCCAGCATTGGCTGTTGGCGTTGCATTCACTGTAATAACAACGGTGCTTGTTGCAGGTGTGCATGCCGGTCCGCTAGTAGTTAATGTTAAGGTAACGGTCCCCGATGTAATCGATGGCGTATAGGAAGAACTTAACGAGCTGGCACTGCTAAATGATCCACTGGGTGCCGACCAAGTACTACCCGTGGCACTGCCACCAATACTCCCTGCTAAGGTTACAGAGCCTCCTTGACAAACGGATTGATTGGAACCAGCATTCGCTGTAGGGGTTGGGTAAACTGTTATAACAACGGTACTTGTGCGCACACAAGCCGCACCAGTTGAAGTCAAAGTCAAGGTTACCGTACCCGTTGTAATTGAAGGGGTATATTGTGTGTTTAATACAGTAGCAGTGCTGAAGCTACCACTTGGAGCTGACCAGATTCCAGTAGTGGAACTTCCAGTAACGGAGCCGGCAAGAGTAACGGTTCCTGCCTGACAAACAGATTGTGGAGAACCTGCACTAACTGAAGGCGGAGCCACCACAGTAAATTGATTCGAAAATGTATCTACTTGACGATTGCTGGTGAGGTTATCTCTGCCCCAAATACGGTAAGTACCCGTGGTTTGTGAAACAGGTATGCGATACTTAACGGTTTTAGTTGTGCCAGATAAAGAAAAAGAATCAATAAAATTCGATGTGGAATAGGATGTACCACCTAGATCAGATAGGTAATAGAAGGCAGTATCCGAGCCTCCACTATACGTATTATCATAAGTGAAAACCATGGTAATGGTATCACCTTGACAAACATTGGTAGGACTCACAGTAATAGAGTAAATCATTTTCTCACTATAGGCGAAATGCCCAAGTAAAATTCCGATGCCCAGAAGTAAAAATTTTTTCATGACGACTTGTTTTTTGTTTTACTAAAAATAAATTTAGTTCGAATTTTTGTTCGTGATACCTAAAATAAGATTAATCTGTTTCAAATCATCCTTATTGGTTTTCAATTTGTCTTTGCATTCGTCTACCTTTTTATTAATCACATTATTATTATCAACTGTATTCTTGATGTTCTGCTTATCAACCAACATGATGGTATAGTTCTCAATGATACCGGTAAATGCGCTTTCGGTTAAATTGTTTTGTGCGAAATACGTTTTCAAATCCTTGATTCCTTTATCAATCTCATTCGATAGCACCACCGCATTATTTGCTGTTGGTTCAAATGCATTTAATTTTCTTTCGATTGTATCCATCTGCGAAAGGATTACCGCCTGTTTAGTATTTAATGCTTCCATCTCCTGAATTTTGGCAGCATCATTATCCATTTGTTTGCTCGACTTGCCCTTATAGTCACTAAAAAGTGATACGACTAGCAATAGCACACTGGCAAACATTAATATCATGAACGTTGTAAACTTGTTCTTTAAATCTTTGGTCATGGGAGTATATTTTTAAGCCTTTAGGTTTTGAATAATTATTTTTTCTCTTGTTTGTCTTTAAGTTCTTTTTCTACTTTTCTGTTTTCTGATTCACAATCACTTAATACCGAATTTGCTTGGGCTAGCTGCACCTTTGCATCACTCAATTTCGATTTTAAACTAAGCATAGAATTGTAATTCTCTACAATTCTATGGTATACTTTATTGGTTTCATTTTCGGTTCCAATGGCTTCTTCTAATGCGATATTTTTCTTACTGATATCTTTTTGCAAGAAACTTTGTGCTGCCCCAGGCATATCATACTCTTTTAGCTTTTTATTGATTTCATCAATTTGCGACATAAAGCCACTTTGCTTAGCTTTAAAGCTGGCATAATCTTTTACCTTAATTTTCAATTCAGCAAACTGCTTATTGGGTAGAATAAAGTTAAAACTTACAGCCCCAGTAATTATAATTACACAAAGGGTGAAGAAGAGGACGAAACTCCAGAATGAACTGTTACGTTCTTGGGTATTGAGTGGTTTCATGAATACTATTAAAGTTATGGTTCAGATTTATAATTTCAAATTTCAATTTTATGATTTGGATTTTCTATTTCAAACCTATGAAATACGTCAGATAGTTTACGTTCTGTGAATTATCAGGCATATCCCGCAGGAGTGGTTTTAGAAATCGAGCATAGAAAATCCTTTTTTCTTCTCTGGCTTTTTATCGATTTCTTTTTCACGAACGAAAATGTCACGTTCTTTTTTACGTCCAATAAGTTCGAGTGAGTTGAGTTTATTAAGTAATGAGGCCAAGATGCTCAACATATAATCTACTTTGGCTAAGGCGTCGTAGCAGTCATTATGGTCATAATCAACATCAATCACTTCATCCAGCATATTCATGAATTGTCCTGGAGTAAGGTCGGTCCATTCTTTGAAATAATTCAAAAGCTCCTCACGATCCTTCTCACGCATGCAATTAATGCTCACCTTGGCCTCGTTAGCCAAGCGAGTAAATAGTTCCACCACATATATTGGCGATTGTTGTGGCAACATCGAACGGAACTGAAAAAAGGAGGCTGAAGTATTGTAAACTAGGCGCTCACATACGATGCGTACAAATTGTGCCAGACCAGTATCCTGACTATTATCCAATACTTTCTTAACGATATTGGTGCTATAGCTTTGAATTTCATTCAAATAACCGCCAAGCGTATTATAGATGGTTTTCAGTGCAGGATGTGCAATGATAGAAGTACAAGCAGGGATGAATCGTTGATCAAAAACGAACTCATTCGATTTGAAATGTAAACGACCAATGATAATGAAATGCTCTCCCAATTCGGAAGCCTTCACCTGATCGGATGGCAATACACTCACTTCAATTGCGGGGCGTTCGAAAGGGTGACGAGGAGGTTGTTCTTCAGCACTTGGCGTACCCGTAGGAACGCGTGAAAAAGGATTTACAGAAAGTACTACATCAAATACACCTGCACCTTTTTTTGCAACTTCAGGGGTTAATTGAATATTAGAAGTGATTTCTTCCCCGCCTTCTAATACCTCAATTCTACAACCACCCTGGGTTACGGCCCTGCATTGGGTTAGCGATACTTTATAATTTTCACTTTGGGTTTCTTTTACCGTAAATGATAAGGAGGTTTTATCTCCTTGCAATGGCGGCAATAAACCGTAGTTGAAATTATTGAGCTGTATCGAAATCCCATCGCGTAGATGGTCAAATATGAAATTGTTGGTCTCGGAGAAATGAGATCTTGAAATCTTCATTCCGTCGATCCAATTCACGGCGTTATGCTTTATCTTAGGAACCATTATTAATTTAAATTTTAGGTTTTAAATTAGTTTACTTTGATTAGTTTACTTCAACACGTTTGGCAACAACGGCAATATTCTCTTTCAATTTATTATCCTTGATAGTAATATCTGGGTCGATGTATTTTTTACCGGTGAAGAAGTTGCCCTTGGTATAGAATATCCAACCGTGAGGCTCGCCCTCATAGTTACTATATTGAATTGGACTTTCTTCAAATTTCATGTTGTAATTGGCAATAAAAGAAACGAACCAGTCACTAAAATTCATTTCTAATGGAGCTTTCGCCTTGAAATTGCTAATCGTAGTATCGCTTGGATTCTTTGAAAATTCAATATCCAATAAAAACATTTTGTTCAAATCCATGCGCTCGAAATCAGGCTCCTCATAGTCTGTAGGATGGTACCAAACCTTGTATATTTCGGGAGGAATGGCCGCAAATTTTTGAAATGCCAAATCAACCATATATGGAATAAAGAAGGTGATATAACTTGTAGCAAACCACCAAATAATATTATTGGTATTAAATACCAAAAAGAAGTATGCAAAAACAGTTAATCCAAACATTACGGGAATCAACATAAACATCCATTCGGTGATGGCTGTTTTATTAAAATAAGGGCTGAATCCACTGCGCATATTACTCCAAAAGAACCAGCCTAAAACCAGGATCCACACTTGTGCTCCTAGGTAAAACCAGGTGATATTACTATTGAAAAACATGAAACCAAACACTCCTGGAAGTGCAGCTAGGAGTGAAAATAGGAATCCTACCATCAAATTTTTTCTTCGAGTAATGGCGGGATTGCCGGTAATTAAATATTTGTAAATCAAGGTGATGATAATACCAAGAACTAACAGCACAATTACAGGAATGGGTAAGTACTTCAGGAACTTTGTCATATAGGAATTTCGATAACGGGTTGATGTTTTAGGGTTTTTTAAAATTAGTTTGTGTCAAATATATGTATTATAACCTAAATATGAAATATTTGATTTTTCGTTTATAGAGAATTTATTCTCACTTCGTTGCATGGTGAGTTTTAAATCGGTATGCACATGCGAAGGGAAGAAAAAATCCTGTAATAATTTCAATAATTGGTGTCCTTCACCCAAGGGTAAAAAGGAATGAAAATCCTTGGCCGTGAGTGGTCCGATATGTATTTCAAGATGCGGAATAGATAGCACAAATGAATTGCCCAATACGCTATCAAGTCCAAGTGTCATTTGATTCAATCGTTGATCATTTTCAAAATTGATTACATGGGTTCGTTGCGTGTATTTCAATACAACGCTCACTCCTAAAACCGATTGCATTACCTTCTCCAACTTTTCAATATCACCTCTTAAATGATGCGCCAATGGCAGATAATGCATTAATAAATTAATCTGCTTAGAAGTAAGCGTATGCATTACACGCCATATTTGCTGAAGTAGTTTTTTGTTGGCGTTGGTGGTAAACCCTTGTATGGCCGATTTCTCGCGCTTTTCTAATAATACTTGTAAGTTGAAAAACTCATTCTCAAAAGGAGCGAAGAACTTTCTTGCAAATCCTTCTTCCTGACGATGTTTTTTAAGTTCCTCCATCACGTCGCCTTTTTTAGCAGCGCGACTTCTTAAGGAAGGTTGGTGAAAAAGACCTTCGGGAAGGGCATCGTAAAGTCCATCACGACTCAGTTCTAGCACAATCTCCTCGGCTTCATCAGGTAATACATTTTCAGGATAACTTACCTCTTGGATATCTTTTCTAACTGGGCGAAGAAAAGCTCCTACATGATGGGTGAGAATTTCATTTTGGGAAAAGTTATTATCATGCAGTTCACCCACAACAACCTCCGCTTTGATGTCGGCGTTGAAATTGGCAATTACTTCTTTTAGTTTTTTGAACTTTTCCAAGGCAGGGTTTTTAAAAGCAAGCAAACTTATAAAATATTAGACAATATCACTACCTATTTTTCCTAATTTTTAGAATTTGAAACCCATAATCGATAGTGAGTAATCCCTTTTAAGATATTGTTAATTTTTTTTCTTGAATAAATTATCCGCGAATAAAAGGATTGTGCATCATTTCATACCCTACACTCGTTGCTTCTCCATGGCCGCTGAAGATGGTGGTTTGAGGAGGTAAGCAGTATATTTGATTTTGAATGGTATTTAGTAGGGTTTGATGATTGCCTCCTGGTAAGTCGGTACGACCAATACTTCCCATAAATATTACATCACCACTTAAAATAAAGTGTTCTTTAGGGTAATAAAAGCTCACATGACCCTGACTATGACCTGGGGTAAACATAATTTGGAGACTTTCATTACCGATATCAATCGAGGTGTTTTCCTTCAATGTTTTTTGTGGAATAGGCGATTTGCTTAGGTCGATGCCCCACATGCTACTATTTTCAATGGTTTTTTCGAAAGTGAATAAATCCAATTCATGAATTTCGGGTACTAAGCCATACTTCTTAAAACAAGCCTCATTACCCATGATATGATCGATATGGGCGTGGGTATTTAAAAGCCGTATTACCTTGAATTCATTGGCTTCTATGAATTCATAAAGGGCATTGTCCTCTTCAGGATATTGATTTCCAGCATCGATGATTACCGCTTCCTTTGTGTCGGTATGGTATACTATATAGGTGTTCTCCTGAATAAAATTAAAAGTGAAACATTTGACTGCTAACATGGGGGCAAATATAATTTTTTAGGTGCAGCATTGTATTCGAATACTGAATTGCTCTGAAATTGCTATTGATAGCCGTCACAAAAAAATTTTTGTTTCTTATTTTTAAAATGCGGTTATTTGCACTTTAACCTTAATAACCATTATAGAATCATGTCAGACATTGCAACCAAAGTAAAAAACATTATTGTTGAAAAATTAGGCGTAGAAGAAGCTGAAGTTACTCCTGAGGCAAGTTTCACTAACGACTTAGGTGCCGATTCACTCGACACTGTTGAGTTGATTATGGAATTCGAAAAGGAATTCAACATTGCTATACCTGATGATCAGGCTGAGAAAATTGGCACCGTAGGCGATGCAATCAAATACATCGAGGGCGCTTCAAAATAATTTTTTTCAAACAAAACTCACCTTCCTATCCCTTCCATTTTAAATGGAGGGGGAGGTTAAGGAAGGAAATTCTAACATTATGGAGCTCAAAAGAGTAGTAGTAACTGGTTTAGGCGCACTAACCCCCATCGGTAATACCGTGGAAGAATACTGGTCAAATCTAGAAAAAGGTGTGAGTGGTGTTGCTCCTATTACTCATTTCGATTGCTCGAAATTCAAAACCCGCTTTGCTGGTGAGGTGAAGAATTTTGATATTTTAAAATATATGGAGAAAAAGGATGCGCGAAAGCTCGACCTCTTTTCTCAATATGCCGTAGCCTGTGCCGATGATGCTGTGCTTGATGCTGGAATTGAAGCTGCAGGAATTAATAAAGACCGTATCGGTGTGATTTGGGGTACCGGTATCGGTGGACTCGCCACCTTCTTTAGAGAAGTGATGGAGTTTGCTAAAGGTGATGGAACACCTCGTTTCAATCCATTTTTTATTCCCATGATGATCGGTGATATTTCTGCCGGTCATATTTCTATGCGTCACGGTTTCCGTGGCCCCAATTATGTAACAACTTCTGCATGTGCTTCTAGCAATAATGCCCTAATCGATGCATTCACCTATATCCGTTTAGGAAAGGCTGATGTAATGATTTCAGGGGGTAGCGAAGCGGCCGTTAATGAGCCTTCTGTAGGTGGATTTAATGCCATGAAAGCCTTGTCGGAACGCAACGATAGCCCCGAAACAGCTTCTCGTCCATTTGACTTACAAAGAGATGGTTTTGTTATCGGCGAAGGTGGCGGTGCCCTGGTTCTGGAAGAACTTGAACACGCCAAAGCTCGCGGTGCAAAAATTTATGCAGAACTCGCAGGCTCAGGAATGAGCGCCGATGCGTATCACTTGACTGCCCCGCATCCTGATGGTTTGGGCGTAGTATTGGTTCTCAATGAAGCATTGCGCGATGCAGGAATTACACCAGCAGATATCGATTATATCAATGTTCACGGTACTTCAACCCCTTTAGGAGATATCGCCGAATTGAAAGCAATCACCAAAGTTTTTGGTGATCAAGTGTATAACTTAAATATTAGTAGTACCAAGTCGATGACGGGCCATCTATTAGGTGGAGCAGGGGCTGTTGAAGCCATCGCATCTGTTTTGGCGGTTTATAAAAATATTATTCCCCCAACCATCAATCATTTCACCGACGACCCAAATATTGACCCTCGTCTTAATCTTACATTTAATAAAGCACAGTATCGTAATGTTAACTATGCTATTAGTAATTGCTTTGGGTTTGGAGGTCATAATGCTACTGTGATATTTAAAAAATACACCGATTAAAAAATCCCCTTATTTTTGTTTCGTATGATAAAGTACCTCTTATCTATTTTATCAAATACGGAAAAGGAACTTCGAAAAGAAATTTATCGAATCACAGGAGTACGCCCAATAAATCTTAAATTATACCAACAAGCATTTCGGCATTCATCCGCCTCAACAAAAATTGAAGGCACCAAAATTAAAAACAGTAACGAGCGCCTGGAATATCTTGGCGATGCCATCCTGAATGCCGTTGTAGCCCAATTACTTTTTCTGAAATTCCCATTTAAAGACGAGGGTTTCCTCACCCAATTGAGAAGCAAAATTGTGAGTAGAGAACAACTCAACAATATTGCAAAAAAAACGGGAATCACAGAACTCGTCGACATAGATAAAAAAATGGGCCATAACCGCTCTCGACTCAAAAGCATGCCTGGCAATACTTTGGAAGCTTTCTTAGGTGCTCTCTTCTTAGATAAAGGCTATAATACCACAGAGAAATACATCTCACAAAAATTATTGGCTGTTTATCTCGATATTGATGCTCTGGTGCATACAGAAACTAATTTCAAGAGCAAGATTATTAATTGGTGTCAGAAAGAAGGCAAGACCATTGTATTTGAAAATATCGATACCCTTGTTGGGCAACACAATCAAAAGCAATTTAAGATTCAAGTAATAATCGATGAGCAATCGTACGGTATTGGCTTGGATTATAACAAGCGAAAAGCCGAACAAGAGGCTGCCGAGAAATCGTGTGAAATGCTGAAACTATAGTGGTTTAAGCCTATTGCTTTCCTGCTTTCATGGTGGTAGCCAACTTCACCGCATTGTATACATTCACAATACCTCCACTTTTACAAAGTTTCTTATAGGTGGTTTTCGATGGCTTCAATTCTTTTCCTTTTTCATCCGCCTTCTCTTGCGCGTCGTCATCCATAGGTTTCACTACTTTTCCAGGTACTTTGGTAACTGTACTCAATAAAATTACTTTTACTTGCTCGGCAGTGAGGTCGGGGAAATAAGCGCGTAGCAAGGCAGCACAACCGGCTACAACTGGCGATGCCATACTTGTTCCTTGCATTGATTGATACGTATTATCAGGGGTGGTTGAATAAATTTCAGTTCCTGGTGCAAATAAATCTACAGCCTTCTTTCCATAATTACTAAATGGTGCAGGTTGCATATTGGGCTGTGAAGCACCTACCTCAATCCACGCTTTGGCTTGTCCGCTATGATCGGCATAATCGCGGGTAGGGAAATGTTGTTTACCTTTTAAATTATAGCCTTCGTTACCAGCTGCATGTACAATCAATACATCGCGGTTCATGGCGTATTTCACGGCTTCATCTACGGCTGCCTTATTGGTTCCATAGTATTTTCCGAAACTCATATTGATGATTTTTGCACCATTATCAACGGCATATCTTATTGCGTTGGCAACATCCTTATCACGCTCATCGCCATTGGGCACACATCGAACCACCATTATTTTAATATGATTGCAAATGCCATCCATCCCTAAACTATTATCTCTCACGGCACCAATGATACCGGCAACGTGGGTGCCATGTGAGGCATCAGGTCCTTTTACTTCATTATTGCCATACTTACGCTCGTTGATATTGGCATAATCATCACCAACTAAACTTGCTCGCGGGTCGTAATCAATATTTAATTGATACTTATATTCAGCTTCAAAATGCTCAAGTGCACCTTTCAACTCTTCATCGAAATTGATATCTTCTAGCTTTCCTCCATTAGCAATAATATTATGGAAGATATTCAATGCCAATGCGGTTTTGGTGTCCTCCGATTTGTAACCAGCAATATCGTCGTTCGAAATTTTATCTTTTCCTAATTCTTTTTGTAAGGCATGTAATGACTCTAAAAAATTATGATAGGTTTCATAATTAGCTTTTGCCTTTTCATATTTCGAAGTAAACTCAGCTCTTAATTTTACGTATTGTTTGTACTCGGCTTTCTTCTCCGATGGCACTGCTGAAGGATCTATCCCTGCATACTTCTTTTTAAAGTCGCGATACATTCGGGTTAGTTCCATATTATCATATTCAACCGTTCCATTGGCACCACCAATAAAATCCCAGCCATTAATATCATCGATATATCCATTCTCATCATCATCAATACCATTGCCTGGAATTTCACGTGAATTCACCCACATATTATCTTTCAAATCTTCATGCAAAGGGTCGGTTCCACCATCAATTACAGCCACAATTACATCTTGGGCTTTGCGGTCTTTCAAAAGTTCCTTAATGGCTTTGTCGGCACTCACACCAGCCACTCCATCTTTAGAATAATCGAGATTAAACCAACGGTCGGGGGCCTTTTGAGCAACGGTTGAGACAAGCAAACATAGAGATAGTACGAGGCTAAGAATGAATTTCATTTTAAAAAATTATTGGGGTTAAAAAATCGATGTAAATTTATGCTTTTTATAGCACTCCTTTCGGGGGATTTTATAATATCGTTAGTCGATATCGGTGACTCCGCCACTTACAATAAACGACATGGTTTGTGTGGCATTTTTTTCAACGAGGCGCACTTTCTCCTTCTTCACAATCAATAAATCGCCCATCATACCGTAGCTTTTAGGGCAATATACACTCATATAATCGGGCATATCGAAACGCGAAAGTTCTTTCTGTGTTACGAACCCAAGTTTGTAAACGCCTTCATGTAATTCAATCATCACAGGCTCGGTAAATTTACGTTTCTCACCTACAAAGGCTTCCATAAAATCTTTGATGAGATTGTAAATATATTTTACACCAGGAGTGCGTTCCAATAGGTCGTTAATAAACTCTAGGATTGTTTGACCAAAGAGCAGATTCCCTAAATAACCAATGGCTGTAACAGATGTAATGATTACTACAAACCCAAGACCATAGTCCAATGGAATGATATCATCAATGGTATGAAATATTTTTAGAATAATATAAAACGACAACCCAACTGGGAGTACAAAGAGCAGCCCCCGTAAGAAATAGGTTAACAGTCGGCGGGCTATCCTGCGGTAGTTAAATGAACTCATGATGATATGTTATGAAATTAAGTCGTTGCCAATATCGTTGCGAAAATATTTTCCTTCATATTGTATTTTTTCGGCAGCAGCCTTCGATTGCGCGGCCGCTTCTTCAATTGTATTCGCAAGCGATGTGATTGCAAGTACACGACCACCATTGGTTACCACATCTTGATTATGAATTGTGGTACCTGCATGAAATACTTGACTACCTTGTATCTTGTCAAACCCCGTTATTACTTTTCCTTTTAAATAATCTTCTGGATAACCACCCGATACTAAGAATACTGTCACCGCCGTTTCTTCAGCAATCTCTATCGATAGTTCGTTTACAGTAGTATTTGCAACTGCTTGAAACACTTTTACAATATCAGTTTTTAATCGAGGAACGATCACTTCAGTTTCCGGGTCGCCCAATCGGCAATTGAATTCAATAACATACGGATCTCCATTCATATTCATCAATCCCACAAATAAAAAGCCTTTATAGGTAATTCCTTGCTGATTGAGTCCATGAAGTAACGGACCTACAACACGGTTTTCTACTTTCTTTAAAAATGCAGCATCGGCAAATGGAACCGGACTTACAGCCCCCATCCCTCCGGTATTTAAACCCATATCGCCAACTCCAATTCGTTTGTAATCTTTCGCACTTGGAAGTAATTTATAAGAGGTGCCATCGGTAACTACAAATACCGATAACTCTATCCCTTGTAAAAATTCTTCAATTACTACTTTGGCACCTGCATCACCAAACTTGTTATCTTGCAGCATCGCCGAAAACTCATATATTGCTTCTTCTATGGTTGCACAAATGAGTACGCCCTTGCCTGCAGCAAGTCCGTCGGCCTTCAATACGATGGGTACCGAATGTGTTTTTAAATAGTCAATACCCGCATCAAAATTAGCCTTGGTGAAAGTGGCATATTTCGCAGTAGGGATATGGCATTCTTCCATTATCTTTTTGCTGAAATCCTTACTGCCTTCGAGTTGTGCTGCTACCTTGTTGGGGCCAATGATCGGAATCTGACTAAGTAAACTATCATCTAGAAAATAATCTACAATCCCTTTAACTAAAGGTGTTTCTGGCCCCACTACTACCATCTCAATAGCATATTCAATACAGGCACTCTTGATTGCTTCAAAATCCGAATCGCCAAAATTAAGATTTATTGCAATGCCTTGTGTACCCGCATTTCCAGGGGCTACATATAATTTACTGCATAGGGCCGATTGTTTTATTTTCCATGCTATGGCATGTTCTCTGCCCCCGCTTCCCAACAACAAAATATTCATGGCGGCAAAGATACAAAATGTGAAGTTGTGGAAGGGTGGTTTAGTCCAAATTGAAGGGGAAGCGAAGCCTTAAATCAAACACTAGCCAATAGATTTACATTGAATCAAGAGGGCTTCTTTTTAAATATTAGCACCAAAACCAACCTGTCACTTTATTCGATATTACCCCTATCTTTGCAAACCAAAATTATTGAGCATGAAAGTACTCCGTATCCTGATTTTATTCCTTTGTTGTTCTGTTGCTGCCAGTGCGCAGACGCCGTTTACATTGCAACAATGTATAGAGACGGCACTTCAAAATAATATTCGCTTAAAACAGGCAAAGCTAAATTTAAGCAGCACAAGTATTGATGTGAAGACAAGCAAAGCGGCCATGTTACCCAATTTGAACGCATCCTTCACCGAGAATTTTAATTACGGAAGAAATATCGACCCCGTTACGAATGCCTATATTATTAACAATACGCAATCGTCGAATATGGGACTCAATAGCAGCGTCATTTTATTCAACGGCTTTCAATTGCTGAATAACTTAAAACAGGCGCAAATTAACTATGCTGCTGCAGGTACTGATGTACTTGCACAACAAAACGACTTGGCTTTACAAGTTGCAGCGGCTTTTTTGCAAGTGATGTATGCTGAAGATAATTTAACCAATGCCAAATCGCAACTTGATGTTACCATGAACCAACGTAATCGCACAGAAATTCTGGTAAAGGCAGGAAAGCTATCGGAGAGTGTGCTGTATGAACAGGATGCACAACAAGCCAACGACGATTACAATGTAACCATTGCCGAAAATGCAATTATAAGCGCCAAGCTTGGCTTAATTCAATTGATGGAATTGCCGGCCACCACACAATACAGTATTATGCGCCCCAATATCGCGCTGCCATTATCGGAAAAATATGATGTGAATGTAATTTATGACCAGGCCATCAATAACAGACCTGAGGTGAAGAGTGCAGAACTACGCCGACAAGCCGCACACATAAATGAGAAAATTGCTTATGGAGCACTTTCACCAAGAGTAACATTATCAGGCGGTATCAATAGCCTGTATAGCAATAAGTATCGCACCTATACCGGAACCACTATTGTAGGAATTACGCCGATAGGATTAACAAAAACCACTTTGGATACAGTGTTTGCTCCTCAATTTAGGAATAATTATAGTTCTGTTAATTTCAATGATCAACTAAATCAGAATTTTGGTAAATATATTTCCTTAGGAGTTTCGGTGCCATTATTTAATAACTTGCGTGTGTCAGGAAATATTCAGAAATCACGCATCAATTCATTGAATCAAGATTATAACTATAACCTAACAAAAAACACTTTACTGAAAAACATTCAACAAGCGATTACAGATGTTGAATCGGCTAAGGCAAAGTATAGTGCGGCATTGAAAAGTTTTGATGCGCAATCAACCAACTATAGCAATATGGAAATCAGATATGCACAGGGCTTGAGTAGTTATCTGGATTATATTACATCAAAAAATAATAAGGCCCGTGCAGAAGTCAATGCACAACAAGCCAAATATGATTTGATTTTAAAAACAAAAATCATTGACTTTTACAGAGGCATTAACATCACACTTTAATATATAAATAATGAAACGTACGATCTGGTGGTTGTCAGGAATTGTTGGAATTCTATTAGTGTTTGCTTTGATCGCTAAGCAAGCCGGTTGGATTAATTCGGATAAAAGTATCAAGGTTTCTGCGCAGAAGCCCGAAAGACATACTATTATTGAAACGGTAGCCGCCAATGGGAAAATTCAACCCGAGAATGAGATTAAAATCTCATCAGATATCTCTGGCGAAATTACAGAGCTCTATGTAAAAGATGGCGACTACGTGCATAAAGGCCAGATTCTTGCCAAAGTAAATCCTCAAATTTACCAGTCGCAACAAGACCGTATCGCTGCAAGTGTAGATCAAGCCCGTGCCCAATTGGCCAATGCCAAAGCAAGCAAGGCACAAGCCGATGCTCGATTGATTTCGGAAGAGGCGACCTATAAACGCAATACCAATTTGCATAAACAAAAAGTAATCAGCGATGCTGAATTCGAAACTAGCAAATCGAGCTATGATGTGGCCAAAGCGCAAGTAGATGCAGCCAGTCAAACCATTCGTGGAGCAGAGTTTGCCATCACGAGTGCATTGGCATCTTTAAAAGAATCGACCGACAACTTAAATAAAACAACCATCATTGCCCCCAATGATGGCACCATCTACGGACTTAAAGTGGAGCGTGGTGAACGTGTTGTAGGAACATCACAAATGGCAGGAACAGAGATGATGCGTATTGCTGATTTAAATTTTATGATGGTGATCGTTGATGTAAATGAGAACGATATTGTACGCGTACATCGTGGTGATACTTCCATCATTGAAGTGGATGCCTATCCAGGAAAAAAATTTAAAGGTGTAGTATATGAAATTGCGAATGCCGCGAAATCTTCTACTACGGTAAGCTCCGATCAGGCAACCAACTTTGAAGTGAAGATTCGCATTGTATCTGAATCTTATGCCGAGATTAAGTCAAAACTGGCTAGCAATGAATCACCGTTTAGAGCGGGCATGAACGCTACTGTAGAAATACAAACTGGCAAAAAAGAAGGAGCACTCTGTGTTCCTATTGAGTGCGTTACAACCCGCGATAAGAACGAAAAGGATAAGAAGCCTGTTGCCGATAAAACCACGACAAATAAAGACGATATGGAACAAATTGTATTTGTAATCGATAGTGGTATGGTTAAAAAAATATTGGTTACAACTGCGATGCAAGATGATAAATTTATTGAAGTAACGTCTGCATTAAATGAAGATGCGATGATTGTTACGGGTCCGTATTCGGCAATTTCCAGAACGCTTAAAGTTGGTGATAAAGTGCAAGTGGTTGAGAAAAGCAAATTGTACGAAAAGTAATATTGAAGAAAATTATAATCTCTCGTAATTCAAAAGCCGCAATTCATCCATGATTCGTAAAAACCTCGCCAATGCTGTTACCTGCCTCAATTTAATTTGTGGCTGTCTATCAATCTTATATTGTATTCGTATCGATTTACAAATGGCGTCGATGTTTATTATCGCTGCTGCAATTTTCGATTTTTTAGATGGATTTGTAGCTCGATTAACGAATTCCTATTCACCCATTGGCAAGGAACTCGATTCCCTGGCCGATGTAGTGAGCTTTGGTGTTGCTCCTGGATTTATCCTCTTTGCACTTTTCTATTATAATAGTAATTTCCTTACCATCGATTTCGACCCAATGAAAAACTGGTATTCGTTTGCTGCATTTCTTTTGCCTTGTGGATCTGCCCTTCGTTTAGCTAAATTTAATATAGACACGCGTCAGTCAGATGGGTTCATTGGCATGCCAGTGCCTTCCATGGGATTCATTGTAGCTGCTCTGCCTTTTATCATCTTTGATGAGAAAACACCTGAGTGGTTTAGCAATTTCTTGGTTCATCCTATTACCTTAATATTTTTAATTTTAGGATTGTGCTACTTGATGTTATCAGAGTTGCAATTGATTTCTTTGAAATTTAAAACCTATGATTTTGCCAGTAATAAGCCACGTTACATTTTGTTAGGCATTGGCGCCGTATTGCTTGTGTTACTGAAGTTCAAGGCATTACCCCTCATAATCCTTTCTTATCTTTTCATCTCGGTTACCATTGGTAAAGAGGAGAAGACTGCTTAGTTCTCCCACATATCGTGTTCGGTATTGAATAA
Source organism: uncultured Bacteroidota bacterium (assembly GCA_903910445.1). Taxonomy (GTDB): domain Bacteria; phylum Bacteroidota; class Bacteroidia; order UKL13-3; family UKL13-3; genus CAINMV01. The sequence goes on from CAIVZR010000048.1 coordinate 20,258, forward strand.
GGCATCATTCTGATAATTGCCTTCAATCAATGCTTCAACACCATCCAATTGAAACTCCTCCATATCACGAATTGCAAGGTCGAATACATTACTTGTTTTTAGGATATAACTGCTAAATAATCTTTGTTCGAAAAAATCGTCGTAAGTAAGTCGGCCAGCATCATTTTGACGATTGAATATTTCTGTATTCACAAAGAGCTTGCGGCATTCCTGATAGCTTAAATAAAATGCTGGCTGGGTGCCTAAAGCTACTCCGGAGATGGTCATTTCATACATCGGTGCGATTGCATAAATGCGAGTGTATTGCTCCCCAGTATTACGGTCGAAAATCCAGTTTTCCATCACCTTGAATTTTTTGAAATCGGCTGCCGTCAAAGTATTGGTCACCTCTACCTCCTCAATATCATCTTCATCAGCACTTCTTTGTTGTCTTACCGTAACATAGGTAGACCCAATCAATCGTGCGTATTCAGGGCTATAAGCCGAGTCGAGGAGGGGTGAAGTATAGGCGTGAATTTTACCATCGGCAATGGCTTTATAAATGACATCCATCAAAGGTTGTTGTGGCCAACGCATTGCTAAATTCATCTTCTCGCGCGTGTCAATCATCCTTTCAACATATTTACAAATGAATACATCACGCTCAGGCAATGGAGGCCACGGAACAGGATTTCGCTCAGCAACCGCCTGCCTTACATATATGTTTTTTTGATCGCTTTGAATAGTAGAAGCTTGTGCCATCAAGCTTTCCATGATAATAATGGCAGTGATAAGAAGAAGGAATCGTTTCATAAAAATAGATGATTATAATTCTTTGTACCTGCGAAATGAAAAAGGTAAATGGGCTAATAGAAAAAGTTATTTTGGAAATTAATGCTAGTCGTGTGAAACAATTTCTATTGAATTAACGTTAATAGAACAGGGATATTGTACCCTAATAGAAATTAAATTCGATGCGTCTGCAAGTGGAATTGCTGAAAATGATTTGTGAAATTAAATTAAAAACATCGTTAGATGGCGCGGGTTACACAAGCTTTTTTAACTCTAGCAAGTGCTGGATTTCGAAGGTAGCACCCACGGTATCGGGAAGGCCTATGGGGTTGAAAAATACGCTATCGATACCTGCATTTTTTGCGCCTTGAATATCGGCTTCTACATTATCTCCAATCATCAATACCTCTTCCGGTTTGCAATTGTTGACCTTCAAAGCGAACTCAAAAATTTCTGAAGCAGGTTTTTGATGGCCAACATCTTCACTGATTACCAAATGCTGGAAATAAGGCAGCAGCTTGCTATTCGTCATCTTCTGATGTTGAACTTCCTTAAATCCGTTGGTAATAATGGTCATTGGATATTTAGGTTTCAAGTACTCGAGCAGTTCGATACATCCCGCCATTAGATGGGTGCGGCTTGGGAGGAGTTCCAAATATTCATCCCATAAATTATTGGGAATTTGATGAACAGGAACTTTGAAAAATTCAAATGTTTGTATGAATCGTTGTGTGCGCAAATACTCCTTATCAATGGTGCCACGATGGTATAAGCGCCACATTGCATGATTGATTTCTGAATACTTAGAGACGAAATCAACAGGGCTGATATCGTATTGATGAAGATTGTGCTTGTCGTGTAGATCCAACAAGGATCCTTCGGCATTTTTTTCAAAATCCCAAAGGGTGTGATCTAAATCGAAAAACAAGCAACGGTACATTATTTTACAAATTTTATTTTACCACTCAAGATGTCGGCTTTATTATTCTTAGCAATAATAAAATCGGGTGCAATGGCCAAGGCCTCATTAAAATATCGCAAAGCAATTTCCTTGCTTCCCATTCCTATAAAGATGGTTCCTTTAATATTCAAGGCAGCAGCCTTTAATGGTATTTGTTGTGGGTTGTTTTTATCCAACGAAAGCATAATCATTTCTCTCTCACTATTGGGGTCGCTTATGATTTGGTCGGCCGATTTCTCAGCGGCTGCATCATTTCCCATATTATACTGTACTTGGGCAATATCATAAATATACTCTAGCTTCTTATCGAGGATATAGGTTCTTTTATAATAGTTGATGGCGGTATCCGACATGCCTAGTTTTTTCGCATATTCGGCAGCTACTAAAGTGACTTTAAAATTGTCAGGACGATATTTCAAACTATTGCGAGCAGCCAAAAAAGTGGAACCTTCACTGCGAGTATTTAAATACAATGCCAATAAGCTATCATAGTAATTATTTTGATTGCTGTCGTTCGCAATGATTTGGTAACATGCATTGATGGCAACGTCTACATCACCCATACTTAATGCGTTTTCATATACCTTTACATAATGGATATGCTTGCTTTTAGTGCTATCGTTATTGCAAGAAATTAAAAAAACGAGAAACAAAACAGGAATTAATATTTTATACATATTTAAAATTATTTTAAAAGGTTAGACCACTCGGGAAGTGCGCCAATAAATTTTTTCACAGTGTCGTCTAGCGATAAATCCGATTGGCCACCAGCGGCATTAAAATGCCCGCCACCTTTAAAGTATTTGGCGGCAAACTCATTCGCTGGAAAATCGCCCTTGCTTCGGAAACTCATTTTTACCAATTGCTTGCGATCAATAAACAAAGCCGCGAACTTGATTCCTTTGATACCCAATCCATAATTAACTAACCCCTCAGTATCCCCAGTTGTAATATTGAATAGTGCTAGCTCGTCTTGAGTAACGGTCATATACGCCACATGATACTCAGGAATAAGTACTAATTTTTGTGATACCACATGCCCTACAAAACGAACCCGATCTTCAGTAAATGAATCGAAGATATGCTCATGAATGAAATGATGGTCGATATTAAATTTCAGTAATTCAGCCACCGCCATATGGGTTGACGGCAGGGTAGAAGGAAAACGGAATGAGCCAGTATCTGTCATGATTCCAGCATATAAACAACGAGCTATATCGCGGTCCATAAAACTATAATCCCACAAACGAATAACTTCATATATCAACTCACAAGTGCTGCTTGCCTTGGAGCTCCAATGCTCGAAATCATAAAAAGATTCAGGATTCAAATGATGATCAATCAATACTTTCTTGCACTTACTGTTAGCCACCATTCCGCCCATATCATTAATTCGAGAAAGGGCGTTAAAGTCCAAACAAAAAACATAATCAGCCTCAGCAATCATTTCACTACTAAGTTGCTTATGCTCTTCAAAGTTAATAACGGTAGGCTCTCCAGCCATCCAGTCGAGAAAATCGCCATAATCGGTAGGCGAAATTACTTGTGATGCGATACCTGCATTTTTGAAATAATTATATAAGGCCAAGCTTGAACCCAAAGCATCGGCATCGGGTTTATGATGGGTAGTGATGATAATGTGAGGGGAAGTAAGTTTTTTTATTTCCTCAAACAGGGGCTGTATGGTACTCATTTTAAGGTGGCAAAGGTAAGGGATTGATTTAATACTTGAAGGGTGACCGACAAATAGAGTTTTAAGGCTCACTGGTCGTTAAACTGAAGCGAAATCCACAATGAAAAAGAAGGGTCGGTCAATTAATGAAACTCCTATATATTTGCCCAATTAATTAAATAAATTTCACTTCCTTACTTTCGGCTTACCAAGTAGCAGTAACTGTATGAATTTCCTTTTTGAATTGTATCCTTTTCAAGAAATTATAAGAAAAAAAATCATTCAGGGAGAGACTATTAATACGAAACTTAAGACTTTAGGATGGAGTACAATCAAAAAATAAATTTTCTCTTCTAACAATGCAAAAGATTATTACAGGAATACAACAAGTAGGAATTGGAGTTACCAATGCCAATGAGGCTTGGGTATGGTACAGCAAATATTTTGGAACCGATGTAGTGATTTTTAGAGAGGCAGCTCCAGCACCTTTAATGACCCGCTATACTGGGGGTGAAGTGCATGATCGATATGCAATCCTCGCGATTAATATGCAAAGTGGCGGTGGATTTGAAATATGGGAATATACAAGCCGTAAAGCACAACCCTCAAAATTTGACATCAATTTGGGCGACACAGGTACCCAAATTGTAAAAATAAAATGTAAGGATATTGCAGCTGCTTATGAGTGGTATAGTAAAGATAAACTCGATTTAAAAAGTGCGGTGCATAACGACCCACAAGGTAAACCCACATTTTATGTGAATGATCCTTACGGCAATAAATTTCAATTGGTGGAAGACGATTATTGGTACATGAACACTGGCCACTTGTGTGGTGGTATCGCAGGCGTTACGGTTTCGGTAAGTTCTATGGAGAAAGCCATGAATTTTTATACGGGCGTATTGGGTATAAAAAATATGGTTTATGATGTTGAAGGTACTTATAGCGAATGGGATAATTTCGAAGGAGGTAAGCAACGATTTCGTAGAATACTTTTAAAGCAGGACCATGAGCGCAAAGGTGCATTTAGCAAGTTGGTGGGACCTTGTAGCATTGAATTAATTCAAGCAATAGATTATACGCCTCACAATATTTTCGAAAACCGATTATGGGGCGATCAAGGATATATTCATCTCTGTTTTGATGTGGTAGGAATGAAATTGCTTCAGGACGACTGCAAACGCATGGGGCATCCATTTACAGTGGACAGTTCGAATAGCTTCGATATGGGCGATGCCGCAGGACATTTTGCATATAATGAAGATCCGGATGGTACCTTAATTGAATATGTTGAAGCGCATAAAGTGCCAATACTTAAAAAACTAGGATGGTATTTCAATCTTAAAAAAAGAGATGCCACGCAACCGCTTCCCGATTGGATGTTGAAGGCCTTGCGATTCAATCGTAAAAAATCCCTTTAGCATTTAATTAGTTTTAAAATTTTAAGTTGATTTAATAGCGTAAAAAAGATGATGAAAGCCGCAATTTTTGATATGGATGGATTGCTTATCGATAGCGAACCTTTTTGGAAGTATGCCGAAAGGAAGGTTTACGAAAGCGTTGGTATTTATATCGATGACGAATTTCTTCGTCAAGTAGAAGGACTTCGAATTGATGAGGCGATACAATTTGTTTATGATCGCCATCCTTTCACAAGTAAATCAAAGGCGCAAGTGGAAGCCGAAATCATTGAAACCATGCGTCAGCTGATACTCGAGAAGGGTATTGCATTGCCAGGAGTATATCAAACCCTTGATTTATTTTATGAAAATAAGATTCCAATGGCATTGGCTTCTTCTTCCTCTGAGGTGCTTATTTCGGCAGTGATTGAGAAGCTTTCATTGCAGAAATATTTTATTGTAACACGCTCGGGTGAACATGAGAAATTTGGGAAACCACATCCACAAATTTTTATCTCCGCAGCACAAGCACTCAATGTATACCCTACCGAGTGTATGGTGTTTGAAGATTCATTAAATGGGATTCTAGCCGCCAAAGCCGCACGCATGTATTGTATCGGTGTTCCCGATATTCATCGATTTGATGATCCACGAATGGCCATCGCCGACAGAAAATTAAAATCTCTGAATGAGTTCGAACGCTCTATGATTCCTTCTTTATAAGGACGTTCGTTAATATACTTCAAATAGCATTTTAGAATGCACGAATGGCACGTACGCTGGTGCCATAATCTTTTTGTGTGGTGCCGAATTGAGCGCCTCCATCAAAATCTTGAAGCCAAGCTGCGACAGCAGTTGCCTCGGTTGAACTCCAATATTTGTCTTTGATGAATCCTCCAATCATATCTTTTTGTTGATACATCAAGTTCAATTCATCTTTCGATGGCAAATACCAATCACTAAATCCTTCGAGTACTAAATCATTACAAAGTTTTGCAGCAGTTCCAGCTTCCGAACAGCCCTTAATAATATCGGCTGTGTTTTGATTGCCAGTTCCATTGGCTGTACCATCAGCTCCAGCGAGCATGCTTCCCATGCAACCCCAAGTGGCGCCTGCACTCAGGTCGGTTGCCGATGCTACCAATCCATGTAAGCCAGTATTATCAACATAAAAAACTTTACCTCCTTTGTAAGTATCACCTATAATAGGTTTCGATTCCTTTTTTTTACATTGGGTTGAAATAACTAAAATGATGCTGAGTAGGAACAGCGTTAAATAGTTTGCTTTACTTTTCTTGAACATCTTAAAATTAGGATTTAAGTTGCTAAGTAAGTAATTTTTTTTGATAGATTGGAGAAGGAAAAATTAACTTGAAGGATAAAGTTGTCTAATTTCAATTGATGAACCAATCCAAATCATTCTTGTGAGGCAACAACCATCTTGTCGCAAAACGAGTCTATAGCCTTGAAACAAGCATCAAATCCTTCAGCCCCCCCGTACCAAGGGTCGTTAAAAGAGTGTACCGATACTTTCAGGAGTTGATTAGGATGGGTAACAAATTGCTGAAGCTCCTCATATACGTCATCTGCCATACAAATAATACGATCGTACTGCTCAAAATCGGTAGTTTTAAATCGGCGTGCTATATGATTGCTAATATCAATTCCATTTTTCTCACATATAGCAATTGTCCGTGAATCGGCAGGGTCGCCCTTATGAAAGCGATTGGTTCCATTGGAGGCTACCTCCCAAGGGAGTCCGTTTTCTTTTATCTTTTTTCGCAAAACGGCTTCGGCTATTGGGCTGCGACAAATATTGCCCAAGCAAGTAAATAGAATTTTCATTTGGTGTGCGAAATTAAAGAACTTCACTAATTCGTTCAGAAATTATTCGTCCACTTTTTTATTTGGTAAAATTTTTAGTTCAGATTGCGTTTTATCCTGCTAACATAAGTAATTTCGCCTTCTATTAATCAAAAGAAGTGGATAAATCACATTTGCAAAAAGTAAGCTCTGCAGGCTTGCTTATTACCCTAGGAATTATTTATGGAGATATTGGTACCTCACCCCTTTATGTATTAAAGGAAGTGATTGGTGAAAGTGTCATTAACAAGGAGCTAATTTATGGAGGTGTTTCTTGTATCTTTTGGACGCTCACATTACTTACTACACTTAAATATGTAATCGTCACCCTCAATGCAGATAATAAAGGGGAGGGTGGGATTTTCTCTCTGTATGCTATCGTTCGACGCACCAAACCCTGGTTGCATATACCTGCAATCATTGGTGGGGCGGCACTTTTAGCCGATGGTCTAATAACTCCTCCCATCTCGGTAGCATCCGCCATCGAAGGTTTGCAAATAAAATATCCGCAGTACGATATCCCCGTTGTCCCCATCGTTATTGGAGTCATCGTAGCAATATTCTTCATCCAACAATTCGGAACAAGTATCGTTGGTAAATCTTTTGGTCCTTTAATGATTATCTGGTTTAGCATGCTTTTAATATTGGGACTGAATCAAATATCTACTCATTGGGCGATCCTTGGCGCTTTGAATCCATATTATGCACTCAACCTTATTACGAATACTCCTGGAGGCTTTTGGTTATTGGGTGCAGTCTTCCTCTGTACCACTGGGGCAGAGGCACTTTACAGCGACTTAGGTCATTGTGGGAAAGCCAATATCCGCGTAAGCTGGATGTTTGTTAAGGTGGCCTTGGTATGTAATTATCTTGGACAAAGTGCATGGCTTATGCAATATGAAGGCAAGTCCTTAGCTGAAATTGGAACGAATGTCAATCCATTCTATGCCATCATGCCGGAGAAGTTTTTATTGGTTGGAATTATCATTGCGAGTGTGGCAGCCATCATCGCGTCTCAAGCATTAATCACCGGCTCATACACTATTGTTAGTGAAGCCATGCGTCTCAATTTCTGGCCTAAAGTACGTATCAAGTTTCCTACCGAAGCACGTGGTCAAGTATATGTACCAAGTATCAACTGGATTCTTATGTTCGGATGTATTGGTGTGGTATTAATTTTTAGAGAGAGTGCCAATATGGGTGCCGCATACGGACTTGCAATTACCTTGGCCATGCTTTCAACAACAGTTCTGGTAACTCATTACTTGGTATTGCATCGATTGAATAAGGGGTTCGTTTGGTTTTATTTGATTGGATATTTAACCTTGGAACTCTGTTTCCTAGTTGCGAACCTTAAAAAGTTTCCTCATGGTGGTTGGGTCACTTTGTTAATATGTTTAGGTATCATATTTATTATGTGGGTTTGGTTTAAAGCAGCTGCTATCAAGAAACGTTTCGTATCCTTTCTGAAAGTGAAAGAGTACTTGCCAATTTTTATTGATGTAAGTAACGATGAGAGTATTTCTAAACAAGCTACCAACCTGGTTTATTTCACCGCAGGTGATAATCCAAAACTCATAGAATCGAAAATTGTTTACTCAATTCTTAATAAGCAACCGAAACGCGCTGATGTATACTGGTTCTTGCATATCAATGTTACCGATGATCCATATCGTCGTGAATTTGTTGTGCATACCTTGGTGCCCGATAAAATTTTCCGTGTAGATTTCAATCTTGGATTCAGGGTGGAGCAACGAATCAATGCTCTCTTCCGTAAAGTAATTGACGATATGGTAGAGAAGAAGGAATTCAATAATATGAGCCGCTATGAAGCACTCAAGAAACATAATATTCAAGGCGACTTTAAATTTGTCATCAGTGAGCGTCAGTTGGCCAACGACTACGACCTTCCGGTATATGAGGAGTTTATAATGGATAGCTACGATGCCCTCAAAGGATTATCAATGAGTGAATCGAAAGCATTTGGATTGGATACCAGCTCTCTTACAGTTGAAAAAGTTCCGTTGCTTGTAAATCCTAGAAAAAACCAAGCGGTGACTAGGATCTATCCTAAGGAATAATTTTCCTCCAGCCTGAAAATTGGGCTATTTATTCATTTACTTTTTTTTACAATTGAGCATCAACCATAAATTCAAGAATCGTTATATTCGTGCATTGGATTTTGAAACCATCACCAATACAAAAATTTTAATTAGCCCTTGAATAACTATATCATATTAATTCAGAAGTTAGACGATTTTATACGAAAGTATTATAAGAATCAACTTTTGCGTGGCACCATATATACTGTCGCAGGATTGCTTACAGCGTATATTGTGGCCATTGTGCTTGAATATTATGGTGAATTCAGTACATCATTAAGATTAACTATCACACTGTCATTTATTGCAGTGGTTATACTTATTCTAGCCAAATATATTTTCACACCACTTACAAAGCTGTATAAGCTAAGCGATACCATCAACTATGAAGAGGCCGCTACCATCATTGGAACGCATTTCGCCGATGTGAAAGATAAATTATTGAATGCATTACAATTGCATCAACAAGCGAGTGTTAGCGATAACCTCCTCTTGCATGCCTCCATTGACCAAAAAATTCAAGAGCTGAAACCTGTCCCTTTTAGTAATGCAATTAATTTTAAAGACAATCGCAAATACCTCAAGTACGCAGTTCCATCGGTGTTGGTATTCTTAGGAATTACTTTTATCAATTCGCGAATCATTACCGAAAGTACCCGCCGATTGTCAAGCCCTACCCACTTTTTTGAGAAGGAAGCTCCCTTCCATTTTGAATTAGAAAATGAAAAATTACAGGCATTACAAAACGAGGATTTCGAAGTTAACCTAAAAGTGAGCGGAACCGAACTCCCTGCCGAAGTGTACGCAATCATTGAAGGCCACCGTTATAAGATGGAGAAAATTGATGCATTGCACTATCTCTATCCAATTAGAAATATTCAACAAAATACACCCATACAGTTTTTTGCGTCAGGTTTTTCAAGTAATGTCTTTGAGATAGAAGTACTACCAAAACCAACCTTACTTAATTTTTCAGCACATATCACGTATCCATCTTACTTGCTTCGTAAAGAAGAGAATTTGGAAAATACTGGCGACCTTACTATTCCAGCAGGAAGTAATATCACCTGGACTTTCAGCACTTCCAATGTAGATGAAATTGTGCTTAGTTTTGATGGAACTAACGCAATGGCAATACGTAAAAATAGTGAAATATTTACTTATACACGTAAATTTTTAAAGAATGAGCATTACAGCATCGCTACCAATAATGCTCGAGTTGTAGGAAAGGATTCCATCCCTTTTAATATTAATGTTGTTGCCGATGAGTATCCTGCCATAGCAGTTACCGAAATGAAGGATTCGATGAGCAATCGCCATTTCTATTATGCTGGAGAAATTGATGACGACCATGGATTTTCTCGATTAACATTTAATTATAAATTTTTAAAATCGGCCGATAGCACTCATGTGAAAGATAAGCTCATGAGTATCCCGATTAATATCAATGCATTTACACTTCCACAAAAATTCTTTCACGAATTCGATTTGAACAATCTCAATATTGAGGCAGAGGAGGAAATAGAATATTATTTTGAAGTATGGGATAATGATGGAGTGAATGGTGCCAAATCGGCTCGCAGTAAGGTCTTGGTGTACAAGGCACCAAGCAGCGCACAGATGCGTGCAGAGGCCAATAAGCAAGATAAAGACGTAGAGAAAAAGATGGAAGATACCTACAAAGAAGTGAAGGATCTTCAGAAACAAATTGATGAGCTCCAGAAAAAACTGCTAGATAAGAAGAATCTCACTTGGCAAGATAAAAAGCAGATTCAGGATTTGATTGATAAGCAAAAGGCCTTGCAACAGAAAATGGATGATGTGACCAAGAAGAACGAACAGAACAATATCAAACAAAATGAAAATAGTAAGCCTAACGATGAATTGCTAGAAAAGCAAAGGGAATTGCAACGTTTGATGGAAGAGGTGATGACCCCCGAAATGAAGAAGATGTTTGAACAGCTTCAGAAAATGCTCGACCAAGGCAATAAGGATCAAATTCAAGAGCAACTTGATAAGATGAAGATGACCGATAAGGAAATTGAGAAAGAGCTGGATCGTAACATGGAAATGTTCAAACAGATGAAGGTAGAAGAGAAAATTCAGAAGGCCCTCGACGATTTAGAAAAACTCCAACAAGAGCAAGAGAAACTTGCACAAGAGGCGGAGAAGAAAGATTCCGACCCAAAAGATATCAAGGAAAAGCAGGATGAGCTCAATAAAAAAATGGAAGATATTGAGAAGCAAATGGAGGAAGTGAAGAAAGAAAATAAGGAATTAGAAGACCCAAAGGATGTTCAGGATACTAAAAAGGAGCAAGAAGAAATTAATAAGGAACAAAAGGAGAGTAGCGATAATTTAAGTAAGAACAAAAAAGATAAGGCTTCGAAAAACCAAAAGAATGCAGCTCAGAAAATGCAGGAGATGCGTGAGAAGATCCAAAAGGGAATGGAAGAGGCCGAATCTAAAGAGTTAGAAGAGGATATCAATACTTTGAGAGGAATTTTGGAGAATTTAATTCAGCTCTCTTATGACCAAGAGTCATTGATGAAGGAGCTCGAAAAAATAAATGGATACAATCCGCAGTTTGTAGCCGCTGGCCAACGCCAGAAGGATTTGAAAGACGATGCTAAAATTATTGAAGATAGCCTGTTCGCATTAAGTAAGCGCCAAATAAAAATTGAGGCATTCATCAATCGCGAAATTGGGAATATCAATGGCAATATGAAGGAAGCAATCAAAGCCATGGGCGATCGCCGAATTTATGATGCGCGCAATAAGCAACAATATATCATGACCAGCGTAAATAATTTGGCTGTGATGTTGAGTGAGGCTTTGAAGCAAATGCAAGAAGAGCAACAACAGCAACAACAAAGTAAGAAGAGTGGTAATGGAAGTTGTAAAAAGCCTGGTGGCAAAGGAAGTAAAGGTGATAAGAGTAAAAAGCCAAGTGCCGCTTCTGTACGAAAGATGCAAGAAGAACTCAACAAGAAAATGCAAGACATGCAACAACGCATGAAAGATGGTCAGATGCAACCGGGCCAAATGAGTGAAGAGTTTGCTAAGATGGCTGCACAACAAGCTGCCCTGCGCCGTTATTTGCAGCAAATTCAAGATCAATTAAAGAAAGATGAAGGTGGAACCGGTAACGAGTTGGGCGATTTGAAAAAACTGCAAGAGCTCATGGAACAAACCGAGAAGGAACTCGTGTACAAACAACTCGAAACCGAAACCCTCAAACGTCAACAGGATATTCTTACCCGACTGCTTGAGAGCGAGAAGGCAGAGCGCGAACGCGAACAGGACAATAAGCGGGAGTCGCATGCCGGACAAGAAACGCCGCAACGTATACCTCCTTCAATGGAAGAATATCTCAAACAAAAAAATAAGGAAGCGGAATATCTTAAAACCGTATCACCGAGCTTGAATATCTACTACAAACAAAAAGTGAAGGAGTATTTCAAGGTTCTAGGGAAGTAATATTTCCAAAAAAACCTTCAAAACCTAAATCGTTTCTCTATTACCTTTTATTAATGCAAGTTTATAAGCGTCTGCTTATCAAGCAATAGGGAAGTTGTAGAATACATGCTTGGCTATTTTTAGGGCGATTTGGTTATGATTGCTCGTCATTTCTTCCTTATCTTCGCGGTTCATATTAAACCTGTGTCGATGAATTCAAATAATTTCGCCGTGATAATGGCTGGTGGTGTTGGAACACGTTTTTGGCCAATAAGTAAAACAAGTCATCCAAAGCAATTTCTAGATTTCCTAAATACCGGAAAAACCCTGATACAACAAACCTATTCACGTTTCTTGAAGGTGGTTCCTGCTGAGAATATTTTTGTTGTTACCAACGAAGCATATCGTGAAACCATCAAAAAACAAATCAAGGATATTCAGGATAGCAATATTTTAGGTGAGCCTACCCTCAGAAATACAGCTCCATGCATTGCTTATGCCATGTACAAAATCCATAAAATTAATCCAGAAGCCAATTGTGTTATCGCACCTTCCGATCACTTAATTATGGACGAATCGGAGTTTACTCGCATAATCAATATGGGTTTCGATTTCACCGAGAAGAATGAAGCACTCGTAACACTTGGAATTAAACCAAGTCGCCCCGATACAGGATATGGTTATATTCAGTTTTTTGGAAATAAGAAGGATGCCATTTGTAAAGTAAAAACATTTACCGAAAAACCTTCTCTTGAATTGGCACGTGAGTTCTTGGAGAGTGGGGAGTTCTTATGGAATGCTGGAATTTTTGTTTGGAAAAGTAAAACCATCCTGAACGAAATCGAACGACTATTGCCCGATATTGCAACGGTATTTCAAAAAGGAATTGGGGCCCTCAATACCGATTCTGAATACGAATTTATAGCAGAGAGTTATCCAACTTGCGAAAATATTTCCATCGATTATGGAGTGATGGAAAAAGCCTCTAATGTGCATGTAATTCCCTCCGATTTTGGATGGAGCGATTTGGGTACTTGGGGAAGTGTATACGAACAACATCATAAAGATGAAAATGGCAATACGATTACCGGGAAAAATGTATGCACCTACGAAACTAAAAATTGCGTAGTTCATATTCAAGACCCTAAAAAACTTTTTGTAATAAAAGGGATTGAAAATGCTATTATTGTAGAAAGTGACAATGTGGTCCTAATTTGTAACAAAGACAAAGAGCAAGAAATTAAAAATATTGTTGCCGATATGAAAGCCATTTATGGCGAAAAATATGTTTAAACATTCCTAAGCAAAATGAAAAAAGTTATACTATTCACAGCCTTGTTCATGACTATCATGGCTGGTTTTTCTCAAGCCAAAAAAGTAAAGTCATCCGAATCTTCAAAAGAAGAAATGGAATTGGGAATTTACCGCCAGGCTATTAAATACGGAGACGCCAATGTTGCCATCTCAAATTTATATATCCTTATTGCTAAGCACCCGGAGATGATATCTTATAAAGATTCATTGGCAAGTATTTATTTTCAATCTGGGCAATACAATCCTTGTTTGAGAGTGTGTAGCGAACTAATTCAAGCTCGCCCTAATGATAGCAATATATTGCGTATGAGTGCAATGAGTCATCAAGGATTGGGAATGCCTGTAGAAGCTATTGCCGATTATGATAAAGTAATTAAAATTACGAAAAACATCTACGATATCTACCAAAAGGCAGCCTTAGAGTATCGTATCAAACGCTTACAAGAAAGTAAATTGAATATTGAAGCCGTTATCAAAGACGCTAAAGAAACGGATAAAATTGTGATATATATCGATCAGGAGAATAAGCAAACAGTTCCTATGCGTGCAGCAGCATTTAACTTATACGGAATGATTGCCAGAGATTTTAATGATACTGCTTCGGCACGCTATTTCTTCAATGAAGCAATTAAAATTTATCCTGAATTTTATTTTGCCAATGCCAATATCAAAGTGCTTGACGAAATGGCCGCAAAAAAATCGGAAGCACCTGCTCCAGTTTCCGATAAAGCTCCTTCACCAGTCGATAAAAAGAAATAAGATTTCCTATTTCAATAATTCAAGAATTTGATCGTACATAAGCATCTTTTGCTGTACCACTTTATATCCTTCTTCGGTATATCTACTGCGCTTCATCTCTTCTTCTAAAGAGTATTTCAATGTCTCATAATGCTCCTTCACAGGTGCAAAGTACTCCCCAGTATATGCATCGGCCAACTTCAACTTTATAGTAGCTAACGACTGCAGGGTTTTTAAAGCAAATTGTGGCGTGGTACGTAAAAGGTAATTAGTTATTTCACGTGCCCTAATACTGCTTTCATATCCTTTAGCCAATCGAATACTCTGATAGAAATAATTGGAATGGTCGGCCAAGGTATCATCACTATAAATACTGTTTATTGTATTCACTACCCTGCTGTTTGTTGAATTTTCATTGGCTTGACAAATTTTCAATGCGCTTCCTAAGTCTCTTGTTTGCAATGCTTGCAATGCTTCCGACATTACCCAATAACTGGAGTCGTTGGTGCATGCTCGCAGTACTGGAATCAAATCGTGATGATCACTCATTCGCTCAAATATTTGAAGTAATGAAACGCGGAATGAACTATTCTTCTCATTTAAAATCATATCAGAAAGCCTACTATAATATGGCGTGAGGGCATCGGCACTCATAAATTCAAGCAGCTCTATTGGTAATTCCTTGATGCCATAAAAAAGCTGGCTAAAACAATAATCAATTATTTTATACTTCTCATTCATCGTCATGGAGTCGCCATCAATTAATAGTTCCATAGCTTCTTTCTTATCGCGATATAATGGTGCATGCATCACTTGATACATCAATTCAGCTTTATTACGAGGATATTGAATTTCCCAAAGCATAGTACGTTCGGCATCAATATTTACAAGCAATGGTGCCTCATCAAATTGGTAGGTCCATGTTTGACTCCAATCGTGTAAAACAATTTTCTCACGATGAACACTATCTTTAAAATAGAAATCAATCGATAACGGCAATTTGAATAATTTAGGATTAGCCTCATTAACTTTGGCAAATTCCATAGATATCGTTTCTGTTTTTTCATTCTCGTTATACTGATGCTTGGCATTCACTCTAGGGTGCCCAGCACGAAGAAACCATTGATTGAAAAACCAGTTCAAATCCAGTCCGCTAGACTCTTCCATTGCCAACCTCAGATCGTGCACCTCTACACTTTTGAATTTATTTTTTTCGAGATAGTTCTTTAACCCATTGAAGAAAACATCATCTCCCAAAGTGCTTCTAAGCAGGTTTAAAATACACCCTCCTTTTTGATAGCTATGTCGGTCGAACATATCTTCCTTGTCATCATATTGAAATCGTATCAAGGCTTCCTGCTTATAGGTGGCCTCCATCATATACTTACTTCTTTTGTCTTCTAAATGCAGGTCAGCGGCCATCTTTCCGCGTGAATGCTCTATCCATAAATATTCTCCATAAGTTGCAAACGATTCGTTCAAAGGTAAATTGCTCCAGCTCTCACAAGTTACTAAATCGCCGAACCATTGATGAAACAATTCATGACTGATATAATCTTCCTTATTATCATCAAGATATTCGCGGGCATCATACTGTAAAAATTCTCCATGCAACGTAGCAGAAGCGTTTTCCATCGAACCACT
Source organism: uncultured Bacteroidota bacterium (assembly GCA_903910445.1). Classification (GTDB taxonomy): domain Bacteria; phylum Bacteroidota; class Bacteroidia; order UKL13-3; family UKL13-3; genus CAINMV01. The sequence continues at coordinate 36,182 of CAIVZR010000048.1, forward strand.
TACATAATCTCGAACTACAATCTGACTATATTTTTCCCATGGAAAATCAACTCCGAGTTGCCTCGAAAAATATTCCATCATCGCAGGGGTTTTGCCGAAAATCAACATAGCATTGGGACCATATTCAGGCTCTACATAATAGTCTACAGCCTTGCCTCTCCAGGTATCATGAGCCACATAAAATTTACCAATGGTCATCATCGTGAGGTAAGGTGCCGCAGGTATATTTTGTGCCCAGGTATCTGTAAAAGTGCTATCACTGTTTTTTCTGCGCCCTTTAAAAAGCCCATTGCTTAAAGTGATGTCTTGGGTATCAGTAAGTGTAATATTTATCTCCTGAGTCATCTTTTGATTGGGCTTATCTATCGTTGGAAACCAGCATGAGTTACTTTCTGTTTCGCCTTGCGTCCATATCTGACGTGGCTTTAAGGAGTCTTTTTCATCATTATTAATAAAATATAATCCCTTGTCAGAAGTAATGGCATCGCTGCCCTTAACTACGATTTCATTCGGTTTGGCGATATAATGAATCACCACTTTCTTCTGACGGCCAGGCTCCACACGATAACGCAGGTAGATGGTAAGTTGCGATCCATCATAATGATAAACTAAGGGTACTATACCTCTTGAATCCCCATCATTAATTTCTTTTATTTCCATACCTCGGGCATCCAATACTAAGCTATCTTGCTCATAGGCATGTGGTTTCAAAGTAATGATTGCCATCCCTGTGAGTTGCGCCTTCGTATAATCAAAACGAACATCCAATTGGGTATGCACCAAATCCCATGTTTTTGTGGCAGTCGCTTGATAAAGGTTGATATCACCCATGACTTCCGCCGACTGCTTCATTTTATTCTGGTTAATGGCATCTATTATTTTTGCCATACTCACCGAATCAAGCGTGGTAACTGCTGCCTTATTTCGGGAGTGCTGAAAGAGATTGCACGCACCCAAGCTGAATATCAATAGGAGGATACAAATTTTTAAGGAGGTAATTTTCATGTGAACGATTTGATGTAAATTCGCCATCTAGCAAATTAGTAAATGCGATGGTAAAAGTAAAAGCAAATAACGGCACAACTTTGGAGGTGCAAAACACCCAAAACAAGGTATTTATTAACAGCGAAGAAGTATTTGCTGATATTGCAGCGCATAACAATGGCGCTTTTCATGTGCTTTTTGAAAATCGTTCTTACAAAGTAAGTACCCAAGCTATCAATCACGAAGAGAAAACTTGTACGCTTCGTATCAATGGTAAATCGGTAACTTTTGAATTGAAAACCCAGTATGATGAGTTGCTCGAAAAAATGGGAATGGCGGCTGGTGCTGGTAAAAAGCTCAATGAGCTGAAAGCACCCATGCCTGGACTGGTTTTGCATTGCCTTGTTAAGGAAGGTGATGAAGTGAAAAAAGGCGATGGATTGATTATTTTAGAAGCCATGAAAATGGAGAATATCCTGAAAAGTGCAGGCGATGGCATCGTGAAAAAATTACATATCACCGAAAAAGATAAGGTGGAGAAAGGGCAGCTGCTGATCTCATTCTAATGCAGTCGCTTCAACAACATATCAATGCAATTGCCGAGCAGTTTTATCGATTGGGTGGTGATACCGCCATCATCTGCCCAGGTAGCCGTGATGTGCCTTTAATTGTCGCTTTTAGCCGTCACCCTAAAATAAAATGTATTCCTGTTGTCGATGAACGCAGTGCAGCATTCATTGCACTTGGAATTGCTCAACAATCAAAGAAGCCTGTCGCCATTATTTGTACAAGTGGCACCGCGGTATTAAATTTTTACCCTGCCATCTGCGAAGCCTTCTATCAAAATATTCCTCTCATAGTAATTACGGCCGATCGACCACCCGAACTCATTGATCAATGGGATGGACAAGCCATTCGTCAAGAGGATATTTTTAAAAATCATATTCTCAAACAAATATCAATTCCTCATCAGCTACAAGAAAGTTCATTAGCCACTATTAAAGCATCCGTAGCCGATATCATTTCTTTAGGAGTAAAGCAATCCTTGCCAGTGCATATTAATGTGCCATTTTGTGAACCCTTCTACCCTTCGGAAAATGAAACGTATGAATATAATTTAACTCCAATTTCACATCCTGAAGCTCAAGTTTTGCCCGTGCATTTTTCTACTAGTAATAGCTCAGATTTGAGTTCCATTCTTTCACATATCGAAGCGTTATCTCTTCGGAAGAATGCTTTTAAGCTACTGCTATTGGTTGGTGCAAACCATTACGGAGAAAGTGTTTGGGAAGCTATTAGGAATTTGCAAGAGACAAAAAAAATTCCTGTGATTGCCGATATCATTTCGAACTACAAACACTCCGAAATTCACAATTATGATTTTGTTATAGATGCAAAAAATAATCGAACTGATTTAGCTCCCGATTTAATTATAAGTATTGGAGGTCCTATACTAAGTAAGAATTTAAAGCAATTCATTCGCAACAATCCACCGAAAATGCATGTTCATGTTCAAGCCATCGGACATGTGGGAAACCCTTTCGGTTCGCTCACTTCGGTATTGCGTTGCGAACCAGAATTATTTTTTAATGCACTGCTTGGAAATGAAATTTCAAGTGACGCATACAAGAATGCATGGGAATCAGCCAGTATAAAATTCAATATGTCGAACTCAATCGCTGCAATACCTTATTGCGAGTTAAAGGCCGCATATCATATTTTCAAGGCACTACCTACGGAGAGCCATTTGCAATTATCGAACAGTATGCCCGTACGCTACGGTCTCATTTTTGGAGTTCACAAATCAATACAAGTGAATGCCAATCGCGGCACCAGCGGTATCGATGGATGCTCCTCAACAGCCGTAGGAGCCGCAACAATAAAGGATAGTAGAACTATTCTCATTTCTGGCGATCTTGCATTTTTTTATGATTCGAATGCATTCTGGAATTCCATTTCATTAAATCAATTCAGGATTATCGTTTTTAATAATGGAGGTGGAGGCATCTTTCGAATTATTGATGGGCCATCCAAATTAGGTGAATTAAATTCATTGATTGAGCAGTCGCATCAACGCAATGCAAAACATTTCGCAGCCGATTTTAATTTGCAGTATTTTGGTGTAAATAGGGAAGAAGAACTAATCGAATGCCTTTCAGCTTTTTTCGATGATGCACCCCAAACGAAGATTTTAGAGGTCTTCTCAAATTCAGAAAACAACGCTAAAATATATCATCAATTTAAAAGTCTAATTAGAGAAAACGCAAGCGCCTAGTTAACCTAGATGTGACTTCTTTAAAGTTACCTTTACTTTTTGAATATCGAAATCAATTTGATGAGCTATTAAGCTTCATTAGCCTATGCCCCCTGCACCTTTTGCAAACCTAAGGCCTTTTCATAAAGTGCGATATACTGTGGTAGGATGTTTTTAATATCGAATTTTTTCGCTTGTATCAAAGCGTTGCGTTTAAACTCCTTAAGCATTTCTTGATCGCCCAATAATTTCAATGCATTGGCCGACATGCTATCAACATCCCCTACATCACTTAAAAATCCTGTAACTCCATTGATATTTACTTCTGGAATACCTCCTGCATTACTCGAAATAACGGCTACTTCACATGCCATCGCTTCCAATGCAGCCAATCCAAAACTCTCATTTTCTGAGGTCAGCAAAAATAAATCACAAACACTTAAAATCTCTTCGATAGCTTCTTGCTTACCTAAGAATCTTACATGATCGCAAATTTTCAATTCACGGCTTAATTGTTCCGCCGGAGCACGTTCAGGTCCATCACCAATCATTAATAATTTCGCAGGTGTTTTTTTGAGAATACGTTCAAAAATATGCATCACATCATCTACTCGCTTCACTTTTCTGAAATTTGAAGTGTGTGCTAAAATTGGCTCGCCAAATGGCGCTATGGCCATTCGAAAATGATCCTTCTTCATTTTATTGAAGCGATCGAAGTCAATAAAATTAGGTACTACTTCAATATCTTTAAATATTTCAAAATTAGTATACGTATCAGCCTTCAATGATTGTGAAACAGTGGTTATTATATCACTTTCGTTTATTGAATAGGTTACTACGGGTTCAAAAGTTTTGTCTTTTCCAACCAAGGTGATATCTGTTCCATGAAGGGTTGTTATAACAGGTATATTAATACCCTTCTGACGAAGGATATGTTTCGCCAATACAGCTGCGGATGCATGAGGTATGGCATAATGAACATGCAACAAATCGAGTTTCTCAAATTGAACCACATCAACCAGTTTGCTGGTAAGTGCAGTTTCATAAGGAGGGAAATCAAAGAGTGGGTATTTTGAAATCATCACCTCATGATAAAATAAATTCTCGCTGAAAAAATCAAGTCGGGCAGGCTGCTGATAGGATATAAAATGTACATTATGCCCTTGCTTTGCCAAAGCCTTACCGAGTTCGGTAGCCACCACACCACTACCTCCAAAGGTAGGGTAACACACAATTCCAATATTCATTTTAAGGATTTCAGTTTTATATAAAACACAAAGGTACGTTATGGAAATTGATTTATATTAAACAAAAAAACCACCGTAGAATTACTAAGGTGGTTTTTATATTAGTTATTGGAGTTAATTACTCACCATCGAATTTCAATTCGCCATTTGTAACAGTATAAACATCACCAGAAACATCTTCAACCAATGTTCCTGAGAAGGTAGCATCAATAACAAATTTACCTTTCAAGGTTCCACTTGTAGTATTGGCAACCAAATGGGAAGGAGTGAAGGTCTTAACATTATAAGCTCCCACAGTTGATGTGGCAGTAATTGAATGACTAGAATTCAAATTGGTAAATACAAAAAACACTGCTCCCGATGAGAAAGGCTTGTTTCCAGTAGTATTGTCATTGAATCTAACTTGTATTAAGGTATCACCACTTCCAATATCAAGGAATGCTCCAATAACTCCAGCAGTAGTTTCGCTATAAGTATAATCTTGAATGGAGTTTTTCGCTTTGCTATAAGTTAATGTCTTATTCGTAAATCCCGGACCGGTTATCGTAAACTTTACATAGTTCATAGTAGGTGCAGGGTTGGTTGGGTCAACTGGTGTGGGGTCTTTGGTTTTGTCTTTACATCCTGCAAAAACCAATAAACTAATGATTGATAAGTAGAGAACTCTTTTCATGATATCGAATGGATTATATTTTTGGTAAATATAGTTTTTGTTTTCAAAAAACTATAAAAAGGAGCGAAAATCTTACAAATCTCCCCCTAATCGAGGATGTCTCCTCTTAATTGGCGGTAGCGCTTGCGAGCATCCACGGTAAACATACTGCCTGGATATTTGAGAATCAAAATCTCGAAATACTCTTTGGCCTTTTCAGGGCTGTTCAATGTTTTATCATAAATCTGAGCCAATTCCCACAGTGCATTATCGGCTAAAATATCCTCTGGTGCCTTATCATATACTTGTTTGAAATATTCGCAGGCCTTGGTGTAATTGTGTTGCTTCGCCATTAATTTCCCTTTCGAAAATAAAATATCATCATTCAAACTATGACCTGGGAAAAGAATATTGATACTGTCGAGCTTCTTAATGGCCGCTTCGAATTTGTTTTGATAAATTAATAAATCAGCAGCGGCATACATTTCTAATGGCACAAAATTACTATCGGCAATATTGTCTTGTATTTCTAAACTTAAATCTATTGCATTGTTAGAAATCAATTGACTTGTTGCAGTTTTAAGAATATCTAATTGCGCTTGCGCCCAGGCAAAATCACCTTGATAAAAGCTTAATCGTGCGTTCCTAAATTTCGCTTCTTGCCCTAATGGGTCTTCCTTGAAATCCTTATCTACTTGGCCATACAACAACGCAGCTTCCCACTCATCTCCATTCAGTAATTTTATATCGCCCAATAATAATTTACATTCTGCTTTGAAACTTTGACGCACATTTCCCAAAATCAAAACCTGGTCAAGTAGGGTTGATGCTCCATATTTATCATCCAAATAAAATGCTTCCAATTGAGCCAAATTTTTCATCACATCTGCAGTGCTCTCATTGCTTCCAAATTCATTCAAAAAATTAAGGTAATCTTGTTTTAAGGCAATCAACTCTTCTTGTGTAAAGATCCCACTATAAAATGTTTTTTTGGTGGAGGCATCTAGCATTCCTTCACGAGCTTGTAAATAATTCGATTTGTATTTGCCCAAGGATGCAACATATTGATAAATATTATAGGCTACAGTGTAGGAATTATTTTCAATACATAAAGTAGCCAAGTGCATGCATTCATCGCCTTGAGTTCCCATTCGCTTATCGATGGCTTTGGCTTGTACAAAGGCGGCCTCCCAGCTTTTTTGCTGTACCAATAACCATTCAAGCAATTCGGAGTAAACAATACGATCAGGATTTCTCCCCGACCGTTTACTAATCGCCACTTTTAACATCTCCAAATCGCGAGGCTGTGTGAGATATGTTTGTAACATATTCTGAACATAGTCGAGCATGCCCTCATTATAATCGAGAAGGTTCAAGAACTCGTTGATAGTCCCTTCCTTATTGTTCGTCTCAGCATAAAGTGTTGCAAGTTCGGCCTGAAACAAATTTTCGTTATTGAGCTTTTGCCTTGCCATGAGATAAGTCTTCTTCGCATATTCATACAGTTCTCTATGCGTGAAGGCCGCTGCCAAAGCCAAATAAAATGGTACCTCACGGTGCTTATCACCAATAATTTTCATAAAAAACTCATCGGCCTTATCAGGTCGGGTTGCTTGTATTAAAGCATACCCTTGATCAACAGCATAATTGTAGTTTGCTTCAAAATGCTTCGATTGCTTTTTTGCAAGCTTTTGTGCCTCGTCATATTTTTTGAGGGCTAGTAACGACTGAAAATAATTCTCATATATTTCATCATCATATTTTTTGGAATACAATCGTTCGTAAACGATTACGGCTTTATCAAATTCTCCATTCAAGTAATACTGTTTTGCCAAAGCCTCATCCTGAGCCTTCGTACCAATAGCCATTAATAGCAGAGATATCAAGCAGATGAACCTCATACCATGTTTATGTATTACTATTTGAAAAGGTAAAAGTGATTTCATTTTTTTATTTACCAATCGCTCAAAGTTTTATTAAAAATGGCTTGGGTTAATTTTTCGGTGATAATGCTTATTAGTCCCATCTCAACCGTTGATAAGCTCTTGTCGCTACTAAATTCTGCAAATTGAGTAAAGGTTTCATTAAAGCTGCCTTTTGGGTTTTTCTTATTGGTAAATTGTATTTGCACCGAAATTTTAAGCTGGTTCTGTGATGCCTTTTGACCTGAGGTTAATGAAACTGGTTCAACGGTATAACTCAAAATTTTACCTTTAATATCAAAATCACCATCAGAAGCAATGATATCCAATCGAGTTTCTGAAAGATATTTCTGACGTAATTTATCGGTGAGTTGCTGGCTTAGCTGCGGAACAACAATACTTGCTGTATTTTGAATATATGCAATTGAAATACTCTTAATGTCGGCTGATATATTCCCTTCCTTAAACGAATACTTAATATACTTACAGCCAGTAAGACTGTAGATTACAAAAAGTATTAAAAGAGATTTTAGGGGTTTCATGAACGAAGAGCGAAGATAATCAATATAGATTTTGACGAAGGCTGTTTTACAATAATTTACAATTTATTACCGTGTTCTAATCCTGATAAATAAGTACCTTCTTCTGCTTGGCAGTAAGGGTATTCATCTTTTGGTACTTGGCCTTCTGATTTGCAGGTACATAAAAAACCAAGGTCTGACCGGCAATGAGGTAATTCCTGTTGAATTTATTCCAGCGTTTGAGGTCGGTTGCCTTACAATCGAATAAATCGGCAATCCCATACAAATTGTCTCCATTTTTCACTTTATAATATACAGGTACTTTCTTGGTACCTGCACTGGCTGTGGTGTTGGGAGCCGCTGGGCGAGGTTTGGCTATATCCGAATCATGTAAAATTATGGGAGTATCATTCACAGGTCTTACTGCCTCAGATGAAGGGTAGTTTTGAAGCAAGGAATCAAAATTGGCTTTATAACCTTTTGGTATAATCAAACTATGTGGCGCTTCATTGAAGGGCACCGTTTCAAGCTTATATATAGGATTTAATAATCGCAATACCTGACGATCGATACTTGTTGCTTGTGATATTTTATCAAAGGTGAGTTTACGAAAGATATCTACCGTATCGGCATCATAAGTGGCATCGAGGTTACGAACACTAATATTTATATCGGCTTCCGAGTAATAATTGAATATGTATGTAGCAGCCGCGAGCTGACTTAAAAACCTGCGTTCACTTGCATCCAAATCACAATAGATGGCCTCATACGATTTGGCATTTCCTTCTTTATATAGGTGTTTTAAAACATTGGTAGGAGAGGTGCAGTATGCCAGAACAGCCAATTGCCAATCGTTGTAAAATTCGTGTTTTAGATCCACCAAATAATCCATGGCCGATTCGGTGGAGGTTACCACATTATAACGCTCATCGATATAGCTATTCATGAGCAAATCATATTTGCGTGCTACTGCATAAGGCATATTCCAAATTCCTACTTTACCATCATCAGGATTATGCTCATTAATATATCCAGTAATAACAAAAGGCAGATAAGATAAGGCATGTGGCATTTTCTTTTCCTTCACCATCTTTTCAACATAAGGCAAATATTTTTGAGCCTCATAAATCATATCAGAGGTTCGGTGCTTCTCATTGGCTAGCAATGGCTTGAGATATTTTAGCATCTCTTCATTGTAATTGAGTGCAACACTCGACTTGAGTGCTACAAGTCGATTCTTAATAACAACGGAATCAATGGTTTGAGAATAAATTCCCAAAACTAAAAAGCATGCCACTAATACTACCAGAACTCTCTTCATGAAATGTAAAACGAAAAAGAAAACGAATTATTTCAGAAACACAATATGTATTTCAGTCCTGCGAAGATAAACAGAATCCTATGGGCATGAAGCCTCCATATCACATACATTATCCACGATGTATCTGTGAAGTACATGAAAATGGAATTCAGGATTTTTAAGCCTGATTTCTTTTAATTTTAAACAAATAAATGCTCGATAAAATGCATTTACTTCTGCTGCACCACATGAGCTAATTCATGGGCTAACAGGTTTAAACCTTCTTTTGAATTGGGATTATATTGCCCAGGTGCAAAATGAATATCTTGGCCTTGGGTAAAAGCCTTAGCACCGATATTTTGAACATTGAAGTTATTGGTATGAACGCGTACTTCGGAAAAATCGGCGCCTCCAGCACTTCCTAATCGTTGCACAACCTCATTTGGTATGGGTTGTCCATTACCATTACTTATATTGCCCATAGTATGTGACATAGTACGAGCGAATACATTTGCTTGGTCGTTGCTGACGTTACCTTCATTGTTTGCCATAAAAATTAATTAAATTAGATTTGTTTAAAATATTGAATTGAGTTTTGTGCAAGTATTCCACTTTGCTCAGAAGCAAGATAGGAGAAAAAAACGAACCTGCAAATTTTCAATTCTAGGCACATTTTAAATCTATGAAAATGAAGAGGTTGAAATTTGATTATTTTAATGAGTTCATTAAAATTCCTGCAATTGAATCAGCTTCCTTTCTTAGAGCACTCATTACTTCACTAAACTTCTCCCCTGAATTGTTTTTAGTTACAAAGGCAATGATTTTTTTTCGATCGGCTTCATTTTGCCCATAGTTAGCGAAATTACCGGAAGGGTATTTGTAGAAGCATGAAATATATCCTGCCGTGGTTCCCGGTACTCCTGTGCCAACATCAAATTTTACGTGGAAACTAGGGTACTCACCATTGTTTCTATTCGTAGTTGCATGTACTTCTTTAAAACCAAGAACTGTTGGGAAAATCCGAATTGGCATAACACCACCCGATTTGAAGGCATTCACCACTTTGAATTCTGACCATCCTGCTGCAGCTACAGGTCCTTTCTCAACAATTTTATCAGCACCTCCCTCTTCATAACTTGAGCCGTCAGCATTTAAGGTTACACCTTTCCAAATTTCTTTTTCTTTAGTTGATGCACCGCCTAAAAAGTAGTATTTGCCATCGTCGTCTTTAAAAATTTCTTTTAAACCTTTCTTTCCATTAACCCCCTTTTTAAATGAGGTTAAAGCACATTGAATAACCTTGCCCTCAAAAGCAGAGCCAACATAAGCAAATACAACAGTTTTCCGGTGTGAAGTACCATTCATCATCGCCTCATATCCCATATAATCAGCCTCCGCTTCCATCACATCATCCTGCACAATAGCAATGCCTTTCCCAAAAGGATTTACAACCCGGCCTTCACGTTGTTGGATAACATGCGTGAGTTCATGTGCCAATAACTGAAGCCCATCTTTAGTATATGGATTGTAAATACCAGGTGAGAAATACAAATCGGAGCCACAAGCAAATGCAATCGCTCCAATAGAAGCAGGTTGCGGACCTATATGAATTCTTACATCGATAAAACTAGTATTGAAATAGCCCTCCATTCGCTGCAATAAAGAAGGAGGTAATGGATGACCTGGATCATTGCCAAAATCGGAGAGATGTTGTGGAAGTAACTGTGTTTTGTTGCTTTGTGCCTTGAAGCCGTTGGAAATTTCAATTGCACCATGATGCATGTCGATGAAATTAAAGCCATGAATTTTTGTTTCTTGTAAAGAGAACATAGGATTTTTAATTAGTTTGTTTGTTGAGATGCTTTCACATCTAATACAAAGATGTTCATTTAAAATCAGATAAATAAAGGTTAATCAAAGGACTTATCAACAAGAAATCATCAATCAGTTAATTAAACTTGTTTATAGCTGCCTATTTCAATACCACATTCCTTAGATACATACTCTTTGGTTTTTTGTATTTTCGCACTTCGTATGGCAAAGGCAATCAGAATTTATAATACGCTCTCTCGCACCATAGAGCCGTTTACTCCACTTCATGAAAATAGGGTTGGAATGTATGTGTGTGGTCCTACCGTTTATAATTATTTGCACCTTGGTAATTGCCGTACATTCTCATCTTTCGATATCGTTTTTCGATATCTTATTTATGCCGGATATCAAGTAAGATATGTTAGAAATATTACCGATGCGGGTCACTTAGAAGGAGATCGTGATGAAGGTGATGATAAATTTGCTAAACGTGCTAAACTTGAGAAACTCGAACCCATGGAAATTGTACAGAAGTACACGCAGTATTTTCATGATGTAATGCAAGCATTCAACTGCTTGCCCCCAAGTATTGAACCTACGGCCACTGGTCATATCATTGAACAAATTGAAATGACCAAATTGCTTCTTGAAAAAGGTTGGGCATACGAAGTTGATGGAACCATCTATTTTGATGTAGAAAAATATAGCAAAGAAAATAGTTATGGAATTTTAAGCAATCGTAACTTGAACGATTTGCTCGATGGTACCCGAGAACTTAGTGGTCAGGATGAAAAACAAGGACGACTCGATTTTGCGCTCTGGATAAAGGCCAAGCCCGAACACCTCATGCAATGGCCTAGTCCTTGGGGAAATGGTTTTCCTGGATGGCATATAGAATGCAGTGCAATGAGCCAAAAGTATTTAGGCAACGAGTTCGATATTCATGGTGGTGGAATGGATTTGATTGCAACACATCATACCAACGAAATTGCTCAAAACTGTGCATGTAATGGGGTTTCTCCTGCTCGTGTTTGGATGCATACTAATATGCTTACAGTTAATGGAGTGCGTATGAGTAAAAGTGCAGGCAACGGCTTCCTACCCAATGAACTCTTTTCTGGTTCACATCCTTTACTCGAAAAAGGATATAGCCCAATGTCGGTGCGTTTCTTTATGCTCCAAAGTCATTATCGTAGCACCCTCGATTTTAGCAACGAAGCCTTACAAGCGGCCGAAAAAGGATATGCGCGATTGATGAATGCCATAAAACTTATTGATAACCTGAAAACGGAAGGCGATAACGCATCATATATTCAATCATTGACAGACAAATGTGAAGCGGCCATGAATGAGGATTTCAATACTCCAATTGCCATTTCACACTTATTTGAAGGAGTTACATTCATTAATAATGTAAACGATGGTAGAGAGAAAATTTCCGCATCCGATAAAATTGCCATTAAAAAATTATTCCATGATTTTGTTTTCGATATTTTAGGATTGAAAATGGAAAGTGAGCAAGGAAATGATAAGTTGGATGGACTTATGCAAATTTTATTAGCACAAAGGGCCGATGCCAAAGCACGCAAAGATTTTGCTGCAAGCGACCTACTGCGTGATCAGTTACTTGCCTTAGGAATTACAATAAAAGATGGTAAGGAAGGTGCAACTTACAACTTGTAAGCGAACACATACCCTGGCATTTAAATTCTTTCTTTTATAGCTCGTTATTTAATGGCATTTATTCTTCCTTTTACGATGGCATAAAATCGAACCAAGTCGTCACTTCTTTTTAAAATACTATTAGTGAATACATATTCGAAAGGAGGGTTCCTTAGTTGCATTCTTACGATTTCACCGTTATAATATGACTCATCTAGGATGCCTGTAATTTCATTCCACAAAACAATTGCAGGGGGCATTCCCTGAGAATCCAAACGAGAAACTTTGTTTATTTTAATTCCAATCTCATCCAACTCAATGACATATTTATTAGCCGATACCATTACCCCAATGGCGATGCCAAGAGCCATACTTAGAATGGCGAAAAGAGGTATAAAAAAATCTCCCCAACCTTTTTCTTGTATAACTTCAATTAGTGGCGAGAATATGAAACCAAAAATCAAACTTAAAATAATACCTACACTTACAAAGAGGTAGCGCCAAAAATTAAATTGATATAAGATAAATTGCTGCATTTTGGAATTATTTTCAAAGCCATTTATTATTGGCCAATACCAAAGGTACTTATTTAAACAACTGGTAAACAAATAGACTTACTAAGTAGGCCAATGAGGAAGTGTAAATAAATTGAATGGTAGCCCATTTCCATGTTTTTGTTTCCTTGTAAACAGTAGCTATGGTGCTCATACATTGCAATGCGAAGGCATAAAACAACATCAATGAAAATGCAACTGTAACTGTATACTTAGGTTTCAGGGTAATCGGGTCGCGCTCCTCCATCATCCGCTGACGGATATTCATACTGTTATCTTCATCGCCTAAATTATATATAGTAGCCATCGTACCTACGAAAACTTCTCGTGCAGCAAGTGAACTAAAAAGGGCAATGCCAATCTTCCAGTCGAAACCTAATGGCTTAATGGCAGGCTCAATAAACCTTCCAAAATGACCAGCATAGGAAGCAAAAAGTTTCTCACTCTTTTGCATATTGCCAATTTCTTTCTCACTGAAATTTTTGGTGTAAAAATCCGATTGATATTTCGATTCTATCTTTTCAAAACTCTTGCCTGGCCCAAAGCTTGCTGCCATCCATAATATTACAGAAACCGCCACAATCACTTTACCTGCTTCCCATACAAACGTTCTTGATTTCTCAATTAAGGTGATCAAAATGTTTTTTAAACGCGGGGCTTTATAGGTAGGTAATTCTAAAATGAAATAGTTTTTCTCTTTTGCTTTGATAATGAATTTCATCACCCAGGCCGCGGTTATAGCCGAGAAGAATCCTACCAAATACATCCCCATCAAAATCAATCCTTGAACATTGAATACTCCCCATAACATTTTATCAGGTGCAATCAATGAAATGAGTAGCGTATATACCGGCAAACGAGCACTACAACTCATTAACGGAATCACCATGATGGTGATAATTCGCTCCTTCCAATTCTCAATGCTACGAGTTGCCATAATACTTGGAACGGCACATGCAACACCACTTATTAATGGCACCACACTTTTTCCATTCATTCCCACCCTGCGCATCAACTTATCCATCATGAAACTCACACGAGCCATATAACCACTGTCTTCAAGCACCGCAATAAAAGCAAAGAGTAAAATTATTTGAGGTAAGAAAACAATAACACCACTCAACCCCGCAATCACACCATTCACTACTAAATTATTTAGCGGCCCTTGCGGGAAGTGTTCAGAAAAGTATTTCCCAAACCAAGTGAAACTTTCTTGAATCCATAGCATGGGAAACTTGCTAATGGAGAATATACTTTCGAAGATGACAAATAATATAAATAGAAAAATCACATAGCCCCATATTCTATGGGTAAGCACCTTGTCGAGCTTATTACTAAACTGCTCCTCTGCAATCGAAATTTGAGAAACACTCTCCAACATCACTTCGTCTATTGCGGCATAGCGCGCCATGGTTTCTTCCGGCAGGATATCATCCAGTTTGCCTCTTTGGGTTTTGTATAGTTCCAAAAAGCATTGATAGTCGTTGTATTTTGGGTATTTCAAACGCGCATCATCAATGAGTTCTGGCGCCAAACTATGAACATCAATAAGCTTATTTTGTGTAGCTCTGTTGGTATTAAAAATAGTGTCCTTCAACTTCTCAACACCACGTCCATTGCGAGGATTTACGGCAACAACCTTTACGCCTAAATTCAAAGAGAGTAGAATGAGATTGATATCCAACCCTTTTTTTTCAGCAATATCCATCATCGTAAGAACCAAAATTACCGGCTTCTTCAAATCGGCAACCTCAGAAAAGTACAATAAGTTCCGCTTCAAATTCGAGGCATCACATACAACAATGATTAAATCGGGAGCATCCTTGCTCTCCGGATTGATAATGGCATCAATCGCAATTTCTTCATCCTTACTCTTGGGATATATACTATAAGTGCCCGGCAAATCAATGATATTCGCACGCAGCAGCTTATCATAAACCAATACACCCGTTTTCTTGTCTACTGTAGTTCCAGCATAATTCCCAACTTGCTGATTTAAACCCGTTAAGGCATTAAATACAGAAGTTTTACCACAATTCGGATTCCCGGTAATGGCAACTCTTAATGGGGTATTTTTGGGGTCCTTCAAGTAGAGAGACTTTTATCTTTAACAACTTTAGGGACAATATTCGTAATTTTTATGGAATCTGCCTCGCTCAATCGAAGGCTCAATTTGTATCCCTGTACCTCAATGGCTATAGGGTCGCCCATAGGAGCGATATGCGATAACTTAATGACTTCGCCAGGAATACATCCCATCTCCATTAATTTCAATTTCAGAGTATTATCACTGATTTCGTCAATGGTGGCGTATTCTCCCTTTTTTAAATCACGTAACGTTAGCACAATTATTTAGATTAATTCTAAATGCAAATAAAACGAATTAAACGATGTAAACAAAACCCTCAAAAATGATTTTTATCATAAAAGGAGAAAAACCCATACTTTCGAAAGGCAATTGAATACACATACTTTTATCAGCGACGCTTCAGGAAAGCCTTTTCCATTAAGTCAAAAGGTGAGTGCCTCCAATATTAGGGCAGGGATTTTTGAATTAATTCAAATAGATCATCCTGATTTTAATACAGAAATGCACTTGTCAGTTACTGAACTAAACTCATATCGTCAGAAGTATATCGAAAACTTCCTGAATAGAGAGCTAAGTCAGATTTCTGAATTGGAACAAAAGGTGGTAAATAATCTTAAAGAGGATACTACGATAACCGAAAAGCTAGAAGATATTGATATTTCTACCTATACCTTTGGCCAACGACTGGCCGATAAGGTGGCAACCTTTGGTGGAAGTTGGCGATTTATTATTGCCTTTGGTATATTTATCCTAATCTGGATTCTAATCAATGTGCTGTTCCTCATGAGCAATGCATTCGACCCTTATCCATTTATTTTGCTCAATCTAATTCTTTCTTGTATCGCTTCCTTACAAGCACCCGTCATTATGATGAGCCAAAATCGTCAAGAAGAAAAGGATCGTGATAGGGCTCGCAAAGATTATATGATTAATCTAAAATCCGAATTGGAAATCCGAATGCTTCACGAGAAAATAGATCATTTAATGCTGCACCAACAACAAGAGTTATTAGAGATTCAACAAATGCAGACAGAAATGCTAAATGATATCATGGTTAAATTAAAAGATAAATAACCATGAATTTTATACTGCCCTTCCTTATTCCAAAATCGGAGCATAAAATTAGTTTCAATGATAAACTGCTATATGTAGGTAGTTGCTTTGCCGAAGAAATTGGTTCGTTGATGCACTCCCACCGAATGAATGTGAAACTCAACCCATATGGGATTCTTTTTAATAGTTTGAGCATTTCAAGAACCATCAAGGATATTATTAACCAACGCATTTACGAAGCCCAAGATTTAATTTATGATGGATCGGTTTGGCATTCATTAAATCATCATGGGCGATTTAGCCACCCCGATAAAGAACAATGCCTTGAAAATATTAACTGCGAAATTCGCGAAGCAAGTTCATTTCTAAATAATGCCAATTGGTTGGTGATTACACTTGGCAGTAGCTGGGCCTACCAAAATGTCAATAACAATGAAGTAGTGGCCAATTGCCACAAATTACCTGCTAAACTTTTTCAAAAAGTTTTACTCTCATCGGCAATGCAACAAGAATCTTTGCAAGAAACGATTACAGAATTGAAATCGCTTAGGCCATCATTGAATATCATTTTTAGCGTGAGTCCAGTGCGTTATATTCGTGATGGATTAGTTGAAAACAATCTAAGTAAAGCACAATTAGTTACCACCGTTAATCATCTGATTGCAAAAAATTCGAACACCTATTATTTCCCAGCTTATGAACTCGTAAATGATGTACTTCGCGATTATCGTTTTTTTAAGGAAGATATGGTTCACCCCAATGAACAGGCGATTCAATATGTATGGTCACAATTTCTTGAAGCATACATGGACAATGACAATCTCGATTTCATGAATGAGGTAAGTTCCTTTCTTCAATTCCAAAATCACCGTCCATTGCATCCTCACGACCAGGAAAAACACCACAACGAAACACTAAAAAGAGAGGCTTTGATTACCGAAAAAATAAATCAGTGGAAACTTCAAAACAAGCCATCTAAATCATGAAAAGTAAGATGATTCGCTTAAGCACAGTGCTCGTTTTGTTTTTTATTGCATTGCTTAACGTCAATGCCCAAACAGATACAATAGCAATACAAACCACACTTGCGGCACCCGATGGAATGGGGAATATTTTAGTCATTTCCGATAATAATTCATTGGTAAAACTCGATTCCAACCTAACGATAGTTGCCACTCAAAATCTCATTAGCTACGGAATAGCTAGCAGTGTGGAGTGTAATGGGGGAACCGAAGTTGTGGTGTATTGTTTCAATACAGGGCAGCTTGTCATCTTTGACAATTTCCTCAAGGAGAAAAATCGTTACGATCTAACTCAGATTATCAAGCCAAAACCTACCCTTATTTGCATTAGTAAAACGGGTTGGTGGTGTTACGATGAGAATAGCGGTACACTCACCAATTATCGCGCTAACTTTCAAAAGGTTTACACGATTCCGGAAATCATCCATTCGGGTATTGAGATTGTGAAAATGGCAGAAGCTGAAACAACCTACCCACATCTGTTATTTGCCAATAATGCCTTAAATATTGCGATTCAAGCCAACGGAAACTATTCAATGATTGTTCCTGCCAACAAATCATCGATACCTAGTATAAATTACAATACCCCAATCATTTATACCCTTTCGGGCGATTCTATCACCCGATTTATCCTAAATGAACCTTTCAAATCCAGGAGCTTTGCAGCGCCAAGTCTACCGCATCCAGAAAAAATGCAAACCATCCTTCGCAGCTTTAACACAGGGTTCTTTATTTACCCCAATCATATCTTGGCAATTAGAAATTGGTTATGGTAAAACTTTTACATCTCTATTAAATGTATTACCTTTGCATCATGTCTCGTTTTTATTAGCTATGCCACCAATTTCGCAGTGTTTCAACCCGAAACACGGCAAGCTAAATCATTCCCAAATTTTTAAATTTTGTATTTACCGTTGTTCATACAACCTATAGTATTTTATTATGTTAGATAAATTAGAAGCCATTCAAAAACGTAGAGATGAAGTAGAAGAACTCATATCGCAACCCGATTCGATGAGCGATATGAAACGCTTTGCTCAACTCAATAAAGAATATAAAGACCTCGCTCCCATTATTGAAGCTTATAAAGAGTATAAAACAATGATGGGTAATATTACCAACTGTAAAGAAATTTTGGCCAATGAAAAAGATGCTGAATTGCGCGAAATGGCTAAAATGGAACTAGATGAACTTTTGGTAAAACAAGAGCCCATGGAAGAGGAGATTCGCAATCTTCTGATTCCTATAGATCCTCAAGATGCTAAGAATGCAGTATTGGAAATTCGAAGTGGAACTGGAGGGGATGAAGCAAGTATCTTTGCAGGCGACCTATTCCGTATGTATACGCGCTATGCTCAAGCTAAAAATTGGAAGTTGGAAATAATTGAAGACAATCCTGGAACAGTAGGTGGATACAATAAGGTAGTTCTAAATGTAATTGGTGAAGATGTTTATGGTCAGCTAAAATACGAAAGTGGTGTACACCGTGTTCAACGGGTACCTGATACAGAAACCATGGGACGTGTGCATACTTCAGCTGCATCAGTTGTAGTGCTACCCGAAGCCGATGAATTTGATGTTGATTTGAAACCAGAAGACATTCGATTGGACTTATTCTGTGCTTCAGGTCCTGGAGGGCAATCGGTAAATACAACCTACTCGGCAGTTCGATTGCTACACATTCCTACCGGAATCATTGTTCAATGTCAGGATCAAAAATCACAACAAAAGAATAAAGAAGCAGCGATGAAGGTGTTGCGAACTCGATTGTACGAATTTGAGTATAATAAATACATGGAAGAGATGAGCAAGACCCGTAAGACCATGGTGTCTACTGGCGACAGAAGTGCAAAGGTGCGTACTTATAACTTCCCGCAAAGTCGTATGACCGAACACCGTATTGGTTTCACAACCCATAACCTCGATGCTGTGATGAATGGCGATATTCAAAATATCATCGATCAATTGCAACTTGCCGAGAATGCCGAAAAATTAAAAGCAGGAACAGGCAATTAATTTCTTATAGATTTAATTTATTCAATAACCGACGATAACGATTGGACTCAAGATATAAAAACGCTTCCTATGGTCGTAATATCGATTGGTTTACAATTCTTTTGTATGCTGCATTGGTGATATTTGGCTGGATGGCTGTTTATTCATCAATGTATAATTTAACAGGAAAGAATTATGTCTTCGACCTGACTAAAAACTATGGCAAACAAATTATGTTCATAGGAATCTCTGCACTTATTGCGCTGATGATTATGACCGTTGAATACCGTTTTTTCTTTGGGTTCTCTTATTTCATATATGGTTCCGTCCTTTTGCTACTAATGGCAGTATTGGTTTTAGGTGCTCATACGAAAGGGGCACAAGCCTGGTTTAAGGTGGGCGACTTTAAAATACAACCGAGTGAGTTTGCTAAGTTTGCCACAGCGCTGGCATTTGCCAAGTTCTTAAGCCCGTTTAATTTTAAACTTACGGATAAGAAAAATTTACTGAGGGCCATTGCCATCGTTGCCATCCCCGCCATACTGGTATTGATTCAAAACGACACTGGAACTTTTCTTGTATTCGTTTCTTTTAGCCTTGTTTTTTACAGAGAAGGATTGAATGGATTATTTCTAGCCATTGGTGCAATAGTCATGGTTTTGTGTATCGCGGCATTACTAGTTAAACCTATAATTCTTTATATCATACTTACAAGTTTGGCATGCTTAATTATCTTACTCTTTAGGCGATATAAGAAATTACTTTGGATTATTGTTTTCACTTGGATTGGAGCAATGGCCATTGTTTCAAGTACCGATTACGGACTGAAACATTTACAACCGCATCAGCAAAAACGTATTCTTAGTTTGTTTGGTTTGGAGATAGATAAGAGTGGTGTTGATTATCAAAAAGATAATTCAATTATGGCGATTTCTTCAGGCGGACTCTACGGTAAAGGATACCTCGAAGGCTCCATCACCAAAGGGAAATATGTGCCAGAACAAAGTACCGACTTTATCTTCTGTACGATTGCAGAAGAATATGGATGGCTGGGATCACTCACCTTGGTTTCACTATTTATCGCATTGATCATGCGTGTAATTTATCTTTCTGAAAGGCAACGATCTAGATATAATCGTGTGTATGGATATTGTGTTGCATGTATCATATTCTTCCACTTCTTAATTAATATGGGTATGGCCATGGGACTCCTGCCCATCATTGGAATTCCTTTGCCATTCATTAGTTATGGAGGATCGGCCACCATCAGCTTTACCATCTTACTCTTTATTTTCATTAAGCTCGACTCGCATCGTATGCAGGATTTGAGTCGCTAATCCAAAGTTTGTTCAGGATTAAAAATTATGAATTTTTTCTCTATCCACAATATCGCAATTACACTCATGGGTTACGAAATGAGTTGGATAGAATTATTAGCAACCCTATTTACTGTTGCATGTGTATGGCTAGCGATGAAAAAACATATCCTTAATTGGCCAGTAGCATTAATAGCCATTGTTCTTTCATATGCATTATTCTATCAAAATGAACTCTATGCTGATAGCTTTTTGCAAATCTATTTTTTTGTTGCAAGTGCCTATGGTTGGTGGTATTGGAGCAGACCCAATGCCATGACAGATGAATTGCCTGTAACTCAATTAACGAATCAAGAACGGATCAATTGGCTTGTGATTTTGATGTTGGCATGGGTAGCGGCCACCTATTTTACTACGCATCTTAATATTTGGTGGCCTCAATTTTATCCCAAGCCAGCTGCATTTCCTATTGCCGATTCTTTCATCTTGGTTGCAAGTTTTTTAGGTCAGTGGTTATTGGCAAAAAAGAAATTGGAAAATTGGATATGCTGGATCATTGTGAATTGCACCGCAGTCTTTGTGTATTATTTAAAAGATTTAAAGCTTTTTTCAATACTTTATTTGGTCCTGCTTTTTATTGCAATTCAAGGAGTAATAACTTGGAATAAAAAGGATGAAGCACTAAAAAATTAGTTGGCATTAAACGCCCAGGGTTTAATTCTTAATAAGATCCCACAATTTGTCTTTCAATTGGGTTATCCCTTTGCCAGTAGCACTGGAGATGAAAATATGAGGGATGTCTTTTGGGATTTCTTTAGCAATTAACTTCTGCAATTCGGCATCTATAATATCACTCTTTGTAATGGCAAGTAATCTCTTCTTATCCATCAACTCGCGATTATATAATTCCAACTCACGAAGTAAAACTTGATATTCATCCCTGATGCTTGGGGAGTCGCAAGGAATTAAAAATAATAAAGTGGCGTTTCTTTCTATATGTCGCAAAAAGCGGGTGCCTAATCCCTTGCCAGCATGAGCTCCTTCAATAATTCCAGGAATATCAGCCATTACAAAGGTTTTAAAGTCACGATATTTTACAATACCTAAATTAGGGACTAAGGTTGTAAATGGATAGTCGGCAATTTCTGGCTTGGCCGCCGAAACAACACTCAATAAGGTTGATTTTCCAGCATTGGGGAATCCCACCAAACCTACATCAGCAAGGAGTTTCAATTCAATGATTTTCCACTCTTCTTTCCCTTCTTCACCAGGCTGTGCATAGCGAGGTGTTTGGCGAGTGGCCGATTTAAAGTTATGGTTTCCCATACCTCCACGACCTCCTGGAGCTAGAATTTTTTCTTCTCCATCAATTGTGATTTCAAATTGCACTTCTCCGGTTTCTGCATCCTTGGCAACAGTACCTAATGGAACTTCTAAAATATCATCTTCACCATCGGCACCACTTCGCATCCCTGGTTGTCCATTGCCTCCATCTTTACCCAATACATGCTTTCTGTATTTTAAATGGAGCAATGTTGATAGTTGTGCATTACCTTTCAAAATAATATGCCCCCCTCTTCCACCATCGCCACCATCCGGGCCTCCATAGGCTGTATGCTTGTCGCGATGAAAGTGCACGGCACCTGCCCCCCCTTTACCACTACGGCAGCAAATTTTTACATAGTCAACAAAGTTCGAATCAGCCACAGTATTTTAGGGTTTAGGTATTATTAAAAGTCGGGGAGGAAAATATCCTCAGTTTATATCGTTTATTCAAACGGTCAATTAAGCCAAATTATGATATACATGTTGTACATCATCATCGGCTTCAATCTTTTCTATTAATTCCAATACTTCATTGGCTTGCTCTTCGCTAAGGTCAGTGGTACTATTTGGGATATGTTGTTTCTCCGCACTCACAATCGTATAATTTTTATCTTCAATATACTTCTGCATGATGCCATAATCATTGAAGGTGGTATAAAGCAATAACTCATCTCCATCTACCATCAATTCCTCCAATCCGAAGTCAATGCCTTCCAATTCTAATTCATCAGTGTCGATACCATTCGCTTTAATGCGAAATACTCCTTTATGATCAAATAGATAATCGTTAGCTCCCATCTTAGCAAGCTCTCCACCCCCACGATTGAAAAAAGTACGTAAATTACTTACAGTACGAGTGGTATTATTGGTAGCACATTCAATAATCAAAGAAATACCGTGAGGTGCTTTACCATGATATGCAATTTCTTCTAAATCCGTTTCGTCTTTGCTAGAAGCTCTTTTAATCGCCGCTTCTACACGATCCTTAGGCATGTTGATAGCCTTGCCCGCTTGCATCGCAATACGCAGTCGCGGATTGTTTTCCGGCAATGGGCCATTTTGCTTAACAGCCATCGAAATTTCTTTACCAATACGGGTAAAGCCTTTGCTCATTTTATCAAAACGAGCAAACATCACATGTTTACGTTTTTCAAATACACGTCCCATAGAATAGAGTTACAATTGAGACGCGAAAATACAAATTAAGATTTTAGTAAAAAATGCCTCTTTAAAAGTCATTGTTTGCCAAGGAATGAGGGCTAAAATTGAAGAAAGAGAATAGACTTAGGGTACTAACCTCCAATTCGAGCAATAGCCATCGATAAATAGGGCTCGTAATTATTGGCCTGGTTCGATTGTTTAATGGAAATTAATATTGGCAGTAATTTGGGGTCTTCGCTAAAAGCAACAACCCGCTTTAATGCAGCAAATTGTACATTATGGTCGGGGTCATGGCACAATGCATACTGAAACAAAGCAAAATCAATATTGGAATGTGAAGCGGTAATTTGTAAAACCCTTCTTATACGAAGATCTGGAGGAAGTTTGGAGAAATCCTCAATGCTCTTCTTCTCTATTTCATTTAATCCAATGTAAGGATCATTTATATTCGACTTAACGAATAACCGCTTCCAAAAATTCATAAGTAATATTGCTATGGATAAAATCACTTTATCCGAATTTATAATTTGAAAATATTTATACGAAAAAAAGAAGTGTATCCAAACTTGAATACACTTCTTTCTAACATCTTAAATTTTAATGCTTAAACCGAATTTGCCTCCTGCAAAGGCATTGCCTCCGCCTACTTCTAAGTTCAATCCCACTTTTTTATTAATATAATATCGGCCTCCAATTTGGGCTCCCCACCCAAGTCCAGAGGTATTACCTCCAGGGTAGAAGTTAATCGACTTCCAAATGAAAAAACCAGCATTCATTCCTGCATAAAAATCCCAAGAAGGAGGGATTAATAATACCGTATTGAAATGGTAGTTGGCATTTCCTGAGATACCAATAATGGTATGATTGTAAATAACACTTTTGTATTTTTCATGATAAGATCTGAATGAACCTTCGGCGCCTAAAGTAATGTCCTTATGAACACTATAATCCAAACCGAGATAAATTGGTAAACCCCATGAGGAAAGTCCAACCCCTGCATTAATCTGAGATTTTCCTTTAGCCAAAGGGCTTTGAGCATTAGAAAATAGCATTGTTAGGGCAAATAAAATGGAGAAAGAAATACGTTTCACTTTTTTGATAATTGGTTAGTTTTAAATTAAAAGGTCAATCAAAATACAGGTGGATACAAAATCCCAAAAATGGTTTAACCATTGCGACCTTGCTTTGCAAACCGTATGCCGTTTTTGGGAAATATTGAAATTAAAAAGAATAAAGCCATGATTAACGCACAATTCAATTGTATATGCTGCTAATGTTCACCATTCGGAACTTTGGTTAAGCATATAGGATACAAGCAGGTTATATTATCATAACTTACTTTTATAAATCTTTAAACGCACCCCACTTCAATTTATTTCAAATTATCGATGCTCGTTTTGAAATTAAGTAGTTTGCTTAATTAGGGAGACAATAATCAAAAAAGGAATACCCCTTAATTTTCTTATTTGCATAGTATTGCATCAATTATATTTGCACTTTAACCCCAAAGGATATGAAAGGAATTATTCTAGCTGGAGGAAGCGGCACTCGCTTGCACCCACTTACCTTAGCCATGAGCAAGCAAATGATGCCAGTTTATGATAAGCCCATGATTTATTACCCACTCTCAGTGCTTATGATGGCGGGTATACAAGAAATTCTTGTCATTTCCACCCCACATGACTTGCCCCACTTTAAAAAACTATTAGGAGATGGTAGTACCCTTGGTTGCCGCTTTGAATATGCCGAACAGGCAATTCCAAACGGACTAGCCCAAGCATTTGTAATCGGTGAAAAGTTTATCGGAAACGATTCGGTATGCCTTATTCTAGGCGACAATATTTTCTTTGGTTCCAACCTACAGGAATTGCTAGATCAAAGTAGCCATCCCGATGGAGGCGTTGTATTCGCCTACCATGTAAGCGACCCTGAACGTTACGGTGTAGTGGCTTTCGACGAAAATAACAAGGCACTCAGTATTGAAGAAAAACCCATTCACCCAAAAAGTAATTATGCCGTTCCGGGCCTTTATTTTTATGATAATGATGTGGTACGCATAGCAAAAGAACTTAAACCAAGTGCTCGTGGAGAATATGAGATCACCGATGTAAATAAACATTATCTCGAAGAGGGAAAGTTAAAGGTGGGAATCCTTTCCAGAGGCACAGCATGGCTTGATACAGGCACCTTTGCATCGCTTATGCAAGCAGGTCAATTTGTTCAAGTAATTGAAGAACGCCAGGGGCTAAAAATTGGATGTATTGAAGAGATTGCCTACCGCAAAGGATTCATCACCAAAGAGCAACTCATAAAAATAGCCGAACCCCTTACCAAGAGCGGATACGGTAATTATTTGCTGAACGTAATAAAATAAGAAAAAAACACTAATTTTAGTATCTTCGCGGGCTTATTATTGTTATTACATATGCGGAAACTCTTGATTTTTTTATTTTTTGTTTGTACGATTTCAATTTCGGCTTTAGGTCAGGTGGAAACGCCTACGAATGAAGATGACGTAAATGCCCAAATTGATAGTGCCCTAAACAAAGCCTCCCAAGATTCCATTCTGAAAGCTGAGCAAAAAGCAAAGATTAAGAAACTTAAGAAAAACAACGCCAATCAGGCCGAAGACGCTATTTCTGATGAAGATACTACGAAAGTTACGGTAAAAAATAAACCAGAAACTAAGAAACAAGTTCAAGAAGGTGAAGATAGCCTGCAAATATATCGCAAAGCATATATCGATGCCCAAACACCTAAATATCCTCCAGCAGTAATTTACGGTCAGGAGTTCTTCCGAAATGGGGATTTCAAATTTTATCAGAAAGCCGATGATGCGCATGTGCCTGAAAACTATACTATCGGGCCAGGTGATGAATTGGGTATACAGGTATATGGATTTAGTGATTTCAAAGGAAGCTACAAGGTTGGTACGGATGGAGCAATCTATGCAAAGGAATTAGGAAAAATTTTCCTCAAAGGACTCACCTTCGAAGAAGCCAAACGTGTGATCCGTCAGAGATTGGGTGCCACTTATAATACCGAGAACTCAGGCGTAGAAATAACACTTAACTATGCCCGTACAATTTTAGTTCATATTAGTGGTGAAGTTTTCAAGCCGGGTTCTTATGTAATTCCCGCAATTAACTCTGCATTTAATGCACTCGTTGCTGTTGGTGGTCCCACCGATATTGGATCGGTTCGTAATATCTATATCAAACGCGATGGTAAAATTATCGATACTGTAGATGCCTACGATATCCTTTTCAATCCAGCAAAATCACGTGAAATATTCCTACAAAGCAACGACTACCTCATTGTTCCAGTTGCAACGAAAACAGTTAAAATTGATGGCGCAATTCGTAAACCCAACTTGTTTGAATTGAAAAAACAAGATGGCTTAAATAGCTTGATTACCTATGCAGGCGGACTTAACATGAGTGCCTATACGAAATCGGTTCTGGTTAAACGACTCTCAGGTGATAAGATTTTAAATATCACTGTAAATTTCGATAGCTTGAAATTAGCCAATAAGGATTTCATGCTCTATCCAGGTGATGAAGTATTTATTAGAACCTATAATGCTAAACAATATAACTTAGTTACAATTAATGGAGCTTTAGAAATTCCTGGAGAATTTGAGTGGAGAGAAAATATGCATATCGCCGACCTGATAAAAAATGCAGGGGGCTTACTCATCGATGCATATACCGAAAAAGGATATGTTCTGCGCTATAACCCCAACTTAACAGTAACATATATTCCATTCAGTGTTAGCAATGCATTAAATTCCGATAAGAGTATCGATAATATGTTGCTCAACAAAAGAGATATTGTTTATATCAGTGGCAAAAACGAATTCTTCGATCCATTCAATATTACTATCGTTGGTGAAGTTCGCAAGCCAGGTACATTTCCTCTCGCATCTAGGTTAAAAGTAAGCGATATCATATTCCTTGCTGGAAATGTAAAGCCCGAAGCATATCTCGATAAAGCAATTATTATTCGTACCAATGACGACTTAAGTAAAACGACGATTTCAGTAAATCTAAAAACAATACTCAGCGATACTGCAAGTCGTGAAAATATTTTCTTGAGCAAAAAGGATGTTATTACTGTATTCAATTTTTCATCTTTCCTCGATACATATAATTTCACCATCGAAGGTGCAGTGCGCAAACCTAGTACCTTCGAATTCGCCGAAAACACCCGAATTTCGGATATCATTCTTTTGGCAGGTGGTTTGAAACTTGATGAATATGTAAAAGAACTTGTTCAAATTACACGTATCAATCGCGAAGATTTCTCACTTTCCTATCTTCGTTTCAACCTCGCTAATATTCTTGAAAATCCGCAAAGTGAAGAGAATATTGTACTTCAAAAAGGCGACTTAGTAAAGGTGTTGAATAAACGTGAATTTATTCAAGAATATAAAATCAGTGTGTATGGAGCGGTTAAGAATCCTGGCCCAATGCCTTTTGGTTACAACCTTACATTACGCGATGTTTTATTAATGGCTGGAGGATTTACACAAGATGCAGAAAATGGCAGAATTGAAGTTTCTCGTATAATGAAAATTTCAGGAGCATCAGGAATGCCGGAGCCCATCAAACAAGAACTTGATACCTTTCATATAGAACGAAACTTATTAATTAATGCTACTACAGGTGTTTACACTTTAATGCCTTATGATGAAATTTTCATTCGTTCAAAACGTGATTTTGTAAAACAGCGTCACGTTTATTTAGGTGGTGAAGTAGCTTACCCAGGTATTTATGCGATCGGAAATAAAAATACAAGCATTAATGATATAGTGAATCGTGCAGGAGGACTTACTAAATATGCATTGGTAAAAGGCGCAACCTTATCTCGAACATATGATAATCCAGGAAAAGTATATTTCAATATGAAACGTGCAATCAACCGTCCTTGGTCACATTATAACTATGTTCTGGAAGATGGCGACTCCATCACAGTGCCTAAAATGAGCGATCTGATTTATATTGCTGGGGCCTTGAAATTTGAAAACACCTTGCGATTCCAAGGCGATACACTCGGTGATGCAACATTCAGAATTGATAACCTGAGCGTGCCTTATGTATACGGTAGAAGGGCTAAATTCTATATAAAAAGTTATACCGGTGGCTTTTCCAAATATTCAAAACGTGGAAAAACAGTGGTGGTTACCGCTGATGGAAAAATTCGCCGTACGTATAATTTATTATTGTTCAGAATTTTCCCTAAAGTATCATTGGGATCTAAAATATTAGTGAAGCCAAATCAACGTAAGATTGACCGAGATAAGGTGAAAGATATGAAACAGAAACGCAGAATAGAACAACTGAAACCATCAAATCTTAAAGGGAAATTAAATGCAACAGCTGTTGAAGATTATTACAAAACCTTTATGGATCGTATTACACAAGTATTATCTATTGTACTCTTGGCCCGTACCGCTATTAAATAAACCGATTAATACCTATGGCAGATATTGCCCCGAACGAAAATAATCTATACGATTACCTGGCTATTGTTAAAGGTGTTTTCTCTCAATTATGGAATAGAAAATGGATCATCTTGGCAATCACAGTTGTTTTTGCTATAGCTACCTTCTTCTATTTGAAATTGAATAAAAAGGCTGTTCATTATGTCGCGAATTGTACCTTTATGCTCTATGATTCCGACAAGGGAATCAATTCACTCTCTAGTGTATTAGGAGCAAATACAGCCAGTGGAACAAGCAATAAAGATTTAATTATTTACTTGCTTGGCTCTCGTCGTATTATTGAAGATATGCTACTTTCTCCAGCCTACTTCAATGGCAAGGAAGATTTCGTTGTAAATCATTACGCACGAGTACATAAATTCGATGAGTCTTGGAATACTCATCCGCTGCTAAAGGATTTTCGATTTAAGAAAAAACAGGATTTAGCATATTCCGATTTTCAAGATAGTGTTCTTGGTGGTATCGTTAATAGGATTTCTAGTCAGGAATCATTCG
Source organism: uncultured Bacteroidota bacterium (assembly GCA_903910445.1). Taxonomy (GTDB): domain Bacteria; phylum Bacteroidota; class Bacteroidia; order UKL13-3; family UKL13-3; genus CAINMV01. The sequence goes on from CAIVZR010000048.1 coordinate 65,053, forward strand.
ATATAGATATGAAAAGCTGGAAGATGAGCATGTCATATCGCGATGAAGATGAACACTTCGCTAAGCTGATCGTAGAAAAACAAATAGATGCCCTTTGTGCATTTTATATCTCACGTAAAAGAGTAAAAGGTGTGGAGACTGTTGATTTCCTTCAACAAAAAAGAGACTCACTTACAAATGCATTGAGGGGTACAGAGATGTCATTCGCTGCTTGGAAAGATTCAAATCAACGATTGATAAAGGCTACAGGTGGTGCAGAAGAAGGTAAATTTCGAGGTGATTTAACAATGCTTAATTCGGCATTATTGGAAAGTACTAGACAATTGGAAATGGCAAAACTCACATTGCTCGATGAAAGTCCAATCGTTCAAACAATTGATACACCTAAATATCCTTTACCAAAAAACGTAACATCCAATTGGAAATTAATATGGGTTATAGTAAATCTTATCGGATTTATTTTAATCGCAGCGATCACCGTTGGACAAAAATATATTTCGGATTATTTTAAAAAACAAAAACTATCGCACGCTAAAAGTTGAGCGATATAATACTAGAAAAGAATGTTTAAATTTGATTACAGAGAGCCTAAAGTGATAGCAGAAATTGGATGCAATCACATGGGAGATTACGCCATCGCAATTGAACTTATCGACTTAGCAAAATCTTGCGGTTGTAAATATGTGAAATTTCAAAAACGCAATTCAAAGGAATTGCTTACCGATGAACAATATAATGCACCGCACCCCAACCCATGGAATAGCTACGGTTCTACTTATGGTGAACATCGCGAAAAACTAGAATTTAGCACTCATCAACATCGCGATCTATTTGCATATTGTGAGAAAGTTGGAATAGAATACTCTACTTCTGTATGGGATGTTACCTCCGCCAAAGAAATTATCGCATTGCAACCTCATTTTATTAAGGTTCCGTCTGCCTGCAATAATAATTTCGAAATGTTGCAATTGCTTCGTGATGAATACAAAGGGCAAGTTCAAATTTCTTTTGGAATGACTACGCAAACAGAGGAGGATGGAATCGTTTCTTTCTTCGAAGAAACTAATCAATCAAGATCACGTCTTGTAGTGTATTCTTGTACAAGTGGATATCCTGTACCTGATCATGAAGTTTGCCTTCTTGAAATCAATCGACTATATAATAAGTTTGCAGATCGTGTTTTTGAAATCGGATTCAGTGGGCATCATAATGGAATCGCGCTCGATATTGCTGCATTTACACTGGGTGCACGATGGATTGAACGTCACTTTACTGCCGATCGAACATGGAAGGGAACTGATCATGCCGCTAGCCTTGAAAAACCAGGTATGGAGAAATTAGTGCGCGACCTGAATGGTACTTTTAAAGCACTAACGTACAAGCACGAAGAGATTCTTGAAATAGAAAAAGTGCAACGCGAGAAATTGAAATATCGCAAAAATTAAAATGACAAGCCAACTCCAAAATATTAAACTTCTTATAATGGACTGTGATGGTGTTCTTACCGATGCAGGTATGTATTATAATGCAGAGGGAGATAACCTAAAGAAATTTTCTACCTACGATGGAATGGGTATCAACCTATTGCGCCGGATTGGAATTAAATCGGCAATTATCACTGGCGAAAACTCACCTATCGTAGCACGCAGAGCAGAGAAATTAAAAATTGAACACGTATATTTAGGATGTGCCGATAAGCTAGCTGCAGCGAGGGAAATATGCATGAACGAGAAAATTTCAATTCGCGATATTGCATTTATTGGAGATGATATCAACGATCTTGAACTGCTTCGTAATGTAGGTTTCGCAGCCTGTCCGCCCAACGCTAGGAAGGAGGTGAAAATGATTGAAAATATTCACTTGCTTGAAACCCCAGGAGGGCAAGGTACGGTAAGAGAGCTAGCCGACTTAATTTTAAAATCTAAAGGAATTAAAATTGGCAACCTACTTCAATCAAATATTCAATAATAGCCTACAATGAATACAAATCCCGCAATAATACTCACTGGAGGCCTCGGACTGATTGGCAAGTCAACAGCACATTTTCTAGCGAGTAAAGGCTACCATATCATCATCGTTGACATTGCTCCTAACTGCGAATTTGCATCTGATAGCATTAGCTATATTCAATTTGATTTAATGCTTATTGAGAACTATACTGCCTTGATGGAAAAGGTGACACAACTCACTGCGAATCTTAAAGGCGTAATAAATAATGCCGCATTCAATCCGAAAGTAGAAGACAATAGCATCAGTGTTGGGAAATTTGAAGATTTGAATTTACTCGAATGGCGCAAAGAAGTAAACCTGAATTTAACAGCACCGATCTTTCTTATTCAAGCGCTATTGCCGCTATTTAATCATACTGATGCCACGCCATGTAAAATAGTAAATGTTATTTCAACTTACGGTTTAGTACCCCCCAACCAAGATATTTATAAAGGACTTGGTGCGATTCAAGGAAAGGAAGTGTTCAAGCCGATAAATTATCCAGTTACAAAAGCAGGACTTGCCATGGCAACGAAATACTTGGCGGTTTATTTGGGCGACCGAGGATTCAATGTTAATGGCATCGCTCCAGGTGGAATTGCAAATAATCAACCCCAAGTATTTGTTGATGCTTATGCCGCACTCACACCCATGAAGAGAATGGCCAAAGTGGAAGAAATGATGGAAACATTTCATTTGCTATGCAGCAAAGGAAGCGATTATATCAATGGGCAAATTATCGCTGTTGATGGGGGATGGACTGCTTGGTAAAAAATGATATCACTAGATTGATTATAAAAATAATATCAATTAAAAACTATGCTACTTATTCGTAAAGCTACCAGTAATGATGCAGAAGCAATTCTTAGCATATACAAACCATTTATCGAAAATACCGCTATCACATTCGAATTTACAGTTCCTGATATCGAAGAATTCCGATTGCGTATCAATCCAATTATAGAACATTATCCTTACCTGGTTTGTGAATTTAATAATCAAGTAATTGGTTATGCCTATGCACACAAGTTTCGTGAACGTGCGGCCTACGATTGGGATATAGAAACTTCTGTTTATGTCGATGAAAAATTCCATCAACAAGGAGTCGCCACAAAACTCTATGAAAAACTTATTGATGAATGCACTTTACAAGGCTTTCATAATGCTTTTGCGGGTATCACCTTGCCAAATATTAAAAGCGAAAGATTTCACACAAAATTAGGATTTACTGAAATTGGAGTATTTAAAAATGCGGGATTTAAGCAAGGTGTCTGGCATAGTGTGCTATTTATGGAACGCAATCTAATTCCTTGCGAAGGAACTCCAGAGCCCGTGAAATCCAAACATACCGGGAATTAATTTTCAAATGTTCTCAAAAACAAAAGCCACAACTTTGCAGGTTGTGGCTTCTTTACAGTTCACATAAAGGTTAATCTACTTCCGGATTGAAAAACGAATTATTCGTGTTAAAAAGCGGTTTATCTTTATTCTCCGTATTCAGTGAAATATTAGAACTAATACGTTCAGATGAATGAATTTCTTCATCCAGTTGCAGATTCAATCGCATAAATGCCGGTGTGTTGATTTGGTCTTCCATATCTTCCACAGGCTTGTTTAAATCGAAATTAAACCCCTTCAATTTTGAAGCACGTTCTTGCGAACGCTTCAACATCTCCATCTCATCTAAAGATAAAGAAGCAAACATAACCGACGGTTCTGGATCGCTTATAGGTTTTATTTCACTTGAAATAACCTCCGCATTCGAATTGAGATATGTTACGTTTTTTGTGTTTTCGTTATTTTCAGCATTGGAAACATTCCATTTTGAATCGAAATTCTGAAATGCATAATTTTCATTACTAGACGGTGCATCCTCATTTTTTTCAATGCGAGTCATTACAACTTCTTCATTGTTTATAGCAGTTTCTACAACGGGTGCCGAAACCACTTCATTTACTGGAGGAGCAACTACTACAGGTGAAGCTGGAATCTCTGAAACAATATTCTTCTCAGAACTTAAGAGGGGCTTGATGCTATTGTTAACTTCAAAACCAGTAACAATTAAGGTTACACGTAATTGATCTTCCAAACTCTCATCATAGCAATCGCCAATTTTAATATTCGCATCCTGACCAACAGCATCCTCAATATAAGTCATTATTTGATCAAATTCATCCATCATGAATTCGCGACGACCATAAGTAATATTCGCCAATACATGTTGAGCTCCATTTACATTGGCATCATTCAATAGGGGAGACTCTAGCGCTGAATTAATGGCCTCAATAGCTCGATTCTGTCCATTGGCTTCTCCAATACCCATCAATGCCGAACCGCTATCGGTCATGGCATTGCGAACATCGGCGAAATCCACATTCATACGTCCAGTGATGGTAATCAATTCGGAAATTCCTTTGGCTGCAGTACACAATACATCATCAGCTTTTGCAAAGGCGGCATTCATTGATAAATTTCCAAATAATAATGGAAGTTTATCATTGTTCACCATAATTACACTATCAGTATTCTTTCGAAGCTCGTTAATTCCTTCTTCCGCCAGATTGCGTTTTCTACGTCCTTCACGCATGAATGGAGTGGTGATAATTCCAATGGTGAGAATTCCTAAGTCTTTTGCAATTCTTGCAATTACAGGAGCAGCACCAGTTCCAGTGCCTCCACCCATACCAGCAGTAATAAAAACCATCTTGGTATTTTTGGTAAGCAATTGCTCTATCTCTTCACGCGATTCCTCCGCAGCAAGATTCCCAATATCAGGGTTAGATCCTGCACCCAATCCCTCTGTTAAAGTTTTACCTAAATAAACTTTGGTTGGTATCGGACTAGAATCCAAAGCCTGTGCATCAGTATTGCAGATGATGAAATCTACATCTTTTATACCCATGCGATACATGTGATTTATAGCGTTGCCACCACCACCACCAACTCCTATCACTTTAATGATGTTGTTGCGTTGCTCTTTTGGAATATCAAATTGTATCATGTAATTATATTTTAATTTTAATTTTTTTACTTTGCTTTTTTTTACGAGATTTTATTTTTCAAAGTCTTCAAAGTCTTCCCCATCCTTTAAAAAATTAGATAGGTAACTTCCAAATCCTTTAAGCAATCCCGATTTATGTTTGGTTGTTTTTTCTTCCTTCTCCGCTTTTTCTTCTTTCTCTTCCACACTCACTGGCTCAATTCTGTTATTCGCTTTATTATTAAACATGTCCTCCGATTCATACTCCTCAAACCCTTTAATCACAAGCCCTACACCAGTTGAATAGGTTGGGTTGGCCACATCCACAAAGCTTTTTGCCAAATGCTCGTTAGGCAAACCAATACGAGCCGAAAGCCCAGTATGGAATTCAACAAACTGTGCCAAATGCTTAATATTAGCACCTCCACCAGTAAGTACGATGCCACCAATTAATTTCTTCTCTAATCCTACCGATTTTATTTCATGATATACATGACCAATAATTTCAATCATGCGGGCCTCAATAATGCGGGCCAAATTCTTTGTTGAAATCTCTCTATTACCTCTGCCTCTCAAGCCTTCAATGCTGATATAATCGTTCTCCTTCTCCATGCTCGATAAGCAACTTCCAAAATTGGTCTTCAACATCTCAGCTTGACGCTCCAATATCATACAACCGCTCTTAATATCATTAGTAAGCACCTTTCCTGCAATAGGGATGATTGCTGTATGGCGAATCACATGTTCGTGAAAAATAGCAACGTCAGTAGTACCACCTCCTATATCTACCAAACATACACCTCCATCCAATTCGTCATCGCTTAAGCATGCTGCCGCCGATGCAATGGGTTCAAGAAATAAAGTCTTCGTAGTTAAATTTCCTTTCGATACACAACGGCGAATATTATTAGCCGCAGTTATTTGCCCTGTGATGATATGGAAATTTCCTTCCAAGCGAGTACCCGACATTCCCACTGGAGTACCAATGGCTAATTCATTATCTACATAGTAACTTTGAGGAATCACATCAATAATCTCATGACCTGGTTCCAATGGAACACGCTTCATATCCATCACAAGTGCTTTGATATCACTGATATCAATTTCATCGTCAGTATTGTTGCGTAAACGAATGCAACGACTTTGCGAACTTTTTATGTGCTGACCTGCAATTCCAACAAATACTTCTGCAATCTTAATTTGAACTTCGCTCTTTAAGTTTTTACGAATATCATCTTCCGCCTTTTTCACTGCTTCAACAATCGCATCGGTAGTTTGTGCAATATTGGTTACCACTCCACGCTGTACGCCATTACTGTCGGCCTTCCCCATCCCCAATATTTCTACTTTGCCGGTTTCGTTCTTGCGCGCTACAAGTACACAAATCTTTGTTGTGCCAATATCCAATCCAATTACTATTCTCGATTGCTCCATACAAGGTTGACTTTTTATACTTATTTAATTTTATTTTAATGGTTTCGGTAACGTCATTCAATAATTGCCATCTTCTTCTTCGCCACTATCTGATTCGCAAAACTAACATCGATGCTACTGTACTTGTCCCATCCGGCCTTTGGTAACGCTTGTTTGTAAAATGCTAAGAGTCTTTCAAACTTCCCTTCAATATCATTTGCATCTCCAAAAACAACCTTCGTATCTCCCAGTTTTGTGGTTAAAACTATTACACTATCGGATGTTACAAAAATCTGTTCAATCGAGCTAAACCAAAAGGGAGTCTTATGCACATATTGTGCAATACCGGCGCACGTTTTCAGAATATTCGAATTGATTGTGTCACATTTAGTACACTTCTCGAAAATGTTGCCATTGCATACAGCAACTCTAGCAGTGAAATTATCACTCAATGGCATCTTCATGTTTTCTTCATCCACATAGTAACTTTCATTGTCAAGATTAAATACTCGCATGATTGCAGTACGTTGCCAAACCTTAATAAACACTGCCCCATCAACTGCTTTATACACTTCAGCTTTTTTTATATGTGGGTTATTTTCCAATAAGTTTTCAATTTTGCTTGCATCAATATTCCCTATACTGTTTCCAATAATTTGCGTCGATTGAATATAGTCTAGCACCAAGGCCGAATCAATAAAATGGTTAGTCTCTGTTCCTTCTATCTGGATATTGATCTTTTCACAAATCTGATTTTGTCGGTGTGCATTAATCATGAAAAACAACACTCCTACACCTGCTATCAAAAGCGTCCAAACAGCAATCATGAGTATTTTTTTTATCTGCACTTTCATTTTCTAACCTTATTTTGATTGATATGATTTTTCACCTACTTGCATTACCTCAGTATGTAATCTTACATTAAACTTTGTTTCTATAGTCTCAATAATAAAACTCACCAATTCCATAAATTCTTGCGCTGTAGCTCCTCCATTGTTTACAATGAAATTGGCATGCTTCGGCGATACTTGCACTTGGCCATGCATATATCCTTTTAGCCCAGCATCTTCAATAAGTTTGCCTGCATACTGCGGTAATGGGTTTTTAAATACACTTCCTGTATTTGGTTTGTCTAGCGGCTGTGCATCCTTCCTTTTTTCAAGTAATGTTTTACGCTTTAAACTAACCGCTTCAATATCCTCAGCATGTTTTAATTCGAAGGTGGTCTCTAATATAATATCATTGGCAAATTCAGTGTGCCGATAGCTAAATTGAATTTCATTTTTCAACTTTTCTTGAACCTTACCATGGCGAATAAATTTTACTTTTCGAATACAATCGAAAATCTCGGTGCCATAAGCTCCTGCATTCATGCGCGTTGCACCTCCAATGGTAGCAGGCACTCCAGCAGTAGCCTCCAATCCTTCATATCCCAATTTTAGACTTTCCAATACAAATTTGGGTAATGAGTAGGAAGCACTTACTGTAAATAAATTACCCTCTTGACTGAAAATTGTTTCGGCTTCTCCCATCGCAAGTACAATGCCGCGAATGCCTGCATCACTTACCAATAAATTACTTCCGTTGCCAAGAATAAATAATGGAATCAAATACTTCTCCGCAAATGCTGCCGTAAGTATAATATCATTTTGATTTTTGGGCTTCACCAAAATGTCTGCAGGGCCTCCAATTTTTAGCCAGGTATATTTCATCATGGGCTCCTGCGTATGCACACTTCCTTCAATCATTCCCCCTAGCTCGCTCGCATATTCGCTTGCATTGATTCTCAGTAGTTCATTTTTGATTGGGAGTACAAGTGCATCTATATCTCCTGCTCCAAGACTTACCATCACCTCCGGATTACTCGCTGCAATCAATTTCGCTAGCATCTCCTTTGAACAAATACTTTTTTTATTATGAAGCTTATTGAAAATAATTTCAGAAGTAATTCCCTCAATTGGAAGTTCTCTTGCAGGATAAATATCTAATAAAAAAACCTCATCCAATAAATTCAAGCTCTCTGCAAAACCATCAACGAAATCGCGAGTACGCGAAAATAAATGTGGTTGAAATGCACCCGTGATTTTTTGATTTGGATAGAGCGCTCTCACAGAACTAATAAACGCCCTCAACTCTTCTGGATGATGAGCATAGTCATCAATGAAAATATGTTTCGGATGCTTTAAAATATATTCAAACCGACGCTTTACTCCTTGAAAAGTTTTGAGCCCATCTCTAATTTCATCCGGCATCAATCCCACAGCCAGCACAGCACTAATTGCCGCTACCGCATTCTCTACATTATGCGAACCAGGTATCCCCGATTCGAGATTCGAAATTCGAATGCCTGTTTGACGATTGAAGTAATCGAATATATATACCCCCGATTCAATTCTAATATTCTCTGCAATAATATCGGATTCTGGTTCACTAATTGAAAACGATAAGTGCTTGCCTTCATTAAAGCTAAGTGGTAAATTTTGCTTGTAAAACAAAATTCCATCCTTGTTTAATCTGTTTGCGAAATCTTGAAACCCTTGATGAAACGAAGCTTCCGAACCATAGATGTCTAAATGGTCGGGGTCCATGCTATTGATAATACTATACGTTGGCGACAACTTCAAAAACGAACGATCGTATTCGTCAGCTTCAACAACACATATAGCAGGGGTTTCGTTGTTAAATGGTAACAACAAATTGGTTTGATAGTTTGTTGCAATTCCTCCTAAAAAAGCTAAGCAATTCTTTCCACTATGATATAATAAATGTGCAACCAAGCTCGATGTGGTAGTTTTTCCATGGGTGCCAGCAACAGCAATGGTGGTATAGTTTTCACTAATCAACCCCAGAATCTCTGAACGTTTTTTTATGGTAAATTGCTGAGCCTGCAATTCATTCCACTCTGCAAAATCTTTTGGAATAGCAGGTGTCAGAACTACCAAGGTATCGTTTATATTTAAATCGTGGTTCGCAATTGTTTGTGCGCCTTCATCATAATAATGAATTTTTATACCTTCTTCACTGAGTCGCTGAGTGAGCGGTGTTGGTGTTTTATCGTAGCCGCTCACAGTCATTCCAAGATGGTTGAAATATCGAGCCAATGCCGACATCCCAATTCCTCCAATACCTAGGAAATAAACTTTTTTATACTGAGCGAACGACATTATTTTTTCGGTGCTAATTTTAAAATTTCATCAACAATTTTTTCGGTTGCATCCATACGGGCCATTTCCGAAATGTTTTTCTTTAATTCATTTCTATGTTTCTCATCTTTCATTAATACCAATACCTCATTTACCAATTGTTGTGGAGCATCGGCATCAGTAACCATTAAAGCAGCTTTGCGATTTACCAGCGCCATTGCATTCTTCGTTTGATGATCCTCTGCAACATTTGGAGAAGGCACCAGAATACACGCTTTATTCGCACAACTCATCTCGCTTATACTTAAAGCACCTGCTCTCGATATTACCACATCGGCAACCGCATAAGCCATATCCATTTCCTTTATGAAATCTACTACCTTAATAAACTCACTATTCAACTGCTTATAATTTTCGTAATAGTATGCACCTGTCTGCCAAAGCACATTGATCTTGGCTTCCTGTAGTTTCTGAATCCCTGCGGCAATACTTTTATTTATTGTGCCAGCACCCAAACTTCCACCTAAAATAAGAAGAGTCTTCTTCTCATCATCAAGCTTGAACAGCTTTATTGCATTGTTTTTTTTACTATAAATATTGATGATGTCTTTTCGAATAGGATTTCCAGTTTGTACTATTTTTTGAGATGGGAAAAACTGATCCATTCCATCATATGAAACACAAATCGTATTTACTTTTTTGGAGAGTAATTTATTAGTTAATCCAGCATATGAATTTTGTTCCTGTATCACCGTTTTAATTCCCATCGAAGCCGCTTCATTCACAATGGAGCCACTTGCAAATCCACCAGTACCAATAACCACATCTGGCTGAAAGGATTTGATGATTTTACGAGCTTTGAATTTACTAGCAAGCACCTTAAATGGAAATAATAAATTGCCTAATGTTAGTTTTCTCTGAAGCCCACTAATCCACAATCCTTCTATCTTGTATCCATTGGCAGGCACTTTTTCCATTTCCATCTTGTCCTGTGCCCCTACAAATAAAATTTCACATGATGGATCTCTACGCTTTAATTCATTGGCAATAGCAATGGCAGGATAGATATGTCCGCCAGTGCCGCCTCCTGATAAAATGTATTTCATTGCTGTATGTTTTTTATTTATGATTGAATGGTATTGTTTTTGTGTTCTGCTTCCGCCTCAATTCTAGCTTGCTCTTCCTCATTCTCATCTATATGTCTGCTTACACTTAAAATACATCCAAATGCAAAGCAAGTAAACCACAAACTAGTTCCACCCATACTTACCAATGGCAATGGTAATCCCGTAACAGGAAATATATTTACAGCAACGGCCATATTGATAAATGCCTGAATAACCAAACTAAAACTTAGACCAATGGCCAGCAATGCACCAAAAGCTCTAGGGCTTTTCATTGCAATTCTAATCGTTCGATATAGTAAAAGCAGATACAGCGAAATAACTGCCAATGCCCCAAACAATCCATATTCTTCTATAATGGTTGCATACACGAAGTCGGCATACGGATTGGGAAGAAAATTCCTCTGTGTACTCTTCCCCGGCCCTTTGCCAAAAACACCTCCTGTAGCTATCGCTATTTTTGCCTGCTCATTTTGATAGGAAGCCGTTTTATCATCACCACCATAATTCTCTATCCTCGATTGCCATGTGGCAACACGCCCAAGTTTTTTCACTACTGAACTTGGTAAACTCTTCACCACAAATATTGCTGCGGTTAATAGAATAATCCCCGATATCATCAGCAATAAAATGTATTTAACATTAATTCGACCAATAAACATGATGATTATCGAAGTCATAAAAAGCACTGCTGCCGTCGAAAGATTCGCAGGAAAAATCAACATGCAAATAACAATCACTGAAACTAAAATGGGAACAAATGCTTTCTTGAATTCTTTAATCTCTTCTTGCTTTTTAGAAAGCTGCCGGGCTAAAAACATAATTAGCGCAATCTTTGCCAAATCGGAAGTTTGAAATGAAGTATTAATGATGGGAAGTGTTATCCATCGCTTGGCATCATTTACATCGCTTCCAAATATCAAAGTATAGAGTAGTAAAGGAATCGATGCTAACCATAAAATCTGCGCCACTCTCGAATAATATCGATAATCAACCAAGTGGCAAAAATATATGATCAGAAAACCTACGAAAACAAAGAGTAATTGCTTAAAGAGATAATACTGGGTATTGCCTGCTTTTTTTGTATATACAAGTGTACCTGTGGCACTATATATTACAGCCATACTAAACAACGACAATACCACCACAATCATCCAAATAGCGAAATCGCCTTTGGTGAGCTGTGTGAAGCGCTTGATGGTAGAATTGATATTCATTACTTAGCTAGGATAAATCGAATTATAAATCTCTTACCGCTTTTTTAAATTGACGGCCACGGTCTTCATAATTTTCGAACAAATCGAAACTTGCACAGGCTGGCGACAATAATACTTTATCTCCTTTGGCCGCAAAGCGATACGCTACATTCACTGCTTCTTTTGCTGAAGTAGTATTGATAATCATATCTACATCATTCATAAATGCTTCATGAATCTTGCGATTGTCCTTACCAAGGCAAACAATGAATTTCACTTTCTCTTTTACCAATGGTTTTAATAATGCATAATCATTACCTTTATCTTGACCACCTGCAATCCATATTAATGGGGCATCGCTGCATTCTAAAGCATACCAAGCACTATTAACATTCGTTGCTTTAGAGTCATTGATGAATTCAATTCCTCCTACTTTGGCAACAAATTCTAAGCGATGCTCCGCATTTTCGAAATCTTGCAAACTCTCTCTAATGGTTTCTTTACGCAAGTTGTAAATTTGTCCTACAATAGCCGCAGCCATTGAATTGTAAGTGTTGTGTTGCCCTACTAAAGCAAGTTCGTTGATGTACATATTGAATTCCTGATTATTGTATTTTATATTTAATTGTTCATTTTCTTTATAAGCTCCCTCACTCAGTATTCCTTTTATACTAAATGGCAATCGTTTTGCATTTGTTTTTACCAATTGCATATGCTCCATGGTAAGAGGATCATCGGCACAATAGATGAAGAAATCATCAGCTGTTTGATTTTGTGTTACTCGAAACTTTGAAGCGATATAATTCTCGATTTTATACTCATATCTATCCAGATGGTCGGGAGTGATATTGCATAGTATCGCAACCTCAGCCTTGAAATCGAACATCCCATCTAATTGAAAGCTGCTTAATTCAAGAACATAGTACTCGAAATCCTCCGTGGCTACCTGTCGCGCGAAACTCTCACCTACATTGCCGCCTAAGCCAACTTTTAGTCCCGACTTTTTAAGAAGATGATAGATTAATAGCGTAGTTGTGGTTTTACCATTGGTTCCCGTGATGCAAATCTTTTTGGCATTCGTATATCTTCCGGCAAATTCAATTTCACTTATTACTGGAATATTTCTACTATGTAATTCCTTTATCAAAGGTGCCTTGTCGGGTATTCCAGGGCTTTTAATCACTTCATCAGCATTTAAAATTTTAGCCTCGGAATGTTGCCCTTCTTCATATTCTATTTGATGCTCGAGCAGCTCCGATTTGTATTTTTCTTTAATAATTCCTTGATCACTTAAAAACACATCAAACCCTTTTTGTTTCGCAAGAACAGCAGCACCTGTGCCGCTTTCTCCGGCTCCAAGTATGACGATGCGTTTCGAGGTATTCATGAGTTAATTGCGACTAATTTTTAACGTAGTTTTAAAGTGATGAAACAAACGATAGCAAGCATAATTCCTATAATCCAAAAGCGAGTCACAATTTTGCTTTCGTGATATCCACTCTTTTGATAATGATGATGTAATGGCGACATCTTAAACAAGCGATTAGCTTTTGCATACTCCAGTCCATACTTGCGCTTGCGATATTTAAATACACCAACCTGCATCATGACTGATAAATTCTCAACCAGGAAAATGCCACACAGGATGGGAATCAAAAGCTCCTTACGAACCATGATTGCAAATGCAGCGATAATTCCTCCCAATGGAAGACTGCCTGTATCACCCATAAATATTTGTGCTGGAAATGAATTGTACCATAGGAAACCCACGGTTGCACCCACAAAAGCACCAGCGAAAATTAATAGCTCCCCAATATGAGGGATATACATAATATTGAGATACTCACTGAATACTTTATTACCAGAGACATAGGCGAAGATTCCAAGCACTGCTCCAATGATTGCGGAGGTTCCTGTTGCAAGCCCGTCAATACCATCGGTAATATTCGCACCGTTAGATACAGCGGTAATTATGAAGATTACAATAGGAATAAAAATGATCCAAGCCAATGAATTGCAATCGTTGCAAAACCAAGAAATCAATTTTTCATAATTGAATTCATGCGACTTTACAAATGGAATGGTGGTTTTAATCGAATGCTGTGTTCTAACGTAATAGGTATTTCCATTGATTACTTCTCGTTTCAAAGAAGTGGTGTCTACATTTAATGTTACGGCTTCCTTAGGTGAGATAAACTGACCAGTTACAACGTTTTTATTATAGTATAAGGTAGCCCCTACGATGATTCCAAGGATCACTTGTCCTAATACCTTGAACTTACCTGCAAGTCCTTTTTTATCATTCTTAAATACCTTAATATAGTCATCTAAGAAACCGATTAAACCCAACCAAATGGTACAAATGAGCATCAAGATTACATATACATTCGTGAATTTGGCAAATAATAAAGTGGGTATTATTATCGCTGATAGGATAATCAATCCGCCCATGGTAGGTGTTCCTATTTTTTGTTTTTCTCCCTCTAAACCTAAATCACGAATTGTCTCTTTTACTTGTAAGCGTTGAAGTTTGGCAATCAAATTTTTTCCAAAAACAACCGTAATAAGTAATGATAAAATTACTGCCATCGATGTACGGAATGAAATGTATTGGAATACACCTACTCCTGGTAAACCGTAGTGCTCTTTTAAGTAATCAAATAAAAAATAAAACATATCGTGTCGTTTAATTGATTTGGTATTCTCGCTTCTTTTTTCTTTTAAATATTTATTTTTCCATCAGCTCAAAACATATCCTCACTTCTTCTTTATCATCAAAATGGTGTTTAATGCCTGAAATTTCTTGGTAGGTTTCGTGCCCTTTGCCCGCTATCAAAATGATATCACCTGTTTTAGCATTTGCAACGGCTGTCTTTATTGCTGCTCTTCTATCGGTTATACGTAAAACCTTTTTATAATATTCACTGGGGATGCCCGCTTCCATCTCATCTAAAATTAGTTCCGGATTTTCTGTTCTTGGATTATCACTGGTAAGAAATACTCGATCACTTAATTCACAAGCAACTTTCGCCATCACAGGACGTTTCGTCTTGTCTCTATCGCCGCCACAACCAACAATAGAAATTAAGGTTTCATTTCGGGTCCTGATTTTATTGATTGTTGTCAATACATTTTTTAATGCATCTGGAGTATGCGCATAATCAACAATAGCAATGATTTTAGATGTCGATTGGAAATAATCAAAGCGCCCATTCACCGATTTTAGAGCAGAAATCGCTGCAAGCAATTCGGTTTTCTCCTTACCCAATAAGAAGGCAGTGGCGTATACCAATGCAATATTGTAAGCGTTGAATTCACCTGTCAGTTGTATCCAAAATTCTTTTCCATCTATCTGAAGCAACATGCCATTGAAATCCTGTTCCACAATTCTTACACGGAAATCAGCCATATTATTCATACTGTATGTATAACATGATGCCTCTGTATTTTGTAACATCACCATGCCATTACGGTCATCCTTGTTCACGATGGCAAAAGCCGATGAATCCAATTCATCAAAAAACTTCTTCTTAGCATCTCTATATGCCGCAAAGGTTTTATGATAGTCAAGGTGATCGTGAGTAAGATTCGTAAACAAGGCACCGGCAAAATGTAATCCTGCAATTCGGTTTTGATGTATAGCATGACTACTACATTCCATGAAAACGAATTCGCAATCGGCAGAAACCATCTCAGCTAGTAAGGCATTCAATGCAACCGCATCAGGTGTGGTATGCGTAGCCGTTATCGTTTTGTTTAGTATCTTGTTTTCTACAGTAGAAATCAATCCAACACGGTGCCCGAAGCCACTAAATAATTGATAAAGTAAAGTAACAACAGTTGTCTTGCCATTCGTGCCAGTTACACCAATAAGCTTTAGTTTCGATGAAGGATCACCATAATAAAGCGTGGCTATTCTACCCAAACTTTCTGATGCATCTTTAACTTGAATGTAAGTAATGCTATCATGAATTATCGATGGGATTGTTTCACATACAATAGCCCTCGCACCTTTTGCAATAACCTCTTCAATGTATGAATGGCCGTCCGAATGACTCCCTCTAATCGCTACAAATAAGGCGCTTTCAACTATCTTCCTCGAATCAATACACACCTCTGTTATATCACAAGCAGTATCGCCTATGATTTTTACAATGGTACTCGTTTGAATAAGTGTATCTAATTTGATCATTACCTATTGAAGATTTAATTCGATGGATTGATTTTTATAAATTATTGCACCTGGAGGCTCGCTCTGTGTTGCAACTTTTCCATTCCCGTTTATTTTTACTGCGATTCCTAAATTCTCTAGTATATATAAGGCGTCCTTTGCACTCATGCCAATAACATTTGGAACCTTGGTTTCATATACTTTAATTTCATTTACACTAAATGCCGAATCAAACTTGCCGATACGCACAAAATCACTTCCGTCATCAGCATCTTGATAGAAATAGTTGAATCCTAATGTGGTACTTATAGATTTAAAATCTTGGATACTTCCCGATTTAACAATTGGAAGCTTCGCCGAGTAAGGGGTGGTATCAACCACCGCTTTCTGCATGTCTGTATTAAGTGAATACACTTTATCAGCAATTTCCTTGAATACAGGTCCTGCTACTAATGCACCATAATAAACACCACCTGTGGGATTATTAATGACAACCATGCATGTATACTTAGGATGGTCGGCCGGAAAGAAACCTACAAATGATGATTGATATACTTTTTTTGCATATCCTAAATTTCGATCGGCAACCTGTGCTGTACCCGTTTTTCCTGCCACAGAGTAATTAGGATTTTTTAGGGTCTTAGCAGTACCATGCTCTACAACCCCAATTAACATCGGGAGCAATTGCTTCAAGGTCTCATCACTGCATATCTTTTCATTGAGAATAACGGTGCTGATTTTTTCAACCGATTCATCAGTACTTCTTATCTCTTTAACCAAGATGGGTTTTACCATCTTGCCATTATTGGCAATGGCATTATATAAGGTGATCATCTGCATTGGTGAAACATTCACCTCATAACCTATACTCAACCATGGGAGTGATGTGCTATACCAAATTTTCTTATCAGCTGGTGTTTTTACAAGGGGTGTTGCTTCTCCATTTATTTGCAACCCGAGCTTTTTGTTCAGTCCAAGCTTTATTAAATGATCAGTAAATTGCGTTGGATTCTTAGCATAGGCCTTTGTAACAAACTTTGAAATGGCCACATTACTCGATTTCTCAAATGCACGTTGCAACGTAAGTACACCATAACCTCCCGCTTCCGAATCCTTCATCACACGATCACTATATTTTTTTTCTCCTCCTTCGGTGCTTGTACTATCATTCACAGTGGCTAATCCATCTTCCAATAAACTCATTACCGATACTAACTTGAATGTTGATCCAGGTTCCGTATTATCACCAATGGCATAGTTAAAATCTTCGACGAAATCTCCTTCACCTCTTCTGCGTAAATTGGCAATGGCTTTTATCTCTCCAGTAGCAACTTCCATCAAAATAGCACACCCATGATCCGCTTTGAATTTCTCTAGTGAAGTCATTAAAGCATGTTCCGCCACATCTTGCAAATTCACATCAAGTGTTGTTACAATGTCCTTTCCATTTTCCGGCTCTACCTCATTCTCATCATTCAATGGCATCCACATTCCTCCCGAAATCTTTCTCACCAATCGTGTACCATTGATGCCTTTAAGGGTTTCGTCAAATGCTCCTTCGATACCTACTTTTGTTTCGCCATTATTGGTATATCCAATAGTTCTGAGTGCAAGGTGCTTGAATGGCATCATGCGCATATTCTCTTGCTCTACCATAAAACCTCCTTTGTATTTGCCTTGACAAAAAATTGGGAAGCTCTTCAGTTGCTTCACATAGTTATAATCAATCTTGTTCTTAAAAAGAAAATATCGCTCATTGCGTTTTCTTGCATTTACCAAAATCGATTTATATTCTTCAGCACTTTTGTCTCTAAACAAGGCGCTGATTTTCGAACTCAAACTATTGATGCTGTCGTTAAATATCTTATCAGTAATTCCTTCCGCACGCAAATCCAATCGGATATCATAAATAGGAATTGAAGTGGCTAATAAATTCCCATTACAATCCAAGATATTGCCACGTGTGGCTTCAATGCTCTTGTTTATTACTAAGCTATCCGACTTGCTTCTCCAGTTTGCCCCTTCAATGACTTGTATCTTAAATGCATAAAACATAATCATAAACGCAAAGAGGCACAGCAAACCAAAGGTGAGCCATACACGCCAAAATATATCTTGCTTTACGTTCATTTAAATTTTACTCCTTGGGTTTCTCTTCAATTTTTAACTTTACTGCAGGCTCTCTTAACTCCTTTAATCCATTTACTTCCATCTTCTTTGCGATGTCTGTTTGCATACTCTCTTGCATTAATTCAGCCTTGGTGCTTAAGTATTCACTTCTCAATTCTTTAATTTCACGATTTAATTTTTCTGTATTTCTAACAGTCTTTTCAGCGTATTGCTGCAAACTGATATAGAACACTACCAACACAAATACAAACAAGGTGAAGGGGAGCCATTTCGTTGCATCTTCTCTCTTAAAGAAAAACGACTCTTCTTTTATCTGCTTCTTTGGCTTCTCTTTTTGAGCAGGAGCATTGGGTTCAACCACTGGCTGATCCTTTTCCTCCTCTTTTATTTTTACTTCATTCATAATTTCTCTCCAATTCGTAATTTGGCACTGCGGCTTCTGCTATTACTTTGTTGCTCATCGGCATTAGCCTCAATGGGCTTCTTATTTACTGGTCGCATCAAGGTTGTTCTATTACCATAAAAATCTTTTTCATCATCTCCACTAAAATTGCCCTTCTGAATAAAGTTCTTTACTAACCTGTCTTCCAGGCTATGATAGCTCATCACTACCAATCGGCCTCCAGGTGCCAATGCCTCGTTCGTTTGCGATAGAAACTTTTGCAATACATGCAATTCTCTGTTTACCTCAATTCGAAGTGCCTGAAATACCTGAGCCATATATTGATTCTCCTTCCACTTTGGAACGCAGGTCTTTATAAGGTCTTTTAACTGAAAAATGGTATTTACCGAATCTTCTGAACGATTTGAAACAATTGTTCGAGCCAAATTGTAGGCATTGTTTATTTCTCCATAAAACCTGAAAATTCGGGTTAAGGCTTCCTCAGTATAAGTATTAATAATTCTCTTGGCAGTGAGCGATTGGCTCGAATCCATGCGCATATCCAATTCGGCATCGAAACGAAAACTAAACCCCCGCTCTGGTGTGTCGAATTGATGAGATGAAACTCCCAAATCTGCCAAAATACCATTCACAGGTAGTAAATTGAGATAACGGAGATGATTGTTCATGTATTCGAAATTCTGATTGATGAAAATTAAACGGTCGTCTTCAATTAGATTCTTAATAGCGTCCTCATCTTGATCAAAAGCGATGAGTTTACCCTTTGGGCCTAGGCGCTTCAAGATTTCTCTGCTATGTCCACCACCACCGTAGGTTACATCTACATAAATACCGTCGGCCTTTATGTCAAGTGCGTCCATGCACTCTTGCAGCATTACAGGGTTGTGGTATTCCGTCATTGTTCGGTGTTTAAGTCTTACTGGTTTGTATTCTTACAATTCCTAAAATTCACTCCCAATGTTAAAGCACAATCCCTTTCATTACCCGCTCAGCTAGCTCACTATATTGCTCTGGATTCTGATTCATCTCTGCTTCATAGCTTGTCTTATCCCAAAGTTCAATCTTCGATGAATTCGTCACAAACACAACATCACTTTTTAGTCCGCCATATTCCTGCAAGTTTTTTGGAATGAGTATTCTCCCGTTAGCATCCGAAGTCAAAATATTTGCTCCGCGATTGAATAATCTCAAGAAATCACGATTTTCTTTGATGAAGGTATTGAGCTTGTTTAATTCTGAAGTGATTCTATTCCATTCATCTTTGGTATAGAGTACCAAACATTTTTCAAATCCACAATTCACTACCAACTGTTCCTTGCTATCATCGGGCAATTGTGCCACCAACGCCTTCGGGAGCATTATGCGTCCTTTGGCATCCATTGTACAATTATATTCTCCGATAAAATGAACCATTTGTAGTAGTATTCAGTAATTAAAAATCAAATGTAGGGTATTTTTTACCACAATTTACCACTTTCCCCCACAATTGTTGATAAAAGGCACTTATGCACAGGTTTTTGTGGACAGCAAAGGAGGGGATGATTAGCCTACGGAAATGGCCTGTTTAATCAATAGATAGTAGGGAAAATTGATAAGTCCTCGTTAGGAAAGTGAAGACAAACAAAAAAATGTATGAATAGAAGTGCAAAGGATAAGTACTTAAATCCCATGCAAAATAGCCCTTTGAAGGGTATTAGTCAAAAATAAACAAGGATCGAAGTTTAATTTTAAAGGCAACTTAAATTAATCAGCCAAGGCAATTTCCTCAGTAATTTCATCTGGCCCCTCTTCAATTACTTTCACAATAGTTTCTTGAGCGAAACTCATTAAGGGCATATCATTCACGCGGTACTTTTCCAATCCGAGATTTTCGAATTCTTCAAGTACTGCCGAGGTAACATTAATCCGGTATTTTTTTGAAAGTAACTCTGCCATCATATTGTCCTGTGGATGACTCATGATAAGCTTAAAATTACTCGCTCCAGGATTGGCTTTCAAGATATTCTCTATCCCATCAATTAAGGGCGGGGTTACTTGCAATGCCGATACTTGAAGTAGAAACTGCTTCATCATTTTATCGCGAATATCTCCCAAATGTTCAACAGATGAAATCTTAAATTCTTTCTCAGTTTCCGATCCCCATCGAGCGCCAATTCTTCCTTTAATTAGTAGGAAATTATTTGGTTTGAAGCGATTGGCAAAACTGTCGAAATCCTTGTTGAACAAGGCTATCTCTAATACATTATCGTAATCCTCAATGATGGCTTTCATCCAAGGCTTATTGGTGGTTTTAGTCATCCGATCCTCAGTAGCGGTAACAATTCCAGCGATGATAAACTCTCCATCTCGCTTGGCTTCCATCGAACTTTTTACAGCAGTGATATTGCCCTTGGTAAAATGCTTAATCTCAAATTTAAAATCATCCAATGGATGCCCACTGATATACATCCCCACCACTTCTCGCTCTTTCTTCAACTCCTCCAATCGAAGCCACGGGTCACATTTAGGAAGTACAGGTTCTGCCAAGGATGGAGCGTCACTCGCTCCTCCAAATAAACTCGCTTGATTGCTATTGGCACTCTCTTGCTTATTGGCCCCATAACGCAATGCCTTCTCTATAGTATTGGGTTCGCGTTCAGAGTTTTCTGGATAGAAATATTGGCGGCGATGCGTATTCGGTATACTGTCGAAAGCACCCGACATAACTAAGGGTTCTAATACCCTCTTATTAATACTCTTTAGATTTACTCTAGAAGTCAAATCAAAAATGCTAGTAAAGATTCCATTACTTTTCCGCTCATCAATAATGGCATGGGAAGGCGTTTCACCCACACTTTTCACACCCCCAAGTCCAAATCGAATCTGACCATTTTTATTTACTGTAAACAATAAATTCGATTCATTAATATCAGGTCCAAGCACCTGTATATTCATTCGTTTACACTCCTCCATAAAGAAGGCGACTTTTTCAATATGGTCTTTATTATGGGTGAGAACGGCACTCATATATTCACTTGGGTAATGCGCCTTCAAATAAGCAGTTTGAAATGCTACCACACTGTATGCTGTAGAGTGCGACTTGTTAAAGGCATAACTTGCAAAGGCTTCCCAATCGGTCCATATTTTCTCTAATGCTTTTGATGGATGCCCCTTGGCCGATGCTTGAGTTATGAATTGCCCTTTCATTTTATCCAAGGTTTTGAGATCTTTTTTCCCCATCGCCTTTCGTAAAAAATCGGCTTCACCTTTAGTGAAATCGGCCAACTTCCGACTCAATAACATCACTTGCTCCTGGTATACCGTGATACCATAGGTTTCTTTCAAGTGCTCTTCCATATCAGGCAAATCGTAAGATACTTTTTCAATACCATGCTTCCTGCTAATATAATTTGGAATATACTGCATTGGACCTGGCCGGTACAAGGCATTCATTGCAATCAAATCCTCAAATCTATCAGGCTTCAATACGCGTAGATGCTTCTGCATTCCTGCACTTTCAAATTGAAAAGTTCCTATTGTATCTCCACGCTGGTATAGTTGTAAGGTCTTTAAATCATCTAATGGAATATCATCTAAAACAATTTTTACCCCATGATTATTTTCAATAAGTAGCAAAGCAGTTTTTAATATGGATAAAGTTCTTAGCCCTAAAAAGTCCATTTTAATTACCCCAGCTTCTTCAATTACATTGCCACCATATTGTGTGATATACAATTGTGAATCTTTCGCTGTTGCAATGGGTATCAGGTCCGTTAAGTCGCTAGGCGCAATAATAATTCCAGCGGCATGCACACCTGTTCCTCTTACACTACCTTCTAATACTAATGCCTGCCTCAATACATTGGCTTCTATAGATGAATCCGCTTTCAATATTTCACGTAATTTTTTTACGTTTTCCATATCCTCAGCAGCCAACTCTTTCAACTCATCAAATGGTTTCTTCATGATGGCATTTAAATTCGTTCCTGGTTTATCAGGTACCAACTTCGCCAAGGCATTACTATCTCCAATTGGTAATTCCATTACACGAGCCACGTCCTTAATACTCATCTTGGCTGCCATGCTACCATAGGTAACAATCTGTGCTACTTGATTCTTACCATACTTCTCTACTACATAATCAATAACCCGCTGACGGCCTTCATCATCAAAATCAGTATCAATATCGGGCAACGACTTACGATCGGGATTCAAAAAACGCTCAAAGAGTAAATCATATTTTAATGGGTCGATATTGGTTATCCCAACACAATAAGCCACCGCACTGCCGGCAGCCGATCCACGACCAGGACCTACAAACACACCAATATCCTTTCCGTGATTAATGAAATCTTGCACTATAAGGAAATACCCCGCAAAGCCCATCGTTTCAATTGTTTGTAATTCAAAATTCAATCGGTCTTCAACCTCTTGCGTAATTTCTTTATAACGCTTTTTAGCACCCTCAAATGTAAGATGCCGTAAAAATTGATCTTGAGTTAAAAATTCTTTTGGGATAATGAAGTTTGGCAATGCCACTTGTCTCTTTAAATCGAGGTCTTGAATTTTATCCACGATAAGATTAGTATTGTCAATGGCCGCTGGTAAGTCATGAAATAATACCGACATCTCTTCTGTTTTCTTAAAGAAGAATTGATCGTTATAAAATGCAAAACGACGGTCCTTAACAATCACATCATCATCACTAAATTCTTTTATAGTAGGAGTAGAAAGTTTCTCACCTGTATTGATGCAAAGCAAGATATCGTGAGCTACATTGTCTTCGCGTTCTACATAATGCGAATCGTTACTCGCTATATAGGGGCGTTTATACTTCTCTGCAAAACGCAATAATACCTCGTTTACTTTGTGCTGTTCGGGAATATCATGTCGTTGCAGCTCGATATAATAATCATCTCCAAATAAATCAAGCCACCATTCAAACTCTTTCTCTGCCTCAGCTTCACCTTTTTTTAAGATATATTGTGGTACCATCGCTCCTAAACAACACGTGGTTGCAATTAAATCGGAACTGTATTTCTGTATTAGTTTTTTATCAATACGTGGATACTTGCCATATTGACCTTCAGTGTAACCAAGCGAGCATAATTTTATTAAGTTTTTATACCCCTGTTCGTTCTTCGCTAATAACAATTGATGATATCTTTTATCCTTATCATCCTTACTGAACTGCTTTCGGGTCATATCCTCTACCACATAAAACTCGCATCCAATAATAGGTTTTATACCTTGCTTATGAGCCTCTGCAACAAATTGAAAAACTCCAAACATATTACCATGATCCGTAATTGCACAAGCTGGCATCTTATCGGCCTTCGCTTTGGCAAGCATCTTCTTAATATCTGCAGCACCATCAAGTAAGCTGAATTGAGTATGACAATGTAAATGAGAAAACAACATAAGTGGGGTAAATTTACGAAGGATTAAATGGGGCTCGTTTTTTTGTTGAAAATTGATACTATTTGTTTACAAATCAGTCGAATTTAATATCGACCCAATATTAAACGGTGTCGCATATAACGAACAAATATGGTTGAACCCTGATTTTAGATTTTGCGAATCCCCAAAATCGATTTTATACTCAATAATTAACCTGCTTAATTTGAACATTTGATAATTTAAATCAACAGGTTAGGGGATACCTCACAACAATTTGAGGATTTAGTATTGTATTTTTTTTAATGCGATAGTGCCACCAAAAAAATAAAAAAATAGTTTTTTTTATTAAAAACTACCTCTTAGATTGCATCTGAGAACAAGACATATGGGCACACCTGCAGCCCTGTGAGGATCGTAAAACTATTTTTAATTTTTAAAGATTCCAACTATGAAGCAATTTTTTACCAACCCCAATTCTTTATTTTTCAAAACACTCAAACGAATTAATCATTTTCGAAGTAATCTTATCGCAATGATGCTTCTGCTAATATTACTTTATCTGAGTTATCAAAAGAAACATGATCATGTGCCGGATAGAAGCCTTACCAACATTGATTGGTTGTTATAGCAAAATCGGGTACATAAAAAAAGAGGAGAATAATTTCTCCTCTTTTTTTTATTAGAAATTTCAATGAAATATTATTTCAAAAAATCATCAGCACTGCTTAATGGCATATTAAACGCATCTGAAACTCCTTTGTACACAATTTTATCGCCAATTGTATTTAATCCTTTTTTCAATTCTTCATTTTCCGAGCAGGCTTTTTTCCATCCTTTATTAGCTAACTGAATTGCATACGGTAATGTTGCATTTGTTAGTGCCAAGGTAGAAGTATAAGGTACTGCACCAGGCATATTTGCTACGCAATAGTGAATAATACCATCAATTTCATAAGTTGGATTCTCATGTGTAGTAGGCTTACAAGTTTCTATACATCCTCCTTGATCTACTGCAACGTCAACTAATACAGTTCCGGGTTTCATTAATTTTAGCATATCACGTGTAATCAAGTGAGGTGCTTTAGCTCCTGGAATTAATACGCCTCCAACTACTAAATCTGCATCCTTTATTTCAGCAACAATATTATAATGATTGCTCATCACAGTTTGTACGTTCTTTGGCATAATATCATCCAATTCACGTAGGCGTTTCAATGAAATATCCATTATCACAACCTCGGCACCCATTCCTGACGCAATCTTCGCCGCTTGTGTCCCTACAATTCCACCTCCTAGAATAACCACCTTAGCAGGTTTTACCCCTGGTACGCCGCCTAATAAAATACCTCTTCCACCCATTGGCTTTTCTAAGTATTTCGCTCCTTCTTGTATACTCATTCTTCCTGCAACTTCACTCATTGGGATAAGTAAAGGTAAGCTTCTGTCGGTTTTTTCTACCGTTTCATAAGCAATACAAATACCTTTTCGAGTTAACATCGCATCCAATAATGGTTTGTAAGAGGCATAGTGGAAATAAGTAAATACCAATTGATTTTCCTTAATTAAAGGATATTCTTTTTCAATTGGTTCCTTTACTTTAACAATCATTTCAGCAATAGCATACACTTCTTCAATAGTAGGAAGTATTGTTGCTCCTGCTTTAGTATAATCTTCGTCCTCAAAACCGCTGCCAACTCCCGCGCTTGTCTGAACATAAACAGTATGTCCGTTCTTTTTAAATTCAGCAACTCCGGCAGGGGTAATTGCCACACGGTTTTCGTTATTTTTAATTTCTTTAGGTAAGCCAATAATCATGACGTAGGGTATTTAAAATTTAGGGCGCAAAAGTAAGAAAATCTTATGAGAAGAATTTTTTTATTGTATCACATACAAAATCAACCTCAGCTTCCTTTAATCCAGGATATAATGGTAAACTCAAACAGGTTTTAGCTATAATTTCTGCAATAGGGAAATCGCCAGCTTTAAAGTTTAATGATTGATATGCTTTCTGCATGTGCGGAGGTACAGGATAATGAATTAAGGTGCCTATTTCATGCATGCGTAAATACTCCTGTAAATTATCCCTCCTCGCCGTTCTAATCATATAAATATGATAAACATGGGTGGCATATTGGGCTACTGTAGGCAATATCAAATCACCAACCCCTCTTAATTTGTCCTGATATCGTTTGGCCAGAGCAACACGCTCCATATTCCAACGATTCACCAAGGGAAGCTTTACACTTAAAAATGCTGCTTGTATTTCGTCCAAACGGCTATTCACTCCTTGAACCTCATTGAAATACTTACGCTCAGAACCATAGTTCCTTAAAACACCTACTTGATGCATCAATGCTTCATCGTTACTTGTTAATGCACCTCCATCACCTAATGCGCCTATGTTTTTTCCGGGATAGAAGCTCGTGGCATTGATTTTTCCAAAGCTACCCGTTACCTCTTGCTTATACATTGCACCCTGCGATTGGGCATTATCTTCTATAACCGCCAAATTAAAGCGGTTGGCAATATTCATGATTGCCTCCATCTCACAACACTGGCCATATAAATGAACCGGTATAATAGCCTTGGTGCGAGTATTGATTTTCGCTTCTATCAAATCAGGATTGATATTATATGTCCCAATCCTGGGCTCAACTGGAATGGGTTGTGCGCCTAAAGAACTTACGGCAAGCCAAGTAGCGATATAGGTATTGCTAGGAACAATAACCTCATCTCCAGGACCGATATTCAATGATTTTAATGCAAGGATAATCGCATCCAATCCATTGGCAACCCCTTTGCAGTATTTAACCTTACTGAATTCGGCATATTCTTTTTCAAATTGCTCAACCTTAGATCCTAGAATATACCAACTGCTATCAATAACTGAACGGGCAGCATTTATAAGCTCATTCTTAATTGGCAAATTTTGATGGTTAAGGTCTAGATATGGAACCTTCATACGTGTAATAAAATAACGCGAGATAAGCGTGGTCTAGGAACGTTTCAATTGAAGTTCGAGTTGGGGAATTGCCTTATTCAGCGCCGTTTGAATACGATAAAAGGCATCTGTGATCTTCTCCATATCTCTCGAATTCTTACATTGATATTGGATTTCTAACACCGCTTCCGATGCCAAATGCATTCCCATTAGAGAATAAGATGGTTTTAGTTTATGAATAATCTTATACAGTTCATCTAAATTTTTTTCTTCCAATTTAACTTTACCAATCTGCATCTCCATCGGAGTTTCCTTCAGAAACACCTCAATTACTTCACTCACAAATTCTAAATTACCTCTCGATAATTCATGCAGGTATGATAAATCAATACTGTCGTTTTTAAACTCCTTGAAATTCTGTGCTGCTTCCGATTTTGAATAGATATTTGTTTTAGAAGGCACCAAGGCTGCAATTTTCTTCATCAACTCATCAGTATTCATTGGCTTCGATATATAATCGTTCATGCCAGTAGCCAAACATTTTTCGGCTTCCCCTCTAAAAGCGTGGGCAGTATAAGCAATGATTGGGATTTTATTCAATGGTGCCGACATGGCCTGTCTTATAAACTGAGTGGTAGCATACCCATCCATTACAGGCATCTGAAGGTCCATTAAGATGATCTCATAACTTGACTGATTAAGCATCTCAACAGCAATTTTTCCATTATCAGCTACATCAACATTAATTCCATGTAACTGTAAAATCTTCTGTGTTACAATTTGATTGAGTCGGTTATCTTCAACCAATAGTAAATGCAAATGGTTGAAAAATATTTCTTCTACCTTGTTAGGTTTTAAAGGGGCCTTACTTAAATCTTTTTTGAGTTGTAATTGTATTGTGAATGTACTTCCTTTCCCCTCTGTACTCTGAGCACTTATTACCCCATTCATCAATTCGGCAAGCTGCTGGGAAATCTGCAATCCCAAGGCAGGTACCATCAATGACTCGGTATAATCATTGGTTTGTGGGCGATGCTTCTCAAATATTTTTGCTAGCGCATCTTTCGACATCCCAATCCCAGTATCTTGAATTTTAATTTCAATGGTAACCGATTGAAGTTTATCCTCCAGTAGGTTTACTCGAATTTCAATATTCCCACTATAGGTGAATTTTACTGCGTTGTTTACAATATTGTTAATGAGAATTTGGCATATACCCTTATCCCCTCTAATTTTAAGTGGAATCTCCTTGTCAATAAAATAATTAACCTTTAACCCTTTCTCAGCAATGGTTGGCTTATGTAATTGGATGATTTTGGAAATAATATCTTCAATTGAAAAGATATCCTCTTTCAATTTCATGGTATTGTTTTCCAATTGCATGAATTCAAGCAAACTGCTAACGAGTTCTGATAATGTATTAATGGCTGAGTTAATATGCGAAACATACTCCCGCTGCTGTTCGTCCAACCCAGAAGATTGAAGAATTTCCGACAAACCGCTAATTGAATATAGCGGAGTTCGAATTTGATGACTCAGATTAATTAAGAATTTTTCTTTGTCGGATAATACAATATTGGTTATTTTCTTATTTCTACCCATAAAAGAAATTAAAGTGTGTGCGCCAAATATATCAAATTTATTGATATTCTAGTCGATGGTAAAAGTATAAAAAATAATTAGCTGCGAGCTGAAAAGAAATTAACGAATGGTTTATACCATAAATGAGTTCTCAATTAATTTCTATTTAACTAGTCGGATACCTATCTATAATTGATAACTAATGGCTTACTAAAGCGCAATGGTGAAGATTTATTGTATAAGATATTTATTTCACCGACACCAATTCACAGTCGAAGGTTAGTGTGGAACCGGCAGGAATTAACCCGCCTCCAACTTCTTGGTCGCCATAAGCAAGGTTCGCAGGGATGATAAAACGATATTTAGCGCCTTGACGCATTAACAAAATCCCCTCATCCCAACCGCTAATCACCATTCCTACACCTACCTTAAATTCAATGGGCTCCTCACGTAGCACTGAGGAGTCAAATATTTTCCCATCATTAAGATACCCAGTATAGTGAACTTTAACATCGGCTCCTGAATAAGCTTGTATGCCTGTGCCCTCCTTCACAACATAGTATTTCAATCCAGAAGCAGTGGTGTGTTCCGGTTGGTTTTGCCAATGGTATTCAGTGGTGAAAACAGGCTCCTTAATTTTAACAAGTGTTACTTCGAAGTATAAAGTTGAATTGGCGGGAATCCCTCCAATATTCCGATCTCCATAACCTAACGATGGTGGAATAATGAGCATAGCCGAATCACCAACACCTAACAATGCAATACCTTCATCCCAGCCTTTGATTACTTTTCCCATCCCAAGTTGAAACTCAAAAGGCTCGCCTCGTTTGAAGCTATTATCAAATTCAGTTCCATCGGCAAGCTTGCCACGATAATGAACAGAAACTTTATCTCCATTCTTTGGTTTTTCACTACCTCCAGTATGCTTTAAAATTACATATCTTAATCCGCTCGGAGTTACAAGGGTATCTGGTCCGTTCATAACAGGTTTTTTGGGTTCTTTAATAGTTAGTTTTTTGTGGGTATTACACGACACCAAGGCAACCAAAAGCAAAACAGAATAAAGTATATTACGCATGGCGTTTATAAAATGTTTAAGAGTTCAATTTCAAAGATCAAAGGCGTCATTGGTGGAATCGAAGAGCCTCCCTTCTCACCATAAGCTAGTTGATAAGGAATTATTACCATGAGTCGGTCGCGAATGGACATCAATTGCAATGCCTCGTCCCAACCTTTAATAACGCTGCCTGTACCCACAATAAATGTGTAAGGTTGATTCCTTGGAATGCTGCTATCAAACTCACGGCCATCAAGAAAATAACCAGTATAATGAACCATTACAGTATCACCAACTTTTACTCTTCTTGCAGGACCTTTTAATGCAAATTGATAATACAATCCACTCGGAGTTTCCTGCATCTGTAAATTATTTTCCGAAATATATTTCTTGATATCGGCCGCTTGAATCTCAGGGGCTCGTTTGGCATCTTCTGCAATTCTTCGCTCATACTCGGCCTTCGTTACAATTGATACTAGCTTTAATGTAATCCGAAATTTACTTCCTTTGGTAATAAAGGATGGTAGTGAACTCCCCAACGATTTCTCGAAAAGGGAATCAGCAACCACTGAAACCTCAGCACTATCGCCTTCACTCATCATCGTAAACATCTCATAAAAGCATCCGTTATAAGTGGGCTTGGGCACAAAGATCTGAAATGCTTCGCCTTGAAAATAACTACTCATTACGATGGAATCCTTATCAGTTTTTCCAACCAATTCCATAAAAACCAAATCGCCAATATTCGCGGTTTGCTTATTGATGCTTTGGCGCCAATAGAAATATTTAACCCCATTCGGGCCTGTTAAATACTGCGCCTCAGCAGCAAAGGATATTAAAGAAAGAATTAAGAGCAGGAATATTTTCGAACGGATCATAATATTACTGTTTCGTTACTTTTACAAATTCAACATCGAAAAGTAATGGTGTGAATGGGCCAATGTCATTGCCAGCACCTTGTTCTCCATAAGCCAATGAAGAAGGAATTGCTATCGTTGCTTGTTCTCCTTCTTTTAAAATACTGAATATCTCATCCCACCCTGCAATTACCATATGAGCACCTAAGTTAAACTCAAAAGGTTGACCGGATTCTTTATTAGAATCAAATACTTTTCCATTGAGGAGGCGGCCAGTATAAATTGCCGAAACTCGATCACCATTAATGGCCTTCGCTCCTCCATCGGCTACTTTGGTGATAAGATAATACATGCCAGATGCGGTTTTTATGAATGGCTTACCTGTGGCTTTAATATACTGTTCTATGATACCTAATTCATTTTTTTGCCTTTCAAGCATTTCTGCCTCAGCTTTGGCCTTGCGGGCAGCCATCTCTGATTTCAAAATCACGCTGTCAATTTTCACAAAGAAATACATAGGGTCGCCCTTTTTAGCAAATGTTGGGGGTGGAGCACCTACATATGTACTGAAGAAAGAATCCGCATTAATAATAAATACGGCACTATCTCCTTTGGTTAAAAGGGTTAACCCATCCTCGAAATTGCCTTTCTTATAATTGTCTTGAATCACCAAATTCATATAAGGTGCATTCGGGTTGCGGTCGCTATTGTATAAAGTAGAATCGCTGATTCTACCTCTCAATTTAAAATAAACCATATCTCCAGCAGCAATTCGAACCCCTTTGTTTGACTTGAAAAACTTATACTCAAGTCCTGCTGGGGTTTTTTGAGTTTTGATTTTTGCTCCCTGTGCATTATTGCTCAGAAAACTTAGGAGAAGGGTGGTAACGATGATTAGCTTTACGAACTTCATATTATTTTTTTGCTTTGATTATTTTTAATAGTTCAACGTCAAATGTTAACGGAGTAAATGGACCAATATCTTCACCAGCTCCTTGGGCTCCATAGCCCAATGCCGAAGGTATAACTACACTAGCTTTCTCACCTTCATGTAATAATGCAAATATTTCATCCCATCCTGCAATTACTTGATGTGTGCCTAATTGAAACTCAAATGGCTTTCCTGATTTAGAATTACTATCGAATTCTTTACCATCGAATAATCTTCCAGTATAATTAGCTGAAATTAAATCTCCTTCTGCTCCCATGGCGCCTTTATTAGCTTTGGTAACGATATAATAAACTCCTGATGCAGTCTTAGTGTATTTTACACCCGATTTGGCAACATAGGCTTCAATCGAAAGCGCTTCATTCTTTTGTTTTTCAACCATCTCTAACTCTTGAATGGTTTTTCTTTCTGCCTGAACTTTCTTAGAAATGAAACTATCAATTTTTATATTAAAACTAATACGCTCTCCTTTTTTAATGAATGGAGGCGCTGGCGATCCAATATACACTTGGTAAAATGAATCAGCACTAATCATAAATAATGCACTGTCTCCAGTGGTCAATAAAGTTAATCCTTCTTCAAAATTTCCTTTTGCGAAATTTTCACGAACTGCCAAATTCATATATGGCATATGGGTATTTTTGTAGGTGTTAAACAATACAGAGTCGCTTACTTTTCCAATTACTTTGAAGAAAACAAGGTCGCCAGCCGCAATCTTATCGCCTGTATTTGAAGTGTAAATTTTGTATTCTAAACCTCCAGGTGTTTTCTGCATTCTTTTACAAGATACAATCAGCAGGCTTAAGGTTGCAAGGGTTAATAAAAACTTGGTCATAATGGATGTTAATAAAATTAATTGAAATATAGGGGCGCGAAATTAACGATTAAAATCTTAAAAATTCGCTGAAAAGTACCTGTTGCAAGGCCTCTCCTTTTTTTCGTAATTTTTTGATTTCAACCGAATCACTTGAACTGCTTAAGAAAAACCTGTTTTTATCGGTATCAAAGGATACCCAAGCTTTGCCATCGGTAAATCCACCTCCCAATTGTACTGGATAAAAAGCCCATTCAGGAGTGGCACTATTCAACATATTCCTACTCCATGGAAAGTTAGAACTACTTAAATCACATTGGCGAAGTAGCGTAGCTGCAATATCAGCTTGCATTACCGCCCGATGCACTTGCATTCCTCTATATTTTTTCTTGATTACATCTCCAAAAAACAAGCAAGGGATCTGATGGAATTCAAAAGATTGCATCATCTGAAATGTCGGAGAAGAATGCGAATGATCGGCAACCAACACGAACAGGGTATTCTTATACCAAGGCATGCTACGAGCGGTTTTGAAAAATTCACGCAGGGAAGCATCACTATAATGAACGCTACTAGCGTATTCCCCTTCCTCTTTAAGTTGATCAAACTCATGAGGCACAGGAATATCATAGGGCATATGCGAACTTAAGGTGAATAAACAATAAAAAAAAGGAGATGCCGCTAAATTCATGCCTTGTGCATATTGTTGCATCATAACTCCATCATGTATTCCGAGCCTGGCTCTTGGTAATGAGTTATCGAAATCTTTCTCTTCTTTAACAATATCAAAATTCTGACTGTATAAATAACTTTTAATATTTCCATAACTTAGTTGACCTCCAAAGTAGAAACCTGAGTGGTAACCCTTTTCTTGAAATGGTTTATTAAGGCATCCAATTTTTTTGGCCTTTGAAGCTTGATGGGTGAAAAACATTCGGTAAGTGTGGGGATAGCCACTCAAAATTGCCGCCATCCCTTGATCAGATGCAATGGATGAGGAAATCATATGGTCAAACAATACGCCCTCTTTACTCAATGAATCGAATACAGGCGTGATTCCGTCTATCCCTCCACAACTCTTTACCACATTGGCACTCCAACTCTCCAAAATAATAAAACATATATTTGGACGAGAATTCGATAGAATCTCAACAGTGGAATCATAAGGCACACGATACAAATCCTTCACTATTTTTTGCGCCTCCTCATCTTTCATTACTTGGTAAGGATTTCGATCCAAATTATGAACGTTCTCGGAAAAATTCGAAACCAAATTCCAAGCTGGATTTATTGCGGCATCATTCAAAACGGGGTTCGAACTATAGTAGCAAACACTCTGACTTATCGGAATTGGATACCATCCACCCCGAATACCTGTAAATACCAACAAGGCGTTTACTCCAAGTATCATGATGCCTAATATTACTCGTAATGCAGCCTGATTAATTTCCGTGTATAGTTCAATAAGCCTTATATAACGCCAATAAAACCAGGTAAAAATTCCACCTAAAATTAAGGTAGCCGCAAAAAATGAAATCATTAAGGATGCAGAGATGGTCTTCAAAACCTCTGTAAAATGAATGAAATGCGATAAAGCCTGGTAATTTAACTTTGTACCCCATTCCCCATAAATTCCATCTTCCCCAATAGCAATAAACCCATAACAAAAGATCATCAATATGCTATATATATTTATGGCACGCAGGTACTTTTCATTCTGAAACAGGTAGCCTAAGCCTATAAAAATAACCGGTAAAACCAAAATATATGAAGCCGAGGAGGCATCTAAATACAAGGCTTGATAAAAATTTTTTAGAATGGAGATAAAAGAATCATTTTGGAATTTCCCATAATAGATTATGATAAAAATAAACCTGTAAATGGTGAAGATGACCATCCAGAATAAAAAGTATCGCAAAATAAACAACCACTTTTTCAGAATCATGATTGCGAAAATACAAAAAACACGGAACCTATGTAATAAAAGCCACCAAAGGATTTGAGGGGCGTTATTGCAGAACATGATGTAGCATATTAGCAACCAAATTGGGATAAAATTGGGTAGAGCAAAAAAAAATTCTATTTTTGCACTAGTTAATGGTCCTGTGGCCGAGTGGTTAGGCAGAGCTCTGCAAAAGCTCGTACAGCGGTTCGACCCCGCTCGGGACCTCATTTTAAGAAGGAGAATAAAGGGTAACTTTTATTCTCTTTTTTAATTTATGAATATCTAACTAGCATTTAGCTTCTCACCTCATTCGCGTGATTTCTTTGTAATTGTACATTAACACACATTATCTCCTTATATTCGTAAAAAAGCTGATTATTGTAAACGATTATTCCAAATTAATCGTTTGACTTATTTATAGTAACTAAATTGAAAGTATCTTGTCATTAAGTATGAAAATTAAAATATCATTAGTAGTTGTAATCATTGCAGCATTGTCCTTTTTTGCATTCCGCAAAACCAACGATAAACAAGCTTCAATCCTTAAATCATTAGTTCAAACTCTTCAAAAAGAACATTTCAGCGATTTGAATTTCGATGATGGCTTCTCTAAGAAGGTTTTTAAAATGTACCTCGAACGTATTGATCTAAATAAGAAATTCTTTCTAAAAAGTGATATCGATGAGTTGAAAAAATATGAAACCAGTCTTGACGACCAGCTACTAAATAGTACATCCGAGTTTTATATGGCAGCCTCCGAGCGGTTCAAAAGCCGCATCGATGAATCGGAAAAATACATGATGGAAGCATTTGATAAACCATTCGATTTTAGTACTAATGAATCAGTTCAAATGGATTCAAAAAAGATCGAATGGGCCAAAGATCAACAAGAATTAAAACAACAATGGTACTTGTCATTGAAATATCAAACGTTAGCTCGCTATAGTGATATGTTAGATGAAAAAGCTACTGCAATCGAAAAGAAAGACACCAGTTATAAAGTACGCACCGATGATGAATTGGAAGCCGATGCACGTGAGAAAACTAAAAAAGCGAATAGTGATTATTTCAAACGCCTTCGTAAACTCGATGAGGACGAAAAATTTAGTATTTATTTGAACTGTATCACCAGTGTATGCGACCCCCATAGCGATTATTTTACACCTCCTAAAAAACAAGAATTTAACGACCAAATGAGTGGTAGTTTTGAAGGAATTGGTGCCCAATTACAAGAGAAAGATGGTTTTGTAAAAGTAACCCTAATCATCACAGGAAGTGCATCATGGCGCCAGGGTCAACTTAAGGTTGATGATGTCATTACCAAAGTTGCTCAAGGAGCTTCAGAGCCTGTTAGTGTTCAAGACATGCCGCTCAATGATGTTGTTAAAATGATCCGTGGTAAGAAAGGTACAGAAGTTCGACTTACCGTGAAGAAACCCGATGGAAGCACCGTTGTCATCACCATCGTTCGCGATATCGTGGTAACCGAAGAAACTTTTGCAAAATCAATGCTCATCAAAGAAAGCAATCATACCATTGGCTATATATATCTGCCTGAGTTTTATGCCGACTTTAGCAAACGTTCAGGTCGTCGCTGTGCAGTAGACATTTTGAAAGAGATTGAAAAACTTCAAAATGACCATGCAGAAGGTATTATTCTCGATTTGCGTAATAATGGGGGAGGTTCACTATCAGATGTTGTGGATATGGCCGGTTTCTTCGTTAAAGATGGCCCAATGGTACAAGTTAAAGATCGTAAGGATCAAAGCGTTCAACTGAATGATGAAGACGACGCAGTGAGATACAGTGGCTCACTCATTATCATGGTAAACGAGTTAAGTGCTTCAGCCTCCGAAATTATGGCAGCCGCAATGCAAGATTATAAGCGTGCAATCATTATTGGTTCTCCATCAACTTTTGGTAAAGGTACAGTTCAAAGAATTTTTGAACTCGATAATGCAATGAGCGAATCAGGGTTGGGAAGTGCCAAAATAACAACTAGCAAGTTTTATCGGATCAATGGTAGCACCACCCAATTAAAAGGAGTGATTCCTGATATAATTCTTCCCGATCAATACAAATACTTGGATATTGGTGAAAAAGATGAAGATTATCCTTTGGCTTTTGATGAAATAAAAAAGGCCAAATATGAAACTTGGTCAAATGCTCCTGATTATAATAAAATCAAGGAAAGCAGCGCCAAACGTGTAGATAAAAACGATGCATTTAAGCTCATCGAACAATATGCTAAACGATTAAAAAACGAGCGCGATAATCAAGTATACTCTTTGAATTTGAAGAAATACCAAGACGATCTGAAACAGGATAAGGAAGCAAATAAAAAGAATGAGTTAGTAACAAATTATAAATCGCATTTAAATTTTGAAGCGCTCACCGATGACAAGGCCTCGTGGCAATCGGATTCTGTGAAGGTGTCCAAAGCGAAAACATGGCAGGGTCAACTTCAAAAAGATGTTTACTTGGAAGAAGCGGTTAGCGTAATGCTCGACATGTTGAGTAAACAATAAAAGGATAGTTCCTCAATTTATAAAAAGGGTGCACCATATTATGATGCACCCTTTTTATTTTGGGCATAAAAAAAGAGGTCAATTTTAGTTGACCTCTTTTTTGCAATCTCTAATGAAGATTATTTCTTCTTAGGAGCAGCAGGAGCCGCTTTAGCACCATCTTTAGCAGGAGCCGTAGCTTCCGCTTGAATAGAGGCACGAGTTACTTCAACCGCTACAACTGTATTAGCAGCTGCATCAAGAATTTCAATGTTCGGAACACTTAAGTCACGCACACGGATACCTTGACCAATCTCTAATTTCTCTACATTAACTTCAACGAAGTCAGGCATGTTTTCAGCACTACCGAATAAACGTAAACGCTTAATACGGTGAGCCAAACGACCCCCTGCACGTACACCGGCAGAGTTACCTTTTAATTTTACAGGAATATTCAAAGTTACTGGCTTACCAGCAACAATTTCCTGAAAATCTACATGTAAAATCTCATCACTTACTGGATGGAATTGCACATCTTGTAAGTGAGAGCTGATTTTTTTACCTTCTAGTTCTAATTGAACCAAGTAAGTGTTTGGTGTGTAAATCAATGCTTTTAAATCAGCTGAATAAACAGAGAAGTGTATGTGCTCGGTACCGCCATACACCACACAAGGCACTTTGCCTTCATTTCGCAGTTCTTTACTGCTTACCTTTCCGGTGTTACTTCGAATGTCGCCTTTAATGACTAACGTTTTCATGATAATAAATAAATTAAATAATTAAAATTCTGTCTCCTCCTCTAAGTGTTTATATTTTATTGAATTTCATTCACCATTTTCATGGCATCTGAAACTTATTTTATAGCATTTGTTGCTGAAAACTCTCTTGTACTTTAAATAAGCTGCTAATCGAGCCATACTCATGAACATTCCTTATCGCATCGGCGAATAGGCGTGCTGTGGAGAGTACACGAATTTTACTGGTGATATTTTTTACAGGAATGGTATCACAAACAATCAGTTCGGTGAGTGCCGAATTTTCAATGGTCTCATATGCTTTACCCGAAAGAACTGGATGGGTACAAACAGCTCTAACAGAACTAGCTCCTTTTTCCATCAACATCTCTGCAGCTTTACAAAGGGTACCGCCTGTATCAATCATATCATCTACTAATACTACATCTGCATTGGTAACATCTCCAATCAAGGTCATACTATCAATTTCATTGGCAATCTTACGATGCTTATCACAGATTACCATCGTGGTTCCTAAAGTCGTAGCAAACTGACGATTTCTATTAGATGCTCCTAAATCGGGTGAAGCAATAATTAGATTCGGAAGATTTAAACTACGTATATAGGGAGAGAAAATGGTTTGTGCATCCAAGTGATCCACAGGAATATCAAAAAAACCTTGAATTTGTGGTGCATGTAAATCCATCGTCATTACACGATGTGCGCCAACGGCAGTGAGCATATCAGCTACCATCTTTGCAGTAATTGGAACACGTGGCTTGTCTTTTCTATCCTGACGAGCATATCCAAAATATGGAATCACAGCAGTGATATAATTGGCGGATGCCCTTTTTGCAGCATCAATCATCATACATAGCTCCATGAAATTTTCGGCAGGGGGATTCGTCGATTGAATTAAGAACACATCACACCCTCGAACAGATTCGTTATAACTAACTTGAAATTCACCGTCCTTAAAGACATTCACTTGCATATTTCCAAGCGGTTGACGATACTCCAACGCAATGGCTTTGGCTAACCCGAGGGTAGCTCTTGCACTGAAAATTTTTACCTGATTCGCACCTATGGGCATAACTAATATTGGTTAGTTTAAAAAAAAGGTCGAAAACTTTTAGAATTTTCGACCTCACCGAAACTTTGGTTGTCCGACCAGGGCTCGAACCTGGACTCTTCTGGACCAAAACCAGACGTGTTGCCAGTTACACCATCAGACAATGTTCCTTCCCCTTTTTTTGGGATTGCAAAAGTAGTAAAAAAGTTTATAATATTTTGGAAATTTCTGCGAATTTTAAAGGAGTATTTAAAAGAAGGCGATTTTATCCGAAATAATTAAGGAGAATCAACGTTATTCGATTGATATAGTTGGATCGCGCCGAAGTTTTGAATTTGATTTAGTAAGCCATTATCTCCCCGCTGCGAATAGCCGTTTAGGAAACCAAACGCTTAAATTCGACTTTTTTTAGAGGGTATCCTTTATATCAACATAAAATTATACATTTGCATTTTAGGTTCTTCGCATCAATGAAAAGATTAATTACTATAGCGTTTATTATAAGCATTGCACTGCATAGCATGGCCCAAAAGGTTGAAGTCGGCTTAATGGGTGGAGGAATGTTCTATGTAGGCGACCTCACAGAGAAACGTTATTCTGAAATCCACCCTGCTGGAGGTATGTTTCTAAGAATTAATGCCAGTGGAAGAATGGCACTTAAAGGCAACGTCCTTGTAGGTACTGTTTCTGGAACTGATGCCGATGCAGAATCATCAACAAGAAGATTTCGCAACCTGAGTTTTCAATCGCGTATTTCCGAATTTGCTGCCGAAGTAGAAGTTAACTTGGTTGACAATTACGCTTCTAAAGGCCGTAGAACGATCTGTGTACCTTATCTATTTGCTGGTTTAAATGTATTCCACTTTAATCCGCAAGCTTCTTTATATGATAGTATCTCTGGTAAAACTACCCTTTACGAATTACAACCGCTCGGTACTGAAGGTCAGGGTCTTACCAAATACCCCGATCTAAAACGTTATAACCTAAACTCCTTCGCATTTCCATTGGGTGCCGGTATTAAATTTCATCTAGGTGATTTCCTAACAATGGGTCTCGAATTTGGAATGCGTAAAACATTAACTGATTATTTGGATGATGTGAGTGGCTTTTATGCAGAAAATGCATTGATAAGCGCTCAATATGGTCCAACGGCTGGTAAACTCGCCGATCGATCCCCAGTTGAAAATTTAAAAAACACTGTCCGAGGAAATCCTAGTACTCAAGACTGGTATGGATTCGGTGGGGTTCTCATCAGCTATACTTTTATCAAAAAACCAAAAATCCGTTGTAATACATTCTAAACGTATGGTATAGCTTTACTTGTGAAGTATTTTCTTTTTTCTTTTTTAATGTTATCTCCTTGTTTTCTGCTTGCTCAGAAATATGAGCTAGGAATCTGTGCAGGTAGTGCCAACTATATTGGCGACCTCTCACCTCGATTATCTCTGGTTAATACGCGCGAAGCTTTTGGATATTTTGCAAAAAAGAATATCTCCAAATACTGGGCATTTCGCCTAAATTATAATTATGCCCGTATTGTAGGTGCCGATTCCAATCTGAAATTTAATCAGATAAGAAATCTAAGCTTTAGCAACAATCTAAATGAATTCGCTGGTTTGTTCGAATTCAACTACAAACCATATGCAGTTGGAAGTCTACCCAATAGTTCTACCTTCTATGTGGTTTTTGGCCTGGCTTTAACGGTTCATAACCCAAGAGCCTCCTATCAAGGAATTACCTATAATTTAAGTGAACTGAAAACCGAAGGGCAGTCAAAATCTTATTCAAAAATAATAGTAGCATTGCCCATGGGTATTGGATACAAATGGGATATCACTAAAACATTAATTCTTTCTGCTGAAATGGGTTTCAGATGGACCTTTTCCGATTACCTCGATGATGTGAGCGGCAATTACCCCGATCTTAACGGAAAATTACCAATCGCATCGCATATGAGCGATAGGTCAGTGGAAATTAATGATGTTCCTTTGAGCACTATAACCA
This sequence comes from uncultured Bacteroidota bacterium, assembly GCA_903910445.1. Classification (GTDB taxonomy): domain Bacteria; phylum Bacteroidota; class Bacteroidia; order UKL13-3; family UKL13-3; genus CAINMV01. The sequence goes on from CAIVZR010000048.1 coordinate 105,442, forward strand.
AGCAACGTGGAGATGCAAATCCCTATGATTGGTATGTGATTACTGGAATTCATCTCGCCTATAGATTAAGGCCTTCCTCATGTTATCATTTTTAGTAACTTTGTGGGCTTGGTGTTCGTAAGAAGAATCATCCCAACATTGTTATTTTACAATGGCGAGTTGAGGGTTTTTCTATTATCAATGACAAATGATAATTTGTAAATGAGTTTAAAAGAGAAAATAGATAAGGAAAAACTTCCAAAACATATAGCCATTATCATGGATGGTAATGGACGGTGGGCTAAGAATAAAGGTAAAATAAGAATCTTTGGACACCAAAATGCAATCACCTCCGTTCGAGAATCGATTGAATCATGTGCCGAATTAGGAATTGGATATGTAACGCTCTATGCATTTAGTACCGAAAACTGGAACCGTCCGAGATTTGAAGTTTCTGCACTAATGGAACTTCTTGTTAAAACGATCCGAAAGGAAACGAAGACATTAATGGATAATAATATCCGTTTGAAAGCCATTGGAAACCTATCACAATTGCCTGAAAAATGTTATAAAGAGCTTTTCGAAGGGATAGAGTTTACAAAGAACAATACGGGAACTACCCTAATTCTTGCATTGAGCTATAGCGCAAAATGGGATATCACTCAAGCCGTTCAAAACATAGCGAACCAAGTTGTTGAAGGTAAAATAAAGTCGAATGAAATATGTGAAGAACTGATTAATGGTCAGCTATCAACGGCCAGTTTCCCCCACCCAGACCTAATGATCAGAACTAGTGGAGAACATCGAATCAGTAATTTCCTCGTGTGGGAATTGGCCTATGCAGAGTTCTACTTTACCGAAGTGCTCTGGCCCGATTTTAGAAAAGAAAACCTCTATGAAGCAATCCTCGATTACCAAAACAGAGAACGTAGATATGGTAAGACAAGTGAACAAATATCAAAATAATATTAAATTAAAACGCTAACTTCGATAATCTCTCTATGAGAAATAAAATAACTGTCTTGCTCCTCCTAATTGGCATTTTGGGTTTCTCTCAAACCTACTACTCACATAACTACGACACCCCGAAAAAATATACCTTAGCTGGCGTACAAATGGTTGGTGCCGTTTACCTTGATACCACAATTCTAATTCATAATATTGCGAATCTTTCTGTTGGCCAAGCAATCAATATGCCTGGAGAGGAAATAGCTAGAGCGATCGAAAACCTATGGAGACAAAAGTTTTTTAGCGATATACAAGTGGTAATTACTTCTATTGAATCCGATAAAATGTACTTGCAAATAAATGTGGTTGAACAACCCCGGTTATCAAAATACAATTTTAAAGGACTTTCGAAAAATCAATCAAAAAATGTAAAAGATGAAGTGAAGATAAAAAGTGGTGATATTGTGAACGATTATTTAAAAAATAAAGCCACTACAAATATTCGGAACTACTATATAGGCAAAGGGTTCAGTAACGTTAAAGTGAATGTAACTGAACTAAATGATACTGCATTTAGGAATAGTAGTATGCTGGTTTTTGATGTAGATAAAGGCAAAAAAGTGAGAATTAAAAATATCACCTTCGAAGGCAATAATCACCTGGCTTCAACGAAACTTCAACGTACCTTAAAGGATACTAAAAAATATAGGTGGTATTTCTTTCAAGGTGGTAAGTTTAAAGAAACAGAATACTCAGGAGATAAAGATAAAATCATTTCAAAATACAATAACCTTGGATATAGAGATGTTCAAATTACCAGTGATACAGTTTATAACCTAACACCGGAAAGATTGCTTATAAATATTAATATAAATGAAGGAAAGCAATATCACTTCAGAAAAATTACTTGGATTGGAAATACTAAATATACTACCGAACAATTAAATCAAGTGTTAGGGATTAATGCTGGAGATATTTATAACCAATCCCTACTCGACAAAAAACTCACCTATAATGAAGGAGGTCTGGATGTGAGTTCTATTTATATGGATGATGGTTACTTGTTTTTTAATATTACTCCTGTTGAGGTACTCGTTGAAAACGATTCTATCGATTTGGAAATGCGCATTTATGAAGGGAAACAAGCCATCATTAATAGTATCACAGTAAGAGGAAATACCAAAACTAGCGATCATGTTATCCTACGTGAAATAAGAAGTAAGCCAGGCGATAAATTCAGTCGCTCAAATATTATTCGCTCTCAACGTGAACTTTCTCAAATGGGAATTTTTGATCCAGAAAAAGGAAACGTAATTCCAACCCCACATCCCGAAAGCGGAACTGTAGATATTGAATATATTGTAGAAGAAAAACCTTCCGATCAAATTGAACTCCAAGGTGGATGGGGCGGTGGTTATATCGTAGGAACTTTAGGTTTAACCTTAAATAATTTCTCCGCAAAGAAAGTATTTAGAAAAAGCGAATGGGCTCCAATCCCTAGTGGTGATGCACAACGTCTCAGTATTAAAGCACAATCATCGGGTGCATACTATTCGTCTTTTAATGCATCTTTTAATGAACCCTGGCTTGGTGGTAAACGCCCCAACAATTTCAGTGTAAGTACTTACTATACCATTCTATCATCCGATTACAGAAAATATAGCGACCCTGCCAAATCATTAATGAAAATTATTGGAGCAAGTGTTGGATTAGGAAAACGATTAAAATGGCCCGACGATTTCTTCGCAATCAATCACTCTCTTACTTACCAGTTATATAACCTAAGCAACTATCAGCTCATCACTTTAGGAACACAGGTTTTCAATAATGGGGTTTCTCATAACTTTAATTATAAAGCTACCATCGCTCGAAATAGTATTGATAACCCAATTTTCCCAACCTCTGGGTCGAATTTCTCTTTGTCGATGCTCTTAACTCCGCCATACTCTGCATTCCGCAAGAATTTCGATTATGAAAATGCGACCCTCGCCGAACGAAATAAATTAGTCGAATATCATAAATGGAGATTCGATGCGCAATGGTTCGCACCACTCCCTAAAAAGTTTGTACTCTATGCTAAAGCAAGCTTTGGTTTTATGGGCACCTATAATAAAAAGTACAATGTGCCACCGTTTGATCGATATGTAATGGGAGGGAGCGAACTTACAGGTTATGCCAACTTCAATACAGAGCCTGTAGGATTGCGTGGATATGCCGATAGAAGTTTAACACAAATTTATGAAAATCATAATGGAGGTAGCACAATTTTCAATCGGTATACCTTAGAACTACGTTACCCAATTACAACTGGTCAGGCTGCTACAATTTATGCCTTAGGATTTGCTGAAGCAGGTAAGCCATTCAATTCGTTTAAATACTTTAATCCTTTCGAATTGTATCGCTCTGCGGGTGTTGGAGTAAAGGTTTATTTACCAATGCTTGGATTGCTTGGCTTAGATTATGGTTGGGGATTCGATAATCCAGCAGGCGTGAAAAAAGGAAACTTCCATTTTAGTATCGGTCAGGCTTTCTAAATGTTAAAAGATTAAAAGAAAAATTCAAACCATGCTTTTGGTACGATTATAGGAAAGCATCAAGTACATTTTAAATACTCACTAAAAATGAAATCAATCAACAAATTTTTTATCGCTCTTTGCTTGTTTACTATAGCAGCAACAACCAATTCACAGGCACAAAAATTCGCATTTGTCGATAGTGAATACATGCTTGGCAAAATGCCAGAATATAAAGCAGCTCAAAAACGCCTCGACGATATGAGCGCCGATTGGCAGAAAGAAATTGAGAAACGACTTACAGAAATTGATAAAATGTATAAAGATTATCAAGCCGAACAAGTAGTATTAACTCAAGATCAACAACAAAAAAAGCAACAGGAAATCGTTGATAAAGAAAAGAGCCTAAAAGATTACCAAAAATCAAAATTTGGACAAGGCGGCGAACTTGAAAAAAAGAAACAAGAACTCATTAAACCCCTTCAAGATAAAATTTTCGATGCAGTACAAAAAATTGCAAAACAACGTGGACTCGACTTCATATTTGATAAAAATGGAGAAATGGTAATGTTGGTAGCAAATATTAAGTTCGACTTAAGTGATGATGTACTTGAAATGATGGGGTATACTGTTACTGAAGACCCAAACAAAAAATAAGAAACATTTTTAATTTACAATAGAAAAATACACCTTTGTGCCATTTTAAACCAATAATTTTTAATTTATATAATGAATACCTTTAAAAAATTTGCTTCAGCACTTATTATCCTTACCCTTAGTTTTGCTGCAAATGCACAACTTAAAATTGCGCATCTTAATTCTTCAGACATAATGCAAAAAATGGATGATTATAAAATCGCTGAATTGCGTTTGGATAGCCTTTCTAATTCAAAGAAGAAAGAAATAGCCATGTATCAAGATGAATTTCAGAAAAAACAATCGGAATATATTGCATTAAATAAGGCAACTTCCTCTGAAGCTACCATGAAAATGAAGGAAAAAGAGCTTACCGATATGGATCAGCGAATTAAAGACTTTGCTCAAGATGCTCAAACAGAGCTTGAAAATTTCCAAGTTGAGTTAATTAAACCAATTCAAAAGAAATTACAAGATGCAATTGAAGGAGTAGCAAAGGAAAAAGGATACGCTTATGTACTCGATGATCAAGCTTTGTTGGTAAAACCAGCTGCTGATGATATTTCAAACGCTGTGCGCTTAAAATTGGGTATTCCAGTGGAGACTATCACACCGACTCCTGCACCAGCTCCTAAAAAGTAACTAACAACCAATAAATCAAAAACCCGTTCGCAATGCGAGCGGGTTTTTTTTGTGCTATAAATTTCTTAAAATAAATTTGGCTCGTAAGGTAAAATTTGCTTAATTTTAAACTGTTAAATTTAATATGAAAAGTATTATAATGTTAACATCTAAAATGGTCTAAATGAGGGTGAAACATCAAATCTGCTTTTTAAATATAACAATTGTCTATTTTAAATAAATTGAATTAATTTATAGTGTATGGCTACAACAGCTAAAAAGAGTGAAGTAAAAGCAGCTAAAGCTTCAAAAATAAAAACTGCCGTCAAAGAAACAGGGTCCACTGCCACCGCAACGCACCAAGAATTAAGTCTATCATTGCTAAGCGGAAAGTTACCTAAAGATGTTTTAAAAAGTTTTTTTGGTTTCGATAAATTCAAAGGAATGCAAGAAGACATTATCAAAAATGTACTTCAAGGGAAGGACTCGTTTGTTATTATGCCTACAGGAGCTGGCAAGTCATTGTGCTACCAATTACCTGCGATAATGATGGATGGTGTTGCAATCATTGTTTCTCCGCTTATTGCTTTAATGAAAAATCAAGTGGATCAAATTCGTGGATTCGCAGATAATGGATCCTTGGCGCATTTCTTGAACTCTTCATTAAGTAAAACAGAAAGTAAACGGGTAAAAGAAGATATTTCTTTAGGGAAAACCAAAATGCTCTATATCGCACCCGAAACCTTAAAGAAAGATGAAACAATAGAGTTTTTCAAAAAACTTAAAGTGTCCTTTGTTGCTATCGATGAAGCACATTGTATATCTGAATGGGGGCACGATTTTCGTCCAGAATATCGCCGAATTAAAGACATGGTGAAACAAATGGGCCCCGAAGTGGCAATGATCGCATTGACAGCTACCGCAACGCCCAAGGTTCAAAGCGATATTCAAAAGAACTTGCAGATGGAAGAAGCCACAGTCTTCAAATCGTCATTTAATAGAGGGAATCTCTATTATGAAGTTCGCCCGAAACTAACAAAGGATAAGATATTTAAAGAAATCGTTGGATTTGTTCGCCAACGCCCAGGTCAAAGTGGAGTAATATATTGCCTTAGTCGTAAAAAGGTAGAAGAATTGGCTCAAGTACTTAATGTGAATGGAATCAAAGCACTTCCTTACCACGCAGGACTAGAGGCATCTCAACGTAGTAAAACTCAAGACGCATTCTTAATGCAAGATGTTGACGTGATTGTTGCAACAATCGCATTTGGTATGGGAATCGATAAGCCAGATGTCCGTTTTGTTATTCATCACGATATACCGAAATCGCTCGAAGGCTATTATCAAGAAACTGGACGTGCTGGTAGAGATGGATTGGTAGGTGATTGTTTAATGTTCTATAATTATAGCGATCTAGAAAAACTAGAAAGCTTTATGAAAGACAAACCAGTGGCAGAAAAGGAAATAGGTGGATTGCTTTTATTTGAAGCAGCTTCTTTTGCCGAATCGTCTTCTTGTCGCAGAAAAATGCTATTGCACTATTTTGGTGAAGAATTCCCTGAAAAGGATTGTAATAAAATGTGCGATAATTGTCGCCATCCTAAAAAGATGGAAGATGTATCTGAAGATGTTAAGAATGCATTAACCACCATTTCTAAGCTGGATTGCCTTGTAAACTTAGAACATATCGTAAATGTAATACTAGGTATCCGAAAACAACAAGTAATCACCTTCGGTCACGATGCCAATGAATATTTTGGGATAGGTAGAGGTAAGGATGAAATTTACTGGAAAGCTGTAATGCGACTTTGCCTTCTCAATGGACTTCTCACCAAGGATATCGAAAGCTATGGTATGATGATATTGAATGAGAAAGGCAAAGCATGGTTAAAAAAACCTAGCAAAATGCTGATGCCTCTCGATAATGCATTTGAACGAATTGATGATGATGAAGAGTTTGTAGCAACAGCAAGCGCAGGCACATTAGATGAAACGCTCATGGCAATGCTCAAAGATTTGCGTAAAAAAGTGGCTAAGGAATTTAAACTTCCTCCATACGTAATTTTTAGCGACCCTAGCCTAAGCGATATGGCAACTAAATATCCAATAACGCTTGAGGAACTTACAAACATTCAAGGCGTGGGTGCAGGTAAAGCTCAAAAATTTGGTAAGAAATTTTTAGAAACTATTGAGAAATATGTGGAAGCCAACGATATTGAACGTATTGAAGATATTGTTGTAAAATCAGTCGCCAATAAGTCAGTAAAGAAGGTAGCCATCATTCAAAATATTGATAAGAAAGTACCGATCTCCGATTTAGCGAAGGCCAGTACCATGACAAAAGATGAAATGATTGATGAAATTGAACAAATTGTAAATAGTGGTACTAAACTAAATATTAAATATTACCTAAATGGCTTAATGGACGATCATCAACAACAAGAAATTTTTGATTATTACTGTCAAGCAGAAACTGACGACCTCCAAGTTGCCCAGGATTATTTTGATGGAGATTATAGCAGAGAAGAACTCCAGTTAATGCGTATCCGTTTCATGAGCGAAATGGCGCACTAGGTTCTATATGTATAATAAAAAAGGGATTACTGTTCAGCAATCCCTTTTTTATTGAATTAATATTTTAAACGAGTAGTTTCGACATGCTTACCTCCCTAGCAATGAGTTGAGGAATGGCACTAATAGCAATTCGTTCTTGCTTCATACTATCTCTATAACGTATGGTTACAGTATTATCTTGAACTGTATCATAATCTACCGTAATACAGAACGGAGTTCCAATTGCATCTTGTCTGCGATAACGCTTCCCAATAGCGTCTTTCTCGTCGTATTGGCAGATATAATCGGACTTTAAACTATTGATAATATTGCGTGCTATTTCAGGCAAACCGTCTTTCTTTACAAGTGGCAAAACAGCTACTTTTACAGGTGCCAAGGCAGGATGGAATTTCAAAACGGTACGGATATCTTTTTGATCTCCATTGATTACTTCTTCCTCACAATATGCATTTATCATCGTAAGTAAGAACATACGATCAACGCCTATAGAGGTTTCAATTACATAAGGAACATAATTCCCAATAGCTTTTCCATCAGCTCCAAGTTCCGGATCAAAATAATGAAGCTTCTTTCCACTAAATTGTTGGTGCTGCTTTAAGTCGAAATCTGTGCGACTATGTATTCCTTCCACCTCTTTAAATCCGAATGGGAAATCAAATTCAATATCTACCGCTGCATTGGCGTAATGTGCTAATTTAACATGGTCATGATAACGATATTTATCAGGGGAAGTTCCCAATGCAAGATGCCATTTTAAACGAGCTTCTTTCCAATAAGCATACCATTGCATCTCAGTGCCTGGACGTACAAAAAATTGCATTTCCATTTGTTCGAACTCACGCATACGCATGATGAATTGGCGCGCAACGATTTCATTTCTAAATGCTTTTCCTATCTGTGCTATCCCAAATGGAATTTTCATTCGCCCGCTTTTTTGAACATTTAAAAAGTTTACAAAAATTCCTTGAGCAGTTTCTGGTCTTAAATATATCTCATTAGCATCCTCAGCCACACTGCCCATTTGAGTGCTATACATTAAATTGAACTGACGTACATCGGTCCAATTACGGGTACCACTTATCGGACATACTATCTCGTGTTCTTCAATGAGTTGTTTTAATTGTTCTAAACTATTATCCAATAAAGCTTGGTCTAATTTTGATTGTAAATCCTCGGCTTTTTGAGTCTTTCCATCTTTCTCATATCGAGTAATCTTATCTTCAATCAATTGATCGGCACGATAGCGTTTCTTACTATCTTTATTATCAATCATGGGGTCACTAAATCCATCAACATGGCCACTTGCCTTCCAAATTTTTGGATGCATAAAAATAGCGGAATCGATGCCTACAATATTTTCATGCATGTTTACCATGCTCTTCCACCAATACTCTTTAATATTCTTTTTTAACTCACTCCCATAATTGCCGTAATCGTATACAGCTCCTAAGCCATCATAAATTTCAGATGAAGGAAATACAAATCCATATTCCTTACAATGCGATACTACGCTTTCAAATACATTCTTTTCTTTTGCCATAATTGAACCGCAAAAATAACATACTAAACCATTTATACTATTTATCCTTCATTTTTTGTTTATTTGCATAAACAGCTAATTATTATCAAATGAGAAATTTCTTTCTATCTATCGGCATCCTTGGCGCAATGTTCATGAATGCACAAACCTACTCCTTCACTAAAAGTACGGGTACTTATGCCAATCTTACTGGATCCACCATTTTAAATAATACGAACTGGGTTAGTTTCGAAACAGCCATCAAGCTGCCATTTGCCTTTAAATACTGGGGAGTAGCGCTTTCCGACTCGATTTATGTAGATGATTGGGGTAGTTTGAGTGTTGATAATTCATTTGGCGAAGAAATAAGTTTTATGTTCGAAGATTTGAATAGTAGAGGTGCGAGTAAATCACCAATTAGTTATGTGGTATCTGGTATTACCCCGAATCGAATTTTGAAAGTCGAGTTTAAAAATATCGGATTTGACGGGGACCTCCCTGGGTTAGTTGATTCGGCCAATGCGCAATGCTGGCTTTATGAAACCACAAATGTGATTGAATATCGATATGGAACCGCTAGCGTAAAAGCAACCACCTGGACGGATGCAGGGGTATATGTTGGGATTTTCGATCCTTCATTTTTGAATTTTGTGAACCTAGAAGGAAACCCTGCAAGCCCATTGGTTAATACTACCGATATGAACACGTTTAATCCATTAACAACGCTTCCCGCTACAGGAACAATATACAAATTTACTCCTTCAGGAACAGGCATTAACTCCCCTAAAATTAAATTTCAACAAGTTGGCAATACTATTATTTTTCCCAATACAATGATTGTCAATTCAGTGAAAATATTTAATGTGAATGGCCAATTAATGTTGGATGTAAAAAGTATGGATTCAAATATTGACATTTCAACACTTATTCCAGGTGTTTATTTTATTTCCCTGCAAACCAATGAAGGAACAATTACCGAAAAGGTAATTAGATATTAATTGCAACCTTTTGCTCATTTTTGGTATTAGAGTAAATCCCCCATCATGAAAAATAAAAGTTTTATAGCTCAAAAGGCAATTATTATTGCCTTATTCGTTCTAACAAATTTTGCTGCAAGAGCGCAGTTCTATGCATATACAAAATCCACTGGAACTTATACAGAGTTAACTGGGGCTACCCAATTACTAAATGGCAACTGGAATGATTTCAGTGCGAGCTTTAAAACGCCGTTTACTTTTCGATACTTCTCCCTGAATATTTTCGATTCAATTGAACTTACAGATTGGGCCGGGATTTATTTCAATAATATCAATAACGGCTTATTTGATATCTATAGTACCGATTTAAATAGCAGAGGAAATAATAAGTCACCCATAAGCTATCTTTCTTCAGGTATTATGCCAAATCGAGTTTTAAAAATCCAATATAAGAATGCTGGTTTTATGGCCGATGCTCCGAGCTTTTCTGATTCCGTTAATTTTCAACTATGGATCTATGAAACATCGAATATTATTGAATTTCGTTATGGCCCCAATCAAGTAAAATCAACTTCCTATAATGGAGATAATGGCCCTTATGTGCAAGTTGCCGACCCATTAAGCATTTCAACAAATTTTATTGTCTTAGAAGGAAATCCAGCAAGCCCGTCAGTTAGAACCTCTAACATTTCTAGTTCTACAACATTAACTGGATCTCCAGCTAATGGCACTATTTATCGCTTTGCCCCATCGCAGTTTCATACTGGAATAAATGATCATCAAAATCCCTTAGGTAACGTATCTTATATTGATAAGATTGTTATTTTTAATATGAGCGGACAAATTATTAAAAGTTATTCAGGCAATGAATCTGGCGATTTAAATTACCTTCCTTCAGGTATCTATATCATGCAAGCCTATACAGCCGAAGGCGTTGTAACTACTAAGTTTGCGCGGTAACTGATTTACATCTATTCTTTTTCTTGTGCTTAAATTCTATCCTCTAAGCATCTTCTTCCGAATTTGCCTAGATTAGCCTTTCGCCATTGTATCTCATTTTGTACCTTCGCAAAGATTCAATCATGCAGGTTATTACACCTGTTTTCAATATAAATTACAAGTAAATATGGAGATTTCTTCAAAATATAACCCAACCGAGGTAGAGCAAAAATGGTATGACTACTGGTTGGAAAAAGGATTTTTTAAAGGAGATGCTAACCGCGGAATTGCAGAAGGGAAAGAGCCTTATTGTATCGTAATTCCGCCACCCAACGTAACAGGGGTGCTCCATATGGGCCATATGCTTAATAATACCATTCAAGATGTGATGGTACGTCGAGCCCGCATGCAAGGAAAGGAAGCCGTTTGGGTGCCTGGTACCGACCATGCAAGTATTGCCACAGAAGCCAAAGTGGTAGCCATGCTTAAAGAGCAAGGCATTGATAAGAAGGATTTGTCGAGAGAACAATTTTTGAAGTATGCCTGGGAATGGAAAGAGAAATACGGTGGTATAATTCTTCAACAACTTAAAAAACTTGGGGCAAGCTGCGATTGGGATCGTACGCGCTTTACCATGGAACCATCGCTCAGTGATGCAGTGATAAATGTATTTATTGACCTGTATCGCAAAGGGAATATTTATAGAGGTATCCGAATGGTGAATTGGGATCCACTTGGAAAGACCGCGCTTAGCGATGATGAAGTAATACAAAAGGAAAACACAGCTAAGTTTTATTATGTAAAATATAAGTTGGTTGATGCCGATGGATATATCACTGTTGCCACTGTAAGACCCGAAACTATTATGGGTGATGTTGCCATTTGTGTAAATCCTAATGATGAGCGCTATAAGAATTTGATTGGTAAGAAATGTATCGTTCCATTGGTGAATCGAGAAGTGCCAATTATTGCAGATGATTATATCGAAATTGATTTTGGTACAGGAGCACTCAAAGTTACTCCAGCCCACGATAAAAACGACTATGCAATAGGTCAGAAACATGGCCTAGAAACAATTGATGTATTAAATGAGGATGGAACAATTAGCGAAGCCGCTAAGGTATTCGTTGGCATGGATCGATTCAAAGCTCGCAAAGCTGCCGCCGATCAGCTTGAAAGCGAAGGCCTTATTGAGAAGATTGAAGAAATAAAAAACAATATCGGAACAAGCGAACGCACCGGGGCTGTAGTAGAACCAAGGCTAAGTATGCAATGGTTTTTGAAGATGGAGGAACTAGGCAAGCCTGCACTAGAAAATGTTCTTAATGGTAACATCAAATTTCATCCCGAGAAATTTGTAAATACCTATAAGCATTGGATGGAAAATGTGAAGGATTGGTGTATCAGCCGTCAGTTATGGTGGGGACAGCGTATTCCAGCTTGGTATAATGAAAAAGGCGATTTTGTGGTTGCCAAGACTGAAGCAGAAGCGATTGCTTTGTTCATAGAGAAAAATGCACCTTTTAATAATATACATCAAGACAATGATGTACTCGACACTTGGTTCTCTTCTTGGCTTTGGCCCATCAGCGTATTCGACGGATTTGAAAATCCAGATGGGAAGGATATAAATTATTTTTACCCAACTCAAGATCTTGTAACGGCTCCTGAAATCATTTTCTTCTGGGTCGCTCGTATGATTATTGCTGGATATGAGTATCGCAAAGAACTGCCTTTCAGTAATGTTTATTTCACAGGTATTGTTCGCGATAAACAAGGCAGGAAAATGAGCAAAAGTTTAGGTAATAGCCCCGATCCACTCGATCTCATTGAGAAAAGTGGGGCTGATGCCGTAAGATTTGGAATGTTGGTATGTTCGCCAGCAGGCAACGATATTTTATTTGATGATAAATATATTGAACAAGGAAGGAATTTCACGAATAAAATCTGGAATGCTTTCCGTTTGGTAAAAGGATTTAACATCAATGAAAATGAAAATGATTCAAATCAAAATGATACAGCTATCAAGTGGTTTCAAGAAAAGCTAATCGCCACCAAATTGGAAGTTGAAGGATTATATAAGCAGTATAAAATGAGCGAAGCCTTAATGAGTATTTATAAACTCATTTGGGATGATTTCTGTGCCATGTATTTGGAAATGATTAAGCCCGCTTTCGGCGAACCAATTGAGAACAAAACCTATCAACGTACTATCGAATTTTTTGAGGAATTGATGCAATTGCTTCATCCAATTATGCCATTCATAACAGAGGAAATCTGGCATGGCTTAAATAATCGCGATGCCAACAATTGTATCATCGTTTCGAATCAAAAAACTGAATCAAGAAAAGCAGATGAATCTTATTTACAACTTTCAGATCTTGCACTCGATTTGGTAGCACAGGTGAGAAATGTAAGAAATTCAAAAGGCCTATCTCCCAAGGAACCATTAAAATTATTTGCGGCTTCCGAATCATTGCAAACACTCTCTTCTTTTGAATTTATAATAAAAAAACTAGCAAATATTGATGCGTTCGAATCAGCTTCAACGCAACCGGCTAACACCATGCCATTGCAAGTAAAAACTGCTACTTGGTATCTGTTATTGCCCGAAAGTGCTACTAGTATTGATAAAGAAGCTTTGCATAAGGAAATCGATTATCTAAATGGATTTTTAAAGAGCGTGGAATTAAAATTAAGCAATGAAAAGTTTGTTGCCAATGCGAAGCCCGAACTCATAGAAAAGGAACGCCAAAAGAAAGCCGATGCGGAAGCAAAAATCGCTACACTTCTCGGTCAAATTCAAGTAGGTTAATACTCAATTTTCCCCGCCTATAAGATAGTAACGTGTAATTGTATTTTATTACTTGTTACATTCAATTAATTATATATTTTTGTGAATATTGATAAACGAAAATGAGCACTGATAATAAAGTAAACGACTTTTATTCGAATATAGTACATGAATTTCGGACACCGCTTACATTAATCATCAGCCCGGCCGAGCAAATACTGAATGATTCATCCGATAAGGTAGCAAAAGAGAATGCTCAAATTATTCATAGGAATGCCAATAAGCTTTTAAAGCTTATTAATGAGATGCTTGATATTAGTAAGTTGGAGAATAATAAAATGATTCTTCAATCGGATGAAGGTGATATCGTTTATTTTATTCGTCAACTGCTTGAGTCTTTTTCTCCTTACGTAACTCATAAGAATATTTCACTTCTTTTCTATTCCGATTTCCAAGAACTTCATATTGTATTTGACAAAGAGAAGATGGAAAAGATTCTCAATAATCTGATCTCCAATGCATCGAAATTTACAAAGGTAGGAGGGAAGGTATCCCTTAAATTATCCTTGCTAAAAAATAACGACCTGCAAATTGTTGTCACCGATACAGGGATTGGAATTTCAAAGGAGAAACTTCCTTTTGTGTTCGACCGTTTTTATCAAGGTGATACAAAACGCTTTGTAGATCAGGATGGTACCGGAATTGGACTTTCCTTATGTAAGGAATTGACACACCTAATGAATGGTAAGATATTCGTTGAAAGTGTTGTGGATATAGGATCTGAATTCACAGTGCAAATTCCAGTAACCGTTCAAACAAAACAAATTAAGTATGAGCGGATTATTAATGTAGTACATTCTAAACCAAATAAGAATAAGGATGCTGCGTTGCCTTTCGTTTCTGATGAGGATACAATTTTGCCTATACTATTGATTGTGGAAGACAACGAGGACATGAGAAACTATTTGGCTAATTTCTTTAGTAAGACCTACCAGATTTTGATTGCTGCCGATGGATTAGAAGCATACGAGAAAACGCTTTCACTTGTTCCAGATATTATTGTTAGCGATATTTTAATGCCACGTATGAATGGCTTCGAATTGTGTGAGCAGATTAAAAATGATAATCGAACAAGTCATATTCCAATCGTACTTCTCACCTCAATTGGTGCCGGTGAGAAACGTATTGAAGGGTATGAGTATGGAGCCGATGACTATCTATCCAAACCATTTAATGCCTACGAACTTTCTCTTCGATTGAAAAACTTAATTGAGAACAGAGAGCGGCTACGTAATTTCTATTTAGGCCACCCAGTTCCTAATTCCAAGGTAAAGCACTCTGAACGCGAATTGAAATTTATTGAAAAACTTGAAAAGTTCGTCGATAAGAACTTGATGAATGAAAACCTATCGGTTGATGACTTGAGCGAAGAAGCAGCGATGAGTTCATCTCAATTAAATCGCAAGTTAAAAGCATTGCTAAATCTCACTCCCAATCATTTCATTAGAAAATATAGACTCCAAAGAGCTAAAATTTTATTGGAGAACCGAGAAGGAAATATTTCTGAAATTTGTTATAAAGTGGGATTTAGTAGCCCAGCATACTTTACAAAATGCTTTAGTGAGGAGTTTCAAATGCTTCCAAGCGAATTGTAGCTCAAAGCAATTTAGATGCTCAATTTTTATTAGCAATTGAATATTTTTTAATACACACATAACCTTAGTTGGCTTAGATTTGCATTGTTATGAAAACAAAGCTATTGTCCCTATAGCTCACCTGCTAATGAAAAAAATTTGAGCCCTCTGATTATTCGGAGGGTTTTTTTACAAATGATAATTTTGAAATTTATAATGGGACTTAAATTGAAGCACTCAGCATCCGCAAGCACGTAATTTAGTCACATAGCCTTTTCGATTTATTCGTTCAATAACATGTCCATCACTATTGAAGATATAAGTTTGAAAGAGTTTGCCATTTCTGTATTTTTCTACTTTAACTATATGCTTAGCCGAATCATAGTAAGTCCAAGCCCCGCTCTTTTTTCCATGCTTCATTTTTCCTTCTGCACTCGAATCAGATGGAGATGAAATGGCATATCCAAATAAGAACAAGAAGAAGAGAAGGAAGTTGAAGCGCATATTATTTTCTGGCAATTAAAAAAATATCCCACGTTTTTTCAAGGCCTTCCTTTTGCAAGTAGAAATCCTTGGTGTCTATTTCAAGCGTTGCATCGTTTTTCTCCTTCAGTTGATCTCTCATTAAGGTGGTTATCCAATTATATGGTTTGATAAGTAAAGAGGCCGGAAGTATTTTATGGATTCCCAAAATATCCCATTTCATTATTCGTCTAACCCATTTACTATTTTCCTCATAATAGGTATTTACCTTTTCATTGCCTTGCAATCCTTGAAGTTCAAATCCAGCAGCTCCAAAAACAGAGTTTGCTTCGTTTCGCATCTCCTCAAAAGTCATCTCATGAATATGAAATGGGTTCCTAGCAATGCTCATTTTGGCATTCGGTGTTGTACATAAGAACACACCACCTGGCTTCAAAACCCGAAATACATCCTTTATGAATCCCGCTTGATCATGTATATGTTCAATAAACTGAAATGCCGTAACTACATCCATACTAGCATCTGGCAAATTTATTGGAGGAACTACGCTCCTTACAAACTTCAAATTGCTTACTGCAGCATGTTGGCTGATATTGTCGTCTATTGTTTCTTGTGAATAGTCAACACCAGTAACCGATTTGGCATATTTTGCCATATCGCTGCTTCCATAGGCTGGTCCGCATCCAATATCAGCCACCTCCTTGTCAGTAATATAGTTGCGAGCGAATTCGTAAGCATAAAAACAACGCTTAACGGTTACATTATTTGCCTCCTCAAAGGAAGGTCTCTCTCTGGTTCCAGCCATGAATTAAAATTTATTTTGGAGCAAATATACGGAATTCGGTTTTCAAGATAAACCAAGTATTCAGTCAATTGAAATCTAATCTGCACAAAAAAAGGAGTGCTTTTCGGGCACTCCTTTTGTGGTTTTTTTTCCTGTAAGAGGAAATACTACTACTACTACTCTAAACTTACTGTTTTGCCATCATTTTATATTTTGCATTCAAATTATTAGCAGAGATATTGATGAAATACATCCCGTTAGCTAATTCTGAAGTATTGAATTCGATATTATTATTTCCTTTTCTTCCTTTCATTTCTTCAGTTGCAACAACCTGCCCCTTAGCATCTAATAAACTAATAGTAACATCGCTATTGGAAGGAAGTGTGAAAGAAATATTTAAAGAACCTTGGAAGGGATTAGGAAATGCATTGCTGATTTTTAATGTATTTTCTGAAGAGATTGATACTGTGATAATATTGCTGTATTCGAAATTACCATTGAAGTCGATTTGTTTCAATCGGTAGTATACTGTTGCAGCAGCTACTTCTGTAATTTGGTTATCGATATAGTTGTATTTTGAGAGATTTTTTGTAGTTCCGTTACCAGTAACTTCTCCAATTTTAGTGTAATTAACACCATCAATGCTACGTTCGATTTCAAAATGGTCATTATTTAACTCTGTAGCTGTAGCCCAATTTAATTGGGTATTGTTATTATTTAATTTTCCTAAAAATGAAATCAATTTCACCGGTAAAGGATTGATTGCAGTTGTTGATCCAAAAGTGAAATTATTAAATGAACTAACACCAGTTACAGTTAAAGTACCCGACGCAGTTGTTCCGCTTGCTGTACCTGATAGGTTAGTCCAACTAGTTCCATTCCAGCTCACCATACGTAAATTGGCTGGAGTTGTTACTTTACTACTGTCATTCCATGTTAATACAACAGTTGCAGTTCCAGTTCCAGTGCGAGTAATCGTCCAAAACTCTCTTGATGAGATGGTGTTTACTCCTGATGGCTTTGCTGAAGTATCATTTGGCATGCCATAAGTATATTCTACCAAGAATGCATCAGTACTTACAGATGCTGCGCTTATTGTTGCAGTTCTTAGTTTATTATTTGTTCCAACTGGAAATACAAAGGCTGAGGTAAGATTCGTTTTTTTAACAGGTCCGTTAATATAACTAGTAGCAGATGCTCCTGTAGTTGTGGCCGTGCCAGTTAAGTTCAACAAGTTAGATGAAGTAGTATTCACAATCCCACTTGTCATCGTTAGTGTATTTGAAACTGAGGCTGTAGTGTTCAAAGTAATAGAATTGCTTGCCTTGTTTATTGTTAAGTTGTAGAAGTTAGTTGTTTGTGTACCTGAAATAGTTTGACTAACAGTTCCGTTAAATGTAACGGTAGTAGCTGCTGAAGTTAAGTCAGTTGCTGAATTGTTATTTGTCCAGTTTCCAGCAACCGATATTAAACCAGTAGCTGCATTTGCAAAACCAACATTGTTTGAACCATTGATAGTAACATGGTAAAATTGGTTGGTTCCCGAATTGAATCTTGGAGAACTTTTAGTAAAAGCACCAGTCCAATTAGTAGTACCAGCTGCTGAAGTAAAATTACCACCATTATTGTAATAATCGCGGGTAATATTTAAAATAGATGTTCCTGAATTTTCGTTTTGAGTAACTGAAGAATTTGATGCGACCAATTTAAAATCCTTTGCAGTAATTGTTCCACCAGTTTGAATCAATGTGCCGGTACCATTAATATTAAGGGTAGATGTAACAATTAAAGTACCACCATTAACCACTGTTAAGGTTGCATTAGAATTACTGGTATTAATTGTTATAGTACTCACGGTTACACTAGTGCTAATAACGGGGTATCTTGTTAAAGATCCAGGAATCACAACAAGGTCTCCTGCGCTAGGAACCGCCGCACCCGACCAATTTCCTGTAGAAGTCCAGCTTGTGCTCGATGATCCTGTCCAAGTTCTAGTGGCTGCATTAAGAGTGTTAGAAAATAAAGTGAAAAATAAGATTGCGAAAATTGCGCAAATAGTTTTTAATAATAGAGGTTGTCTAGTAGTTGTAGTCATAGTGACTATCCGATTACAAGTACTATGCCAAAAGAGGATAATCCCACCCTTTATTCTCTGAAAAGAAATCGAAAATGCCATTTATATTCATAATCGTCTGTTAATCAACGTATTAAATTTATAAGTAATTGTGTACTAAAAAATAGGCACTAACACTTAAATCATTTTTAAATTAAATAAATAGTGCGCACGTGTCTATTCGTTGTTCTTTTTTCTAGAAACTTAAATCGACATAGTAATATATTGATGCCGAAAACTAAAAATCTGAAGTGAATTAGTATGCAATTCGATTGTTTTTGAAAATAGTTCCAATATCTGATTGGTATATACATTCGCTAACCCGCGCTAGCGCAGGTAAACTCTGGTTATATATAGAGGAATTATTTTATGTGCTATTTGGTTAAACAAATTCGCCTCAATTGTTTTTGTTTTAATTAAGTATATATTTTAAATAATCATCAATGATAACTGATGAAAAAAAACATTTTATTTTCTGTGTTTTTTGCTTGATTATTTTTTTTCAGAATTGTAAAGTTCGTAAAAAACCGGTGTGTTTTTTATTGAACAGTGATGTAGATTTTAAATTATTTGCCAATTTATTTAAATATGACAATTATCATAATGTCCAAAAGGCTAGTATTTATTGGGATTTAAATCCCCTAAATCAGACAGTAAACCCTTATAAATTCTATTTATTTATTAAAAAAAAGATTTGGAAGTGCCATATTTTTCTATCTAAATTCATACTCGATTAAAGGCATTTAGTACTACCAGTTTAAATGTTTTTTAAAGAAAAAAACCAAATACACGAGTCATGAAAACTTCTAACTTTTTATCAATTCTCATATTGATAATCAATTTCACAAACACTAATGCTCAAGCCAACAAGATAGCTTTTGTTCAAAACAAAGGCCAATGGCAGAGCGATGTCTATTTTAAAGCCGACCTCCCCAATGGGCAAGCATTGGTTACCCCAACGGGTATGCTTGTAGGTCAGTTCGATTCCGCTTCCATTCAAGAACGGTCGAATTGGGTAATGGGAGCAGAAGATCGTCAAACAGGGAATCAATTCCTGCTTGATAATCCTATAGCTCCCGATATTAAAGGGCATGGTTGGAGATATCATTTCTTAAATGCTAATCCTACCCCTATAATAGTAAATAAAGGCAAAAGCAATGACTTCTATAACTATTGGTTAGGCGATCCAGGCCAGCATGCTAGTAAAGTTAGCTCCTTTGACGAAATCACTTACACTAATATATATAATGGTGTAGATGTAAAATATTATTCTTCTCCTGAAGGTTTCCTTGAAAACGATATTATTGTAAAACCATATGCCAATCATGATATCATCTCATTTGAACTCGAAGGAATTGACGAAATTACATTAGGCCTTAATGGTACTTTGGTTTTAGGTACCTCCGTTGGCGAAGTTATCATACCTGCACCAGTTAGCTATCTATTGGATAACAAAGGAAATAGATTCCCAATCATTGTAAATTTCGAATTAACCAATACCATCATTCGCTTTCAAGTTCCGGCTTACGATAATTCAAAAACATTGGTAATCGATCCAATTGTATTAAGATGGGCTACTTGGGCTACAAATAGTGCCTCTTCAGTGAGCACTCACAATCATGCAACAGGAGTTGATTCATTAGGCTTTATATATACAACTGGCTTAATAAGTTCTACTGGACTAATTACCGTAGGCGCGTTTCAATCAACAGCAGGTGGAGGTATGGATATGTTTGTAGGCAAGTATCAAGAACCAAATAGCCCGGGTGGTGTAGGCGTGAGAGTATGGCAAACCTATTTAGGGGGAGCCCGGGTTGATGATAACGCTGCCTTACAAGTGGGTACCGATGGTTACATATATATAGCCGCAAATACTTATTCAAATATCCCAAAAACCTTTGGTACTGGTTTCACTGCAGGCGCATGGACCCAACGTACTGGCAATAGCGGTACCTTCGGGCAAGCCTTGATTATAAAATTGGATATGGGGGGAAATGGAGCAATGGCTCGTGAAATTGGAAGTTGCACGATGGATTTCTCATTTCGCTCATCAGATATACGTGCCATGAAAACAGGTGCTTATACTTATGACTTAATATGGTCAGGTACAATTTTGCAACCTGCGAATAAAGGAACCTCAGATGGCGATTTTCCCGCACCCAAAACTCCAAGTGGCGTATCATATACCCAGCCTGCTACCGCTGCCTTAAATGCCGTTGTAATGCGAATATCTCGCGATTTGTCAACCCTTACCTGGATTAAAAATATTGGATCAGATGTTACATCTGCAAAAGATGAAGCAATCACAATTAGTATCATCGATTTAACCAATAATATTTTTGTTGCAGGATATACCCGCGCCTCTGACAATATATCATATAATAATCCTTCTTCACAAAATACCATAGGGGGTATTCAGGATGGTTGGATTATGAAGTTAGATGCCAATGGTAATGTGCTTTGGTCTAGGTTCTTCAACAGTATCGCATCAGGCATTAGTTCAATTTTAAATATTGAGATGAATACCAATGATACATCATTAATAATATCAGGAACTACCAATGGGTTAGCCACAGCCAATATTACTTCTGGAGCTGTGCAAACAACCTATGGTGGTGGCACATCTGATTTGTTTGTGGCAAAAATGTCAAAATCAGGTGCTACAACTATTTGGGGTAGCTATTTTGGAGGCAGTGGTGCAGAGAATAATATGATGGGACTCAATATCGATAAGAATGATGATATTTATTTCTTGGGCTATACTGCAAGTACCAACTATCCTGTAACCTCAAAAGCAGTACAATCAGTAAATTATGGCAGTAACGATGCGGTTTTTACAAAGATTAATGCAGCGGGTACTACTACCCTATACAGTACTTATTATGGTGGCAGCAGCGACGATAACGACCCAATTGGTCAAAGAGGAATCATCTTTAGTAATTGCAAAATATACCTCTCCGTAAGTGCAAGCTCCAATAATATACCACTTACCAATGGGGCCATTACCACCAGCAAGGCATCTGCCTCTGGTATTTTCGAACCTGTTATCATTTCAATAGCCAACCCACCCGATGTTTTGAATAATACCATTAACGGTGCTCAAACAGTTGCATGCGGGGCTGTGCCTTCTGTATTAACTGCCGGTACTGCATCTTATAATATTGCAAGTATATTAAGGAATAGTATTTCACAAACAAGTGGGACAGTTGGAGCCTACCCTACAGGAGTGCCCACACCTACTTGTTATCAATGGCAGAAAAGTACCGATTATATGGGTTCATGGTCAAATATTTCAGGAGCCACTAGCCAAAACTATAGCCCACCAGCCATTTACCAAACTACTTTTTTCAGAAGAACCATCAGTGGAGACTACTGCTCTAATAACGACTCTAATGTATGTATTCTAGTAACTGGCGGGCCACGGGTGAATCCAGCAATTACTTGCACTAGCACTACTATCTCATTTTTTGCTAACCCAACTGGGGGTGCTTCTAATACCTATGCCTGGACGGGTCCATTAGGTTTCAGTTCTACCTCTCAAAACCCTCAGATTTTTTCTGCCTCAAATAATAATAATGGATATTATAATGTTACGGTAACTGAAGCAGGGGGTTGTAAGGATTCGAAAACAGTGCTTGTTGATTTTAATTCTTGTACTTATTCTGTAATCTTATCAGTTTCATTACTAAGCTTTAACGCAGAGAAAGTTGGTAATCATACTAAAATTACCTGGCAAACAGCCAATGAGCACAATAGTGAATCATTTGAAGTACTTAGAAGTAGCGATGGTAATGAATGGTCATCGATTGGCCTTGTTACGGCAGCAAACAATAGTACTGAAATAATTGCCTACAATTTTAATGATGAAGCGCCATTAAGTGGAGTTAATTATTACAAACTTAAAGTAATAGAAACCACCGGAAAATACACCTTTTCAAGCTCTAGAAATGTTCACTTTGGTGAAGCGGCGGTAAATAAGTTAATGAATGTAGTGCCTAATCCATTTAATACCTCATTTACTGTGAATTTTAGAAGCCCAGTGAAAGGTATCGTGAGTATAACCTTAATGGATGCTCAAGGACGTATTTTAGAAAATGTGAATGCAGAAGCTAATACCCTAGATAATATGGTTACTATAAATACTGCCAATTATACTAAAGGG
>CAIVZR010000049.1 GCA_903910445.1 uncultured Bacteroidota bacterium
AAATTTTACAAATATTAAGCGCTTCCATGTTTGATAAAACTCATTTAAAAGACCTTTTGCAAAGCCCTATCTGTCAGGATGTCAAAGAACAAAACAGCGAACAGTTAAAAATGGACCTAAATTAACCGGACACTAGTGATTTCATTATTAAACGTGAATTATCTGCTTCATATCAAAACCAGGTAGTGAATTCGCTCAAGCTCTTTTTTTTAAATATTCAAAATAAGAAATTAGAAATTGAATTAATTCATCGTCCGAAGCGAGAAAAATTACTACCGAACGTGCTTAGTAAAGAAGAAGTAAAAGCCATATTGAATGCACATAAGAATATTAAACACCGAATGATGCTTTCCTTGATTTACAGTTGTGGGTTGAGGCGGAGCGAATTATTAAATTTAAAACCGAATGATATTGATTCAAAACGTAATTTAATAATGATCAAGCAATCGAAAGGCAGGAAAGACCGTATTGTGCAATTGTCGGAAAAGATATTGGCCATGTTGCGATTGTATTATCAATTGGAGCGGCCCAAGGTATGGTTATTTGAGGGTCAGCAGTCAGGGGAGCAATACAGCGAAAAAAGTTTGGAGAGTGTATTAAAGCAAGCCTTAGCAAAAGCCAAAATCAAGAAACCTGTTAGTTTGCATTGGCTGAGGCATAGTTATGCCACCCATTTGCTAGAGGCGGGCACCGATTTGAGGTTTATACAAGAGCTCTTAGGACATTCGAGTAGCAAGACCACAGAAATATATACCCATGTGAGTACCAAGAGCATTCAAAACATTAAGAGTCCGTTTGATGATTTGGAGATATGAAAGCAAAAGGATAGATTTGAATACAATCCCAATAAAAACCAGGCATACCTCCCCACATGTGAAGAGACATACCTGATAAAGTGAGGGATATAAATAAGTTAGCTGCAACCCGACCGAAACAGTCTGCAGTAGATAAACGAACTTGATAAATAGTTTATAAAAAAATAATATGACAGAAACAATTTCATTTGGACTTTTATGTATCACTTCACTTTTTACCTTAATAAATCCATTAGGGACAATGCCTGTGTTTATGTCAATGACCGCTGACCTATCCGTTGTTGACAGAAATAAAACTGCAAAGAAAGCCTCTATAGTATCGCTGATAACAATAGTTGCTTTTGCCTTTACAGGACAACTCCTATTTAACTTTTTTGGTATTTCAGTAAATAGTTTTAGAGTTGTTGGGGGTGTAATATTTTTTATTATGGGAATGGATATGCTTCAAGCTAGACTTGGACAAGTGAAAATCAAAGACAATGAAGTAAAAAGTTATGTAACTGACATTTCAATAACACCTTTAGCTATTCCTATGATTTGTGGACCCGGGGCTATTACAAACGCAATTGTTTTAATGGAAGATGCCAATAACATTCAAAAAAAAATTATTTTAATGCTTTCAATTTGTCTAATAATGTTTGTTACTTATTTAATCCTGTATAGTTCATCTAAATTGATAAAACTACTTGGGCAAACAGGCATAAATGTTATGATGAGAATAATGGGACTAATAGTTATGGTTATTGCTGTTGAGTTTTTCTTTACTGGTTTAAAACCAATCATTTTGGATATATTAAAAAGCAGATAGTTGTTGTTCAAAAAAATACGATAATCAAAATGAGTGTACTAGAAAAAATAGACATTTTCAGACAATTCACCGACTTTAACGACAGTGAATTAGAAATCATTATGCCTTATTTTGTAGCTAAAAAATTTAAGAAAAAAACTCATCTTCTTGATGTAGGAAAGGTTTCAGATGAAGTTTATTATTTAATAAAAGGCTGCATAAGACTTTATTGCGAAAAAGACGGAGAAGAACTTTCAACTTACTTTTTTACAGAAAATATGTTTGCTGGCTCTTATGACAGTTTTCTATCACGAAGACCAAGTAAAGTTGCTATTGAAACATTAGAGGAATGTGAAGTTTTGGTACTTACTCACGAAGCACAAGAAAAATTGTATGACATATTTCCGAAAATGAACGAGTTTATAAGAAAAGCCATTGAACAAAGATTTGTGTTATTGCACGACTTGTTTATTTCTTATCTTTTAAACAGTCCAGAAGAAAGATATTTAATGCTTCAAAAAGATAGACCAGAATTATTGCAACGAATTCCCCAACACCAAATCGCTTCGTTTTTAGGCATTACAAGAGTTTCTTTAAGTAGAATTAGAAATCGTTTGGCTAAAAAGTAGCGACTTGAATTTTGTATCTTTTGTTATCGTTTTAACCAATTTCAGCATCGTAGATTTGCAGAAATAATTTTAAAAATTAAAGACAATGAACAAAATAGTTAAAAGAATACTTATTGGAGTTGGAGTACTCGTAGGTATAATCGCATTAGTAGTAGTAGGTTTTTTATATAAATTCAGTTCCGAAACGGGGAAAATGACACCTGTGGAAACAGGACAAATTTCAGAACACGGATACGCTATAAAAGACGAATTTGTAAATATGTACCTTATCAAAGACAGTTTAGGTTATATTGCAATTGACGCAGGTAAAGATATAAAAGTAATTGAAACAGAATTAAAGAAACTGAATATTAAACCTGAAGAAGTAATTGCAGTTTTCTTGACACACTCTGATATGGACCACGTTGCAGGACTTCCTTTGTTTACAAATGCCAAATTGTATATGGCGAGAAACGAAGAAAAAATGCTTAATGGAGAGAAGCAAAAAATGCCAGGCTATAACAACAGTTTGAGTAGAAAAGACTACATTTTGTTAGACGACCATCAAACTGTTGAAATTGGGAAACATAAAATCAACTGCATTCTTACAGAAGGACATACAAGCGGTTCTATGTGTTTTCAAATAAATGACAAGAATTTATTTACAGGTGACATTTTGAGTTTACACGATGGTAAACTTGGACAATCCGTAAAGTTTTTTGACCTTGACCACGATATGACAACAAAATCTATTTCAAAAATTACGAATATTCCAAACGTAGAAGTTATTTTGACTTCACATTGGGGAATTTCAAAAGACTATAAAAACGCAGTTAAAGACTGGAAAGAATAAACCAAACACGACAAACGGGCAGCAGCTAACAGCGGTTTTGCGTCAGGCGGGGTTTCGTGCTTCGTTTGACGCTTTCTGCGTATATTTTAGTTCGGTTCTTCGTATCAAGTTTAGTGGTAAAATCCCGCCCGAACGCAAAGCCGCAAAACGTTATAAGCAACCTTAAAATAGAACTTGACAAGTTGAAAATTAAAATCTATATTTGATTATGCCTAAAATTGCTATTTATAAATTTCTGACTTTTTTTATTTTCGCCTACGATGCGCTTAATGAGCCACCGCATTTGCATATTGTTAAAGAAAAAGGAAATCGACAACGTTCTGCAAAAGTTTGGTTGGAGACTTTTAAAGTTGCTGAAAAAGGTACACTAAACGAGAAGGAATTAAATCAAGCAATTAGTTTGATTAAAAAGAATCAAATAATACTGATTGACTCATTTAACAAGGTGAAAAATGGTCAAAAAATAACTACTATAAAATTAAAATAAATGACAACTACACTTAAAAATACCAAAATTTGTATCGAAAAATTAAATTTCGATAGCGTGGGAAAAATATCACTGAAACTTGAAGATGGTCGTGTAATTATTGTTCCATTAAAATATTTTCCAGACATACAAAAGTTGCCGGTTGAAAAAAGAAAAAAATACACAATTGTTGACGACCGAACCATTCTTTTCTCTTATTCTGACTCTGTGTATCATTTGGAGGATTTTATGGGATTAGAAAGCAAATGGCGAGAACGATAAGAAAGGCAGCTTATAACAGCACCTACAAGAAATTGGCGGTTCAGTGGTTAAATGAAGCTTTGTGCTTCGTATCAAGTTCAGTGGTGGCAGACAGTTTTCGTCTCCGAAATCGCCAACTTCTTGTAGCTGCATAACGTTAGCACCAATATTAAAAGATCATAGATGAGTTTAGACAAACTATTAGAAAAAGCGAAAGAATATAATTTATCGCAAGACATCATCGACTCCAGAGAAAGTGGAAGAATTGAGTTTGTTTCCAAATTTCCAATAGACCAAATTGGCAAATTGCAAATTGACGAATATGTTGCAGGGACTGACAAAAATAGTTTTTCCTATTGGCTAGAATTTAAAAAAATATTATTCGGTATCGGAGGAGGTAACGCCTCCAAATTTGGACTTTATAAAGGAGCGGATGGTAATTATTACGGTGGTACAGGACAGAATAAAATTTTACTGAAAGGAAAAGAACTTGAAAAGCAATTTGAAATAATAAAAACAGGAATTATTAAAGCGCTTGATTATGTAAAAAACGACAGAATATCAGAAATCAAAGCCCTCAATATTCCTATATGGAATATGGTTCTACAAAAAATACTGACCTTATATTTTCCAGACAAATTTATTACTATTGGAGCATCTGATGTCCTAATTGAATGCGCTAAAGATATTTCGCTTGACGGGATTGAACTTATTCCGGAAAACCTTATTCAAATAAACTATGAGTGCAAAAAGAAGTTGGACACTCAAGCATTTTTTAAAGATTGGAGTTATGAAAAAATCGGCACACTAATTTGGGAAACATATTATGACGACTCAAAGCGTGATTATTATATACTTGGCTCAAAGTATGGAGAGAATAATAACGTTGATGTTTTTCCAGACATGCTTGCTAAATCCGTTATTTCGGTAGGCTTCGCCTCAAAATATGATTTGACAGAATATTTTCAAGCCAAACCTGTTGACATCGCAGAGTTTCTAGAAAAAAAAGGTGAGGAGCAAAAATCTATTAATGCATTAAAACATTTTCTTAGTCTTAAGGTAGGCGATAGAATTGCTATTAAAGCTAGTGGCTCTCCAAAAGGAACCAAAGGATTTCTGTCTATTGTTGGAATTGCCGAGGTGATAGAAAAAGACGGAAAAATATATGAACATGACCCAAAAGGTCTCGGTCATATTATAAACGTAAACTATTTAAATGCCCCTGTATACAAAGAATTTGAACTTGGTGGTTATGGCTCAACCATGCATAAACTATCAAAGCCAGACCAAATTGATTTAATTTTTAAAGGCGAATATACAACCGCACCAATTTCAGGAAATGATTTCAATTCTATACTAAATAAGTTTGAAAAATCTGATTTGGACTTATACTTCAACTTTTTAAGAACATTAATTAAACATTTCGACTTGCACTCTGGAGATGAGCGATTGGTCTTCAGTATTCGCGATAACAATTTGAATTTTACGATCGGGCAACGCTATTGTTGGAATATTTACATTTCTAATTCTGATGGCAGATTTGGTGTTATTTCTAAAGACAAAATAAATTCACGAAGTGAAAGATTTGAAGGTTCTGGTCAACAACCTTTCTACACTCATGTTAGTGAAACTACTTTTAATGAAAAAAGCCTGACCTCGATAAACAATTCGATTGAAGAAGAATTAAAAAGAACAAAAAAATCCGGATTCCGAAAATTTAACAATATTGATTTTGAAAATTATGCATTTGGGATTATTCCTTTGCTAACAAATAATAATAAAATGGAACTATCATTAAACACAATATTATACGGTCCTCCTGGGACAGGAAAAACTCATTTGCTTAAAAATAAGTATATGCATCTTTTTACTTCATCAGAAAACTCCATTACAAGAGATGAATTTTTAAAAGATGTTATTCAAAATTGCTCTTGGTGGCAAGTCATTGCATTAGCTGTTTTAGAATTAGGTAAAACAAAAGTTTCAGGAATATTTAATCACGAATTTGTTCAAATTAAAACTCAATTATCCAATTCAACTACCGTAACACCGACAATATGGGGTCAATTACAAAGTCATACAATAGAGGAATGTGAGCATGTAAAAGTTCAAAGGAGAATGCCCCCATTTATTTTTAACAAAACTGATAATTCGGAATGGGAAATTCTTCTAAATGAAGTTAAGGAACAGGCGCCAGAAATATTGGAACTAAAAATGAAAATTGAAGGCTTTGCTAATATTCCAAATAAAAAAATTGAAAGATTCGAGTTTTTGACATTTCATCAATCTTATTCATATGAAGATTTTATTGAAGGAATTAAGCCCGAATTATCTGAAAGCGATGTTGCTTACAAAATTGAAGAAGGCGTGTTTCAGAAAATGTGTAATCGGGCACGTAACGATTCGGCTAATAATTATGCTATATTCATAGATGAAATAAACAGAGGGAATATTTCATCGATTTTTGGGGAATTAATCACCTTAATTGAAGACGACAAAAGAGAAGGTAAACCAAACCAAATAAAAGCAACACTACCATATTCGAAAAATTTATTTTCCGTACCAAATAACTTATATATTATTGGCACAATGAATACAGCGGATAGAAGCGTTGAGGCCTTGGATACAGCATTAAGAAGAAGGTTCTCATTTATAGAAATGAATCCCGAACCGGAAACATTAAATCAATCAGAATTCAAATGCGATGGAATTGATTTAACGAAATTGTTGATTGCCATAAATGGAAGAATAGAAAAATTACTTGACAAAGATTATTGTATTGGACACTCCTACTTTATGACAATAAAAAATAAAAATAAACCACTTGAAGAGCTAAATGATATTTTTAAAAATAAAATCCTGCCTTTGCTTCAAGAATATTTTTATGGTGACTGGGGTAAAATAATGCTAGTAGTTGGAAAAGAATTTGTTTTCAAAAAAGTTGAACCAATTAAATTTCTTTCTAATGATTTGGCGGATGACTATGAGGAATATAGTGAAAAGCCAATCTACTGTTTCACTCAATCAGCGAAATGGACATTAGATTCTTTTAAATCAATTTATGAGTAGGGACAAAAACATAATACAAGTTTTTGAGCATCACACTTTGAAAGTTGATGAAACAGCTAAATTCAATTTAGTTCATTTCAATGCTTTAGAAAAATATGGTTATAAAACCAAAGAAAAATATTTTTCAGTAGGAAACAAGCGGATTAAATTTAATAACTATGTAGGCGTAATACAAGTCAAAAACTTAACAATTGAAATACTTCCAAAAGCCGACCATGGTTCAGATGATCAACATTCCAAAGACAAGTGGCATAATGCACTGATTTCAATGTTGCAAGAATGCAAGTTGATAAAGCTTAATGCAATTTCAAACGCAAAGCTGAAATTAAAATCAGCATCCATTCTTGATTTATATTACGATCTTTTCTTATCAGAAACAGAAACTCTTTTTAAACATGGGTTAAGAAAAAACTATAGAGTAAAAACGGAGAATTTGAATAAAGTAAAAGGCAAAATACTTTTTACAAAGCACATCTCAATAAATGCATTCCATAAGGAAAGATTTTATATAGAACACAAAATATTTGACGCTAATAATAAACTAAATCAAATTTTATACAAAGCTCTAATAGTTTTAAAGTCAATTGCGCATAACCCGAATCACAATATCAGAATTAATAAATTACTAATGAATTTCGAAGGAATCACTGACCAAAATATAACAAGTCGGTGGTTTGAAAAACTTAAATTCGACAGAAACACTGAAAGATATAGGCAGGCTTTAACTTTAGCTAAATTAATTATTCTTCGCTATTCACCTGATTTGAAAGGAGGAAATGAAAATGTTTTGGCAATAATGTTTGATATGAATTTGCTTTATGAAAATTATATTTATCGTAAACTAAAATCAATTCAATCAAATTCGAAAATTCCAGCTATACAAATTAAAGAGCAAAATAGAACTCCGTTTTGGGAATCAAGGGGATTAAGAGCTGATATTTTATTAGAAACAAACGGCAAGCGCTTTGTAATTGACACAAAATGGAAAGTACTAAATGACGACAAGCCTTCAGACAATGATTTGAAACAAATGTTTGCCTATAATTTGCACTACGAAACCGACCTAAGTATTTTACTTTATCCAAAAACATCAATCAATACAGCAGACAAAAAACCATTCAGAAATATAAAGTTTAAAACACAAAATTGCCAAGTCGCTTTTACTGACCTGTTCAACAAAGACGGTAACCTAGAAAAAAATTTAGGATTAAATATTTATAACGAACTTATTAAGCATGAAATTAATACTGGTGCTAACAGCACCTAAAAAAAAATGGCGGCTTAAGTGCAAGTATAAACAGTTGTGCAATTAATAAACACTGTGCGTTAAGACAGTTTAGTGCATCTAAGCCGCCACTTCTTGTAGCTGCAAAACGTTAGCGATAATTAGATGTTGTGAAGAATTCATGGATTAAAATACTAATTCTCTTATTGCTTGGTTGCTCTAATAACCAAACCAATAATTCTGAAATCAAGAATGCACCTCCTGCCAAAATGGTCGAAACTGATATGAGGGACACTCTTCCTTCGAAAGTTAAACATTCAACGGATGATATAGCAAATGATGATACTATTTTTTTATTTAGAAAACTGTCAGCGCAGAACTATAATGCAATTTTTATTGAAAGGAATCGAGAATCCAGGATTTATAAAAAGTGGACTAATCTGAAATTTGACAAGAAAGACTCAGAAGAGTTTTTTATGTATTGCAAAAACCTAAAAGAAAGAAACTTAATTTTACGGAGGTTCAATATCCAAAACCTACTTAGTGAATGGCTTCAACTTCATGAATATAAAGGCAAATACTATTTATATGTTCCTTGTGACGGAATGTATAGACAAGATTTGATACTCACCGATTCGCTTCTGATTCAATACGGTATGATGGGACCAATACCATCCATAATAGATTCCTTTGTGAAAA
Organism: uncultured Bacteroidota bacterium; assembly: GCA_903910445.1. Lineage (GTDB taxonomy): Bacteria > Bacteroidota > Bacteroidia > UKL13-3 > UKL13-3 > CAINMV01. Next base: position 8,784 of record CAIVZR010000049.1, read on the forward strand.
TTAGGCAAAGCAGATTTAAAATTGTTTTGAGTGATAGTGCGGTATGGGATGGTCTTTTTTTAAAAGAGGTAAACATCCATTTCATTGATTTAAGTCAAAAAATAGCTGTTTGGAAATTTACTTATCAATATTTCAATAATAGTAAAGTTGTACTGGAAAATCAGTTTCGATTGTATGTAATGAAAGAGAATGCCAAAAAGTTTGATATGATTGTCAATTTTAGTAAATTCAGGAAAGAAAGAGAATTTGAATTTGATTCAATCGATTTTAGGAAACTTATTGGTGGTATCTAACTATCGCTAACAAAGGGCTTTTCGCAATTTACTTTTGTGGGGCGGAAAGTTTTATGTTACTTTGAATCTGCGCGCTCCCGATAGCTATCGGGACCACCAAATAAAACGGCACAAGACCTCAAACGTTAACAATCGGCTCAAAACCAAAATCAGTAAAAAAGCAAAATGAATATAACTATTATAGGAGCCTCGGCTGGAGTAGGATTGGAAACAGTAAAAAGAGGATTAAATAGAAATCACTCGATAACGACCCTTTCTCGATCTGCAATACAAATTGAAGAGAAAAACTCTTTAAAAATGATACTTGGTGATGCAACTAATAAAGCGGATCTGTTAAATTCATTCCAAAACGCAGATGCACTAATTATAACATTAGGGACTCGTAAGAATATTAAACCTACTACCCTTTTTTCGGATTTTGCAAAATTACTTTTGGAAATCCATAGAGAGAAAAAAATAGATATTCCTTTAATTTTTGTTACCGGTTTTGGAGCAGGAGAAAGTAAAAATTATGTTTCTTGGCTTGTAAAGATGTTTTTAAAATACTTATTAAAAGACGCTTATGCTGACAAAACTAAAATGGAAGAAATTATCACTAATTCAGATATGAATTGGACAGTTGTAAGACCAGGAAGGTTATTAGACAAGGAATTGACAGAGAAATACCGTATTGAAAACAAATTATTCAAAGGAATTAATATAGGCGGTATTAATAGAGCTGACGTAGCAGACTTTTTAATAAAACAAGCAGAAAAACAAACTGAATTAAAAAAGTACATTGCGATATCTGAAAATTGAATAAAAGCCGAACCGCTAACAGCACCTAAAAGAAATTGGCGGTTCAATGCTTCGTATAACAGTTTTGTGCTGGCACCAACATTCGTTCTTCGTATGAACATTTGTGGTAAAAATCGCCAACTTCTTGAAGCTGCAAAACGTTAAACGTAATTGTAAAAACGCACATAACGAACGGGATAACTTAAAACCGAAAAGAGTAGGTAAAAGAAAAAATAAAATGAAAAAATATTATACTATTATCGCTTTAACATTTGTAATTACAATATGTAAATCACAAATTCCTAATCCTGCTTTAATTGGTTATTGGCATAACTGGAACGACATTAACGCACCGTATATCCAACTAGATGCCATTGATAAGCGCTACAACGTAATAGAGGTAGCCTTTGCTGTTCCCACCTCTCCATCAGATATGAATATGCTATTTACACCAGATGTGGTTTCTCCAAGTGTATTTATTACTAAAGTTCAGACCTTACAAAGTCAGGGCAAAAAGGTACTGTTAAGTATTGGAGGTGCTACCACAAGTATTGACCTGACAACCACAATAAATAAAAATGCTTTTGTAAGTTCTATTACAGCCATTATTAACACTTACGGATTTGATGGGATTGACATTGATATTGAACATGGAAACTCTATATTAATAAGTGGAGGAACAATAGCAGCACCTGGAAATATTGCCCAAATAAATTTAATTGATGCAATAAAACAAATAATGGCAAACTATCGTACCATTCATTCGCGGAAATTATTACTTACGATGGCTCCTGAAACTGCTTATGTACAAGGCGGACAATCGGCTTTTGGAAGTATATGGGGAGGATATCTGCCAATAATCGATGCATTAAGAGATTCATTAGATCTATTGCAAGTGCAACTTTATAACAGTGGTTCAATGTATGGTATTGATGGAAAGATTTATACCCAAGGAACTGCTGATTTTATAATAGCAATGACTGAAGCAGTAATACATGGATTTAATACATCAGGTGGAATGTTCGTTGGATTATCCGCCGGCAAAGTAGCCGTAGGATTGCCCGCTTGCATAAGTGCCGCTGGTGGTGGTTTTGTAGATTCGGCTACCGTAAAAACTGCAATTGATTATTTAAGAGGAAATGGGAGTCAACCTGGCACTTATGTATTATCAAAATTAAGCGGCTATCCTTCATTAAGAGGTATGATGACTTGGTCTGTTAATTGGGATGCAGTAAGCACTTGTGCAAGTAAATATCAGTATGCAACTAATTTTGAAAAAATTTTTGGTATTACAACTTACATTTCAAAATCATTGCCCTCAACATACTTTGAAATTTATCCAAATCCAACAAGCGGACAGTTTACAATTATCCTTCCAACTGACAACGCAACAATTACCGTTACCGACTTACTTGGACAACAGATACTGAAAACACAAGCAATACAAAATACAACTAAATTGCAACTTGACGATAACGGTGTTTATATAGTTTACATTACAACAAAGCAAAGAACGATTACAAGAAAACTTATTGTAAACCACTAACGACAAGGGAAAGAAGACACCACTGCTCATAAAAATTAGTCACCATCAATACTTAAAAGGTCAATTGATACTCCTTGATTATGAATAAAACTAGATTTGACCTCAAACTTGGTGAGACAAAGCAAACAGAAACACAATCTGTGAACTTTTCTAACTCCACTGCTCGCAGAGATTTTCTACTTCAATTAGGAATGGTAAGTATTTCGATAATGCTTACCAATTCACAAGCCTTCGGTTTAATCGCTGCTCCAACCTATAAGCTGATTGACTTAAAGGACACACTAAATGATGAAGATATTTTTACCTATATCCGTCGGATCTCGGGAGGATTTGATATAAACCTATACAAACAGTTGGTAGGTACTGCAAACGAATTCAAAGAAGGCGATCAAATTGCAGGGATTGCAGCTGTTAGTGAATCTGCAAGAAAGTCGGCACGCGATCTTATCGCTAACACGTTGTTGTCAGATGTCTTCGAGCATCCGCTTTTTAAAGACGAGCAATATGACCTCATTCAAAACACTACCGTTTTTGATAAAGAGGTTATGCGCATGAACTTCCGTCAACTAAAAAATTTCCTCCTTGAATCGGATGAAGATGCGATTAAGCTCATCATGCCCGCACTTTCAAGCGACGTTATTGCGTTGGTTGTAAAACTCATGTCCAACAACGAATTAATCACTATTAGCAGTAAAGTCTTTAATCAACTTCCTAACAGTAATATTGGAGCAAAAGGTTATGTAAGCGCACGAGTGCAACCTAACTCACCCACTGATAATATCGAAGATATTGTTTGGCAGGTATTTGATGCCTGGTCTTATGGCGTGGGAGATTTGTTGCTTGGAACCAATCCCGTTTCAAGCGATCCCGTTATGGTAGCTCGTATAGAAGCGGCGCTGCATGATTTGCTAGTTACCTTTCAGTTAGAAAATACGATGCCCAATTGTGTGCTTTCACATATTGATATTCAATCGAAGGTAGAAAATTTACAGCCAGGAACTACGGGTATTTGGTTTCAGAGCCTCGCAGGTACGGTTGAGGCCAATCAAACATTTGATGTAACCATTGAAAAAATGCAAACACATGCTGATGCACGAAAAGATAATTTATATGGGCTCTATGCAGAAACAGGACAAGGGGCCGACGCCACCAATGGCCATGGCGAGGGTTTCGATATGGTAGTGCACGAGTCACGCAAATACGGCTTCTTACGTGCATTAAAGCTACGCATGGATAAGCAAAAAATAAACAGTATTGAACCGTGGGTATTTCTTAACGATGTAGCAGGATTCATCGGGCCAGAAGTTTTTCGCACCAAAGAGCAACTCGTACGTTGTTGCCTAGAAGACCTTGTAATGGGCAAACTTCATGGACTTACTATTGGGCTAGACATCTGCACCACGCTGCACATGGATGTTACCCTAGATGATCTTGATTGGTGTATTGATCAGATTATGCCAGCCAATCCAGCCTATTTCATGGCACTACCAACGAAAAACGACCCGATGCTTAGCTACCTTACCACATCTTTTGCCGACCACGTTCGGGTGCGTGAGCAATTTGGTTACAAGGTAAATGATGCGATGTGGGAGTTTTTTAAGCGTATCAATATAATTGGTGTAGATAATAAACCAACAGCCCTTTTTGGTCAGCCCAACCAAGTTTATTTGCGCTATTGCAGAGCCAAAGGCGATAAGCGCAGTGATGAAACAATATTGCTTGAAGGCAAAGAAGCCATGGCGCGCGTGCGCAAACGCGGTGTGCCAATTGCCGAAGGAATAGGAGAAAAGACCTGGCAATTGCAACCTTCACTCGATCGCGAAATTCGAGAGATATACAAAGACGCAAAATATTGTTTATGGACTGAATGGGAGTCAACCTATCTTAAGTCAATAAAGAATGCAGTAGTGATCGCATCTATGTCGGCCAATAGAATTGACTATGTGTATCACCCTGCGAGTGGGGAGCGTGTTTCACCCGAAAGTATATCCGTAATTCAGAGCCTGCGCAAAAATTTCAAAAAGATTACTCCTGATGTGCAGATTATTATTTCCGACGGCTTGAATACCCGATCACTTATGGATGATGGGCATCTCGAAACATTACTTCCTTTGGTTTACAAAAATTTGGCTTCTCTTAATTTATCTATTGTTGAAGCGCCCATAGTAATTCGCAATGGACGTGTGCGTGCAGGCTACGAGGTTGGGGAGCTGCTTTTTGGGAAAGAGGGATTGGATAAGCATTGTGTTATACATATTATTGGCGAGCGCCCCGGCACGATACATCGCAATTTCTCAATATATATTACTGCTGCATCAGCAACAAATTGGAGTTACCGTGGCAAAGTTGATCACGATATTACACATGTGATTTCAGGCATCAGTGATACGGCATATTTACCAAAAGAAGCCGCTTTAGAAGTAACTTCGATCGTTGCGGAAGTGATGGGTGTAAAGTAGTTGTTGATATATAGTCATTTCCTGAAATATGATTCAGAGCCAAGTAATAAAACGTTATGGTTAATGCTAAAATGCCGAGGAAGAAATATTAAATATATTATTAAACTTGCGGAGGTGTTCCGATAATCAATACCGACTTAATATGCATACAAAAATTAAATTTCTGAAAAAATTGGTAGTCATATCTAGCCATTTGATATTTTTTATTTTCAGTAATAAATCATACTCTCAAATTATATATACCGATATAACTGACGCTACTCCCAATGCTACCTATCCTTTAGATTTGAATAACGATACCATTATTGACTTTTTAATTCAATTCAATCAAGCGAATAAGGTAATGTGTAAACCTCAAAATAACAATACTTATTCTGGGGATTTTGTTGGAGGTGTTCATTCACCTTGGGCATTACCTTCAACTATTAGTATTTGTGACTCACTATTGACATGGTATGATTCTATCAACCCAGGTACGATGGCTTCTGGAACAAGCGCAGGCCATTGGGTAGGAGCAACAAATAAATATTTAGCGCTAAAACTCATTGTGGGGGCAAACACCTACTATGGCTGGGCACGGTTCGATGTACTAGCCACATCCTCATCATTCACCATAAAAGATTACGCCTACCAGAGCACCCCAAATGCTTGTATCAAGTCGGGGCAAATGGCATTAGGCATGGATAGAAATACAACAGAAAATATCCTTTCTGTCATACCCAATCCTTTCAATTCCTCGGCAACATTGCAGACTATTAGCAATCTTAAAAATGCGACCTTGACAATTTGCAACTCATATGGGCAGACTGTTATGCAAGTGAAAAATATTTCTGGTCAGACTGTTCCCATATCCCGGGATAGGCTTCCCAGCGGAATATATTTCATTAGACTTGAAGAAGCAGATAAAATCATAGCAATTGAGAAATTAATTATTATCGACTGATACTTTCAAATTGATTTTACTTTCAGGCTCCCGTCCTTCATAGAGCCGCATACCTTTATGCTGCAAGTATAGTTACCTCAGTGTACCTTAAAACGCTAACTTAAAAACAATAGAATAAAAACAATCTAATTTTATTTGTACCGACCGTTCTGTTTGATTATGTTTGCACCATCAATTGTTCAAAGTGTATAAATGAATATAAAACACAACAAAGAAGATGTTTTGAAAACAGGACTTGGAATGTTTTGTAACAAAGGATACAACAGCCTTGGTATTGATGAGATTTGCAAAGTTACCGGAATGACCAAAGGAGCGTTTTACAATGCCTTTCAAAGCAAAGAGCAGTTTTTAATCGAAGCTATTTTGCTATATGCGAAAAACAACGTGAACCGAATAAAGGCGCAACTTCAACCACGTAAAAAACTATCCGCCTATGAACGCCTATATCAATTTTATATCAATATGCTTGAAGTTCAGCCCAAGGTAAACTTTATGGGTTGTTTTATCAATAACATAATGTCTGAATTAGGTTCTGCCAACGAAAAGGTTGGATTAGCAGCAACAAAAGCATTTGATGAATTTATAGATGCCATAGAACCTACGGTTAAGGAAGCACAACAAAACAAGGAATTAAATTCCAAATGGAAAGCCAGGCAAATGACAGAACTTTTTCATGCAACGTTTTATGGTTCTCTTACCAGAGCCAAAAGTTCAAAAGACCATCAACAAAGTATCAAAACTATAAAATTATTATTCAACAATTTAAAAACAACTAAATAAAATGCGAGCATTAACAACAATTAAAAGAGAAATTACAATCAATCAATCAACAGAGAAAGTTTGGAAAGCATTAGCCGACTTCGGTAATATTTGCCACGGGCATCCTGCCGTAAGTAAATCATTCATTACTTCAACACAAAAAGAAGGAGTTGGTGCTACTCGGCATTGTGATTTTACAATGATGGGTGCAAGTGCAGAAGAAAAAGTAACTGAATGGAATGAAGGCAAAAACATTAAAATAGAAGTAGCAGAACTTAAAAAAATGCCAGGAATTGATACGATGGCATTAGACTTGGCTATCAGACAAGATGAAGCTAAAACAATATTAACTAGCACCATGGCATACTCAATGAAAAATAGTTTTTTCGATATAATGAACAGTCTTATGATGAAAAATATGAACGCCAAATTATTGGACGGCATCATGGCAGGGCATAAATTGTATATTGAAACAGGAACAATTGTAAATGAAAAAACGAAATTAGATTTATCGACTGTAAAAAAGATAAGTTAAGATGAGCAACAAAACATGTTTAATTGTGAATGCGGTACCCAATATGGAGGATATCACAAGCTTTCAATCTTATATTTCTCAAATCGTTGGTGTCTTTGCAAAATTTGGTGGGAGCGGAATGCAACGTTGGAAAACTATCGAACAAGTGATGAGGCAAGGTGGTATAAAAGCAATTGCAGTTTTTGAATTTCCATCGGCACAAGCAATTAAAAATATGTTGGAGAGTATTGAATTTAATGCGTTAAACGACCTTCGTAAAAAAGCATACAAGCAAGAAGTCGATTTGATGATTTGCGAAACATTGTAAAAAATGCCAGCAGCTACATTTAGTTTTTAGAAATTGGGTAGGCAAACTTGCAAATCCTCAACTTCTTAATGCCATCAGCAGTTAGCAGATGCTCTTTTATTCGTTCTCTACTTTTCTTAACCGCCTATTATCTTTAAAAAAAATAATTATGAGTATGCTAATACTTTCCAAGCCTACAGAAAATCTCAAGGAGAAAATGCAAGGCATTTGGTGGCTCTTATCAAGAGAAGACTGGACAAAAGAAGGGGGACAAGAAATTGACCCTGTTTTGGGTCCTTCCCCCATTGGACATATTTCTTATGCAAGAGATCATTTTGCAGCTCAATTTATGAAACGTGATAGAACCGAAACAATCACTACCCAGATTTCTAGTACGGGTTTAAATAATACAAACGCCATCGACGGTTATGATGCTTATTTTGGAACCTACGAAGTAAATGAAGATTCAGGCAAAGTAGCGCACACCTTGATCGGCTCAATTACTCCAACAAATATTGGGATCACCGTTTCAAGAGATTTAAGAGTAATTGAAGATCAATTGATAATTCAATTAGATACCACAACTTTAGAAGGGTTACCTATAACAGGAACTCTGATATGGAAACGTGTTAATTAGTTGATGAGGATACTGTAATGCTGCCGCTAAAATAGTGTTTTTAGCAAGCATAGTAAGTCCAACTAACATCAACAAAGCACAAAGTCAACCATTGATTCGTGTAGACACAACTCTTATTCCACACCTTGCAAAATTAAAAGGAGAAGCAACGACACACGCAAGCTAACTCTAGGTATTTCAAATATTATTTAAGTTTATTTGAAAATTAATTAGACAAACCGTATGTTTCTAAATCAAACGACGTCTAACTATCATAAAACCAACAAATCTTCCAACATAATGAAGCATAAATTCATACTCCTATTCGCATTTATTACTATTCTTAAAATTCAAGTATCAGCCCAATCCTATAATACACTTTGGATTCCTCCTACATTATCGGGTACTAATTTTAATTTGAACATCAAAGACACCTTTGCTCAAATTGTAAATACTGGGAATCAAACCATCACTGGAGGCATCAACGGAAAATTTTGGGGACCCACTTTAATCATTAACAAAGGCGATGTAGTGCACATGAATGTGCAAAATGATTTGAACGATAGCACCACAATACACTGGCATGGAATGCACTTACCAGCCGTAATGGATGGCGGACCACATCAAGTGATACCTCCCGGAGCCTTGTGGCAACCCTATTGGAAGGTTACAAATAATGCTGCAACCTACTGGTATCATCCGCACTTGCACATGACCACCGAAGAACAGATTACAAAAGGTATTGGTGGATTAATCATTGTTAAAGATTCCATTGAAAGTGCTTTGGCATTACCAAGAGAATATGGTGTTGACGATATCCCCTTGGTTTTGACAGATCGGGATTTTACAACATCCAATCAGTTTTCGGTGGTGCCTTATGGAGATAGCATGCTAACCAATATGACTTTAAGAGCTCAATATACCATTCCAGCGCAGGTTGTAAGATTCAGAATTTTAAATGGCGCTATTGAACGAAGCTATAATTTAGGTTTTAGTGATAACAGAACATTTTATGTGATTACATCGGATGGAGGCTTACTCAATGCACCCGTTGCTAAAACAAAATATTTAATTCATGCAGGCGAAAGGGTTGAAATATTGGTGAACTGCACAGGACAGAGTGGCACCAAGCTGGATTTGAAAGCCTATAATTCATTATTAGGCGGTTTTATTGCTGGTGGTGAAAATTTCCCCAATGGACCCTTTGCAAATGCCTTGGGACGCATTGATTTTAATATTCTGCACCTGAATATCGGAGCACAAACGGCAATTCCAATTACTACAATTCCAACGACGCTTACAACAAATACGCTTTTAAATCAAGCATCGGCTAATCTTACACGATACCTCACAATTAGCGATAGCTCAGGGGTGGTTACAGTACCTCCAATTCTCGGCCCCAATGCGTTTATCATCAATCATAAATTATTCAATATTAATTATATCGAATACCAGGTACCATTAAACAATACTGAAATATGGCAGATTACAAGCTCTTCCCTTTTTGGGCATCCGTTTCATATACACGATGTAGAGTTTAATATTTTAAGTATTAATGGTGTGGCGCCCGATGCCACCCAGGCAGGATGGAAAGATGTTGTGTTTGTGCAAGGCAAATCAGGAAATACCAATACGGTGGTTCGTTTCATCGCCAAATTTGATGATTATGCCGATCCATTGCATCCGTTCATGTACCATTGTCATATTGCTTTGCATGAAGACGAAGGAATGATGGGGCAATTTGTGGTTACAAATACGAATGGAGTTAATGTAAATGGTAAAGATGAAAATCTGTTTTCTGTTTATCCCAATCCAGCACATGATAAACTTTTTGTGAAATTTAGCGAGTCAAACCAATCGGCCTACTATATAAGAATTACCGATGCATTGGGAAGAACCTTATTGATGCTTCCCAATCCGGAATTACAAAATGGAATTGATATCAGTCAATTTTCGCCAGGCATTTACAATATCCAATTAACAGAAAACAAAAGCAAACAAACAGTAACCAAAACATTTGTGGTTGAATAATTATGAAAACGGTTGTAAGAAGTATTTCAATTATTTTGGTCTTTTTTTTAATGACGGCAGGAAACTTCAAGCCAGCCATCGATTTGGTAATTCCTGATTTTAGCTTAAGAAATATAGACGGGAAGATGATTTCAACAGCTGAGTATAAAAATGCAAAAGGATTCATCGTCATCTTCACATGCAATCATTGTCCATTTGCAAAATTGTATTCCAAGCGAATGAATGATTTGAATAAAAAATATAGCGCTTTAAATATTCCATTGATAGCAATCAACAGCATGGATTCCTTGATATACGTGGATGAGAGTTTTAGCAAAATGAAATTAAAAGCTAAAAAAGATGCATTCTCTTTTCCATATTTACAAGACGCCATGCAAACTGTAGGAAAAAACTTTGGAGCTGAGCACACTCCAACTGCTTATGTAATTTGGAAAGAAGATAATCAATGGAAAGTAAAATATAAAGGTGCGATTGATGATAATGGAGAGAACCCTGAAATAGCAAAACCCTTTATTGCAAATGCTGTTGATGAATTGCTGGCCGGACAACCTGTTTCAAATTCAGAAACACAATCATTTGGTTGTGCTATCTTTTACAGAAAATAATGATTGAATAAATCTGTCAGCAGGTGCATGAAATTGTTGGTGCAATGGTGAAAGGATTTCGAGAGTTATCGTTAATTATTTTGGCACCAGGTTCACGGCTTTACAGGCTTCGAAATCGGCAACTTTCTTTAGTTGCAAACCGCGAACAGAAGCCAATTGTAAAATGAAACAGCAAAGCCATTAGAACTCACAGGTGATTTAAAAAATCACTTCTTTTTGAGCTTGGCCTTATTTAATTGATGAGTTAATAAATTGGATTAGATTTTTAAATTATTTAAATATGAAAAGTAAGATTTTAGTAGTCATCGGACTAATGGTATTAAGTGTTTCGTGCAAGAAAAGTGTAATAGGTAAATATTCTGGCACCGCATCAGTTACCGAGGGTTTAGCCTCAACAACAACCGAAAACTTATATTCTAAAGGAATTAGAGTTGCTGGGCTGGGTTCAATAACAGCAACGGATGGAACAATATGGACTGTACCTGCAGAAGTAAATTTTACCAACGCAAGTTTCCCCACTGCACCTGATTTATATAATCCAGACGGCAATAAATATGATAATAGTGCCGCTGCACTTGCTGCATTTAATCCAGCTAATATTATTCAAATAGATGCAGCAGGCGAGGTAATAACAGGTTACATATTTGCCGACAATTATTTTGAGTTATATGTAAATGGAATCGCTGTTGGAAAAGATGCAATACCTTTCACTGACTTTAATTCCCATATAGTCAAGTTCAAAGTTTCCAAACCTTATACAATTGCCATGAAACTTGTTGACTGGGAAGAAAGATTAGGATTAGGTTGTGAAAAAAATAATTTAAAAAAATATCATCCAGGAGACGGCGGAATGGTTGCAGTTTTTAAAGATGCAACAGGCAAAACAGTATGTATTACCAATGCCGACTGGAAAGCACAAACATTTTATATTGCGCCGATAAAAGATTATAATTGTGTCACTGAAAATGGGACAACAAGAAATTCTTCAAGCTGCAATACAACCGATGTTAGAAATGGGGCGGGTTATGCTGCTTTGCATTGGAAAGTTCCAGCCGACTGGATGAATGCATCTTTTGACGATACTTCATGGCCGAATGCCACAACATATACGAATGCTACCATTGGGATTGACGGCAAAAGTGCCTTTACCAATTTTACAGATATTTTTGACGATGCTACTAATGACGCCCAATTTATATGGTCAACTAATGTTATTTTAGATAATGAAGTTATTGTAAGAAAAGTCGTACAATAAAATCAATCTCATACTTAGATTGCGGGCAATTGAAACAATATATTAGATTTACAGATGAACACAGTTATGAGTATATCATCTCATAGTAAATTTGTGATAGTTGAGGATTTTTATTTCGCTTAAAACATATGTGCTTCAAAGCCAAATCATAGAAATTCAATAAACCTTTCACGTCAATAGCAAAGGATACTTACCAACCTATAAAATGAACGGATTCAACCCCATCAAGATAGTCAATAAGTTTCCAAGTAAACATAAAATACTATCGGAAAAATTTTCGCAATTTGGAAACTTCCTTCCAATAGCTTCAATTGACTTAGGGCCGTTTGGCGTTAATGAAATAATACATATAATATTTACGTTTCTTGATCCTGAAAATAAAGAACTAAAATTCATCACAAAGGGCGACAATGTGGATGTTTTTGGATTTGAAATTTTACCAGGTGGATTGTACCTTCCGTCATTTGAACCATCAAGCCTAAGAATTACTTCCCTCTTTGATTCAACATTTAGTAGCTTTTTAGAGAAATCCGAATTAATTAGAAATTCTAATATTGACCTGGCCAAATCAATTGAATATACAGAGGAGCCAGAATGGTGGCAATGGGATCAAACCCCTTTAAACTCCAGGGGAAGAAAAATGAAATACTTTTGCCATGTTGAACTTGATGATATTTTAAAAAGGTGGGAAAGGTTATACATATTTTTTGATTCAGAGGACAAGATTGTTAAAACTATATATCAGAGAACTTAGTATAAAAGACACTGTGAATAACAAAAGGTTTGAATAATTTCCTTTTGTAGTGCAAAAAATTTCAATTTACTTTGAATTTGTGCGCTTCACTGATAGCTATCATCGCCACAAAAGCAAATTCCCAAAATCGGTCAAACGATACTGGTAAATTTGAAAACGCACATTAACAACAACTAAATAATTGATTAATAAATGAACCTTCCGAGCCCCCTTCAGATTTTAATGGATCCGGCATCCATCATCGTGATAAGTATTTTTGTAGTCCTTATGATTGCAGAAGAGCTATTTCCTGGCCGACCTTTACCAAAAATAAAATATTGGAAAGCCAAAGGAATATTCTCTTTTGTATTTTATTTTTTCTTGTCATCATATCTTCCTTTGCTTTGGAATGAAACGCTATCACAATTTCAACTATTCGATATGTCATTCTTAGGCGACTTAGGCGGTGCTATTATTGCATTATTGATTTATGAATTTGGCGTTTACTTCTGGCATCGTTCAATGCATAAAAGTAGTATTCTATGGCGAATTTTTCATCAAATGCATCACAGTGCAGAACGAGTAGATTCTTATGGTGCCTTCTTTTTTAGCCCAATGGATATGATTGGATTCACATTTCTAACAAGCCTGGCATTAGTAGTAGCAGGTGGGTTTACCGTTCAAGCAACAATATATGCTATTTATGGAGCAACATTTCTGGCAGTAATTCAGCATGCAAATATTAAGACGCCCCGTTGGATGGGATATATTTTTCAAAGACCAGAATCGCATTCACTTCATCATGCCAAAGGAGTTCATGCTTACAATTATTCCGACCTACCTCTTTTTGACATCATTCTTGGAACTTTCAATAATCCAAAAGAATTTGTAAACGAAACAGGATTCTATACAGGCGCATCTTCAAGAATAGGCGATATGTTATTGTTTAAAAACATAAATAGAGCGCAAGAAAACTAAATCAACTATAAAAAGTCGGGGGTGTTCCAAAGAAAGATTTTCGATTGCGAAAAGTTCATCTTTCACCTAAATATTGTATTGAAAAGCGCGACTCTTTCAAACCAACAGTACATTAATGGTTATCCAGTCAACAACAATGCTTAAAACAGAAAGATTATATCTCAGAGAATTGACTAGTACTGATATTGATAATGTTCACGAACTAAATTCACTTCCTGAAACGGACGAATATAATACCTTAGGTATACCTGAAAATATACATACCACTGAAAAAATATTGGCTGAATGGTTGATACTACAAAAACATGAGCCAAGAAATTCATTTATCTTTTGTATGGAGAAAAATGATGATCGTAAATTTATTGGTCTTATTGCAATTGTATTAGGTAAAAATAACTATAGAACAGCAGAGGTCTGGTTTAAAACTCATAAAGACTATTGTAGACAGGGTTATACAACAGAGGCATTGACTCAAATTTTGAATTACGGATTTAACGAATTGAAACTACATAGGATTGAAGCTGGTTGTGCCGTGGAGAATATCGCCTCAAGAAAGACACTTGAAAAAGTTGGGTTTATACAAGAGGGGATGAAACGTAAAAAGCTACCAATTAGAGGAGAATGGAAGGATAACTATTTTTATGGGATATTGGAAGATGACTTTAATAAATTAAATTAACCTAAGTCAAAAGCCTGGCTACTAAAAGCGATGAGGGCATATTGATGCTGATAGTCTTGCATCTTCAGGATGCTTAGCTTATCATTAGGAATTCTAATGATAATTAAAACTAACTTAGCATGCATAAAAAATAATGGATTTTATTCAACAACTCAGTAACCGTAACGAAACACTGTTTTACTTCGGGATAATTTGTTTCATTTTGTCGATAGCATTTTTGCTACTTACAAAACTAACCACGACGCAATTATATAATGTCAATGTATGGAACAAACCCTTCAAGTTTGCTATTTCACTTGGTATTTACTCTTGGACCATGGCTTGGTATTGTTTCTATCTGCCATCATTTAATATCAATTTATTCAATTGGACGGTGGTAATCTTATGGAGTTTTGAGATTATATATATAGCATTTCAAGCCAGTAAGGGACAGCAATCACATTACAATATATCTACAAAAGTTTATTCCGTGCTATATACTTTAATGGCATTGGCTGCCACCATAGTAACACTTTATACCGCTTATATCGGCTTCCTGTTTTTTAATAATTCATTTCCTGAGTTGCCAAATTATTATCTCTGGTCTATTCGCTTAGGCATCATCCTCTTCGTAATTTTTTCATTTGAAGGTTTTGCTATGGGCTCCCGATTAAACCATAGCGTAGGCGCTTTAAATGATAACTCAAACTGGCTGATACTTGGTTGGAGTAAGACGGTTGGCGATTTAAGGGTATCACATTTTATTGGTATGCACGCCTTACAAGTACTACCCATAATTTCATTCTATCTTTTGAAAAATACTATTTTGACAATGTGTCTTGCTTTTGTATATGGAATCTTGGCACTACTGACGTTTATTCAAGCCTTTCAAGGCCGGCCATTAATGAAGAATAATTAGGAGTTAGTTTATCTTTGGGAGACTGCAGCGTGGATAGAATTCGTTCATTTTCATATTCCAAAAGAACCTAGAGAATTTTTGATAGGTCAATAATTCAAATATCAGAACACAAAAATAATTATGACCGTAGACATTTTTAATAAAGAATTTGAAGTTATTGTAGGACAACTAAAATCTTATATTCTAAGAATTAGCAGCAAGTGCCTCGTATATAGCAGTTCCAGCTGCCATGAAAATTTCAGTCCCACAGTCCAATCCTGGGCTTTTCTTACCAATGGCTCTTGCAATAACCTTTCCGATTAATATTACCATTGGCCTGCCTATCTATTTTCTATTAGTTCAAAGTACTTGATTAAGAAATTTAGTTAATATGCAGTCTAGCAAATGTTTAATTCATATGGAATATTCTTTTCTTCGGTATTGTCCAACCTTGCCTGCAAAAATCTAAATACCCGGCTATATCGTAGAATAACTTACACTCTACTTAGAGATAAGATGTTAGTTTCAACTTTTTAAACTCTTGGAAATTTTTAATATAGTAGCATTGCGTTAATATTTTCAAATCCGAATTATTCGGAGCCTATGTAAGAATCTTTCATTCCCTAATTGACTCAAGTTCTAATTTCTAAATAAACATTTGAAGAAACAAATAGTTCAATTTTAATAAATTGTATTTAGTAAACCAAAGGAATATTCTACATCTAAGGCGGCCTTTTTATATTTATTAATTATTTCGTTCAACTTAATTTGAGCATTAATATAACTCATTTCTCTGGTGTTTATCATAAACAGTGAACTCTCTCCTGATGAAAACAAGCTTTTTTCTGATTGCCATAAACGTTCATAGTTATTTGTATTCATAGTATACATATCAATTTGGCTTCTATAGTTATTTAATTCGTTGATGGTTGATTTCACTTTGTTCATTAATTCATTCCGCTTATTTATTTTTTCATAGGTGGTATTTTCAATTTTTATTTTTGTTAGTTGTAGTTCCCCTCGTTCTTTCCTTAAGAATGTTGGAAAGCCAACAGATATACCCCATTTATAGTTGTTTTGGTAACTTAAAGCTAAATTATCGGTCTTAAACAATGGGTTGTAATTGACATTTAAACTTGGCTTTAATTTATCTTGCTTTAGTCTTTTTTCAACACTTAGTTGATCTATTTTGAAATCGTATATTTTTAGTCCAGGATGGATATTAATTAATCCATCCACCATATTAACATTGGAGTACAATGCTTCGTTATTTTGATAATATTCAGTGGTTACTTCAGGTATTGTTTTATCTGTTAACTCAATTGGAATATCATTTTCTATCCATAAATAATTAGAGAGCAATAATGACTTAGTTCTATAATCCATTAATGCTTGTTGCAGATTTATTATTCGATCTTGTAATTGAATAACTGCTTCTACTGTATCAATTGCCGGCCTGTCTCCCAAAAATGAAGCTTTTCTAACGGCATCAAATCGTTCTTGACTAAGAGTTACAGCATTTTGATATACCTGCAAATTTGCAAAAGACAATTGCCAATCCCAATAGGTTTTACCGGCTTTATAGAGTAACTCATTGATCGCATTAATCTTTTCAAAAATGGATAACTCTTGAAATAATTTTGCTTGTTTGAGCGTTGCTCTTCTTTCGTCGATAATTAAACCTTGTAAAAGTGGCAATGAAATTTGTGAGTAAACTAGCCCTTTGGTTGGAGTAGTGTTTTCGGGGTTTAAATTCACTCCTTGATTTTTTTCATACCCTCCTTTTAATTCAATTCCAAACCAGGTTGGTATTTTAAATCCCCCATTCGCTAGTTGATAATAGTCTTTTGAATCAAAATATTTATTATTGAATTCATAAAATAATTTGGGGTCAAAACTACCACGTGCCACTAAAGCATTAGCATCCGCAGCCTTACGTATTAAATCAGCTTGTTTAGCTAAGGGATGATTTTGTTTCACCAATTGCAAAAAATTAGCTAAACTCAACTTTATCGTTGTATCTGACTGTCCACGGCTATTCAACGAAATCAACAATAGCAATAAAAGAATATTTATTTTAGTTCTTAGTTTCATAAACTTATTTAACTTTTGTTTGGGTAGTATTTTTTTTGTAATAGTCTGGAGGAAATCCATTTATTTGTCGCCATAATTCATACCATACTGGCACGTCTTTAAGTAAGGTCATTGAGTTAGCACCAGCTCCCAATCTTAATTCTTTTGGCCAATCAGGGTAATTACTATCATGTGAAACGAGTACTCTGTATTTCCCATTGTCACTAATAAAATTGTCAATAGCAACAATTTTACCACCATACGTACTGTAAGAAATTCCTGGCCACCCAGAGAATATGATGGCAGGCCATCCATCGAATTGAATTTGCACATGTTGTCCATTTTCCAGTAAAGGAATATCCATTGGGTTAACATACATTTCAATAGCTAATTGATAATCAGCAGGCATTATGCTAATTATCTCTGCTCCTTCTTTGATTGTTTCACCGATACCGGATTGTATTGCTTGTGTTATATATCCATCTTGAGGTGCAAGTATATAATACATTCCAGAACGTATGCTATAATTAATAAATTGATTCTGCAATTTAGAAACCGTTGCCTCTGCATCATACATATTAGATAGTGTTGCAAACTTTTCCGATTCTGATTTTGCAATTTTATCCCTGTAATCAGCAGTGATGCTTTGCAATTCAATTTTAGCATTTATTATTTCATTTTTACTACTAATAAATTTGCTCTCTTGTGCTAAAACTTTTGCTTGCGTTTCTTGAACTTTCAACTTTCTGGTTTCTAAATCTGTTAAGGATTTCAATCCTTCTTTAAATAATTCTTCCATCCGAATTAATTGCTCCTTAGCAATTTTATAATTGAGTTGAGCCGCAGATAATTCAACGCTATCAATTTGTGCTTTTAAATTGGATTGAATAAGTTTATTTTCTGCTTGTTCAAGTTTTAATTTACGTGAAATAATCATTGCATCAATTTGACTATCATTTGCCTTTACCTTTTCCATGTAGGATTTAACAGAGAATTCCTTTGATATTAGTTGTTGCTCTGTGTTTTGAACTAAATTTGGGTCCAGGTATTCTTCTTTTGTTTCACTAATATAAAGTATTGTATCACCTTGTTTTACGAATTGTCCTTCTTGCACGAACCATTTCTCAATCCTACCTGCAATTATTGAATGAATCGTTTGTGGTCGTTGATTTGGCTTAAGCGCTGTTACCTTTGATTTTGACCTTATATTTTGGGTCCATGGTAAAAAAACAAGTGCCAATAGAATTCCTCCCAAAAGATAGAGAATTTTAATTAGCTTTCGACTATGGACACGTGCATCCAACATTTGGAATGAATTCAATTTTTCCAAATAATTCTTATCTTTTATTTTATTATTACTTATGTTCAGCATATAATTTAAATTATTTATTTCAATATTTCTCCTTCATTCATATAAATTATTGTATCACATTTCTGTTGCAAGTAAATATTGTTGGAGACACTGATTAATGTCCAGCCATTTGATTTATTTGTTAAAAAATCTATAATCTTATTGCGTTCCATCTCTTCTATAAAATCAATATGGTTTTCAAGTAGTATTAACTTAGGCTTATTTACAATGCTTCTTGCGATAATTATTCTTTGTTTAATGCTTTTTGATAATTTATCCCCTGAAATATTTATTGATGTATCTAATCCTTTTGGTAATTCTTTTATATATTCAGAAAGAAAAACTTGTTCAGTAGCCCATAGTACCTCTTCAATTTTAATAAAATCTCTTCCAAGAGTAATGTTTTCCAACAGAGTTCCTTCAAATAAAGTTTCTTCCATTAAGCCATTTCCAATAACTTTATATAAATGAGCAATATTGTAATTAAGTATGGGCAGATCATTTATACAAACACTTCCTGATTGGGGTTGGTATAAGCCGCTGATTAAATGAATAAGGGTTGATTTTCCAGAACCATTATTTCCTACAATACAATAACTACTATTTGCCTCAAAATTATAACTGATGCTTTTCAACACCGGTTTCATTTTTCCTGGATAAGTAAAGTTTATATCCTTTAATTCCACATGAATTGGCAAAATAATATTATGATCTAAGGATGAATTGTTTAATTGGCTGTCTATTTCCAAATCAGTTACCTGCCCTATCTTTTCCAATGATGTAAGGATATCAAATACATTTTCAAGGTTAATAATTATTTTTTCAGATGAACTGACTACAAGTAAGATAATAATTTCGGCTGCCACGAATTGACCAATATTCATCTGTTGATCAATTACCAATAATCCGCCAACAATTAATAGTCCTAGTGCTACAATTATTTTGAATAACAAAAGTAAAATATATTGCTTTTTGAGAATTTGAAAATGGGTCTCTCTTGATTCTAAATACCCCATTACGCGTTCATCCGTTTTTAATTCGGGTAAATTTGTATTGCCCGCTAGCTTAAATGAATCTTTTGTTCTAGCCAATTCCTCAAGCCACGACACTACTTTGTATTTGTATTTAGATTCGGCTAAACTTGTTTCCAGCCCTTTTTTGCTTGTGAGCTTGATTATACTAAATATTAGTATAACAAGTAAAATGCTAAATAAAATGAAAAAAGGATGGTAAAGTGATAACAGAATCAAGCCAAAAATAATTTGGAGAACCGCAGTTGAAAAATCAATAATAATCTTGGACAGACTTTTTTGCAAGGTCAGCACATCGAAAAAACGATTCATTAGCTCAGGAGCATAGTGTTTGTATATTTCTTCGAACTTTATTTTTGGTATTCGGTAAGTAAAATCAAATGCAGCACGAGCAAATATTTTTTGCTGAATTGTTTCAGTGATTCGCATCTGCATTAACTGCATATAGCCTCCTAAAGCAATCCCTAGTGTTACGATAAACACTAGTACCATCCAAGATGCAGAAACACTTCCACCTTGAATTAAGTTAATAATGGATTGAATTCCCAAAGGCAATGAAAGCGCTATTACGCCTTTAAAGAATGCATATGTATATACTTGATAAATTTCTTTGCTGTCAGGTTTAAGCAATAACCAAAAGCGTTGATAGGGTGTTTTCATAGCTTTCCTTTTATAGATTGTTGAGCAAGTGATGTGTAAAATTTAGTAACATAATCGGGTGATTTTTGCTTGTTTGTTAAATGAGGCAAATGTTGTCCAAAAAAAACTTGCAAATGTGCGCCTTCAATAATCGTCGTTAAAAGCATATGTGGGTATTTATACTTCGGATTAATTTCATGTATGATTTTTGATATCCTTTCCACAAATTTCTTGTAATTTAAAAAAGCTCCTTCTTTATTCGCCTTATCAACATCCTTTGTCAAATAGGATTTAATTGATTCAGAGATAATAATTTGATGTAGTTTTATAATTTCAATACCTTCAATACTTAATTTATCAATCACATTTGATGATACCAATGCAATAGATTTTTCTAGCCTGATTTCTGCAGAAGGAATATTACTAGTCTCGAAAACCAATCGATATTCCATCCATCCCCAATACCAAGAAATTAAATAAGATAATACTTGGTTTTTACTTTTAAAGTATCTGTAAATTGATGCTTCTGGAGAGCCAATTACCTCTCCTAGTTTTTTAAAAGTAAACTTTTCAAATCCCAATGCTACAATCATTTCCACTGAATTGATGATTATTTTCTTTCCTAATTTACTTGTAGCAGGGTCAATTTGGTATAAGCTGTCACTTACGTTTATTTTTAAGTTTGATAACAAGTTGTCCATTTGATAGAATTATATGCAAATATAATAGTAAAACTATTCAAATGGCATATAATACAATAATTATTTATAAATGCCTCATTACCAATATGATGAAATTGATAATCGCACATTCAATTGGCTTAAATCAAAACGAATTCTAAACGGTGTAATTTATTTGCTTATACAGAGGAGAATCCAGGATTGTGTGGAACGCAATTGAATTATAGTTTCAGCGAACAAAATGGAATCACTAAAGTGGCTATTACTATTTAAAATGAATCGTTAGAACTAATTGAGAAGTTACTCGAAGGATTCAAACAAGGTTTTACGATTACATTGAAAAATTTGGAAATATTTTAGCCTCCAAGTAACAATTACTCTTTTGTAATCATTCCTAAATATTGTAATTTTAAATTTCAATGACGGTAATAGATCAAATCAATCAATACATATGGAGCCATCCTGAGGCCAAGCGCAAAGATTTGCAAGCATTGCATGATATCATTACGAATATAATGCCTGCCGGTAAATTATGGTTCCTGGATGGCAAAAACAATGAAGGCAAAGTTGTTTCCAATCCGAATATTGGCTTCGGAGTTCAAATGATGAAATATGCTGACGGGAGCACCAAAGAGTTTTATCAAATTGGATTGAGCGCCAATACCACTGGAATCTCTGTATATATCATGGGAATTAAAGACAGAAAATATCTTAGCCAAAATTTTGCCCCGACCCTTGGGAAGGCGAGCATTACCGGGTATTGTATTAAGTTCAAATCACTTAAGGATATCAAGACAGAAATTCTTGAAGCCGCGATACAAGCTGGGGTTGAAGGAGGGCATTGAGTGAGAATTAAATAATAAACAGCTTCAAACAATTTTCTTATTTTAAATATTCCCTGTTTGCTTCATACTAATTTATCTCTGCAAATGGAAAAGTTTCGCTTAATTTGAATTGCGTCGGTTGTAACATCATAAATTAATTGCTACAAATTGATGCGCCGAAATACAAATTACTAATTCACCCCATGAAACAAACCATCTTAGGCGCTGGAGGCGCTATTGGAATTGAGCTCGCCAAAGCATTGACAACCTATGCCACCGATATTCGATTGGTGAGCCGCAACCCGAAGAAAGTAAATGCGAATGATGAACTGATGGCCGCCGATTTAACCAATCGCGATGATGTATTTAAAGCCATTGCAGGAAGTGAAATCGTTTACGTCACCGTGGGATTCGAATACAGTATTAAAACATGGCAAAAATTATGGCCTCCATTTATTAAAAATGTCATTGATGCCTGCATTGAACATAACGCCAAAATGGTGTTCTTCGATAATGTATATGCCATTGGCGGTGATCATGTAAAACATATCACCGAAGAATCACCCATGAGTCCATGCAGTAAAAAAGGGGCCATACGAGCTGAATTGGATCAACTCATTTTAGATGCCATCAAAAAAAGAAACCTCCACGCCATCATAGCTCGTTCGGCCGATTTCTTCAGTGAAGTGAAAGGGAATAGTATGGTGATGAACCTTATATACGACAATCTCATCAAAGGAAAAAAAGCAAATTGGCTCGGTGACGCTAAAAATATTCATAGCATTAGCTATACGCCCGACCTCGCCAAAGGTGCTGCCATCCTAGGCAATACCCCCGACGCTTACAATCAAATATGGAACCTGCCCACCGATCCAGAAAAAATTACAGGAGAAGGTTGGGTAAATTTATTTGCCAAAGAGATGAAGGCAAGTAATAAATATCAAATGCTACCCGTTTGGCTAATGAAAATTTTGGGAATGTTTATTCCCATCATGAAAGAACTACCCGAGATGAATTATCAATACGACCGCGACTATTATTTCGATAGCTCCAAATTCAATAAACGATTTAACTATACCCCTACCACCAATGCAATGGCGGTAAAGCAGACTGTAGAAATACTAGCTCAAAGAAAATAAAGAGCTTGCCAAAGCTGATTTCCTTCTTTAGCATTGGCAAGGAGTTAATTCATTCACAACTAGTAATATAAGGAACCAGATGCTTAGGTTATGATTACTAATGCTCTAACAATTGTTCTTGTATAATTTACTTTTGAATGCCCAATTGTTTTGATTTAATTTGTATATCGTTGTACCGTGTTATCCATAGTGGCAAGTAAGGTTAGTGAATAAACAATCTAATACTAATTAAATCATGAAAGTATCAAAGTTAATTCCAGTGCTGCTAGTAATAATATTTGCATCAATAAAAGTCATTGGTCAAAATAGCATTGCTGATACAGGGAGTACCCTCATCAATGAAAATCTACCATTGAACGATGCACAACATCCTTGCATCACTCCTTCAGAGTATAAATTACTGGAACAACAATGTGCTGAAAATATTAAATTTTTAGGCCTAGATAAAAATCTTCCCGAAAAACAATTACTTCCCATAAGTGTTAGCTGGCCAATAAAAGCAGCCGCTGGGTTTACCGATTGTGACTACTATTTCATTGGTGCTTATGTTGATCAGGATATTGCAGCCACAGCTATAAAAGATTTCAATTGCGGAAACAATACCTATGATGGTCATCACGGAACTGATATCGCAGTGTGGCCATTTGGTTTTTATAAAATGGATAGCAACTTGGTAGAAGTTGTTGCAGCTGCACCGGGAACCATTATACAAAAAGCGGATGGAAACTTTGACCGCAATTGTGTTACGAACACGATGACTGCCAATTCTATAATTATACAACATGCCGATGGCTCAAGGGCATTGTATTGGCATATGAAAAAGAATTCTGTTACGGCGAAGGCTATTGGCCAAACCGTGGTAGCTGGCGAATATTTAGGCGTGGCAGGAAGTTCTGGAAATTCATCAGGGCCGCACTTACATTTTGAAGTATGGGCGGGAAGCACAAACACCACCTATAACGACCCATTTGCAGGCACGTGCAATACGTTGAATACCGCTTCCTGGTGGATTGCCCAGAAACCGCATACCAATCCGGCGGTTATTAAAGTATCAGTAAATACCACCGATATTGTATTACCTGGTTGCCCAAATACGGAAACTCCAAATGAGAGTTCGGTTTATACGATTCCTTTTCAAGGAGCAGGACTTTCGCCGGGGTATGCAAAATTTTATATTTTTATCAGGGATGATGTTTCGGGCCAGTCGGCTGATTGTAAGATTCTGAATCCTAATGGAACCACATTTAATAGTTGGACTTATACAAGCACAACAACCACTAAAAACGCAATCAGAGGGTATAGCAAGCTACTCCCTACCGTACCAGGGGTTTATACCTTTCAGGCAACCTATAATGGGAAGACTTGCAGTAAAACCTTCACCATAAAAACTGTTGCATCTGGCATTATACCTAATACATCTGCTGACTTCATGCTGTACCCAAACCCTTCTAATGGAAAATTATTTTTAAAACTTGGTTCTAGTTCCCAGTTGGAAAATATCAATGAAATTGATTTTATAAATTCAGCCGGAGTAGAAACTAAAATTTCAAACATTTCATCTTACACGAAAGTTATTGAATTGAATTTAGCATCAGGAATTTATTTTTATATTATTAAAAGCAAAGACAATAGTCAAACAAATTCAGGTAAAATTATTATCAAATGAAAAATATCAAATGGAGAGAAATCTTTAAATTTTTATCGGGGGCATTCTTTGTAACTGCTGGCGCCAGCTGGTATTTCGCATGGTATAAGGTGGATCTTCCATTTATGGGAACCACCATGACGCATGAATTCTTAGTCTTTCGCGGCTTCCTTCATTTCATCTTGTTTTTGGTAACCTTTTATTTTGGTTTTTTTGGGAAGAGGAAGAACTCATGACAGAAGACAGTAGACAGAAGACTGAAAACAGTATTACGAGTAATCTGATTATATCAAACGATATCTCCGCTCAGAATTCTCGCGCTACACTTTATCCTCTTAATGGGTTCTAGTTTTTCAAAAATCGACTGCCTTGTATTATGTCCCCATAGGGACATTTGGTGGGTAGATATTAGATAGTTCTGAACTGACGTTCCATAGGAACGTTTGACTAGAAAATTCAATTCGATGAACACATTAATATAAAATCAAAACGGTTTTTCAAACGTTCCTACGGAACGTCGATTGGGGGGGGACAATGTTTTCTACCCACCAAATGTCCTTACAGGACATAATACAAGGGCATTGATAATTCGATTAATAATTTAAAAATTAAATTATGGAGGATGCTGTATTTTCCTCCGCTCTCACACTCCACACTCACGCTGATTTTGTTACCCACCAAATGTCCTTACAGGACATGAATACAGCGGCAATGAAAATTTCGTCAAGGCAGTCTAAATGACTCACTCTGGATTTCCCGTGTCGTAAGTCTTATGTCTTCCGTCACAAGTCTCATCCTCGCAGCAAAAACTTCACATCAACACCTAATGTATTGAGTCGTGTTTTGGTGTTTTCAAATCCAAAAACATCGAGGAATTTAAATCGGGTAACTCCCAAATTATAGAACGGACTGATGCTTATTCCACCTCCCGCTTTAATGGAAGCGAATTCAATACAAGGAGAGAAATACAAATTGATATAATCGTCTTTCACTTGGCGCTCAAAGCCATAGAAGCCTCCAATATCTTTAATTTTTACTCGCATATAATTAACTCCAATTCCCATATCAATTCGCAGCCATTTTGCAAGATACAAGCCTCCAACCACATTAATATTTGTTGAATATTCTGCCAGGTTGAATCTTCGTGCGGCAGTATCAGAGAGCGTTTCAGCTGCCAGCATAAATTGAAAATTCATGCTTATTTGATAGCTTTTTTCTACTCCAAGAAAGGCATTGAATGCAAGTCCTGGAACTTTCACCTTTTGTTTATACGAACTGGTTAGATATAATGAATCGGACAAGACCGGTTTAAGTTTGTCGAAGGTGGGTTGATGGTATTGGGCATAAACTGCCCCGAAACCCAAGCCCATATATGAATCTTGAGAAATTGCACATTTGAAAATGAGGACTAAAAACAAGGAGAATACTAATTTCATATAATTTAAGTTTCTTAATAAATTGTTGAAGATGGATTTCTAAATTACCAAACCTGCCAATCGAATAATAAATTCTCTCTACGGTTGGTTGGTTTTTGGCGGCCAGCAGTAAGTTTCTGCACTTCGACGCTTACATATTTTTTTAATTCACTGATGCTGGTCTTTTGATCATTATTGGCATCTGCCTTATTATTCACTAAGGCTTGTAATACACAATAGGTAAATACACCATTCGCCCATTGATCGCTTTCCAAAGCATATTCTTGTCCGCCAGCAGCACTTATTACCACGCTTCCGTTGCCCTTACTTAGATTGGCAAATACCTGTTGCATCAATTCAAAGCTGCTGCTTAACGAAATATTATCAGCGCTCTCCAGCAATTGCGATCCTTTGGTACGAGTTTCTTTAACACCATCAGGCAAGACATCTTTCACCACCATATTTCCATCCCGATCTACCTCTCCGCTATGGCATGCATCGAGCAAGAGTAATTTTTTTCGGGCCGCGATACAATCATATAACCCTTCCAAATCCTCATATTTAATGCCTTTAAGGGCGGGGTTATGAAAATTAACATCATAGGTTGCATAATAAAAATCAAGGTTTTTACTCAAGAGTCCGTGACCACTAATGGCCATCACCACCATATCATTCACCATGGTGGAGGCGAGTCGTTGTTTCAATTTTAAAATATTATCGCGCGTAGCCCGCTCATTAAGCAAGGTATCGATAATGATATTTGGATATTTTTTCTTCAATGCCTTCGCCATATCCCGAATATCTTTCACGGTATATTTCAAATTAAAATTCGAATCCTGATAGTGTGCTACTGCTATCCCAATAAAATAAACCTTGCTGGCACCCGAATCAATAAAATTCACTTCTGCTTCCATCGGGATACTCTCCACCCCTGCCTGGTTTAAGCAGGATACAGAAATTTTATTTCTGCCATTCATCAATCGAATATTGATTGATTTCTCAACGTAATGGGCATCGTCGGCTTTTGCATCCACGGTATAAGTGCCACATTGAGGCACATCGTTGATATATACCTGTATCGTTTTTATTTTCGATTGCTCATCTTTTGCTGTGACAAATAACTCCAATTCTGGTTTGGTGGCATTGAGTGGAATGCTATAAATATTTTCGATATTGATTTCCGGGATATGAATTTCATCATTCAAACTCTCTTCTTTAATACCCGCCTTTTGCAAGCGTTTCTCATAAGCTTTCTTCAATGATTCGATTAGTTGCATGTCGGCACATTTCAAACGCTCTAACACTTTATCTGGTCGATTATAGATTAGGTCGAATTGTGTAAAAGGATACATCGTATTTCCTTTTCTGAACGCCAGTCCAGAGGTTCCTAATTTAGAGCAGGTATAATAGTTTTCAGGAGTAACAATAATATAATCTTCATTTCCTATAAGTAACATGGTGGCCAGTTGCTCATAGGTAGTGCCATCCCAAATGATGATGCTTCCATCGGAACTGCTACTCACCAGGTAGCGATTGCCTGCAGTGTATGTTACACTGGTGATGGAGGCGGCATGCGCTCGCATTTGCTTTTCAATTTTTCCAGTTTCCACATTCCATATTCGGATAATATTATCCGTGCTTGCCATGGCAATAAATACTCCGGTACTGTCAAAATCAAGTGCTGTGATTTCGGGCGTTTCAGTGAAGTCGTCGCGATCACTTTTTGGTAATACCAATGCTCTTTTTATTTCCAGCGAATTACGATCCCATACCACAATATATTTGGGTCGATCCATGGAAGCGGTAGAAAGCAAGAAATCTTTGTCTTCCACCATGCGGGCGGTATCCTTCTGATAAGAGCTTTGTACATCACTTAAAAATGCACTTTGAGAACCATCAAGCCGGTCTTTAATAATGGCCGCAACATATTTTTGAGAAGCGGCAAAAGGGCCGATATCATTGGCACTATAAGAAATCACCGATTTGTATTTTGAGCCGATGGGCAAAATAGATAATTCATTGGATCCAAAGTCGGCGCTAAGAAACAATTCATTATCGGGAGAAAAATAAGGATTGGTGATGAAGCCATACTCAAGTTTTTGGGTATTCCAAATGCGATCAAAATTGGGCAGGCGATAAATCGTTTCTTCATCACTGGTTACACTAAAATATTTCCCATCCTTACTAAAGAGCAAGGTGCTTGCGTTCTCATTTGGATTTTTCAGCACATAGGTATTTTCTTTCCGATTCATGTCATAAACATAAATCTTATTCTTTTTCTCATAAGCCAGCAGAGAGCGATCGGCATTGAGCACATAGTTGCCTTCCATAGCGGGTACTAAATTCTCTGCAATGGGTTCGCCCTTTGCCTTTGAAAGGTCCCATAAGAGTAGTGCTTTATTATGATAAGAAACTATTTTCCCATCGTTGGAAATTTGAATTTTATTTACCCCTTTAGTATATCCTTTGTATTCGTGTAAGGCAGTACCCAATCGTACATTATATTCGGTAACAACATTTCCAGATGCACAAGCTAAGTACATGCCTGCTTGCGAAAATTTGATGGCATCGCAATCGGGAAGTGGGAATTTATAATCGGTTTGCAATGAATACAAATTCAAAATATGCACTCCATCCTTATTGGTGCAATAGGCAACATATTGACCATTGGCAGAAATAGAAATGGCTTGAGAATAGCTTCCCATATAGGGAATGAAATTGAGTTTGTGATAAACAATTTGGTGGGTCGCTTTTTCCATGATGAAGAAATCTCCCCCATTATCGTTGGAACCATCGCAACCTCCAATTAAATATTTACCATCTGCGGTCACCTCTAATGAGTTGAGATGTCCATATTCGGGCGGGGTTCTAATGGTATCGAAATGAGTATAATCGCTATCTTTAAAAATGTTTTTTGTATAAATGGTTCCATCCCAGGCGCAGAAATATACATTGTGTAATGTGTCGAAACATACATCGCCCATATCGCCATAATTCTCATAGCTTCGGAATGAATGGTATACGGGAGTTGGGTTTCGTAAGTCCCATAGGTTGAATGAGCGGTCGCGATTGGTGGCAGCCATGAAATAGCCATCAGGACTAAATACCGTTTGCGTAAAGGCGAACCCAAAGCCGTCGATAGTGTTCACACATTTGCCAGTATTGGTTTCCCATACTTTGATGGTTTGATCATAGCTACCTGAAATAAATCGTTGATCGTCGTTGGTGAAAACGAGCGATACGATTCCTTTACTATGACCTGTATAAGTACGCACTTGCATCCCACTTTTAAAATCCCAGAGGATGATGGTATTGTCGCTGCCACCAGTAAGCAGGTACAATCCGTTATGACTATAGGCAATAGCACCAACACGTTCGGTATGTCCTGCTTGAACTACCACTTCCGTTTGGGCATTTAAAATTTTAGCAGCACAGAAAATTGCACAGAGAATTAACTTTTTAAACATCTTAGTTTATATAACATGGTAAAAATAAGTAAAATACATCAAGGTAAAATACCCTTTACTACGTAGGATAGGAAGAACTGGGGTAGATATAACAACGATAGTTCCATGATGAAATTATTCATTTCATGAAGTTTAGATTCTGATAGTTTAAAAAAAAGTCAGCAACACAATTTGAATTATGGAATATCAAAGAAGTTAAATCCCAATTAATTATATTTGTTAATTTCGAAACGCAATTCACTACCGTAAAAGTTACATTAAGATATCTCACAAAAACTCAACAAATGAACAATAAATTTGTAAACTACTTTTCAAATATTTCACCACTTTCCGAGGCAGAAGCCAATGCCATTGAAGAGAATATGGTAGTGAGGCATTTTAAAAAAGGAAACTTCTTGCTTAAAGAAGGTCAGATTTCGATTGATACTTATTTTATCATCGAAGGCTGTATTCGAGAATTTACGAATATTGATGGGGAGGAAAAAACAACTAATTTTTTTACAGAGGAACAATGGGTTATATCAATAAATAATTTCAGTTCAAAAACTCCTTCAGAAACCAATTTAGTTTGTGTAGAAGATACCACAGTAAGCATAGGTAATGAAGTGCAAGCTCAAGCCATGTTTAAAAACTTTCCTCGATTTGAAACCATCTCAAGAGCCATAGTAGAAGCAGAATTTGCGGAACAAAAAAAAACAATTGAACTCTTATATCACCGACTCACCCGAAGAACGATACTTAAAATTATTAAAATCGCGACCTGATATTTTCCAAAGAGTACCACAATATCATATTGCAAGTTATCTTGGCGTAAAGCCGGAATCGTTGAGTAGAATAAGAAAACGAATTACGTTACATGATGATTCGAAATAAGAAAACTTTGCAGGCATTCCATTTCTAGTATTCCTTTGTAATTGGCTCCTTCAAGGAAAAATCATTTTCAGGCAATGGGCTCTGGAACTGAATTGCTAAAGCCTTTTATGATTAACCAAAAACTTAGAAAAATTTCAAATATTCCTCCTGGGATATCTAAAATCACATCAATATTAAATCCAAAGAGAGCAAAAAAGGCCCCTGAAATAAAAATGATATATCCTATGAATCCCCATATTGATAGCCATTGTGGAACCAGTTTAGAGATATAAAGCAAGTATGCAAACAGCAATCCTCCGACGCCCCAAATTACCATCCCTATTTGATAAGAGAAGAAGTTTGCCTTTTTGCAAAGCATAAATAATAATTCTATAGATTTGGTATCTCCCGTGCCCAACCTAACAAATTCATCACTGAGCGGAACTGATAATAATAAAAAGATAGCGCCTAAAATTAGCAATACAGTAGATGCGATGGCTGCACTTAGATATCCATAAGCTAGTATTGGATTGTATTTCTTGAAAATTGGAGTCATGATGATTCCTAAAATTATATTAACGGGTGCAAAAACTGCCATCATGATTGCGGCTTCAAAAATTACTTGATTCTTACAATTGAAAATTGTTGCCAAGCTATTTGGAGCATTGAGCATCGTGTTTAGCAAACCGAAACCCAGTCCATAAGAAATATAACCAATTAGGAAAGCGATTCCAAAAGTTCGCGCGGCCATTTTATTTGAAAATGTCATTGATAATTTTAATTATTATTTTGTGGGTGCAAAACTAAATCTCAGGGATTCAAATCTCATTGACTTTAGTTAAGAAATCAAATTCATATCTTTGGATAATTAAAAAGGAAGATGACACCCATAAAACTAATTATAATTATTACTGCTATCTTCTTTATAGGTTCCATGAGTAGTTGCATGGATAAAAAAACATCAGTAGAACAAACCATAATGAACCTCGACAAAGCAGGCTGGGAAGCATGGAAGAATAATGATGGGACTTGGTTTGAAAAAAATACAACTAAGAATTTTACCTCCATTAGTGCATCAGGAGTTGGCAACAAAGAGCAAGTCATTAATAGCACAATTAACGATTGCAAGGTTGACCATTATAATTTGGGGGAAATGGAGTTTCAGCATCTATCTGACACCTCAGTTGTACTTACTTATATTGTTGACCAGGAAGGTGTATGTGGTGGCGTGAAGCTTGATTCAAAAATTAGGGTGTCGGCGCATTATATCAAACAAAATAAGCAATGGCTCGAAGAATTATATATAGAATCGAAAATTGAATGAGCAATTAATCTATTTTTTCTTGCAAGAATGGCTTTGAATTGGGTTCTTGGAAATGGGTAAATAGTACTAGAAAGACGGTCTAAAGAAAATCTCCTTAATCCTCCATCCCCTTTACCACCAAGACAAATTCGCCTTTTACGATGCCGTTTTTTAATTCGAGATGTACTTCGGTGAGGGTGCCGTTATACGTTTGCTCGTATATTTTGGTGAGCTCCCTCGATACACTGCATGGGCGATCTGCACCGAAGAGCTCGGCAAATTCTAATAATGTTTTTAAGATGCGGTGTGGCGACTCGTAAAAAATCATCGTACGCTTTTCCTCTTTCAAATTTTGCAATCGGGTATGTCGCCCTTTCTTCACGGGCAGAAATCCTTCAAACACAAAACGATCATTGGGAAGTCCGCTTTTTACCAAGGCAGGAACGAAGGCTGTGGCACCTGGAAGACACTCCACACTGAGCTTTTGAGCCAGACACTCGCGTACCAGCAAGAAGCCAGGATCGGAAATGGCTGGAGTTCCTGCATCGCTTACCAGAACAATATTTCGGCCTTCCGAAATTTGCTTCACTATATTTTGTACAATTTGATGCTCGTTGAAATTATGATACGATGAAGTGCGTTTATCGAGATTCAAATGCTTGAGTAAGATGCCCGTTTTGCGCGTGTCTTCTGCGTAAATAAAGTCGGCATCACGAAGGCATTCAATAGCCCTCAAGGTGATATCGCCGAGGTTACCTATGGGAGTTGGAACGAGGATGAGTTTGCCTTCCATTAACGTAATTGAAAATTCTGACCTAGATATACTTTGCGCACCATCTCATCATTGGCAAGCTCTTCGGCAGTTCCCGCTTTCAAAATTTTACCTTCAAACAATAAGTAAGAACGCTCGGTGATGGTTAATGTTTCGTGTACGTTATGGTCGGTTATAAGAATACCTATATTTTTTTCTTTCAGCTTGGAAACGATGGCTTGAATATCTTCCACCGCTATAGGATCCACACCTGCGAAAGGTTCATCGAGTAAAATAAATTTTGGATCGGTAGCTAAGGCACGTGCAATTTCTGTACGACGACGCTCGCCCCCACTCAATAAATCGCCACGACTGCGGCGTACCTTATGCAAATTAAATTCAGCGATGAGCGCTTCCAATTTTTCGTTGCGCTCGGCCTTGTTTCTGTCAGTATATTCCAGGATGGCCATAATATTATCTTCAACACTCAGCTTCCTAAAAACCGAAGCCTCCTGCGCCAGATAACCGATACCACGCTGCGCTCTTTTATACATGGGTAAATTGGTAATCACCTCGTCGTCGAGAAAGATATTTCCTTTATCAGGTTTAATCAATCCTACCGTCATATAGAAAGTGGTGGTTTTACCAGCGCCATTGGGGCCAAGTAATCCCACAATCTCGCCTTGCTTCACTTCAATACTCACCTCATTCACCACCACACGGCGACCATATTGCTTCACTAAATTCTCGGTGCGTAAAATCATACGATACAAAAGTAACGGAATATTTTTAATGGGCGGAAGCTGATTTCGGTTACGCTACTTAATAAGTCATAATTTTCCATTCCCTCCTTTTAAATTCCTACTTTTGCCCTTGATGATTATTCCTCCATATCTCAAACCGGTTAGCACCATTGCAGTGGTAGGTTCGGCACGTACCGCCGATGCATCGCAGGTGGCGGCCTCTAAAAAATTGCTCGAGGCACAAGGATTCAATATTGTATTAGCGCCCAATATCAGCAATGCCATGCATCGCTTCGCAGGCAACGATACCGAGCGTTTACAAGCCTTTCAGGAGCTCCTGGATGATGAACATATCGATGCCATTTGGTTGGCTCGCGGGGGCTATGGAAACGTACGCATCGTCAATTC
>CAIVZR010000050.1 GCA_903910445.1 uncultured Bacteroidota bacterium
CAATATCAGCAATGCCATGCATCGCTTCGCAGGCAACGATACCGAGCGTTTACAAGCCTTTCAGGAGCTCCTGGATGATGAACATATCGATGCCATTTGGTTGGCTCGCGGGGGCTATGGAAACGTACGCATCGTCAATTCTTTGATTTGGGATCAGTTTTTAAAACATCCCAAATGGCTTATTGGGTTTAGTGATTTCACCTATATACACTCCAAATTGAATCATTTGAGTGTGGCGAGTATCCACGCTTGTACGTTTGTTCAAATACAAAAATTTGGACTGGCACATGAGAATGTCATCACAGCGCTCGAAACCTTACAGAATCAGGCCAGCAAATACACTTTCGCTTCACACCCACAAAACCGCATGGGACAAGCTTCAGGAACCCTTGTTGGTGGAAACTTGAGCTTGATTTGTAATTCCATTGGCACGGCAACGCAACTCAGTACAGAAGGATACATTTTGATGCTCGAAGATTGTGATGAATATGCATACCATTACGATCGCATGTTGCATCAATTGAAACGGGCTGGCATGCTCCAAGGATTAAAGGGCTTAATCATAGGGCAAAGCACTTTCAATCCCGACCCTGATGAAATTGATTTCGGTTATACTTTACCCGAAATGGTGATGAATTTATGCAAAGAATTTAATTACCCCATTTGCTTTGAGGCCCCTTTTGGACATACTGAAAAAAATTATGCATTGGTATTGAATCATGGAATCAGCTTGACAGTAAGCGATTCAGAGGTCAGTATCTCTCAACAATAAATCTTAATTTCGCCACCTATCGTCGAATTGTTTTTTTATCAATTCGATTCACTTCATGAAACGCATTCTAGGGCAAAATCTAATTATCACGGTCATTTCCAAAACACTCTCGTTTTTGGCAGCATTTTACGTGATAAAAATTTTGAGCAAGGAAGATTATGCCATGTATAACCGGTTGCTGGTGATGCTTACCTTCCTACCTTATTTTGAAATCGCCATCAGCCGCGGGTTCTTCATAGAGTATCCTAAAAGTTTACATAATAAAACCAAGGAAGAAAGTGAGCAATTGTTTCTTAATTATTCGATTTTTATTTTGGTTTCATACCTGATATTAGGCGCTGTGATTTTTATTCAAGATATCCCTCAAAGCCTTTCCTTCTGCGCCATTGTATTCGGTCAGTTTTTGTTCACCAAATTTATTGAAGTGGCATTCACCTATTATAATAGCCATCTTAAGTTGCAGCAAATGCTCAATATCAAGTATGTGACTGATATTGTAACACCACTCATCACCATTGCGCTGGTGTTCGCTTTTCAAAAGGCATGGAGTGTATTTGCTGCACAAACTTTGGTGTATGCATGCATCATTATTTTTCTGATTTTCAAGAACAAGATTCATACTTCTACAGTAAAATTTAGCATGCCATTGTTTAATCGAAATATTAAGTTCCTGTTCACTGCCGGATTGCTAATTCATATCACAGGCTGGTTAGATATTGCCTTGTTGAATTGCGATAAAATCTTCATGACGAATATAGTTACTAATGCCGATACAACGGCCAACTATTGCTTTGCTTGGAATATTGCCAATTTCATTTTCATCATAGGAGCGAGTATCGTGGGGCCTTATTCACAATATTTATTCAAGGACCTGGCCACCCAGAAATTTGAAGAAGCAGCATTACTCATCAGAAAATTAAACAAGCAATTGCTAATTTTAATGGGGGTGTGTTTGATTGGTGCACTCGTATGTTTCCCTGTACTGATTGGATTTAAATCATACGAGAAATACAATTCAACCTATCCTATCTTCTCCTTACTCATTTTTGGAAATGCCGCATTTGCCTTCATGGGAATTTATAAATATTATATCAATGCCATGAAATTAAACTCGTGGATGCTGGTACTCGAAATAATATTACTTGGTACGGCTGGACTGGTATTTTGGTTTTTATACACGCAAGGATATGCCCTCCATTATTTTGCATTGAGTTATACCATCATACAACTCCTTTTCTTTGCTGCATTGTTATTCAAGGTGAAACAAAACATCTCCACACATCGCTTAACTGCTATCGCAACAAAATAAATAATACGATTATTTTATCTCTCCATCGCAACCCATCAATACTTGTGGGCGACTCACGCCTGCATTGGGTTTCTCACCATTGCGTATGGCTTCATTCATTTTTGAAATAAACATGGCCCGCAGCTGAGAATTAGTTTTTTCACTTTCGGCTTGTGCGTTATAATCAAAATAGATACTGCCATCCACCATCGTGTACAAAGGCTTGGCATAAATGCTTAAAGGCATATCACTCCATAAAACGAGGTCGGCATCCTTTCCAATTTTAATGCTTCCAACTCTTTGATCGATATGCAACATTTTGGCTGGATTCAAAGTGCAAAGTTTCAATGCTTCTTCAGCAGTCAAGCCACCGTATTTCATGGCCTTAGCAGCCTCCTGGTTGAGTCGGCGCGCCATCTCTGCATCGTCGCTATTCACTGCAACATTGAGTCCCGCACGCGTCATAAGTGCGCTATTATAAGGAATGGCATCATACACTTCGAACTTATATGCCCACCAGTCGGCGAAGGTGCTTGCATTGGCGCCATGGGCTTTCATTTTGTCGGCTACCTTGTATCCTTCTAAGATATGGGTGAAGGTATTCACTGTGAATCCCATGCTATCGCCTACATGCATGAGCATATTGATTTCACTTTGAACATAACTATGACAAGTAATAAATCTTTTCTTATTCAAAATTTCTACCAGGGCATCCAGTTCTAAATCGCGACGAGGAGCGGGTCCTACACCTTTATAATTTTTCCATTGTAGTTCATACGTCTTGGCTCTTCCAAATGCATCATACATCACTTGCTCCACGCCCATGCGGGTTTGCGGGAATCGTACAGTTTGCCTGTCGCCCCAGTTACTTTGCTTTACATTTTCACCCAATGCAAATTTGATAAAACCATCCCAGCCTTCAAACTTCATTTGCTCAGCATTCTTACCCCAGCGCAATTTGATTAATTGTGTTTGTCCGCCAATAGCATTGGCACTTCCATGCAATAAATGCGAAGTAGTAACACCACCGGCCAACTGACGATAGATATTAATGTCTTCGGGATAGACCACATCACCAATACGTACTTCGCTGGTAACACTTTGCGTGCCTTCATTCACATCACCCGAAATGGCAATATGTGAATGTTCGTCGATGATACCCGGTGTTAAATGAAAGCCTGTGCCATCAATAATTTTTGTTTGAGCAGGCGCGGTAATATTTTTTCCAATCTGCGCTATCTTTCCATTAACAACCAACAGATCAGCTTGAGATAAGACACCTGTTGATTCGTTGGTCCATACTGTAGCATTCTTTATTAAAATATTTTGTGCTGCTGGCAATTTATTATTTCCAAAATCGGTGAATGGATACACCAATGCATTCATTGGAATGGAGTCGATACTGCGTGCTGGGGTATTCTTTATTTCGAGGTATGGTGATTTCTGAATGGCTTCCCAGCTCAGGTTTTCAGCACCGATATTACCATTCCCTTTGAACTTGTGTTGTGCATTATCGTACCATCCGCTCAATACATATTTGAGATGATTGATTTCAAAAACAATGGAATACAAATTCCCTTCCTTCTCAATTTTGGCATCTACTGAATCACCTTGGAATATTTTTGCTTTTGGCTGACTGGCACTGGTGCCGCCAATATTCATGGTCATTGAATTATTGCCCACATTGAGCTGATATACTCCTCTGATTTCAGGTGTATTCATATCATTCAACACGAGCGATGTACCACGCACCCAGCTCTCATAAATGATGGTATTATTATCGAAGATATTTCCTGAGCTTATAAAAAAGTTGGCGAGCATTCCTGCTTTCAAACTTCCAACCGCTTCGCTTATATTTAATAAAGCGGCAGGACCTTGGGTAAGTCCTTTGAGGGCATCCTGCTCTGGCAATCCGCGTTGTACTGCTTTTCTTAAATTAGATAAAAAGGTGGTTGCATCGCATCCATCACTTGTGATACAAAATGGAATATTATTTTGCTGCAAGTAAAATAAATTGCTTGGAGCATAGTACCAGTGCATCATATCGGTGGTACTAATTTGTTGTTCATCGAAGGCATCTTCTGTACGAAATGGTGCAGGGAAATTCACAGGAACGATGAATGTTGCTTGTGCTGCTTTCATCTCCGCGATGCGCTGATATTCGCTCCCGTCGGTTTTGATGATATATTGTATTTTAAATTCATCTCCAATTTTATCGGCTCTGAGTACGTTCCATTTATCGCCAGCTTCAAAAAACTGAGGCAAATTTTGTTGCTCGTTGAAAGCTTTTAATGATAAGTCGGTTTGCTCCGATTGTAATTTATACCATTGCGCATCGTAGTATGTTTGTCGCAATAAAACAATGCTCCCCATGAGGCTCGATGGATAATCCTGAGAACTACTTCCTTTATTAAAACTATAATTAGCTCCAGCTTTCTGTTTGATGATTTCTTCATTTTCACGGGCATGTCCGAGCGTTACCACTGTGCCAGTACCTCTTGCTATACCATCATGCTGAAATGTATATACCGCTCCGAATCCCGCCATGCGCAGGCCATCAGCAGCTTTCTCATCCTTCGAAAAAACGGTAACGGCATCAGCCTCTGGGCGAATGGCTTCATTCCAGCAATAGGCCCCTTTTTTATTGCTGATATATTGAGGGCGGCCACCATTGCCTTCGCGTTTCACATCGGGCATTCCGTAATTAGAGAATGCATCGATGAAGGCAGGGTAAATAATTTTACCAGAGCAATTTATTTCTACGGCCTCTTTAGGTAATGCAGTATTGGTGCCGATACTAATAATCTTATCAGCTTTCACCAACATGGTTGCATTCTCTACACGCGTATTATAACTAGTATAGATGGTAGCATGGGTAAATGCGTAAAGGGTATTGATTTCATTCTTCACACCATTCACTGGAAAGGTTGTTTGTGAATTTGCATGAAAAGTAATAATCAATAAGGTCAGACAAAGTAGAATACGCATAGGATATATTTTGAGGAGGCAATTTATTGAAAATTGTCAAATATAATTTATTGTATTTTTCTTTCAATTTTGAGCGATGTACCTTTTACATCCTACCCCCTATTTCATTCAATAAATTATTCATAAAAAGAAGACACTTCAAGATTTTTTTGTGTAAAAATAAATTAATGTAAAAATGACACAAAAGCCTAAATCACCTCATTTATTGAATCGATATTTTCACGTATATTTGTACGTTCACCTATAGTTTAATCGTTACATTTATGAGGCTAAGAATTGTTTACCTATTCTTTATTATTTCTTTTTTTAATTTTTATAGTTGTTCGCTCGACAAAAACCTGAATGGGTCGAATTATCAAGGTGAAACCGAAACGGATGAGCCAGAGGCTATGTTGCGATGGGAATACAATAGAGTAAAAGATCCTAAAACGGGACTAGTTCCTAAACAAAATTTAGTTGATGCTTATAATGATTTTCAAAGACGTCAGGTTTATCAAACAGAAGCTGCTGTTACAGGCATTAACTGGACCGAGCGCGGACCTTATAATATTGGAGGCCGAACACGTGCTATTATTTTCGATAAAAAAGATGTAACCAATAAAACCGTTTGGGCTGCTTCTGTTGGAGGAGGACTTTTCAAGTGCACCGATATTGATGCGACTACTCCAACCTGGACCAAGACCAATGACTTCTTCTCAAATTTAGCGATTACTTGTATTGCTCAAAATCCAACCTATCCTGATACCATGTATTTTGGTACTGGTGAAACTTTTGGTAACGCGGATGGTATTGCAGGTGCAGGCATTTGGAGAAGCGTTGACAATGGAGTAAACTGGACCCAATTATCGGCCACCACTGGGTTTTTGGGGGTATCTAGATTAGCAGTGAGTAGCACAGGTGTAATTTACGCTTCACTTGCTTCGCACTTTTTTGCTGGAGGTACTGGAGGATTATATAAGTCAACGGATGGAGGCGTTACCTTTACTCCATTTTTAACCACTAGTACTACCCCAGCCTGCGGAAGCAATACTGGGCGTGATGTTAAGATTGCAGCGAATGGAGATATCTACTATTCGTGTAATGCACAAGTGTGGAAATATAAAAAGTTAACCAGCACCTGGTCGAATATAACCCCTGCAGGTACCTTTCAAAGAATTGAAATAGCTTGTGCTCCCAGTGATTCAAACTACGTTTATATTTTATGTCAAGGGGCTGGAATAACCCTTGGTGGTTTTTATACATCAACCAATTCGGGAACTTCATGGACTAGCAATACATTACCACTAATTTACGATCAGAATACAACCAACAATCAGGAGTTTACCCGAGGACAAGCTTGGTATGATTTATCCATCGCTGTGCAACCTGATACTGCTACCATTGTATACTTAGGTGCGATTGATTATGTGAAGTCGAAAGATGCAGGTGCAACTTATAAGCAAATAACAGCATGGTCATTATTCAATATGCCTGGTGCAGCCAATTTAGGTTCTAATCAGGTAATGCATTCCGATCATCATGCACTAGTATTTAAACCTGGTAATACCTCGTATGCTTTGTTTGGTTGCGATGGGGGTTTGTATAAATCAACCAATATGCGCAATACATGGCCCACACAGCCTACCGTTGCCACTATCAATACCAACTTTAGTGTTACCGAGTTTTATTCATGCGCTATTGCAAATACCGCCTCTTCAAGTAATTTACTGGGAGGTGCACAAGATAATGGATCAATAAAAATAAACGCCCCTGGAGTTGCCTCAGGAACTGCTGTTTCGGGTGGTGATGGTTGTTATGTTTTCATTGATCAAAACAATAGTAATAATCAAATTACATCTTACGTTTATAATAACTTTTATATGTCCACGAATGCAACCACATTTAATACCCTAACAGGTTCTAATAATACTGGTTCATTTGTAAATCCAAGTGACCTTGATGGCACCAATGATATTTTATATTCCTATGCTGGCACAAGTACGTTGGCACGATGGACTAATGTATTTGGTGCTGTTTCAAGAACCAACTTAACAGTTTCTGGAGTAGGTACCATAACGCATATAAAAGTATCATCAAATAACCCAACTACAATTTATTTAGGAAATAGTTCAGGGTCTGTATATCGCATCACTGGTGCAAATACTGCCACTTCACCAATTACTCCAACATTACTCAACGCGTCGAGCTTCTCCGGAAATATTTCTTGTATCGATGTACGTAAATGCACCGCCGCTACTGATGATACTATCTTGGTAACCCAATCGAGTTACAACTTAAGTAATAGTGTATTGGTTACTGTAAATGGAACCTCTGGAACACCTACCTGGACAAACATTGACAATACCGCTTCCTTGCCTAATATCCCTGTTAACGGATGTCTTTTTGCACCTACTTCGTTGTCGAAAGAAGTATTGCTAGCTACCGAAATGGGAGTTTATACTTGTGATAATATTTACGCAGGCACCCCTGTATGGGGTCAAAGTGTAACAGGACTTGCCAATGTACGAGTAAATATGTTGCACATGCGAAGTGCTGACAGTGTTATTGTTGCAGCTAGTTTTGGCAGAGGACTATTTACAACGGATAAATACACAGCCCCAGTTGCAAATTTTGCCGCCGATAAAACAGTGACCTATATTAACGGAGTTGTTACATTTACAGATGGAAGTTTAGGCGCAAATAGCTGGGCCTGGGATTTTGACAATAATGGCAGCACTGATGCCACTGCCCAGAATCCAACATGGTCATATGGTATGTCAGGTTACAAAACTGTGAAGCTTACCATTAATGGTAGCTATAGCAAAACCATGACTAATTATATTCAAGTGCTGCCCAATAATGGGGTACCATATACCACTGCACAGGGTGGCGATTTTGAATCAAATGCTTCTGATTTTGGAGCAACCCTTATTAATGGTACAAGTTGGGAGAGAGGCAACTCAGTGGTCGCTGGAAAAAGCGGAGTTCAATCGGGAAGCAATGCATGGGTAACAGGCCTCACAGCAACAGCATATTCTGACAACAATGAAACCTACCTCTATACTCCTAATTTTAATTTATATGGTACGACAACCGACTCCATAAAATTTTATTTAAAAAACGCATTTGAAATAGGATATGATGGGGTGCGTGTAGAGTACTCCACCGATTATGGCAACACCTGGACTCCCTTAAGTACTACCACAGCTGCTAACTGGTATGATTATGCCAATAGTTCAGCAACTACTGCATTTCCACTGAATCAGGCATATTTCAATTCAAACCGAACTACTTATACGCTGGTGAAATATCCAATCACTGCACTCGCAGGAAATAAAAGTGTCGCATTTCGATTTGCATTTAAGAGCGACGTTAATACGAATGCTGCAGGATGCGCAGTCGATAATTTCGAAATCACCTCAACCGTAACTACTACAGCGAATTATTTTGTTGAAACCACCGCCCTTTCCAAATCGGAAAATTTTGGGCCGAGTGAAACGGATACTTTTTATTCAGCCAATGGAAAAATTATCGCTATTCTAAAAAATAATTCTACTCACGATTATGGACTTACAACCGTAACCATCGATAATGCTGGCACTGGTGCCATCAACTATAGCACGAATACCGCTGCATCAAAACGATTGTTTCAAAAAACCATCACCATCGTTCCTACCACCAACAATACCTCAGGTAACTATACTGCCACCCTATACTACGATGCTTCCGAGCTTTCTGGCTGGAGAAGCGTTACTGGAAATGGATTTACCAATGCCAATATTTTAAAATGCCCAACAAATATTGCAAGTGGTACGATTGCTAATGGTGTGTATGGAACAGGCACTACCAAAGCAAGCTATGGAGCATCCGACTCGTCGATTACCGCCACCTTTGCTACTGGATTTTCCGGATTTGGTAGCGGAGCCGATATCACCATATTACCGGTAGACTTAATTTCATTCAATGCCATCAAAAATAATAATGATGTTAATTTGGATTGGAAAACCGCTTCTGAAATTAATAATTCAGGATTTGATATTGAGCGTAGCTTCGATGGGCGCAGTTGGACTAAAATTTCATTCGTAAAGGGATTTGGCAACAGTGCAATACAACATAATTATCAATTCATTGACTTGAATGCATTTGAATATGCTGGCACGATTTACTACCGATTAAAACAAATTGATTATAATGGTGTGTTTAAGTATAGTAATATCAAGTTGGTGAAGAATACCCCAATAGCAGAAACAGTAAATCTTTCACCTCAACCTTCAAAGGGAATTTTGCAAGTTCAAACTTCGCTTACGAAAGGGTTTAGTTATCAAGT
The DNA here is from genome assembly GCA_903910445.1 of uncultured Bacteroidota bacterium. Classification (GTDB taxonomy): domain Bacteria; phylum Bacteroidota; class Bacteroidia; order UKL13-3; family UKL13-3; genus CAINMV01. The sequence continues at coordinate 9,355 of CAIVZR010000050.1, forward strand.
TTTATCGGCCGAAGGAAGAATTCTAGCTCAGGGTAGCAGTAAGTCAAACCAAACAAGCATTGATCTTAGTACAATTCCTGCAGGTACCTATTATTTAAAAATTAGCGATAATCAACAAACCTTAAGTACAAAATCGTTTATAAAAGTTGATTAATTCCTAGATTAATCTCAGATAAAAAATACTTTCCGATTATTTCAATAATTCTAGGCTCTTATCCTGATGCATTCAATGAAAAATTAGCGTACTTTTGCGCCGAAAATTCCCTGTTTATGGGAATCCATTTAAATCTCGCATTAGTATATTTTCATTATGTATAAGTTTCTTTTAGGTATGAGCCTCGCTGGTATTTTGGGCTTCTCTTCATGCACATCTAAACCAGCAAAACTCCCAATTTATGGCAATCGTGAAGCGTCGGTAAAGATGGTAGATGGAAAGGAAGTCGTAGATACTATTTATCAAACCATCCCTCCTTTCTCTTTTGTGGATCAGGATAGTAATATCATCACCAACGAAACTTATAAAGGAAAAATTTATATCGCCGATTTTGTATTTTTATCGTGCGGAAGTATCTGTCCTAAGATGAATGTTCAAATGCAACGCCTTTATGATAAATACGCCTCAAATCCAGATATAATTTTTCTTACGCATACCATCGACCCGGAACGTGATACCATCGCCCGAATTAAGAAATTCATGAAGGCCCACAAAGCCGAAACAGCCAAATGGCATTTTGTACGCGGTACCCCAGAGGAAGTTCTTACAATCGCCAATAAAGGTTACTTCTCCATTGCTTACAAGGATTCGGTAAATGCTGAACCAGGTGCTGAGTATCAACATGAGGGCTGGTTTGTGCTGGTTGACAAGCAACAACGCATCCGCTCCATGAGAGATGGAACCGACCAATTTGAAGTGGATAAACTGATTAAAGATATCGAATTACTACTCCTGGAAAAGGAATAGAAGGCGATAATTTAAGTGGAATGATTCTGAACTTCAATTTGGTTTCATTTCACCCGTAAAATCACCCTTTCGAATACCCATAAATGCACGAAAATTCCCTACTTTCGCGCCTCTTAATTCCATTATTTTATTATGAAGATTTTCACTACCCTGTTGCTTATTTGCACCTTTTTATTTTCTAAAGCATCCAATCCGCCCGACGAAGGGATGTGGTTACCTATTTTGTTAGGCAATAACCAAACAGAAATGATGGCACATGGCTGCAAGCTTACTGCCGAACAAATATACAGTATCAATAATTCCAGCATGAAAGATGCCATCGTATGGTTTGGTGGAGGCTGTACTGGAGAAGTAATGAGTAATGAAGGATTGGTATTTACCAACCACCATTGCGGTTATGGAAGTATCAACGAGTTACGTTTCAATAAAGGCAAAGAACATGATTTATTGGTTGATGGATATTGGGCAAAAAGCAAATCGGAAGAAATTGCTGCACCGAGTTTATCTGTTGCCTTTGTTCGCGAGATGAGAGATATCACCGATATCGTTTTAGAAAAACTAAAGGGAGTGAGCGAGGCCGATCGTGCTGCAAAGCTTCAAGCAATTTATAAAACCATCACCACCGAAGCCACCAAAGACAATGGATACGAAGGTTTGGTACGTGAGTTTTTTAGCGGTAATGCCTATTACCTCTTTTTGATGGAACGTTATACCGATATACGATTGGTAGGAACACCACCGTGGAGCATTGGTAAATTTGGTGGCGAAACCGACAACTGGATGTGGCCTCGTCATACTGGCGATTTCAGTGTATGGCGTATCTATGCAAATAAAGATAATAAACCTGCAAAATATGCTGCTGATAATGTTCCATACCATCCAAAGCATTCATTACCTATAAGTATCAAAGGATACAAGCCTGGCGATTTTACCATGATCATGGGATTCCCTGGATCTACCCGCCGTTATGAATTTTCAAGAGGCATTCAATACCGCACCGATATATTCGATCCACATGCTGTGACCGAACGTAAAATTCGTTTGGATGAATGGAAAGTAGCCATGAACGAATCGAAAGAGAATAACCAAAAATTGAACGCCACTTGGGCTTCCATCGCCAACTACTGGAAAAATTGGGATGGTGAAAAACGTGATTTGCTGAAGAACAATACCTACGAAACAAAGAAAGCACAAGAAGCTGAATTTGAAAAATGGGCTGCCAATAAACCTGAGTATGCTAATTTGATAAAGGATATGAATGCATTGTATGATGGTTATATGCCTATTGCAATTCAAATTCCATTGACTTTAAATGAAGGATTGTTAGCTCCGAAAATTAGTGGAATAGCATTCACATTAGTAGCACTCGATACTATGTTTACGAAGAATGATACTGCTGGAATTCGCAAATTGGTGAACCAATTAAAGGCGAGCGACTCTACAATCTATAGCACCTATATTCAAAGTGCCGACCAACGCATCTTTGCGCGTTTATTAGATTACTATTATACCAATTGCCCTAAAGAGCAACGCTTAGCTTTTGTTGATCAAATCATTGCCAAATACAAAGGAAAAACTACCCTCGAAAGTTTCCAAAAATATGCTGCGGTGGTTTATTCAAAATCATTGTTTGCTTCGAAAGAAAAGTTTGATGCATTCCTTGCAAACCCTACCATGAAGAAGCTTCGTAAGGACATGGCATACATACATATCTCAGCTATTTACAGTAACTATCTTCAAAAATACAAACCAACTATTGATAATTTCAATGCACAGTACTCTGCCTTAAATCGCCTTTATATCAAAGGTTTGATGGAAATGCAAAAGGGCAAAGCATTCTATCCAGATGCAAACTCTACCTTGCGTTTAACTTATGGTGCCATCGAAGATTACGATCCGAAAGATGGAGTGAACTATAAATATTATACTACCCTCGATGGTGCAATGGAAAAATATATTCCAGGAAATGAAGAATTCGATTTGCCTAAGGAATTAATCACCCTTTACAAGAATAAAGATTATGGTCGCTATGCTTTGAAAGACGGTCATTTGCCAGTGGCCTTCTTAACCAATAATGATATTACCGGTGGTAACAGCGGTAGCCCTGTATTGAATGGCAACGGGGAGCTTATTGGATTGGCATTCGATGGTAACTGGGAAGCCATGAGTGGCAACTATAATTTCGATTCAAAATTAAAACGTACTATTTGTGTAGATGTACGTTATGTATTATTTTGCATCGATAAATTAGGCGGCGCTTCTAATATCATCAACGAATTAAATATTGTACAATAACCATAAAATTAAAATCAAATTTCAAAAATGAAAAAGTTATTACTTATTGCAACTATCGCTTTCGGATTTGCAGCTTGCAACCAAAGCACTACCGAGAATGCTAAACCTTCCGATACATTAGCCAATAAAATGGAAGATAAGATGGCATCTAAAGATAAAGTATATGGCAAATCTTTCGACTATTCGTCGCCAGCAAAACTCACCGAATTAATGAAAGATGCTGCGAAATTAGATACCACTAAAGACTATGCTATCGAAGCCTCTGTAACTACAGTATGTCAAAAAGCAGGATGCTGGTTTAGAGCTGATGATGGAAATGGTGGAGATGTATTTGTGAAAATCATCACTGAAGATGAGAAAGCGGAAGAAGTTGGAATTCCAATGACAACGCCTGCTGGAACCAACCTTATTTTTTATGGTACACCAAAGTATCGTGAAGTGAGTGTGAAAACACAAAAACATTATTTAGAAGATGCTGGAAAACCACAATCAGAAATCGATGCAATTACCAAACCTATCATGGCCTGGAGATTCTTCGCTACTGGTGTTGTAATCAAAGGATAATTCAACCCAATTATAAAAAAGGCGGCCCGTTATTCGGACTGCCTTTTTTTATGCCCGAAATTTTCTTCTTCGGAGTTTATTTCAGAAGGTATGATCGCTATCTCACCTGACCAAAATCAGTCATTCCTTCGATGCAGAATTCTAGCTTTGTAATAATGCAAAACAATATTTCTTCTCTGTTAAAAGAGCTTCGAATGATTGCTACCGTTTACGACGGGCAACAGGCCAATCATAAAATTCAGTTATTACAATCGTTAAAAAAGCTAACTACATTAACTGCGAAGCAATGGTTGGAATACAATGACCTCTTGCTTTTCATGGTATCACACCCAGAGAATGAAATTCATGAACAAGCAATACAAGGAGCTATCAGGGCATTCAACCAAAAGATAAATAATTCAACAGAAGCGGTGCGCGATAATTTGCGCGACAGTGGCATTCTTCATACGCAAATTGTAACTCGCTTCACCCACGATTTATTATCATGGCTCATCACCGATAACGATTGTAAGGTAGTATTGGATTCGTTTGATAAAAAAGGAACAGAACTCAACGAACTATTGCGACTTACCTTACCAACTATTGAACATGAGGAAACGATGGCTGGTAAAAGCAATGAAGAACTATTCGAGACCCTCGGGGTGAAACCCGCCAAGAGACTGGAATTCCTATTGGATGAATTCAATCATTTCAACGAACATGGTTTGCTGAAAGATCATTTATGGGATGCCATGAAAGTGTATGTAAGCATCTATTTAAAAAATGTTGAATCAACGAAATCAGGGAATCGATTTTTGAATGCCCCCATATTTTATCAATCGCAAATCATAAAAAAATTCGACCATCATGCCCTGCTCTCTCAACCATTGCCTACCCCCACAAAACTTGATAATAAAAAGCAGGAAGCCTTGATAAAATGTATTCGTCGTTCCTTGCTGCTTACCATACGCGAAACCGACCCAACAACATACTTGCATGAAGCATCCTTACGATACTATGAGCTGGAAAGAGGCGTGGCCATTGCCATCTACGGCATGCCTGCATCGCGTCAGCTCGCATTGCAATCTTATATTGGTTATACACTTTTTAAAAATGGTTTCCCTGTAGCTTATGGTGGTAGCTGGATTTTTGGTCGTGCTGCCCTCTTTGGTATCAATATCTTTGATCCATATAGAGGGGGCGAATCGGGCATGCTCATGTGCCAACTTTTGCGGGTGTATCGCATGGCATTTGGTGTTGATTATTTTGAGGTAGAGCCCTATCAATACGGCAAAGACAATCCGGATGGAATACAATCTGGCGCCTTTTGGTTCTATCATCGCTTTGGATTTCAGCCAGTAGATAAAGAATTGAATATACTCGCACATAAGGAGTCAGAGAAAATAAAATCAAAGAAAGGTTATCGCAGCAGCGAGCAAGTATTAGATCGTTTTACAGAGAGTAATATTGCCTTGCATTTGTCGGGAAACAAACCCATACGCATCAACGATATTGCACCAAAGATAACCGCCATGATTTCAAAACGTTTTCATGCCAGCAGAGTGCAGGCCATGAAAGAATGCAGTGCGATACTTAAGCAGAAACTGGGGACTGCGCAAAGATTTAACGAAGAAGAAAAAATTGCATTTAAGGAGATTGCGCTCCTGGCAGAGTATCTGAATATTAACGATACAAAGCAATTGGATTTGTGCTTACAATTAATACGAACCAAGCCCAATAACCCTTATCTTTATAATGAACTCCTGAAAAAATTAATAGGGTAAATATCCCTTCACATCAAAACTTTATTTCTTGCCATTCTGATGGCTTGATTCTTAGAAAAATTCATGAACAAACGTAACAAATTTTAGGAAGTTCAGGAATTAGCTTAACTTGCATGAACAAATTACTAATCGATGGCTATTCTATTCCATGCTTCTGCGGCAGGTCAAGAGAGTATATTGGTTACTGAATCAAAGATTCATTTAAGTACACTCTTTCATCCTGAAATTAGTGACTTTGAAAAGTCACTTGAACATTCTCAGCCCGGAGAGTCAATACAGACGTGGGAAATGTCGGATATTACTGGTTTAACTTATCTTGAATCAGATTTGGAAGTGGTGAATGCGCTATCCAATAATCGGATTGTAAAATTAAAATTTGCTAACACCGAAAATTTAAAACTATATGTCCAGTACATTGCAACCATCCAAAATTTCAGTTCAAAGAAGCAACCCATAGATATTTTTCAAATGGTCGCATGGCAATTGCTATACATGGTGAGTTTTTTGCTTTTATCTTTTGTTGCAATTTATCAATCTATCAATAATGAATCCAAGAGCCTTCGTTGTCTTATTCCTGACTCGGTAGATTCTTCCTGGATTCGCATGGTTGCGATTGTTCTGGCCTCATTCGGTCTAGTCCTTGCCTTCTATTTTGCAGTAAGGGCCTGGAAAATTTACAAAAACCCACCATACAAAATTTGGTATAATTAAATTTTAGGGACATAAAACCGCATCCTTCATAATTCAATTTTCAAATTATTATTCGAATTAGAATTTCCCATTGTATTCATGTCCTGTAAGGACATTTGGTGGGTAGCATCGATGTCCCCCTGAATTGATGTGCCGTAGGTACGTTTGAATGCAATGTGTTGAAGAATACGAAATCGTGAAATGATTATAGCATCTTGTATTCAAAAAATCTCATTCTATGTTCGCCGCAGTTGGTGCTGCGTGTTTGACATTGCACCAGCTTCATCAACGGCCAATCAATTAACTTCTCATTACGCCCAGTCGTTGGTGCCCTTCCGCACTACCAAACGCAAAACACGCAACAACGGCGGCTAGGGTATTTGTTCCCGAAGAAATATTATGGAAAAAAAATTTGATAATTCGAATTGATTAACAATTCTCAAACTATCATTTCCACTTGTATTCATGTCCCTTAGGGATATTTGGTGGGTAGCACACAGGCCTCCCTGAATTGACGTGCCGTAGGTACGTTTGGATGTAAGGTGTTGAAGAAAAAAATTCAAATCCCCCTCCAAAACCCCGCAAACCTTCCCAATTTAACTCCCTCGGAAATCTTTCGCCAAAGGCTGAGGATATGGGCATAAAGCCTTATTTTTGCAGCCCCATTTTAAAATCTATTTATCTCAACTCATATCGTGGCTAAAAAGGCAACTAATAACGCAAATCAAACAGCGAATTTTATCGAAGAAGGCGTTTTGGAAGTGATTGGTGCGCGCGAACATAATTTAAAAAATGTCTCGGTCATCATCCCACGAAATCAACTGGTGGTAATCACCGGATTGAGTGGCAGTGGCAAGTCGTCACTAGCCTTCGATACCATCTACGCCGAAGGACAACGCCGTTATATGGAAAGCTTCAATGCCTATGCTCGTCAGTTTATTGGCAATATGGAGCGCCCTGATGTAGATAAAATAGAAGGCCTGAGCCCCGTTATTTCTATCGAACAAAAAACGGTGAGCAAGAACCCTCGCTCAACAGTAGGAACCATCACCGAAGTATACGATTTCCTCCGATTACTCTACGCCCGCTGCGCCGATGCCTACAGCTTTGTGAGTGGTAAAAAAATGGAGCGTCTCTCAGAAGAACAAATCATCGATACCATTTTCTCCGACTATTCAGGAAAGAAAATCATGCTCCTCGCCCCCGTTATCAAAGGGCGTAAAGGGCATTATCGCGAGCTCTTCGAACAAATTCGCAAACAAGGTTATAGCAAAGTTCGTGTTGATGGAGAAGTTCTTGATATCACACCAAAGATGCAAGTGGATCGTTATAAAATTCATGATATCGATATTGTTATCGACCGCATCGACATCGATGATTCTATGCGCCTGCGTCTCACCGAATCGGCGCGCAAGGCCCTGAAATCGGGTAACGGCACGTTTAGTGTGATGGACTCAAAATCGCAGGCCGTGCGTTTCTTTAGCAAGAACCTCATGGATGCGGAGAATGGGGTGGCTTACGATGAGCCCCAACCTAATACGTTTTCGTTTAACTCTCCCTATGGTAGCTGCCCTACGTGCGGCGGACTCGGTGAAATGGCCGCCATCGATGAGCATCAGGTGATTCCCGATCCTAAAATTAGTATTAACCGCGGAGGAATTGCTCCACTCGGTGAAGTGCGCGAAAACTGGACCTTCCAGCAACTTCGTGCTATTGCTAAGAAATATAAATTCTCTTTGGCAGACCCCATTGCAAAAATTCCTAAGCATGCCCTCGATATCATTTTGCATGGTAGCAATGGAGAAACCTTTGAAATAAATTACGAATACAATTCGGGATATAAACAATTATATAATTCGCCTTTCGAAGGGGTATTGCCACTGCTTAAAAAACAGTTATCAGAAGCCACCAGCGATAGCCTTGCACAATGGGCTGAAGAGTTTGCCAGCATTGAACCCTGCTCCGAATGTCATGGTGCCCGATTGAAAAAAGAGAGTCTGTTTTTCAAGATTGATGAGAAGAATATTGCGGAAGTAGCGCAGATGGAAATTTCGGTATTGCAGCAATGGGTAGCAACACTCGACAATTTATTTGATGCGAAAAGAAAAATCATCGCACTCGAAATATTAAAAGAAATAAAAACCAGAATTCAGTTTTTAACTGATGTAGGGTTACACTATATCACTCTGAATGCACCCGCCAAAACCTTGAGTGGTGGCGAGGCACAGCGTATCCGACTGGCTACACAAATTGGTTCGCAACTCGTGGGTGTGATGTATATTTTAGATGAGCCCAGCATTGGTTTACATCAGCGTGATAATGTGCGCTTGATTAACTCACTCAAAGCATTACGCGATTTAGGAAATAGTATTTTGGTGGTAGAACATGATCGTGATATGATGGAACACGCCGACCATATTATCGACATGGGACCGGGTGCAGGAGTGCATGGTGGACATATCATTGCCAACTTGCCGGCAGCACAATTTTTAAAGAGTGATACCCTCACCGCACAATTCATCAATGGTAAGAAGCAAATTGTAATACCTGCGCAACGCCGCGCCGGCAATGGCGATATGCTTACCTTGAAAGGTTGTTCTGGTAATAATTTAAAAAATGTAGACGTATCGTTTCCACTCGGAAAATTCATTTGTGTAACGGGCGTGAGTGGTAGCGGCAAATCATCACTCATCAACGAAACACTCTATCCAATACTGAACGAATACTTTTATAATTCAAGAAAGAAACCTTTACCCTTCAAAAAAATTGAAGGATTAAAGCATCTCGATAAAGTAATTGAAATTGATCAGAGCCCAATTGGACGCACCCCAAGAAGCAACCCGGCGACGTATGTTGGGGTATTTACGGATGTGCGCAATTTGTTTGCGGAATTGCCCGAATCAAAAATCAGAGGGTACAAGCCTGGTAGATTTTCATTCAATGTAAAAGGCGGACGCTGTGAAACTTGCGAGGGTGGCGGCTTACGCAAGATTGAGATGAACTTCTTACCTGATGTATATGTTACTTGCGAAACATGCAATGGCAAGCGCTATAATCGCGAAACGCTGGAAGTAAAATATAGAGGCAAAACCATCAGTGATGTGCTCGATATGAGTATAGAAGAAGCCGTTAATTTCTTCGAGAACATGCCTCATATCCTTCGTAAAATTCAAACGCTGCACGATGTTGGTTTAGATTATATCACTTTGGGCCAGCAAAGCACCACCTTGAGTGGAGGCGAGGCACAACGTGTGAAACTGGCAACGGAGCTGAGTAAAAAAGATACTGGGAAAACATTTTATATTTTAGATGAACCCACTACCGGACTTCATTTTGAGGATATCCGCGTTTTGCTCGATGTACTACAACGCCTGGTAGAAAAGGGAAATACCGTACTAGTTATCGAACATAATTTAGATGTTGTGAAAGTAGCCGACTGGATTATCGACCTGGGCCCTGAAGGCGGTAAAGGGGGTGGCACCATCCTTTGCGAAGGCACACCAGAGCAAGTGGCCAAAAACAAAAAAAGCTTCACTGCCGAATTCCTGAAAATTGAACTTGACAGGGCGAAGAATTAAAAAGAAAATTTAGAGTTTTATTATTACTCCCAGCCTAAGCGCTGTGCGATATTGTATGCATTGCGGTCGCCCCCATTGCGTGATACCAGCTCCCCAAGAAATCCTGCGATAAATAAAATCACGCCAATGATTAACATGGTAAGTGCAATATAGAACGAAGGTTTTTGCACGAGGGTACGAGAGAACTCGGTATATAAAAACACTTTCTCATAAATCAACCACAAGGTAGCAAAAAATCCAACCAGGAACGATAAGGTTCCCATCACTCCAAAAAAGTGCATGGGGCGTTTTCCAAATTTACCCATGAAGAAAATCGTAAGCAAATCGAGGAACCCATTCACGAAGCGTTCCAGTCCAAACTTCGTGGTACCGTATTTACGCGCACGATGTTCAACAACCTGCTCTCCTATCTTTTTAAAACCGGCCCACTTGGCAATCACAGGGATATAACGATGCATCTCTCCATATACTTCAATGCTTTTCACCACCTCCCTACGATAGGCTTTGAGCCCACAATTAAAATCGTGTAGCTTGATGCCACTCATCGACTGGGTTGCGAAATTGAATAATTTTGAAGGGATGTTTTTTGTTAGTGCATTATCATATCGTTTCTTTTTCCAGCCACTCACCAAATCATAACGCTCATTCATAATCTTTTTGAAGAGTGCAGGAATTTCATCCGGGCTATCCTGCAAATCGGCATCCATGGTGATGACCACATCGCCTTCGGCAGCAGCAAATCCCACATTGAGGGCCGCCGATTTACCATAGTTCCTCCTAAAACGAATTCCTTTAGTATTCGGGTCTTTATCACGCAAGCCGCTAATTACTTTCCAGCTATCGTCGGTACTGCCGTCATCTATGAAAATGATTTCATACGATAAATTATTTTGTGTACAAACGCGCGCCAGCCACTCGTGTAATTCGGGTAGCGATTCACTTTCATTCAACAGCGGTATAACAACAGATATATTCAAGTAGCTAATTTATTATTCAAACGAATTGGGGTCGTTTTTCTTTACAAATGCAGAGATAAGCAAAGAGAAAAGGAAACAAATAAAAACACTTCCAACAAATACGATGAGTGACATCATGGGTGGCGACATAAACTTGCGTGCCATACTCAAACTCATTTCTATTTGGTCTTCACTCATTTCGGAATTGCGTTCCAACATTTTATCGCGAGCAATAGACATCGCCTTATCAACAAAATCGGCAGGCATCAAAAACTGAAAAATAATGAATGCGGTAAGCGCTGAGATGATTCCATAGAATACACCAATCAAAGTGCCTAACCCCAGGCCTCTTCCATATTTCATATAACCTCCAAGTTCTTTATCACGGTGTTGTTGCAAAGCCATCACCAATACAAAAATGATCAGAGCATACATCCCATATTGAATAAGTTTTGCAAACATCGATTCCGAGTTTTCAGGATTGAAACCACCCACCATATAATTGATGAGAGAAGTTGCAATACCTACTACTCCTAAGATTGCGCCCCAGCGCATGGCGGTTGGTACAGGGGATACGGGTTGATTTTCCATTTTAGTGTATGAGTTAGTTAAGGTGTTTGATTTTTAATTGATAGTGGTGAATCCATTCAAAGCAGCGTATGCCGCCAGTTGAAAATGGGTGAAATGACTCAAATCGATTTTGGTTTTATTTTCTACTCCGTAAAAATACAACATCAAGGGCAAAAATAAATCCTTCATGTCGGAGTCGGCCGATAGGCTCTCGGAAATTTTCAAGATGGTTTCTTCATCACTCTCCACGGCTTCCTGATGCTTGATGATATCTTCATAGATGCGGTGTTCATCTTGAAATTCATCTTCGTGTACCAATAAGAAATCTTCTAAGAAAGTATTCAAGTTGGCGGTCATATCATCATCCTTACATTCTTGCAAGAACAAAAACATATTCAATAATTCACTGCCTCTATCAAGGGTACTCTCTTCAATGGTTTCCCATTCTTCACTATCGAAAAAAGCTTCCCGGTCGGTGCTCTGTGCAATAGCGTTCATGATGAGCAAATCGACCAATATTTCACTAATCGATTTGATTTTATAGTGCTCTACGGTATCGTCGAGACGTTTCAGCTTGTCGGCAAAGGGATGCTCTGAAGAAAAGATATTCATCACCTCGGCTCTGACATTCAATTGTCGTTCACCAGCAAATATGCTCTCTAAAGCGTTTCGTATGGGCTTATGCATTTAAATTTAGTTCAATAATACTATTTTATTTCAGGGTTTGCAAGCATTAAAATGTACCCACATCACCTCTGATTTGTTTGTTACTTTTGCGGGCAAACCTAATAAATCATTTCAACTATACCACATCAAAACACATGTGTGCGAAAAAAAAATATATCACCTCCAATCCCGACTTACCCATCATCAAAACCGGCTGGACCCAAAACCCAATGGATAATGCGGGCTTATACCGCAATTTGTATGAGCGATCGGAGCGCGATTTCAAGGATTTATTCAAATGGCAGTTTGGTGAAAAGCCCCATAAAGCGGAGAAGAAAACGGAATCCTTCGCGCATACCGTCATCTCTAATAATACCTTCTTATCGAATAAAAATGAGGGCATCATTTGGCTGGGACATGCGAGCTTTCTCATTCATTGCAATGGCTTGCGCATCCTCACCGACCCCATATTTTGGGCTATGCCAGGCCTGAAGCGACTCACTGCCATGCCCTGCCTGCCAACAGAATTAGTCGATATCGATATCATCCTTCTCTCACATAATCATCGCGACCATGCTGATGAGCGAAGCATGAAACTTGTATGCCAGCAGAATCCGAAAGCCACGATACTCACCGGTTTGCAAATTGGAAACCTATTGAGAAGCTGGGGTATTCAAAACCCTATTCAAGAGGCGGGATGGTATCAGCAATACCATACTCCCGGAATTCGTATCAGCTACTTGCCTGCAAAGCACTGGAATAGGCGTTTTCTGTGGGATTTAAACACGATGCTTTGGGGAAGCTTCATGATTGAAGGAACGAAGAATACCATTTTCTTTGGTGCCGATAGTGGCTACGATGCCCATTTTACGGAGCTTCCCAGCCTGTTCGAGAAAATTGATATCAGCATTTTAGGATGTGGCGCTTACAAGCCCGAATGGTTTATGAGCACCAGTCACAAGAGCCCGATTGAAGCTGTTCAGGCATTTCATGATACGAAGGCACATACATTCATACCCATGCATATTGGCACTTTCGACTTAAGCGACGAACCCTTGAGTGAGCCCTTTCGCTTATTGAAAAAATATGAAGCAGAAAGCGTGGTGCAAGGCAAATTACGCGTACTCGATATTGGAGAAACGATGGTACTTTAATCGCTTAAAGAATCGCTTGTTTACTCCTTAAAATTATTATCTTTCCAAAAAATATATTCTACATGCATCGCATTTTATTTTTCATTTTGGCTTTTGGATTAACGTTTGGGTTTGCACAAAATCCGAGTCCTGCGCCTGCACAATCGGTTCCCGTTATCATTAAAAATGCTACCATACATACGGGTACCGGACAAGTCATTGAAAAAGGCACCCTCGTTTTTGAAAATGGAAAAATAACTTATGTAGGAGTGGAAGATAAAAATATTGCCAATGCCAAAGTAATTGATGCCACTGGGAAGCACGTGTATCCTGGGTTTATTGCTCCCAATAATTATATCGGTTTAAACGAAATAGAAATGGTGCGCTCCACCCTCGATTATTCGGAGGTGGGTGATATCAACCCGAATGTGCGCAGCCTGATTGCTTACAATACCGATTCGAAAATTATTCCAGCCATACGTGTCAATGGTGTATTGCTTTCTCAATGCACCCCTCAAGGTGGCATTGTAAGTGGAAGCAGCAGCCTCGTACAACTCGATGCATGGAACTGGCAAGATGCAGCGTATAAAACAGATGAGGGCATACATATGAATTACCCGGAGTTTGCGCCCTATGGAGCTACTGCCGATGAAATAAAACGCTATCAGGATTATGATAAAAAACAATTGGAACTCATCGAAAAATTAATGTCGGATGCCTACTCCTATTCATTAGAAACAACCCATACAGCAACCAATGCAAAATTGGAAAGCATGAAAGGCTTGTTTAATAAGAGCAAAACATTGTATTTGCATGTCGATTATATTAAAGGAATTATTCATGCCATACAGTACTTTAAAAAATACCCTGTAAACATTGTATTGGTGGGGGCTGCCGACTGTTATCAGGCCCTCGACCTGATTAAAGAAAATAAAATTTCCATCATTCTAAACAATACGCACCGCCTTCCCAATCGGAGTCAGGAAGCCATTGATATGCCATATAAAACTGCTGCCCTCTTACAAAAGGCAGGCATTAAATATTGCTTATGTACCAATGGAGGATGGCAGGTACGCAACTTGCCATTCATGGCAGGAACCACGGTAGGTTATGGCATTACCAAAGAAGAAGCATTGCAAAGTATCACTAAAAATACCGCAGAGATTTTAGGTATCGATAAAACCACCGGCACCCTCGAATTGGGAAAAGATGCAAATCTATTCATCAGTAATGGCGATGCATTGGATATGCAGGGCAATGTATTGGTATTCGCATTTATTCAAGGAAGAGAAATTAGTTTAGATAATTCTCAAAAACAATTGAATAAAAAATATGCAGAGAAGTATGGGGTGAAGGGGGAGTAAAGTATTCTTACTTCTTCAAGACTTTCTCTGCACTTCCCTTGCGATCAATCTTGCCCGAACTGGTGAATTCGAGTTGGGTGGTGAAATAAATATGTTGTGGTATCTCTACTTTTTCTAATTGATCTTTCAATTCATTTTTGAACTCTTCCATAGTACTTGCGTCCCATGGTTCGCTTTCGATAATCACCATCAAAGCCTCTCCCAGTCGGTCGTCGGGCTGGTGGTAAGCACAATACGAATAGAAATTCATTTTTAAATTGGTGAGTGCTTTATCAATGGCACTTTCCACTTTCTCCAATTCAATTTTAATGCCCCCGCTATTCACAATATTATCCGTACGCCCTAAAACTACAAAACGGTTTTCACCTTGCATTTCAATACGATCGTGGGTAAGGAGTGCCTCATGAAACGGGGTATGTATCACCGCACAAGCTTCTTCGTTTAGGGTAATTGCAACGCCTGGCAAACAAGTAAAATACGATGTTGCTTGTACTCCATTGATTCGTTGCAATGCAATATGAGAAGCCGTTTCCGTCATGCCATAACCAAAATAAACTTTAGTAGTGAGAGGTTGCAAAGCCTGTGTTAACGATGGGTTGAGGGCAGCACCTCCAAGTAAGAGGGTATCAATTTTGTTAAGTGCATCGAGTTGATGCTGCTGCTGCAAATAATGTATTTGCATGGGCACCATCGATGCAAAATCGTAATGTGTTGCTTGTGCATTTTCAAATGGATTGGAAGATGGTATCACCACTTCTAAGCTCATGCCCAATTCGAAGGCACGCGCCAGCATCATTTTTCCGCCTGTTTTGTTCGCATCAATACAATGCAATACATGCATTCCCTTTTTTAATTGTAATGCTTGCGCGGTATTCCCAATACTCCATAACATCAATTCCCGAGTCCATGGTATTGTTTTGGGTGCTCCCGTACTACCGGAAGTTTGAATGGTAAATAAATATTGATTGGTGAACCAGGCTTTGGAAAACGCAAGGATACCGAGGCTATACGAACTAAAACCAACAGCTGGTTCGTAGTCGACCAGCGATGCATAGTCGATTTTTTTATTCTCGAGAATTAGAAAGCTCACATGCGAAAATAGCAAAGAGATAATAGAAAAGATAACCTAATTATTTTAGGCTTCCTTAAGAGTAGGAGAATTTATTTCCCTTTGCCTTGCAATATTTCTTCTACCACACCGGGGTCGAGCAAGGTGGTGGTATCACCCAAATTTTGTGTCTCCCCTTCTGCAATTTTGCGAAGGATACGACGCATAATTTTTCCGCTGCGTGTTTTTGGCAATCCGCTAACAAACTGAATGGTATCGGGCTTCGCAATCGCACCAATGAGTCGGGAAACCGTTTGCAAAATATCCTGACGAACCAGGTTATGATCATGCGCTCCTTCTGCATAAATTACATACGCATAGATACCTTGTCCTTTGATATCGTGAGGGAAACCTACCACAGCGCTTTCAATCACGCCAGCGTGCATATTGATGGCGTTCTCTACTTCGGCAGTACCAATGCGGTGACCGCTTACATTCAATACATCATCTACGCGGCCCGTGATACGATAGTTTCCAATTGCATCGCGTGTGGCTCCATCGCCAGTAAAATATAAATTAGGGTAGGCAGTGAAATACGTGGTACGACAACGTTCATGATCGCCATAGGTAGTGCGAATAATTCCGGGCCATGGTTGCTTGATACATAAATTTCCTGATGCTTCCGGAGTGGTGATCTCCTCCCCTTTCTCATCCATGATTACTGGCAAAATTCCAGGCATCGGCAAGGAAGCTACCGAAGGTATTCCTGGAGTAATATCCGCCATATTGCTAATCATCACACCCCCAGTTTCTGTTTGCCACCACGTATCTACAATAGGGCATTTTTTCTTGCCAATATTTTCGTTGTACCAGTGCCATGCTTCTTCGTTGATGGGTTCGCCCACAGTGCCTAAAACACGCAAACTTTCGAGGCTCTTGCCTTGCAATGGTCCTAGTCCAAAACTCATTAACGAGCGGATGGCAGTAGGTGCAGTATATAAAATATTTACCTGATACTTATCTATGATATCCCAGAAACGGCCTGCATTAGGGAAGGTAGGAATGCCTTCAAACATAAGGGAAGTACCACCTGCACTTAACGGACCGTAAACAATATAACTATGGCCTGTGATCCAGCCAATATCGGCAGTACAGAAAAATACTTCGCCCGGACGATAGTTGAATGTATTGATGAAAGTATAGTTGGCCCATACCATATAACCTGCACAAGTATGCACTACTCCTTTCGGCTTTCCAGTAGAGCCGCTGGTATATAAAATAAACAAGGGATCTTCCGCATCCATCTCTTCTGCTTTGCAGTCGGGATTACCTTGTGTTTCTACTTTCTTCACTTCATCTTCCCACCACACATCGCGGCCTTTAATCATACTCACTGGCTGGCGGGTACGTGTAAGCACGATGGTGCGTTTCACAAACGGACAAGCTATCAAGGCATCATCAATCACTTCCTTTAATGCAATGGCTTTAGCCCCTCTGAAGGCTCCATCACAGGTGATGATAAATTCGGCATGCGCATCTTGCAAACGATCGGCAATGCTTTGCGCACTAAAGCCACCAAAGATTACTGAGTGCACTGCACCAATGCGTGCGCAAGCCAAAACAGCGATAGCCAATTCGGGCACCATGCCCATATAAATACAAACGCGGTCGCCTTTTTTTACGCCGTTATTTTTTAGCACATTAGAAAACTGACATACTTTAAAATGCAATTCTTTATACGTGAGTATGCGATGATGTTCTTCTGTATCGTTGCTTTCCCAAATGAGTGCGGGGGTATTTGCATTCGCTATCAAATGCCTATCGAGACAGTTTTCGGTGATATTTAATTTTGCGCCTCCAAACCAGGTTACCTTGGGTTCGGTGAAATTCCAATCGAGCACCTTATCCCATTTTTTTCTCCAAGTAAAATTCTTTGCAACGGTATCCCAAAATGCTTCAGGATGTTCTATACTTGTTTTGTAAGCAATATCATATTGCGCTCTCGATGAAATTTGATGTGGGTAAGACATGGGGAAAGAATAAAAGATTAAATGGTGTTTAATAACGCTGTTCGCAATTTATATAAAATTGTGAAAAATGAAAATTTATGAGATATGACTTTCATCCTTTTTTATACAATGCAGTAAGTAAATAGAATCTTAATTCAATATTCCTATATTTGGAAATCACTTTATTTCAAATATTTATAATTTCATGACCCATAATATCGAAAAGATTATCATTTGGAAGTTTGTGACTTCTTGGATTTTATGGATTGTGGTTTTTGTTTCATTTTTTGTCTTCTTTCTCGATTGGGAATTACTAAGCTATCCTAAATTCACGTTCTTCTTAGTATTTGCATCTATCATCCTTTTGGGTCTATTTGTAGCATTAAAATTCGCCAAATTACGCACTTCTATACTATTAAATAATGAATCGTTACAGTTCGACAATGTTATATTCCACCTGGCTGATTTAGATGGTTATTTTATTGATCGAGAAACACCCATATTTATTCAATTGGTGATTAAAACCAAGGGAGAGATTTACAA
Source organism: uncultured Bacteroidota bacterium (assembly GCA_903910445.1). Lineage (GTDB taxonomy): Bacteria > Bacteroidota > Bacteroidia > UKL13-3 > UKL13-3 > CAINMV01. Next base: position 27,495 of record CAIVZR010000050.1, read on the forward strand.
AATTACGAGTGTAAATTTCGGAGCAAGTGGTAATGAATTTGAAAATTTTCTTGTCGATTTTAAGGATAAAGTATTTATGGCAAACCAGAATATTCAAATATTGGGCTATTATGATATCTATGTTAAACAAAAGAAAATGGCATCAAGATTTTTCGTCATTGCTACAATCCTAGTATCCTTACTTAATATCACTTATATCTACTTTATATTTCATGATCATTGGCCTATGAACTGGAAGCTAGTCGCGCTGGGCGCGTTTTACCTGAGCATACTCGGTTTTCAATTAAGGAATTCGAAAAGAAAATAATTAGACAGAAGCGACACCCTACCATTTTTTATTCTTCACAAACAATGTCTTCACTCCCAGAATGAGGTAATAAAACATATATAGGAAGTCGAAGAAGAGCAAGCCCCACCATAAGCTGAAACATTGTAGTTTCTTCATGATGGGACCGAAAATACTGTATTGGAATATCATGCGAATTCCAAAAGCACTCAATGCATACCAGCGGGTGGCTTCGAAGCATAGGAGTGGGATGGTGATGGCATAAGTTAAGATATGCGTTACACTAAAAATCCCTAACCAATATTTGAATTTCTTTTTGTACACCTTGCCTGTGCTCAAATGACGGCTCTTCTGCTGCCAAAATTCTGGCCATGTTTTTTTGGCTTCGGTGATGGTGAATGCTTCGGGATGAATTTCAATGGCGGTATTGCTCGCATTGGCAGTTTCATTCACAAACAAATCATCATCTCCACTCAATAAATGATTATGACTTGCAAATCCTTTGTATGCAAAAAACAAACTCTTACGGTAACTCAGGTTTCGTCCCACACCCATATAAGGCATTTTGGCCAAGGCATAACTCAAATATTGCATGCCCGTATAAAAAGTCTCAAAGCGAACAAAACGATTCAGCATGCCTGCATCGCGGCGGTAAGGCGAATATCCCAAAACCAAATGTTTATCGGGCGTATACGGCTGTTGCATGAGCTGCAACCATTGATTGCTGGCAGGTTCGCAATCGGCATCGGTGAGTAATAATAACTCGTATTTGGCGGCTTTAATAGCCAGGGTCAAAACAAACTTCTTACCTTTTGGATAGCGTTCATTCTCCACATATTTCACTTCACGCAAATGCGGATATTGCTCAGAAAGTTCAGCCAGCAATTCGGAAGTGCCGTCCCAGCTATTATCATTGGCAACAATCACCTCGTAATTGGGATAGTCCTGTTGCAAAATCAAAGGCAAATTGCGTCGTAAATTTTCCACCTCATTGCGCGCGCAAATGATGATGGTAACGGGTTCCGACTTATGAATGGGAGGTGGAGGATTTTTATAGAAAGCCAAGCGCAGAAAGAGAAATATATAGTACAATAACTGCACTACCACCACAAAAAACAGCAGGTAAAGTATATAAAATAAAATCGCGTTGAGTTCCATTATAAAAGAATCGCGAAAATAACACATTCACCTTTTTAAACGGTGGGGAATTAATCAACATAATTTGATTTTAGGAACCCCTTTTTTTTCGTTCTTTTGTATCCAATAGTAAAAACCATTGGAATTCTTTCAAAAAAAATACAATTAAACATTCACTATGCGCAGTGCTTTTCTTCTTCTGAGTTTTTTATTCTGGCTCCCAGGCTGGTCTCAGCAGGTGAAAGATTCCTTGCATTGCGATTGCAGTACCCCACAAAATATTCCCATTTACAAGAAACACCACCACCCTGCCCCTTCCGGACATGGTGCTGTCTTTGAATTTGAGCACAATGGAATGCAAAATGGGAAATACTTCGACAAGGAGCATAATACTGTATGGTATTCGTTTACCATTCCCAATGATGGCACGCTCAACTTTGATTTGATTCCTGATACCGTGAAAGATGATTACGATTTCATCTTGTTTAAGCAAGGCGGACGAGGTACTTGCGATAGCATCAAAAACAAAACATTAAGTCCGGTACGGGCCAATATATCGCATAATGGCCCCGGTACCAAAGGAGTTACGGGGTTGTCGGCAACGGCCCGCTTCGATTACAATAAGCCCGGCGCCCACGATCATTATAGCAAATCGTTGCCTGTAAAGGCGGGCGACCGTTACCTTTTGGTGGTGGATAATGTTTACCAAAAAGGAAAAGCACATACCCTTAAATTTTATTTCGATTTCAAATTACAAGGCATTGTGCTCGATTCGGTGGGCAATAAACCCCTCACTGCCACGGTGGTATTGAGCGATTTAAAGAGCAATGCCGTAATCAAGGAAACACAAAGCGATTCATTGAATAAAGGTCAGTTTTCAATTCCTGTGCAACTTATTGATACTTTGCGCTGGAGCTTAAGCATCAGTGCTCCAGGATATTTCAGCGAGAATATTGTACTCACTCAAAATAGCATTACCGCTTTATTGCAACGCCCACGCACTTTTAAGTTGCGTAAAATTGAAAAGAATAAAAGCTTTGCATTGAAGGATATCAATTTCTTTCCCAATAAAGATATTTTCCGTCCTACCTCGGCACCTGCTTTGCAAAATTTATTGAATGTGATGATGGATAATCCTACCTTGAAAATTCTCATCGAAGGGCATACCAATTACGACCCAAATACCTCCAAAGAACTCGATTTAAAACTCTCCGAATCGAGGGCAGTGGCAGTGAAGAAATACTTGGCCGATCATGGCATCGACAATGCACGCATTGCCACTCGAGGTTATGGAAGTACTCGCATGATTTACCCCATGCCACGCACCCCCGAGCAACAACAGCAAAATATGCGCGTGGAAATTAAGATTGAAGATTACTAATCGCGATAGGTGGTTTTTTAGTTTTTATTTTTTTGCAACCGTCTTCGATTTTTTTGTCTATACAAAAAAAGATTTCCCCTACTTATGAAACATTTTAAAAAACTTTGCCTACTCCTGCTCTTGATTCTTAATATCTATAGCTATGCAGGAAACATTTATGGAAGCGATATATTTTGGAAAAGATTAAGCACCGATACCTTTCAGGTACAATTCACTATTTATTCCGATTGCAGTAAACCCCTCGATAGCATTCACCCTATCATCAGTGCACTGAATTGTTCTCCATCGAATAATTTTAAATTTAGCAATCCCATTTCACATAGCACAACAGATGTAACACCTCGCTGTTTTCCTCACGAATATTCTAAGTGTGATGCAAAAGCCAATATCAATTATGGTATCACAGAAAATATTTTCACCTATATCTTATTCATTGGAGATAATAATAATTGTTGTTGGTACACCCTCTCTATCGTAGGATTGGTGCGCGATTCGGCATTGTCCAATGGCAATGCCAATGGCAGTTTCGAAACAGAAGTTACGCTCAATCGATGCATTGCAACCAATATCGAAAGTGTGAGATTTTATAATAAACCAATCCATCTTTCTTTTAAAAATAGCGATATCGGTTATAACCATGGTGTTTTTCAAGCCAGTAACGATTCCATGTCATATCGACTGGCAAATCCAGCCAATCAAAACTATGTTAGCCCATATACTGCAACCTATCCTCTGGCTTGCCTCGGTGGAAATGTGAAGCCCTCAGGAACCCTTCCATATCAGGGGTTTGGAATTGATAGCATCACTGGGGATATTCTTTTTCATCCTTTAATTAATGGCTATTACATTTTACGTGTGGAAGCAAAACAATGGAAAAAGATACAAGGGGTTTATACCTTGGTAGCTATCACTAATCGGGAATTGATGTTCTTAGTAAAAGACAAACCCGTTAATCATGTTCCCAATCTATCTGCTCCAAAGAGTTTCGTTTTATTTGAAGGTCATAATTTATGTTTCACTATTACTACCAATGATTCGGATGCATTAGATACCACGCGTGTTTACTGGAATAATCATTTTGCAAACGCCACCTTTTCAACCTCTAATGGGAACGGGAAGCATGCAACAGGCGATTTTTGCTGGACCCCAAGTATTACGGATACGAGCTGCACCCCTTATATCTTGAAGTTTTACGCATACGACGACCATTGTTATGGGAATGCCATGGGCACAATATCAGTGAGCATCATCGTGAAACCTCATATCCGTGCCGTTCGTCAATTCACGAAAATAAATTGTCATACCTATCAATTCAAAATCGAACCCGAACCTCGCAATCCTTGTTATGGCGATTCGGCGTATACCGTTAGTTGGTATGAGCCCAAATTATTAGGGGCGGGTTCCCCCAACAAGTTAATTAGCAATCTCGATTCGATTCGTTACGACTTTAGCACCGGGGGAACTTATGTCATACGCTCATTGATTTCCTCCGAAGGGCATCCGAACACCTATTACGATACCCAAATTGTTGATTTTTTTGCAGCAGCACAAATCCTCAATAACGATTCAACCATTCAGGCTCAGGATACTGTATTACTGGTGGCAACTACAAATAATGCAACCTCAAATAATAAATACCAGTGGTGGGCACAAGGCAAACTAATCGATACAACATCCACGATTAAAGTATATCCTGCAATTAGCACCACCTATACTTTAATTAATAAATCGCTCTCCGAACCATGCGACGTGGTTTCTGATGCTGTTACTTTAATCGTGAATGGAACAACTGGAATTGACAATAAAATTTCAGTAACGGCAACCGTTCTGAATCCTATCCAAGGCACGCTCAGCATAATGAATGATGGTTATCAAGAAATGAAATTGTATTCACTCGATGGGAAGCTTTTGCAAACAGAAAGACTTCAGCATGGTAAAAATAATTTCGATGTTCAATCATTGCCAACAGGTATTTATATTTTGCAATTAGCTAATGAAGATACTACGAGACGCTGGAAAATAATTAAAACCAATAACCAGTAGATAGTAAGTTCGCCCTCCCCCATTTGTAAAATTTTACTTACCCATGCGGTGATGTCATTGCAATAGTGCTACCTTTGAGAAAACAAGTCATCGTCATGAAAATATTTTTTACCTTTTTCGTTCTTTGTTTGTTAAGCATCGCTGCCAAAGCGCAAATGAATACCGATACCATTGCCAGCGCCCCAATAAAAGTTTCAGGATACGATCAGCGTGTCAATCAATCTCATGATCACCTGCATCCTAAGTTTCCCAATCTGGCCAACCCAGGAACACCGGGCTACGAGGTAGATGGAACAGTGTATCATAGCGAAGCCATCATCAACCGCCATGCCCTCACCATCAACGATTTGATTAAATAGTTGATTGGAGATAGCTTAAATGCCAAACGATTTCAATTGCCTTTACAGATAGTTCATGATTGGTATGATTGTGACTTGAAATTTTAGCTACCCCTCACGGATAGAAACTTCTGTGCGTACCATAAATTATTTTATTTTTGCTTCAAACATTCACAGTTCCATTACTCATGTCATTTTATTATACTTTGGGCAGTATTCCTGCCAAGCGACATACGCAATTTAGAAAACCCGATGGCTCCCTTTACTCTGAAGAATTGGTAAGCACCGAAGGATTCAGCAGTATCTACAGTTTGGTATATCATTGCCATCCACCTACATTAGTTAAAGATATTGGAAAAGAATATTCTGTGAAACCCACAGCGGCCTTGGAGCATAACCTTCAAAACCGCTCCTTCCTTACGTTTCAAACGGCCCCCGAAGACGATTATTTGGAGTCGCGCAAGGTGCTCTTGTTTAATAAGGATTTATACATGAGTGCTGCTGCACCTCGCAAAAGCATGACGGATTATTTTTACAAAAATGCAGATGCGGATGAAGTGATTTTTGTTCATGAAGGAAGTGGTACTCTCAAAACATTATACGGAGAGATTCCTTTTGAATATGGAGATTACCTGGTGGTACCACGAGGAATCATTTATCAGATGGAATTTAACGATGAGAAAAACCGTTTGATGATTATCGAAAGCTTTTCACCTATTCGTGCACCCAAGCGCTATACCAACGACCACGGGCAATTGCTCGAGCACTCGCCTTACTGTGAGCGCGATATCAAATTGCCACGCAACCTTCAAACCCACGATACGCTGGGCGATTTCAAGGTGCTCATCAAAAAACAAGATCATATTTATCCTTATACTTTAGGTGCACATCCTTTTGGTGCCATTGGTTGGGATGGATTTCAATACCCTTTCGGATTTAGTATTCATAATTACGAACCCATTACAGGTCGCGTACACATGCCACCTCCAATACATCAAACATTTGAAGGACATAATTTCGTAATCTGCTCCTTTGTGCCACGCATGTACGATTACCATCCTCAAAGCATTCCGGCTCCATACAATCACAGTAATGTAGATAGTGATGAAGTTTTATATTATGTAGATGGCGATTTTATGAGCCGCAAACATGTTGAACGTGGCATGATTTCATTGCATCCAAAAGGCATTCCGCATGGACCACATCCAGGTACTGTTGAGAAGAGTATTGGCAAAACCGAAACGAAGGAGCTGGCCGTGATGATTGATCCGTTCTATCCATTGATGATTACGCAAGATGCAATGCAATGCGAAGACCCTGGATACTATAAAACTTGGGTGAAATAAAATATTCAATCAACTCTAATTTACATTGATACCCACACCAAACATATAATACATGCCCGAATGGCTATATTTTGGGAAGTCGGTGACCGGGCGCTTCTTTGTAAAAATCCACGATTTATTTGAAATATCTGCAGTGTAGTTGGCTTCTGCTGTGATATAGAATTCATCGCTTGGAAATACCTTTATATTCAAACCTGAATTAAATACGAATGCATAGTTTGTATACATCTTGGTAATTTCTGTTTTTGAGAACGAGAAGGAATCTTGCAAGAATTTTTGGAAAGTATAATTCACATCGGCAAAGGCACCGCCATAACCTACATAAGGAGCCACTACTAAGTACTTTCCGAGATTAAAATTATACCCAAAATTATTATAAACGAGCATCTTTGAAAACTTCACATCAATACTATCGTTAATAGCACGCGTGGGCGTTGATACACCAAAGGAAGCTCCAATATTGAAAGTGAAATTATTATACGCAATGCCTGTTCCTCTCATATTCACCAAATACATGTTCGAGGCATAATCCGTTCCCAATCGGTTGTTGATTGCTGGCATATTCTCTTCATTCTTCATGATTAATCCAAGCTCGAAGGCAGCCATATCTCGGGTATTTTTCCTTTCCTTTTTTGTATTCGTCTTCGATGCCATCTTCTCCTCTTGCTCCTTCGAGCTGTTCATATTGATGGCAAAATTATATTTATGGGTGAGTTGCGGATATAAAGCAGAATCCAGGGTAGTGAGCCACATCTTCGCATCTTTAAAAGAGTTGGCTAACTCATACATTTCGGGTACTGGACCATTCTTGGTGGTGCGATCCTCTTCATATACCAAAGCAATACAAGTAATTTTATCAAGCAAGGTGGTATCATCCTCAATGAGCCTGTTTACAAACGAGCGATAATTATAATATCCTGCGTCTTTATTTTGAACGCAACGCGCAATATGCATTCGTCCGAACTGACCATAGTATCGCACCCCAGGAATTGCCAGTAACGCTTTCACATTTTTGTAAATTATTTCTTCTCGGTACAGATAGCTTTGCAAGGTATTATCATCACTATACTTATCCCATCGACGGTAGTCGTAGAGCAATTGTATCACTTTTTCAAACTGGGCATAATCCGATTTAAGGTAAGCCTGATAGTAGGTTTTTTTTCTTTCAAAAGTATTGATGATTTCCTTAAGAGATGTTTCTACCGCTTGATATTTTTCATAGGAATAGCGGCCATCGCGGTAGTTGCTAGAGTAGTAATAGTCGATAGGACGATCGACGAAATAATTGGCGCTATCGAAATTAAAAAAATAACGAGCTGCCATACTTTTGATGGTTTCTATTTCGAGTAAGATGGAATCGTTGGTGGGCAATGCCGCGGGCACCAGTTTATCGAGCAAGAGAATGGATGAGGAGAAAGTGCGTTCCACATCGACCCCATGTATAGTAACCTGCTGATCGGCAGGTAGACTATTATTTAAAATACGGATGGAATCGAATAAGATATAATAAGGGTAAGAAGTGAGGGCATACATTTGCTTGCGATACGAAGTATCTCCATGAATATAACGGTTGGTGATTTCAGAGAGCGCATACCCTTGTTCGATTAAATAATCTTTCACCTGATATTCCTTATTTAAAAAGCGCAGGAAATGCAATTCGTTGGTGCGATTCAAACGGATATAACTGTGATTCTCCCCCGTAAGAATGAGTTTCGATTTTTTAAAGTCGGCATTCAAGGAAGCATGAGCATTCAGTTCTTCGGCTTGCAAGTTAATTTTTTCGGGGGGTTGGGCCGATGCACTACCAAACCATCCAGCACAAAAAATGAATAGAAATAAAAGAAAACGATTCATGTAATTTGGGTTTAAAATTTCGTTCTTCGTAATTATTGACCACCGTATAAAAAGGGCATTATGCTATGCATTTTGAAGAGCCAACCGCCTTAATCCAATGGATACCCCGCTTGACTTTGAGAAAAGGCCTATATAATGTCGTATTGTAGCGAATATAGTGCTTTTAGAGACTTAAAAATTCTTTAAAAAAGATTTTGTTTTTTATCAGTTTTTTTTTATTTATTTGCGCCCTTAAAATTTAAAGTAATAAATTAAAGATATACTATGTACTGGACACTCGAATTAGCCTCTTATTTAGATGACGCACCGTGGCCTGCCACTAAAGATGAACTGATAGATTTCGCCATCAGAAGTGGTGCCCCGTTGGAAGTTATTGAAAACCTTCAAGAACTCGAAGATGATGGTGAACCCTTTGAAACCATCGAAGAAGTATGGCCCGACTACCCAACGCCGGAAGACTATTTCTTTAACGAAGACGAATTATAATCACTAAAACCCTTTCGAAATGCCGGAAGGGTTTTTTTATTTTATCGGTGGGCAAAAGCGCCATCACCCTGACTGCCATGGCATTAGCGGGCCATGATTACTCGGCAATCTGCTCCATTTTAATAATACTTCCAGCCCATTCCAATTAAATAGTGTATCTTTACGTATTATTATAATACAATACAATTAAATGTCACAACAAGGTACAGTAAAATTTTTTAACGATGAAAAAGGTTTCGGATTCATCACACCTTCAACAGGTGGTAGCGAAATATTTGTTCACACTTCAGGCTTAATCGACAAGGTTCGTGAAAACGACAAGGTTAGTTACGACGTAGAACAGGGTAAAAAAGGCCCGAATGCAGTAAATGTAAAACAAGCGTAAGCATTTTATATAACCTATGATTATCCTCCTGCCTGCTAAGGCAGGGGGATTTTTTTTGCCCGATTTGTTTAGATTTGCTTTTCTACATGGATACCTTATCATTTAATACCATTGAAACCGAACGCCTCATTTTGCACGAAATGACACCACCTGTTTTTCATACGCTCTTTGGTGGATCGGTGAGTGAACCTGCACTCATGCATGTCTTCGGATTTCATACCCAGGAAGAGCTCGATGTTCAAAGAGCAAAATACCATCAAGGGATGGCTACCTTCAATAAATCTTTTTATACTATTACCTAACCGAGAAAGTAGGTGGTAGAAATATTGGATGGTGTGGTTTTCATACCTGGTACTTACAACACCGCCGTGCCGAACTTGGCTATGGAATCACCGTGGAAACAGAGAAGGGCAAAGGGCTCATGAGTGAAGCGCTAAAACCTATCATGCATCAAGGTTTCAAGGTGATGAACCTGCAGCGTGTGGAAGCATTTGCAAGCCCAAGAAATGAGCCTTCTGTAAAATTATTAAAGAACCTTGGCTTTGTTAATGAAGGACTGATGCGCAAACATTTTTTTGTGAATGATGTATATGAAGACTCCGCCGTTTTTTCATTGTTAGATACTGAATATGATGCACAAATCAATCAAAGCCGATAATGAAAATAATTGCACATACCACCAAATGCCTGCAATGCAATACATGGAATACAGGTGTTGATTATTGCGTTCATTGCAATTCATTAATCAATGCGAAGATGCTGGAAGAACTGGCTCAGGAAGAGAAGAAGAAAGCGTATGCCAACCGCCCAAAATCGTCGGCCGACCGCACTCTGGAGCGAATTAAGAATTCACAAAACTGGTTTGTAAAAGGTTGCTATATCGTGTTTCATTCGATATGGCTGGCCTTCGTTTCTATCGTTACATTTTTAATGGCGTTGGTAGCACTCTCTCCCGGATGAAAATGAAGCATTATATATTCCTCGTGGGGTTGATTGTATATCTCATTCAACTTCAATTCAAATGGCATCATCAGTATCTGCCGCATTGGATCAATGATTATTTGGCCGATTTGTTATGCATCCCACTATTGCTATCCACCACGCTTTTTGTATTACGCCGCATAAAAAAATCACCGCAATTAAATCTTACCCCCGCAATGATTTTTTTCACTTGTGCTTATGTGAGTTTTGCTTTTGAATTTTTATTGCCACGTATTTCAACACGTTATACTTCTGATATTTTAGATGTGGTGGCATACTTCGTTGGTGGGTTTGGATATTATATTGTTCCAATTATCTATCATAAATATTCAAATCACATAGCGAATAAGCAGATCGGTTTTTAATGTTTCATCAATTACCTTTGCAATCAAACAATAACGAAACCATGCCTTGGATACCTAACCCCACTGTACTTTCCGGACAACTCGTAGATCTTATTCCGCTCAACGAAAGTCATTTTGATGAATTATTTGCTGCCACTTCCAATCAGCGAATTTGGGAATTCTATACTGGCAACTGGTCGGTAAGAAAGCGCTTTGAAGAAATTCATTTTGGCACCATGGCGCAACGTGATGCAGGCAAAGAATATCCCTTTGTGATTGTACTGCGTGCAACACAAAAAATTATTGGAGGGACGCGTTTTCTTGATATTGTAGATGCTGATCAACGCCTGGAAATTGGAGGCACCTGGCTGATGCCCGAGTACTGGGCCAGTGCCATTAACTTCGATTGCAAATTGGCATTGCTTGCTTTTAGTTTTGAAGTATTAGGAGCGCATCGCGTGCAACTCAAAACACAACATAATAATATTCGTTCCCGAAAAGCCATCGAAAAAATTGGTGGCATTTATGAAGGTGTCATTCGAGAGCACATGCTGAAAGACGATGGCACGTTTCGCAGCTCTGCCTATTTCAGTATCCTGCAGCACGAATGGCCGAATGCAAAAATTGCCTTGCAAGAAAAACTTCGATTGAAGATGGAAGCGGGCAAACAATAGCTCAGAAATTCCTATTTCTTTTTAATTCCTTCAATTTCTACACGCATGCTGCGAAGCATGGTCATGATGCTATCCAGATTTAATTCATCTTCCTTCTTATCGCTAATATTGAGGTTACATACGAACTCCCAAATTTCGAGTACATCTCCAAACTTCACCGCAAAAGGTTCATAGTTTTTATTATCCGAATGCAGGTGTAATTCGTTGCCTTCAACCATCACCCTTTTATACACCACCCCTTCTGTTTTGGTAACTAAAATATAGGTCCGCCCATTGCGAATGGATTTGAGCGACTCCACAAATTTTCCAATCACATAGCAACCATCGCGCAGTGGAGGCATCGAATCGCCTTTGATAATAAAGGCACGGTGCTTTCCAATGATACGAAATGGCAGGCTCATGATTGGGAGCTTCTCAATATACTCGGGGTCGGCATAGCCATTGAGGTAACCCGCCGATGCGCGCACGGTAACAACCTCCACCTGATCGTTATTCTCCCGATCCACCATGATGGGAAACAGGATGCGGTTCTCTCCTACTTTGATAAATGAATCGCCATTGAACTTACTCAAGTCGGCCTTGATTAAAGCATCTACAGCAATATGAAATAAATTAGAAATGCGAATCAGCACATCGATGGGCGGATCGCAACGCTCCTCTTCATAAGAGCCAATACGTGCCCGGGAGATATCGAGCTTGAGGGCGAGCTGTTCCTGCGACCATTTTTTGATGGTGCGCAAATGGCGGATGTTCTTTGAAACTTTACTCATACTAAAATATTTAGTACAAACCTACTAAATTATTTGGTATTTTTCAAAACTTGAATAAAAATAATTTTAAAATTTTTTAAGGCAGGGATGCGAATGCCTTTCAGAAACATATAGTACGCTTAGCTATCTTATTTTTTAGCGTTCTCTACCGCTTCAAAGAAATCAAATACCATTGGAAGTGCCGTACCCCAGAATTTGAAATCGTGCCCCGCTCCCTCCACAAATAGGCTTTGAGTTTTCGGATGCGCTGCTTTCATTTTCTCTGCCATTTTTTGCGATTGTGCAAATTGCACCACCTTATCATTGCGCCCATGACCAATAAAAACGGGAATCGTAATCGAATCGGATACGGCATATAAATTATCGTCATGCATCCAGCGCGATTTATATTTTTCAAAAGGACCATAAACAGAGGTCATCAAATAATCGCGTGGCATGCCTGCCTGATTGAAATCTCCACTCAGGCTGGCGGCAGCTATAAATACTTTAGGGCATTTCCAGGCACAATATACCGCGCCTCTTCCACCAGTTGATAATCCCAATACCATATTCGTTTGTCCGGGCAATAATATCTGATACTTCTTTTGAATCGCCGGTAAGAAGGTATCTATTAGCCAAGTCCCTGTTTTTTCCTTTCGAGCTTCTGGGGTGGTTTCGGGATAAAAATGGGTCGCATAAATACTTCGTTTCATTTCTGGAAGTATCAGCAATAAATGATGTTGTTTGGCGTATGCACGCAAGTTGGTTTCGAGTAACCATCGATGCCTTTCAAAGTCCCAGCCTGGCAATACCAGTAGGTTCGCTATTGGGGTATTTCCCTCGAATGAATCCTTCACCAATGTCACCGGCATTCCGGCAATGGTATCTTCTTTCAAACCCCAAAATGATTCAATCCTTGCCGACTGCTGTTCGTGCACAGGCATTGGCTTTGGAGCGAGGTTGCCACCACAGCCAATCATCACCAGTAAAAGAACACCATACTTTAGCATACTGGGGCAAAGGTAAAAGGATTAATGCGCTATTTTTTGTATTTTCGCGCGCCTTTTGGGCACCTTTATCCAGTCTATGAAACCTATCCGAATGGTCGATCTCGAAACTCAATACGGGAAGATCAAAACTGAAATTGATACTGCCATTGCGGCGGTTATTCAGTCGATGGTTTTTATTAAAGGTCCCGAAGTAGCTCGTCTGGAAAAACAACTCGCCGAATACCTTCAAGTAAAGCATGTGATTGCATGCGCCAATGGCACCGATGCCTTGCAGATTGCGATGATGGCCCTCGACCTAAAACCTGGGGATGAAGTAATCACCGCCTGTTTCACTTATGCCGCCACCGCCGAAGTGATTGCTTTACTAAAACTCAAACCCGTTTTGGTGGATGTCGACCCCGATACTTTCAACCTCGATATTGAAGCCGTAAAGAAAGCCATCACCTCAAAAACCAAAGCCATTGTACCGGTTCATTTGTTTGGGCAATGCGCCGATATGGAGCCATTACTTGCTTTGGCTGCCAGGCACCAACTTCACATCATTGAAGATGCTGCCCAAGCCATTGGTGCCGAATATGTTTTTGGAGATGGTAGCATCAAGAAAGCGGGAACGATGGGAAACATCGGAACGCTCTCTTTTTTTCCAAGCAAAAATTTAGGATGCTTTGGAGATGGAGGAGCCATCTTAGTAAACGATGATGCGCTCGCTGCAAAAATTCGTCGCATTGCCAACCACGGTCAGTCGAGCTTATACCAGCATGATGAGGTAGGTGTGAACTCCCGCCTGGATGCCATACAAGCAGCCATACTGCTGGTTAAATTGCCGCATCTAAATACATATAATCAGGCACGCCAAAAAGCTGCTGATTATTATGATGCCCAGTTTAAAAATCATCCCAATATTAAAATACCTATGCGAGCTGCACATCGCTCCCATACATTTCATCAATACACCCTGCAACTAAAGGGTATTGATCGCGATGCATTGAAAGCGTACTTGAAGCAACTCGAAATTCCAAACACGGTGTATTACCCGATGCCGTTGAATACGCAAAAAGCTTATTTGCAAGAAGGCGATTTTACCGTAACACAAAAACTATGTGATACCGTGCTTTCTTTGCCGATGCATAGCGAATTGGAAATGGAACAACTGGAATATATCACCCAACACATACTTAAATTTTTAAAAGATCAAACTTTAATACCATCAATATGAATATCGCAGTCGTAGGAACCGGATATGTAGGATTGGTTTCAGGCACTTGTTTTGCCGAAACCGGTAACAATGTAATTTGCGTTGATATCGACATCAACAAAGTTACCAAACTTAGCAACGGAGAAATTACCATTTATGAACCTGGATTGGAAGTGCTCTTCAAACGCAATTTGAAAGAGGGTCGTTTGAAATTCACTACTTCCTTGAGTGATGGTATCAAAGATGCTCAAATAATTTTCCTTGCCTTACCTACGCCTCCGGGAGAAGATGGCAGTGCCGATTTAAAATATGTATTGGGCGTTGCCAACGACTTGGGCAATATACTTACCGATTACAAAGTAATTGTAGATAAGAGCACCGTGCCAGTAGGTACCGCAGATAAAGTGCATGCTGCCATTGCAAAAAATATTAAATGTGATTTTGATGTGGTGAGTAACCCCGAATTTTTAAGAGAAGGGGTGGCTGTGGAAGATTTCATGAAGCCCGACCGCGTGGTGATTGGAACCAGCAGCGAGCGCGCCAAAAAACTCATGAACGAATTATATGCACCGTTTGTTCGTCAGGGCAATCCCGTAATATTTATGGATGAGAAATCGGCGGAGCTTACCAAGTATGCTGCCAATAGTTTTCTGGCTGTGAAGATTTCATTCATGAATGAGATTGCACGTATCTGCGAATTGTTAGGAGCCGATGTTGATATGGTTCGTAAAGGAATTGGCACCGATGATCGTATTGGAAAACGTTTCTTGTTTTCGGGTATTGGATATGGTGGAAGCTGCTTCCCTAAAGACGTTCATGCGTTGGTGAAATCATCGGAAGAGGTGAATTATGATTTCGAAATCTTGAAAGCCGTGATGCATGTGAACGAAGAACAGAAAGTATTTTTGATTCCTAAGATCTTGAAATATTTTGGAAACAACGTCAAAGGAAAACATTTTGCTTTGTGGGGATTGGCCTTCAAACCCAATACCGACGATATTCGTGAGGCACCTGCCTTGTATATCATCGATGCCTTATTAAATGCTGGTGCCACGGTAAGGGCCTTCGACCCAGAAGCCATGAAGAACGTAAAAGGAGTTATTGGAGATAAAATTACTTATGCCGATAAAATGTACGATGCCTTAGAAGGTGCCGATGCCTTGATTATCGCAACCGAGTGGAATGAATTCCGAACTCCTGACTTTGGAAAGATAGGCTCAATGTTGAAAGGCAAAATTATTTTTGATGGAAGAAATTTATTCGAAAATAATATCATGGAAAGTATCGGATTCCATTACGAAAGTGTAGGTCGTCAGCCTGTAAGCAACAGAGTGTAAGAATCATTTTACAGAATCAACGTAAGTTATAAAAAAAGAAAAAGTATTTTTGAACCACTAAAACAAGTTATATGTCAGATACACAAGCCTTATTAAATACAGCCCTTACCGCTTTACATACCCAATTAGGTGCTAAGATGGTACCTTTTGCAGGATATAATATGCCAGTATTATATACCAATTTGATTGAAGAACATAACGCAGTGCGCAATAGCGTGGGGGTGTTTGATGTTAGCCATATGGGTGAATTTTATATTAAAGGCGAACGTGCCCTCGACCTATTACAATATGTTACGAGCAATGATGTAAGTAAATTATTTGATGGTAAGGTTCAATACAGTTGCTTGCCTAATAACGAAGGTGGTATTGTAGACGACTTATTAGTGTATCGCGCCAATGCCAACGAATACTATTTGGTAGTGAATGCAAGCAATATTGAAAAAGACTGGAACTGGATTAGCGAACAAAATAAAAAATTTGGTTGCGAGATGACCAACTTGAGTAACGACTATAGCTTACTCGCAGTGCAAGGTCCGAATGCACAAAAAGTACTTCAAAAATTAACTGCCGAAAATCTGGATATGGAATACTATACCTGGAAAAATGGCATGATGGCTGGCGTTGATAATGTAATCATCTCTTGCACAGGTTATACCGGTGCTGGTGGTTATGAAATTTATATGTTGAATAAAGACGCTGAACATTTTTGGAATGCCATTATGGAAGCTGGTGCTGAGTTCGATATTAAACCTGCCGGATTGGGCGCCCGCGATACCTTACGCACAGAGATGGGATTTTGTTTATACGGTCACGATATCAACGATACCACATCACCTATTGAAGCGGGATTGGGCTGGATTACCAAATTCACCAAAGAGTTTGTGATGAGCGATTATCACAAAAAAATAAAAGAGAATGGACCAGCAAAAAAATTGTGTGGATTCGAAATGATCGATCGTGGTATCCCTCGTCAGCACTATGTGATTGAAGATGTAAACGGTAATGTGATTGGTGAAGTAACCAGTGGAACACAATCGCCAACCCTCGGAAAAGCAATTGGCATGGGCTATGTAACGCCAGCATTTGCGAAAGAAGGAAGTGAAATCTATATCTTGATTCGCGACAAAAAATTAAAAGCATCGGTAGTAAAAATGCCGTTCTTGAAAAAATAATAAACTTAAATTAAATCTTTTTACACTTTAAATAATTACAATTATGTACGATTACTTATTAATGCTTCACAACCTTTTTCGTTGGTTAGTTTTATTCATTGCCATCTATACCCTCTATATCAATTTTGTGGGCTGGAAAAACGCTAAAACTTATACCCGACGTGATAAGGTAATGAATAGCACCTTTGTAGGCATGCTCGATTTACAATTAATCATTGGGCTGCTTTTATATTTTGTGTTTAGTCCAACCACCAAACTTGCTTTCAGTGATATGCGCTATGCGATGCATAACCCTGAATTACGCTTTTATGCGGTAGAACATATTGCAGGTATGGTGATTGCAATCATCATCGCACATATTGGTGGTGCATTATCAAAACGTTCAAAAAGCGATACCCACAAATTTCGTAAAGCATTCATCTTTTTTGGAATTGCTTTATTGTTGATCTTGTTGAGTCTGCCATTCACCTTCCATGGTGGAGCACGCCCATTGAATCCTTTTGATCACGTGGGAATGTAAGCTGGCATTGATTGCCTTCTGAAAATAAATTCTACTTCTTATTTGGAATACTATCCGTTGGGGTGGGCTTCGGTTGTTCGTCGCGTGGCGGATGCAATTTCCTGTACTTTTTCGAACGCTCTTCTATATCATCATTCTTGGTTTTGATGGTTCCATTATCGAAGAGCATTTCCTTTAAGTTCCAATAACCGTCTTTAAATTCGAAGTAATCGTAACTGCCATCGGGGAAATACAATTCATAGAATCCTAATGCTTTGGGAGTAAGCGGTGCCAAATGATCGAACACAATGTATTTCTTTTCTGCCTCAAAGGTGAGCACCATATTTTGAACTTCATTGCTATATTCAAATACCACACGGTTCATGATATCGTTGGGGCCTACCTTAAAAATAGGTGCTCCAAAAACAACAGTCCCTTCCTGAAATCGAAGTACATCAATCACTTTCTTATTACTTTTTTTATTCGCCCCATTCCATCCAATTAAAGTATAACATGTTTCGTTCTTCACTTTCACGGGCAATATTTTATAATACAATGCACCCCACCAAAAGTTATTATCTACGGTAGTATCTTCGGGGTGCTTAATTAACGGACCCGCATCGAAAAGTGGTATGAGGGTAACCCCCGTTTTGATATTGCGTTGTATGGCGCCATAAAAGCGATAAGAGTCGTCGTTGTTTCTCAGGTTCCAGGTAATAATACGAAAAGCATCATCGGGCGATTTTACGATGGATAATTGCTTGAGCGAGTCGAATGGGTAATTGAAAGACCCTGGCAAACTAAGCGCCATCACCAGGTTGCGTATCAAACTATAGCAAGATGTTTTTCGGGTAGCAAAATCGGGCGATTCAATAATGGCTTCTGCCTGTCCTTGCATTTGAAGTTCCAGGTTTTTTAGTGAATCTAAGTTTTCGGGGGTAATGCCCTTGATAGGTTGCGCTTGTAAGGCTCCTGTGAGCAGCACCAAAAAGCTCACGATAACAAATTTCAAACGGAGTCGTTTCATCATATATAACATCTGCATAACGATGCAAAGAAAAGGAATCGTATTTGAAGTGGTGTTAATTTTTGTTGCTCGTGCTTTTAAAAACAGGATAAAGCGCGCCAAACAAACCAATAAACATCCCCGATAAAATTCCTGCAGGAAATTTCCATTGAGTCCACTTATCGAATTGATGCCCTAAATAAACGCAGATGAGTATGGTGGCCAGCATTTGAATGGCCAGTCCAGAGTATTTCGCGTAATCGCTCAGCGAGCTCTTTTTATTGTTGTTGTGGTGCGGAGGCTTTGGATCCATTTTGTTTGGCAACCTGATGTTCCAGTTCGCTATTCATTTTACAAGTCCCATTAAATTCGGCCCCATTCTCTACTATAATTTTCCCGACCACCAGGTCGCCATAAATTTTAGCGGTTCCTTTTAAGAATAGGCTCTCTGTAACTTGCACATTGCCGATTACCTTACCCGAGATAACAGCATCGTTGGCAATGATATTGCCTTTCACTTCTCCACTATCGCCAATCACAACACGCGATTTACAATGCAAAGCGCCTATGACCATGCCTTCAATACGCATGTCACCTTGCGACATAATATCTCCATTGATTTCGGTGCCTTTGGAGATGATATTAATTGAAACATTCGGGTCGAATGCTGCAGGCTTTTTGGTTGAATTGAATATTGCCATGGTATTTGTAATTTCAAATATCGTAATAATCTGCTGATTGCCAAAATTTAGTTCCTTATAATATTTCGCAGCATTTTGCAAAAGAATCAGATGTTGAAGACCTAACGAAAATCATTTTAAAAAAATCTGTTTTATTTTTTTATTTGTTCCAAATGGTAAGAAAAAAAATATATTTTTGTTTAGTAATTAAATCAGCAATACAATTTTATCAGAATGGAAAATTTAAAGAATCAACCTCACGGAAAACCAAAATCAAAGAAAGATTTTGATGAGGATGATGAGATCATGGAAACGCAAGAAGACTATTCAGTAGTGGATGAAGATGACGACTATGTTGAGCCAAGTGGCCCTAAAAAAGAAGAATTGAAAAGTGCTGAATTCCTAATTCAGGACGATGACGACGACGAAGAAGAAGAGTTTTAATTTCGTGATTACTTTATGCCGTTTATTTTTTCGGCGGCTCCCACAATTCTATTTTATTTTCTTCCGGATCAAGAATCCAGCCAAATTTGCCGAAGTCGCCTTCTTCCATGGCATCGAGTACTTGCACGCCCTCACTTCTCAACGCGGCAATCAATGCATGTAAATCGTGTACAACAAAATTCAGCATGAATTGTTTATTCGATGGCGAAAAATATTGGGTATCTTCTTTCGTCGGACTCCATACGGTATAAGCTTCTCCCGTTTCTTCATCGGGTGCTCTCCAGTCGAATTTACAGCCCCAGTTTTCGGTCATCAGGCCTAAATGGTTTTTGTACCAGGTACGCAATGCTTCGGGGTCTTTGCTTTTAAAAAACACACCGCCAAGGGCTATTACTCTTTTCATAATACAAATATATAGAATGTGAGGACAACTATACGTGCGACAGAATTTGCATTCCTTCTACCGTATTCTTAATATTTCGCACGACCAAAATTAAATTCTTGGAAGTTTGTTTCATCTGGCAGCGTATGGGATTGGCTTGCACAAATTGCATGAAACGCGAAAATTTCTCCGATGCAAAATATTCACTCTTGGGATTGCCAGGGAAATAACATTGCATAGACGATTGACGTATGGTGATTTTTTCTAAGCCCAATGCTTTACCTACCCATTTCAATCGCAGGGAGTCGGCGAGGGTATGCACCTGTGGTGGCAAGGTGCCAAATCGATCTTTCAATCGAGATAAAAATTTCTTTAGTTCTTCTTCTGCTTTCAATCCGCTGAGTTCACTATATAAGGCCAGTCGTTCGGCATTATTTCTAATATAATAATCGGGAATGAGCATCTCTTCATCGGTCTCCACGGTGCAATTGGCAGAGGTTTCACGAATCTTCGCAACCTCCTCGGTGAACAAGCCACTGAACTCATCGAGCTTTAATTCCTGAATGGCTTCATCCAAAATTTTATGATACATCTCAAAACCAATCTCTGCAATGAATCCACTTTGTTCGCCACCCAGCAAATTCCCGGCACCACGAATATCCAAATCGCGCATCGCCACATTGAAGCCACTTCCCAGTTCCGAAAACTCTTCGATAGCACTCAGTCGCTTCTTGGCATCGTCGGTCATGGCACTGATGGATGGAACCAATAAATAACAAAATGCTTTTTTATTACTTCGTCCCACACGGCCACGCATCTGGTGCGTATCGCTCAATCCAAACATATGCGCATTATTGATGATGATGGTATTCGCATTGCTAATATCCAGTCCCGCTTCAATAATGGTGGTAGCAACCAATACATCGTATTCGCCCTCCACAAATTTTATCATTACATTTTCGAGCTGCTCCCCTTCCATCTGCCCGTGTGCCACATTCACACGTGCTCTCGGGCAAAGCCTGCGAATCATATTCGCAATATCTTCTATATCCTTCACCCGGTGATGCACAAAAAATACTTGTCCGCCGCGACCAATTTCATAGTTGATGGCACCCTTAATTAATTCTGGAGTGAAGTTATGTAACTCCGTTGTTACCGGCTGCCTATTAGGAGGTGGCGTATTGATTACACTTAAATCGCGTGCACCCATGAGTGAGAAATGAAGGGTACGAGGGATGGGTGTTGCCGTGAGCGTGAGCGTATCTACATTTACTTTGCGTTCTTTCAATTTCTCTTTCGCTGCCACTCCAAATTTTTGCTCTTCATCAATAATCATCAATCCCAAATCTTTAAACTTCACATCCTTACTCACAATACGATGCGTGCCAATGAGTATATCTACCTTGCCTTCGGCTACCTTTTGCAAAGTTTCTTTTTGTTCGCCTTTCGTTTTAAAACGATTCACATAATCAACAGTCACCGGAAAATCTTTGAATCGTTCCTTCATCGTTTTATAATGCTGATGTGCTAAGATGGTAGTAGGTACCAATATTGCTACCTGCTTACTATCGCATACCGCCTTAAAAGCCGCACGCATCGCCACTTCCGTCTTACCAAATCCAACATCACCACATACCAAACGATCCATAGGATGCGGGTTTTCCATATCGCGTTTTACTTCTTCCGTCGATTTCGATTGATCGGGTGTATCCTCATACATGAAGGAGGCTTCGAGTTCCATCTGCATGTAGTTGTCGGGACTGTATTGAAACCCTGGCTCTGCCTTGCGTTTGGCATAGAGCAAAATCAGTTCACGAGCAATATCTTTTACCTTCTTCTTCGTGTTCTGTTTCATCTTCTCCCATACATCGCTGCCAATCTTGTGTACGCGGGGCTCGGTTCCATCCTTACCAACGTACTTCGCAATCTTGTATAGTGAGTTGATACCAACAAAAAGCAAATCCCCATCGCGGTAGATGAGCTTCACCACTTCCTGATTCACCCCATTGGGGTCTTTCATTTTGGCAAGTCCGGCAAACTTTCCAATACCATGATCGATATGCGTTACAAAATCTCCAGGTTGTAAATCGCGCAGCTCCTTTAACGTGAGTGCTTTCGATTTTGAAAATGTTTGTCGCGTTTTATAATTATAGTAACGATCAAAAATTTGATGTTCGGTATAGCAGGCTACACCCAGCTCATGATCGATGAAACCCTCGCTGATACCGTGATACAGCGGTTCGAACTTCACCTCCCGATCGATATCATGAAAGATGGTATAGAGACGCTCTACTTGTTTGGAAGTATCAGAAAAAACGAGGTTGAGAATATTTTCCGACTGATTTAATTTTAAGTTCTCGATGAGGAAATTAAAATTTTTATGAAATGTTGGCTGAGGTGAAATTTTAAATTCAAACTCCGTATGGTTCTTGAATAAGGGGCGGGTACCGAGTTCCAGCACATGAAATTTTTGCAATGGGACCATGAACTCATCACCACCAATGAAGCTTTGAATGAACTCCGGCAGACTTTCAAATTTCTCCAGCAAGGTATCTTTCAGCGCACTCAATCCATCTTTAATATCCTTCCCATCCTTCAGCCATATCAAGGTATCGGGAGGAAGATAATCGAGGAGGGTACTAAACTGCTCATCCTCTTCCTTATTAATTTTAGGGACAATATTGAGCCACATCACATCCTTATGTGAGAGCTGGGTGATGGGATCGAACTCCCTCAAACTTTCGATGGTATTGCCATTGAAATCGAGACGGTAAGGGTAATCGTGGGCATAGCTAAACACATCCACAATACCACCGCGAACGGCGTACTGCCCGGCTTCATATACGAAGTCGGTGCGTTCAAAATCCCAGAGGCTCAGTTGTTCCGATAGGGCATCCATATTCATCTCCTCATTCACTTTTATCTGGATGGTTTTATCGGTGAGTTTCTTTTTGGAGATAACCTTTTCGGCAATGGCTTCGGTATAGGTCACCACGAGGCTGGGGGTTCCTTCTTTCAGGCTTATTTCACCCAGGGCTTCGGTACGCAGATGCACCTTATTATTTTCATAATTTTCGGGATGCACTTCACGTTTGAAACTGCTATCGAGGAACAGCACTTTTTTCCCATCGCTCAGGCTTTCGAGGTCGGTATGAAAGTAGTGTGCTTCTTCTTTAGAAGCAAAAACGAAACAAAAATTACGGGGCTTTTGGTAGTATAAACTGGCAGAGAGCAGCGCTTTTGAAGAGCAAAACAATCCCTTGAGATGCAGACGTTGTGGGGTATATGCGTCGAGGCACCTTAATATATCTTTCGTCTTCTCTTGTGCAGCATATTGCTGCAGCAACTCAGCTATCTTCACAGAATGCGAAGGTACGATTTCGAATTGGAAGCGTTGGGAGAATTTGGGAAAAAGTACTTGGTTTTTGGTCTTTAGTAATTAGTAAATAGTAAATACAGCGAAAGGAATTAGGGTAAAGGGGTTAGTTATTCGAGATGTTTGCAGAATTCACTTCGCAATGGAATCTTAAACGGGTCCTAACTTTTCCAAAGTTTGAAACTTCGAGATATATTCGATGATTCGTGATTGAACTTTGGAAAAGTTTAAAGAGCATGGCAAGATTATTTATGCAGCATTATTGCAAATCAAAGATTTGCTTACGCTTCCATGAAGTCGGAGGCTTCGCGGAGCCAGGCCGGCAATTTTTTCTTAATAGGTATTGTAATTTGTACAGCGCTATTGCAAATCTTTGATTTGCAATAGCCACAATGAAGTCAGTAACTTCGCTGAGACGAAGCGATTCATTGTACACGATAAACTCAATGCTTATGAGCCTGGAATAACTTCTATTTCAATGGCGGTCTTAAAATGATCTCACCGCCCGAACGTTCAGATTCAAACTTTTGATTTGTGACTGTTTAATCCCACCAGAACCAAAGTCTTCACACATAGCGAAACTTGCTAGTATATCGCTTGAACTCCAATAAAATGCGTTATCAAATCCGCCAAGCATTACCCTCTTTTTATATAGCTCATGTAACTCATCAATAGTAGGTAAATACCAATCACTGTAATTTCCTATCACCAAATCTGAACACAATTTAGCAGCATATATTCCCTGATCTTGAATTTTTACAATATGATTCGTATTTGCAAAGCCAAAACCAATATTTGTTTCGGATGCACCTGTATATAAAGCAAATCCTATCCCCCATGGTATTCCCTTCGATTGATCGGTTGGTGCGGCAATAATTCCATGTAAATAGGTACTATCGTAACCCTCATCTCCTGGTTTTAAAATATAGGCCACCGTTCCACCCTGATATTGACTACCAAGGAATAATGAATCCGTTTTAAATGTGACCGTATTGCCATATCCTGTTCCTTCCTTACTGTAATTTCTGGCGTAGGCACGCAAGTAATAAACTGTATTCGGTAATAATCCAGTAATTATGCTTTGGAAGCTTCCTTTACCTGATCCATTTTCTGTTTTACTATCGGCGATTGTAGGGTTATCTTTTACACTCCAGCATACTCCTTTTACTATTATATCACTTCCCCCATCCAAAGTAATTTTCCCACCGCAGATGGCTGAATCGAGTTTGATTGAGGTTACATCAGCAGTAGTTAATTTTGGAACCTGGCTCGAAACTTTCGTGCAACTATGAAAAGTAATTGAAATTAAGACAATGAGGATTGGTTGAAAAATGCTAAGTTTTATTTTTTGATTCATAACTGAGATTTTAGTTTTGCGAAGTAATATATTATATACGAAAATAGCGATTCTTTTTATCTGCTATAAAAATAACTCCCTTCTCTTTCGCATTGCTATCTGTTTGTGATTTCTTTCCACCACATCACACACGTATTCCATTTTATTTTTTTGCACATACTAAAATATTTAGCATAAAGATACTAAAATATTTGGTAATTTTCAAACCCGAAAATAAAAAAATAAACACGCGAAAACGCAATCAATTAATATCAACATGGATCGCAATATTGTACATATCGACCTCGACTCCTTCTTTGTATCGGTAGAACGACTCATTAATCCAAAACTCATTGGGAAGCCGGTGCTCGTAGGTGGCACCAGCGACCGGGGCGTTGTGGCCTCCTGCAGCTACGAGGCCCGGGCCTTCGGCGTGCACTCGGCCATGCCCATGAAAACGGCCAGGCAACTTTGTCCAGAAGCCATCATCGTACGCGGCGACTCGGGCGAGTACAGCAAATACTCCAATATCATTACCGATATCATCAGCGAAGATGTGCCCCTCTATGAGAAATCATCCATCGACGAATTCTATATCGACTTCACTGGCATGGATCGCTTCTTTGGCTGCTATAAAATGGCAACGGAACTCCGACAGCGCATCATCCGTGAAACGAACCTCCCCATTTCGTTTGCGATGTCGGCCAACAAAACCGTCTCGAAAGTGGGAACAGGAGAAGCCAAACCCAACGGACAAAAAGAAATTCCCTGGGGAACAGAAAAGGGTTTCTTAGCACCTTTATCCATTCGCAAAATTCCAATGGTGGGCGATAAAACATATCAGCTTCTTCGCGATATGGGCGTGCTTTGGATTCGTACCCTGCAAGATATGCCCATGGAACTGATGCAGCAAGTGCTGGGCGAAAATGGTGCCGTCATCTGGAAGAAAGCCAATGGCATCGACAACTCGCCAGTGATCCCGTATTCCGAACGCAAATCCATCTCCACCGAACGCACCTTCGATAAAGATACCATTGATGTGAAAGCGCTCAAAGGAATTCTTATTGGCATGACGGAGAAGCTCGCCTTCCAGTTGCGCGGCGAACAGAAACTCACTGCCTGCGTCACTACCAAAATTCGTTATTCCGATTTCAATACCTATACCATGCAAGCCCGCATTCCATATACCTCCCTCGATCATGTACTGATAGAAAAGGTGAGTTCACTCTTCGATAAACTATATCAGAAACGAATGCTCATCCGACTCATTGGCATTAAATTTAGTCACTTGATTCAGGGAGGATACCAGTTTAATATGTTTGAAGATACGGTGGAACAAGTGCAGCTATACCAGGCCATGGATAAGATGCGTAACCGCTATGGCAAGGATGCCGTAAACCGAGCGGCAGGCATGGATTTCAAGCCCCACGATTTCAATGCGTTCAATGGAATAAAACGATATGGTGCAGTGGAGCAAGAGAAGAAGAATCAAAATAAAAGATAATGAATACACCACCACCCTGCTCATACAACTGCCAAGTGCTTTTTTTATTTCCCTTTTATTTTTTTGTTTTGCTGTGCCACTAGTTTTTTTGCTGAAATTGTACTTACTACTTTCTTGCCCGTTTTTTCTTCAATTGCTCTCCGGGTATTGCCCGCAATTGTACCCCCTTGTTTTGCAATAATTTTATTTTGATCAAATGTTTTTGGCTTTTTTTCTTTGCTAATTTCTGTGGTGGTGGCTTCGGCAAGCATATTGAGTACCAATTCCAAATTGGTCATATTATCCCTAAGGTTTTCTTTTTTAAGGTCTTTGTGGTTTTTGTATTCTTTTACTGAAAGTCCACTCCACGCTTTGGTTATTTCATCAGTAAGTATCGCGTATTCTTGTCCTTTTTTTACGCCACGTTCATCCCATTCATCGGTGAGTTCTTTACGTACCTCAATGCTTTTCAATCGTTGGTTTATCCACTCTTTGCTATACCCTTTTTTAAGGTATGTTTCCATCAAGCGGTCAATGCCTATTTCGGGATCTTCTATTTCATCTAATCGTTCCCGGGCTACTTTTGCAATCCATAATTTAAAGGGTTCTGCTTTAGGTGATGGAACGGATTGAATTAAACGAAATAATTGCTCTGTCTCTGCAACATCAGTTTTGTAAAATTTACCATCAGTTGATTGCATTTTCAGTTGGTTACAGTTTGTAACCAACTCACTTCCTTCCTTTTTCAACCTCGATTTAAGCACTTTCCAATAGTTGTTTGGGTTAAGGCTGTCAGTAAGCACACCTATTACATCTACAATAGAAAAATACCATTTTTCTTCCTCTTCATTCCAAATACTTCGTACCTGCTTTTGCTCAAATAATTTTATAGAAGTTGTTTTCATATCGCTTTTTTTAGTTCATTTCTTAACCATGTATGTATTATTCCAACAAATTTAATTTTTTATCTCATTAAATACGATTTACGATTGCAATTTCAAAGAAAACGAATAAAATCCATCCCGCCCCCATGCCATTGCTCAATCTTTTAGCCACAATTTTTTAGCAGGTATTTATTGCTTTGATCACTATTGTTCATAAACAAAAATGAATACGAGCGTACTTTGTAACATATATTCTTTAGTTGATGTCGTGAATCATTCAAGCCATCGGCAATCTTTAAACCCATGCTCCTCAATTGCCATACCTACTACAGTTTTTGCTACGGCACGTTCTCTATTGAAGCGCTGCTGGAGGAGGTGCGCCGCAATGGGTATACCTCCTTTGCGCTTACCGATATCAATAATACTTCCGCCATACTCGATAGTGTACGCATGGCGCAAAAGCTCGGTATCAAGCCTGTTGCAGGCATCGACTTTCGCAATCAGGCACAACAACAATACATTGGCATTGCACGCAATAACGATGGCTTCAAAGAACTCAACGAACATCTCTCGTCACACCTGCACCACAATACGCCTTTCAATCCTATCGCTCCCGCATTCAATCATGCATTCATTGTGTACCCCTTGCATGCCTATCGCGGACACGCATTAAAAGATTATGAGTTCATTGGCATTGCTCCCAAAGACCTGCAGAATCTGCCTTTGCTGCCAGTACGACATCAGCTAAAAAAGATGGTGGTACTGCAAACTGCTACCTTCGCCAATAAGCGGCAATTCAATGCCCATCGCCTGCTGAGGGCCATCGATACCAATACCTTGCTTAGCAAACTCGCGCATGAGCAGCAGGCCAAAGGCACCGAGATGATGATGCCCATTGAAGCGCTCCTGAAAATGTATGAAGAATATCCGCAGCTACTCGTCAACACACAAAACCTCCTCGAGCAATGTAGTATTGATTTTGAATACGGGAAGCTCGCCAATAAAAATTTAAAACATTATACCTCCTCCATACCAACCGATGTGGCATTGCTTCGCAGCGAATGCATGAACGGACTTCATTACCGCTATCCCAATCCATCGCAAGAGGTAATGCAGCGCATCGAAAAAGAACTCGATGTGATTACCCAGCTCAATTTCTCTTCCTACTTCTTAATCAATTGGGATATCATACGCTATGCCCAACATAAGAACTATTATTATGTGGGGCGAGGGAGTGGTGCAAATAGTATCGTAGCCTATATCCTGCGCATCACCGATGTTGATCCCATTGAACTCGACCTGTACTTCGAGCGTTTCATTAATATGCACCGGCAAAATGCGCCCGACTTCGACATGGATTTTTCGTGGACCGACCGCGACGATATCACGCATTATATCTTTCATCGTTTTGGCTACGAACGCACTGCTTTGCTGGGTGCATACAATACCTTTCAGCACGATGCCGTGATTCGCGAACTGGGCAAAGTGTTTGGCATCCCGCCAGGAGAAATTGACCGGCTACAACGCGCCAACCGCTATCCCGATATCGACGAAACAGGGAAGCAGGTATTGCGCTATAGCAAATTCATCGAAGGGTTTCCGAGTCATCTTAGCATCCACTCGAGCGGCATCATCATCTCCGAAGCGCCCATCTCCTACTATACAGGAACGAATATGCCACCCAAAGGATATCCTACCACACAATTCAGTATGCTCGAAGCTGAAGATATTGGATTGTACAAATTCGATATCCTGAGTCAGCGCGGATTGGGAAAAATAAAAGACTGTGTTGATCTCGTGAAAGAGAATAAGGAAATAGAAATCGACATCCATCAGGTGGCGGCTTTCAAACAGGATGAGGCGGTGAAAGCACTGCTGCGTAAAGGAAATACGATAGGATGTTTTTATGTTGAATCGCCCGCCATGCGTATGTTGCTTGCCAAGCTGCGTGCCGACGATTACCTGCGACTGGTGGCCGCGAGTTCCATCATACGCCCTGGTGTAGCCAAGAGTGGGATGATGCGCGAATACATTGTGCGCTATCGCGATGAGCGCCTGCGTGAAAAAGCGAAGCTGGCACTTCCCGAGCTGTATCACTTGCTGGAAGAGACTTACGGCGTGATGGTGTATCAGGAAGATGTGATAAAAATTGCGCATCTCTTCGCGGGGTTGAGTTTGGCCGAGGCCGATTACCTGCGCCGGGGCATGTCGTGGAAGTTTAAAAAGCGTAATGAATTTGAACTGGTGCGGGAGAAATTTTTTGTGAACTGCCGAAAGAAAGGATACCAGGAAAATCTCATTCTCAATATCTGGACACAGATTGAAAGCTTTGCCAATTTTGCATTTTCCAAGGGGCACTCGGCAAGCTATGCGGTAGAAAGTTATCAGGCATTATATCTCAAAGCCTACTACCCACTCGAGTATATGGTGGCCACACTCAATAACGGGGGCGGCTATTATCGCAAGGAATTATACATTCATGAGGCACGGATGCATGGCGCACAAATTATTTTACCATGCATCAATAATAGCACAGCACTGAGTACCATTCAAGGAAATAAAATTTATTTGGGGCTGGGCATGGTTGGTGAGCTCGAGCATCATAGCATCGAACAAATTATGGAAGAACGCCAGCGGGCAGGTGCCTTTCGCAACCTCGACGATTTCGTGCGGCGCGTGCCCTTATCGATAGAGCAGATGCGGCTCCTGATACGTGCGGGTACGTTTCAGTTTACAGGCCGAAAGAAGAAAGAACTGCTTTGGGAAATTCATGCGATGCTGCAGCCTGCCAAAGCACCGAAGCAGGTAGCGGAGCTGTTTGAAATAGAAATAAAAAAATGGGCCTTGCCCGAACTTACCGATACCTTTATTGATGCTGCTTTTGATGAGATGGCGTTGTTTGGATTCTCACTCATATCCCCATTTGAGTTATTGCAAGATCCGATGCCGAGTGCACTGAAGTCGGAAGATTTAAAAAAATATATTCGCAAAAACGTGAGTATCGTAGGGTATCTCATCACTGTAAAACCCACCCGTACTTCCAAGGGAGAGCAAATGTATTTTGGCACCTTCATCGATAAAGATGGGTATTGGATTGATACCGTACATTTCCCTCCCAGTGCCAAGCAGTACCCTTTCATGGGGCCGGGCTGCTATTTGCTCAAAGGCAAGGTGGTGGAAGAATACGACTTCATCAGTATGGAAGTGGCCTCCATGAAACGCTTGCCCATGGTGGATCGGGAGAAAGCCGTGGTGTGATTGTTACATATGATTACCAAGGTATTTACTTGTGATTTTATAACCACTCTTCCCTAGTTATTTTCAGCCAATCGCAAGGAATATCATGCCATTGAAATGATTCCACATAGTGTAATCCGCATTTCTCCAATGCCTTTCTAGATGCAATATTTTCGATGTTCACGGTGCCAATTATTTCCGTAAGGTGCAGCACTTCAAACCCATATTTAATAGCTGCTTTGGCCGATTCTGTAGCATAGCCTTTGCCCCAATATTTTGGAATTAAACGATACCCTACATCGTAGAAATTGATTTGATTGTTTTCCATTTCTGTATTTAATTTCAAACCACTCCAGCCAATAAAGGCACCCGACGATTTCTCAATAGCAGCCCAGCGACCGATGCCGTTATCTAAATATTGTTGTTGCACTTTTTTTATCACTTCCCTCGATTGATCGATGGTTTTCACTGGGTCGTTGCCCAAGTATTTATGCACCTCGGGGTTGGAGTCCAACTCAAACATGGCTTCATCATCGGTGGTAAGAAAGGCTCTTAAAATGAGTCGGTCGGTTTCAATTTGTTTAATCATTTATATAATTTAATCCCTCGATTTGTTTAATAATTTGCGAACACTTGAGATGATTTCTGAGTAGGGATTTTGTTAGCATCTGTTGTGTTTGAATACAGTTTGGCGAACGAATTTAATACATTTAATCCTTTTATAATTCAATAAAAAATGCGTTGAAAGATACCCGATGTTTATAATTTACACGGCAATGCATATCCGAATTTAAATATATTTGTTTGCTGTTCAATTGTTAGCTGCGGTTGGCACTTATAGTTGAATAGAAATCGAAATGTTTCGATTAAACAAAAACCCTTAACGATAACAACGGTAAATTAGAATTTATTTTATGGAAGAATTCCAGTTAAAAGGAGCATATATTGAATTGATGGCATTACTTAAACTCAAAGGTATTGCGGAGTCGGGAGGGCAAGCAGGGATGATCATCACCGAAGGTTATATCAAGCGCAATGGGGAAGTAGAATTTCGCAAACGAGCTAAATTGGTTGCAGGAGATATCATTCAATTTGAAAATAAAAAAATAAAAATAGTTTAAATCAGTGTCACAAAATTCTATGTTTGATCCAGAGAGTAGCTATGTAAATCTGAGCATTCGTGAAACCCAACTCACCGATACAGAGGCACTCTTTCCTATTTTCAATGATGCAGAAACAGTGAAGTACACCAATTTCAAGGTTTATGATACCAAAGAAAAATTTCAAGAGTTTCTGCATGGCTTTATTAATTTAAACCAAGGCGAACCCTTGCAAATGGGCCCCTTTTGTATTCTATGTAATCATCAACCCATTGGATTATGCGGTATGCAACAACAGGAAATCAAAGACGGAAGCACAGAGTTATGGTATATTTTACATCCCCAATATTGGGGCAAAGGACTCACTAAAAAAGCCGTAGAACTATTGATTTTAAAGGCTTTGAATAGTCAGGAGCTTAAAATAATCAATGCAACAGCGGTTACTAAAAACACCGCAAGCTGGAAAATATTGGAGAGTTTTGGTTTTCATAGAACCGAAGAAAGAAAACGTGGATTCCAGAAAGAGTCGTTGATAGCCGATTTGTATAGCTATGTGTTGAAAACAAAAACCTCAAAATAAATTTCCCTCCAATACCTTTGGTACTTTAAAACCCAACCATTATGGAAGTAAGAGATAGCAACGGAAACATTCTGAGCGAAGGCGATTCAGTAATTATTATTAAATCATTGCCTGTAAAAGGAACCCCAAAAGGCATTAAGCAAGGCACTGTGGTAAAGAATATCCGACTCACCGACAGCGAACATGAAATTGAAGGAAAGGTGGAGAAAACGATGATGGTACTTAAAACCATGTTCGTGAAGAAGGCCTAAATTTTACTCCTTCAATCGTTACAAACGGTAATCGACTTTGCATTTTCATTGCTTCTTGTGTAAGCAATATCTAAACAATTATTCCTCCATTTTTCATGTCACCCATCCATCGACATTTCATGATTCACAAGCCTTTCGGGTATTTGAGTCAGTTTGTATGTGTGCTGAAAAAGAAAAAGTTATTGGGTGAACTTCATGATTTCCCTGAAGGTATCATGGCCATTGGCCGACTCGATGAAGATAGTGAAGGACTCCTACTGCTCACCACCGATGGCATGATGAGTGAAATCATTCGAAGCAAAACGATGGAGAAAGAATACTATGCCTTGGTTGATGGATTGATTACAGATGATGCCATTGAACAATTACAAAATGGGGTTGAAATTGGTGTTCGAAACCATAAATATCAAACCCTTCCGTGTAAAGTATTTCGAGTGCCCACCCCTCCCGATTTTCCGCCACGCACCAAGCGCATTCGCGACGACCGACATGGACCCAGCTGTTGGATTTCGATTACACTTACCGAAGGAAAAATAAGGCAAGTGCGTAAAATGACTGCTGCTGTTGGGTTTCCAACCCTTCGATTATTTCGAGTACGCATCGGAGATATTTATTTAGGCGATATGAAAGCGGGTGAAGTTAGAGAAGTAGCGCGCTTCGTGTGAAACTTGAAATTAAGATTTTCTTTTTTTTATCGCTTTTTTTGAGAAGAAATCAAGTACAAAATTGTAATACTCCAGTGAAGTTTTATATTTATTTTGCATGCGATTCAAAAGCAAAAAAAATCCTGACCCTGTTATGAGTACTCCAAAATTTATTACAAACACAACTACATTTAACGCAGTAGCAACCATCGTATGGGATGCATTGGTAAATCCAGAAAAAACTAAAATTTATATGTTTGGATGCGTAACTGTTTCCGACTGGAAACCAGGAAGCGAACTAATATGGAGGGGGCATTATGAAGGAAAGGATATGGTATTTGTTAAAGGGCATATCGTTGAAATTGTACCCTATCAAAAATTGGTTTACACGGTATTCGATCCAAACTCCACCATGGAAGATATTCCAGCCAATTACCTAACGGTTAGTTACATTTTAAAAGAAGAACAAGGAGTAACTACACTCACAGTAACACAAGGCGATTATAGTACAGTGGCAGATGGAGAACGACGTTATCAGGAATCGTATAATGGAGGTGAAGGATGGAATCCAATTTTGGAAGCCATCAAAAAAATGATAGAGAATTAAGTCGGTCTTGTTATAGCCTTGTTTAACGGGCTTCCCAGGCTTTGGCAACCTCGTCGAGTTCGTTATAAAATTCTTCTCCGAACTTACGCACGATACCATCTTTTACAAATTTATAAATGGGTACTTGCAATTCCTTTCCAAGTTTGCATGCATCACTACAAATTTTCCATTTATGGTAATTTAAGGCAGTGTAGTTTTTCAAACGCTCAACACGAATGGGATACAGGTGGCAGCTTACGGGCTTTTTCCAGTCGATTTCACCTTTATTGTAAGCCTCTTCGTAGGCACATTTTAGGACCTTTTTTTCATCATAAAATACAAATACACATTCGCCTGTTGCGTGGTAGTTGGTTACTAGTTCATAATCATCATCGCGTTTCCAAAATCCTTCCTTCTTAATTTTATCTTGCGATTTTTTAGGCAGGTACGGCATCACCGCGTTGAGATGTTGTTCCATTGCTGGCAGCTCATCGGCATCCAATGGAGCCCCGGTATCACCCGCTTTGCAGCATTCCCCCTTGCATTTATCGAGGTTGCAAACGAAATTTTTTTCGATTACATCTTCACTTATTAAATAACCTCTTAACTCTAACATAATTGAAATTAATTATTTGTATTCGTCGATTCGAATCACCTCCTTACAGAAACCATATTCACGGGCATCATTGCTTGATACAATCACCAATCGATCTTTCGCAAATTTTTCTATTGCACCTAAATAAAGATCCACGCCACGCTGATCCAGGTTTTGCGTAGGCTCATCTACCATCAGTACTGCGCTATCGGTACAAAATGCCAAGGCCAGTTTAACCCGTTGCTTATTACCACTACTCAGGTATTTGATGGGTTTATGCATTTCATTTTCTAATTGAAATGTGGTAACAATTTCTTCGGTATCTTTTATGAGCATGGGCTTAAGTTTCGAGTGAAACACAATATGCTCGGCTACGGTATATTCTTCGATGAGTTCCATAAACGGAGATGCCATACTGCAAAAAGAGAAATGTTGTTCTTCGTCGACTACCATATCGTTATGGCGAAATACTGTTTTGCCTTGAGAAGGCATCATGTATCCGCAGAGGATTTGCAATAACGTACTCTTGCCACTCCCATTAGAGCCGGTTACGGCATAGGCATTGCCTTGGGTGAATTGGTAATTAAAATTTTTGAAAACAAAGCGGCGCAAAAATTTTTTACTCAGATTTTCTGCTTCTATATATAGCATTTTTGCTCCGTACGATAATATTATTTGAATGAATAGCCTTTCATAATTCCTCGGCTTGAATCCTGAATGAAACTAATAATCTCGTCGCGTTCAGGAGAGGTTGGCATTTCTGCTTCTATAATTTTCAATGCCTTGGAAGTATTGTGTTTGCGCAAGTACAGGTTTCTATAAATTTCTTGAATTTCAGCAATTTTTTCGCTGGTGAAGCCACGACGGCGCAATCCAATACTATTTACCCCTTCATAGCTTAATGGCTCGCGGGCTGCTTTGATAAAAGGCGGAACATCCATACGTACCAGTGATCCACCAGAAACCATGGAATGAGAACCGATATTAACGAACTGGTGAACAGCAGTTAAACCGCCAATGATAGCCCAGTCGGCGATGGTAACATGACCAGCCAACTGCACGGCATTGGCCAAAATGCAATTGTTCCCAATCACGCAATCGTGTGCTACATGCACATAAGCCATGAGCAGGCAGTTATTCCCAATAACAGTTTTCTGGCGCTCGTTGGTGCCTCTGTTAATGGTTACACACTCTCTGATGGTAGTATTGTCGCCTATGACTGCGGTGGTGTCCTCTCCGCCAAATTTCAAATCTTGAGGGATTGCTGAGATCACCGCTCCCGGGAAAATCTTACAGTTTTTGCCTATTCGCGCGCCTTCCATAATGGTGACATGCGAACCAATCCATGTGCCATCCTCAATGACTACATTTTTTTCAATATTCACAAAGGGTTCAATGACAACGTTCTTTGCCACTCTAGCTTGAGGATCTACATACGATAAAGGTTGGTTCATGAAGTATAACTTTGGTTTGCAATATTAAGAAAATAAAATGCATTGCCCCTCTTTTTGTAAAGGATATTTTAGTGTACAAACCCGCGCTTATCAACACAAAATATAACCGATGCCTTCTTTCGCATATCTACAGCATTTTTAACCTTTACAAAATAATTCGAAAGTAATCTCGTTATTACATTACCATGAAGCAGCGCCTGAGTTTAATAATCCTTTTACAGCTTGTTTTAATAGGAACAAGCTTCGCCCAAAAAACCCTTCTGTATACCGATGCCCTCAAAATATATCACGATGCGGATGAGCTATTTAGTAAGGAGAAATATGGTTCGGCTGATGAACTTTTTACAGAAGTAGCCACCCAAACAACCGATATTGTTTTAAAAAC
>CAIVZR010000051.1 GCA_903910445.1 uncultured Bacteroidota bacterium
GCATTATCTCTCAATGCTTTTTTACGTTCTTCAATATGCTTGTAGTCGAAAGGAGAGGCTGCAATATTAATCATCATCGTAGGCTCCTGCTTGATGAGTTCATCCATCGGACAAATGGTGTACAATGGATTCTCATTGATATTCCATAGGTCTTCGCAAATAGTTAGAGCAATTTTTTCATCCCTGTATTCAATGCATTCGAAAACGGTGTTGGGCTCAAAATATCGATACTCATCAAATACATCGTAAGTAGGAAGCAAAGTTTTGTGAATGATTTTTTTGATGCTTTTGTCGGCAAGGAAATATGCAGAATTATATAAATCTTTTCCTTCTCTTTTTGGATTGATGGAGGGGCCTCCTACTATGGCGGCGATGCCATCGCAATGAGAGGCAATCTCTTCAATACTTTGGGTGCATCTTTGAATGAAATCTTTGAACTCGAGGAAGTCACGTGGTGGATATCCGCAAATAGAGAGTTCTGAGAACACAATGATATCCGACTTTTTGCTTTTTGCTAAAGTTATTTTATCAATGATTTTTTTGGTATTCATCTCGAAATTACCAATATGGTAATCGAGCTGAGCTAAAGCTATACGCATAAATGAGAAACAAATAACGTAAGACTAAATCGATTTTCAAAAAAAATTAGTACACAAATTGGGCATTGAATTCCTAGCGAATCGAGATAATCATTTGATAATGATTAGAAAAAGAACCTTATCTGAAAAGGGACTGGAATAATTTGCTCGACTGAACAGATATAAACTCTTGATGCTGCGTGCCATGAGTAAGCGATTTTACCCAATGAATTCCTTTGGTGGCACCACTCAAAAATACTTCTTCTGCTTTCCAGATTTCTTCGATTGTGGCCTCACACTCTTCAATTGGAATATGATTCGCTTTTAAATGGTTGAGTATATGCAATCGCATCACTCCTAAAATGCACCCCGTTTTTGCCGATGGAGTATAAATAATTCCATCCTTAATCCAAAATATATTGCTGCTGATGGATTCACAAATTTCCTCATGTGAATTGAGAATTACACATTCATCAAGTGCCTCTTTGTTTTTATATAAGGCCGCTTTCACATACAATAATGCATTACAACTTTTAATATTACTGAGCAGGTTTACGGGTTTTTGAATTGCATCATAAATTCCAATTTCGAGACCCTCTACATTCCATTCATATTGATAATTGGAGATGGATTCTGTTTCAATAATATATCCAGCATTATTATTTTGAGGAGCATAAAAACCATCTCCATCTCTGAAAAGGAAAACCCGAATTCTGGCATTGGAAAGCTGGTTCGCTTCTATCAATTGCGCTAATTGAATTTTTAAATTTTCAAGTGATAAAGCATCAGGATATTCCAGTTCGAGCACTTGCGCACCCAATTGCATTCGCTGAATATGAAAAGGAAGCAAGCTGATTTCTGAATGAAACATCACCATACTTTCAAAAATCCCATCTCCATAACGGAAGCTGCGGTTTTTATGAAGCAGGTAAGGTGTGCTGGCATCAATTAAATTTCCATTGTAGATTAATTGCATAACTACTCAACAGTTGCATTATTGGTTTGGGCTGTAGGAACACGCTTGCGTCTTTTGAAGGTATTGAATTCTGTTCTCCAATAGAAACCGGCACCGCTTGTCAATACATTTTGATTGTATGTAAATGAATTCTTCGCTTTCTTACTGAATACGGTAAATCGCAATTGTCCGCTTCTGTCGAGCAATACTTGTGCGGAGATATTACCTGTTACATTGTTGGTGGCTTCCCCATCGAGTACATAGTTGCCTTCGAGCACCAGCCGGTCGTTGAAGAATTTCTTACTCAATTTAAAGATCCAGATACCAGCACCCTTTGTATCCGATTTATTATAGTCGATTCCAAGTGGGTTATTGGTGAATACTTGCCCGAGCCAGTTGGTAAGTTGTGCGGTTAATAAATCACCTAAAGCGGTATACCCACCAGCCGATGGTGTGAAAGCCTGTGTACCATTATCGAGTGGGAAGAACCGTTTGAAGAAGAGCAAACTAAATACTTGTTTGTTGAGTTCATCCGGATTTTGTT
Source organism: uncultured Bacteroidota bacterium (assembly GCA_903910445.1). Taxonomy (GTDB): domain Bacteria; phylum Bacteroidota; class Bacteroidia; order UKL13-3; family UKL13-3; genus CAINMV01. The sequence goes on from CAIVZR010000051.1 coordinate 2,078, forward strand.
GCCAGCTGGTAATATAAGTTTTTACAGTGTTTTCCAAGGTTGGGTTATTGAAGTTTTGCAACTTCGGAATCTCTATATTAAAAGTGATATCGGGTTTAAAGAGGAGTCCTTTCAAATACAAAATACAATCGACAGGAATGGTGGCATCGGCATTTGATCCCGTCTGTGTTGGCAACAGACTATTGGCATTGGCTTGTGCAATATTGTAAACGGCCTCTAAATTTACTTTTGCAGCATACGGGTCGCCATCCCAGGTAATTCGTCCACCTTTCTTAACGATGAATGGTTTATTGAAGATATCATATTTGGTAAAGAGATATTTTCCATGAATAATTTCATAATAACCAAACATGGTGAAATCGCCAGTAGGAGAGATATTCATTCGAATATTGCCAGTACCTGTTCCTTCAATAATATCACCCAACTGAGAATCGAAAATGAGTTTGATATAGGCATCTTCATTGATATCGAGGTTCATGTCGAGTTCCAGTCCGCTCAATAATACCTGATAGCTTTTGGTTGCTTTAGGGTTCTTTTCTTTGAAGGTGATATAGCTCGATTTGCTACTGTATTCAGGGTTGGTGAGTGGTATATTGATAATTGTTCCCTTGTTTGATTTTAGGTTCATCACCATTTTAATATTATCGATATCTCCTTTCATCGATACATTACCAGTGGCGTATCCAATACCGTAAAACAAATCATTATCACGGGCACTGGTATTTAAAATTTTATAATTTGTGAAGTTCCCTACTATGATATCTATGGCCCAGTGATCAAAATTTGAATGTGTTACTTTCCCATTGGCAATTGCCAAACGTTTATTTTCATCATACAGTTTTGCATTATAAAATTCAAAACTATTTTTCTTGATGAGTATTTCATTATCAAATTTGTAATGTGTTTTTAGATAATCAACAGTGAACCCTCCATTTTTTAAGAAGGCACTGCCATTAAATTCAGGCTTATCGAAACTCCCTGTCAGCTTGGCTTTGCCTGTTAGGGTGCCTTCCAATTGGCTTGCAATACCTTTGAAAACAAAGTTCAAAACGCGTGTAGGTGTTTCACCGATATCAATATCGAAATCTAAATAATTGGTTTTTCTGTTTGCATATACCTTGCCTTCCATTACTAAGTTTTGCAAATCGCCATCGGTGAATTGAACTTTAGAGAAAATCAGATTATCATTTTTGCTATAGGTAGAGTTGATGCGCAGATTCCCGAAAGTATCGTTATCAACTCTGAATGTTTTAACTGTGATTCCACTACTATCGGATGAGAAGAAAGGTTTATTAAGAGGGTTGGTAATACTTAGATTTCCGTTCACTTCACCATAAAGCATCACACCCATATTCTTCACCAAATTATTTAAAGTGCTAAGTTGAAAGCTATGAATGCCGAGTGTAATTTGTTCGTCGGGATGTTTTGATAATCGCCCATTCACAGCCACCTCCTGATCCTTACTCTTCACAATGAGGTTAATAAATCGGGCACCACCATCGCTCAAAAAGATGGGCTCGAGATGTATGAACTCGAAAGGAACGGATTGATACATTCCACCGCTGTTGGTCATTTTTAGCGCGATACCTTCCTTCATAAAATCGAGGTTGCTCAGAAGGTTTACTTTATTACCAGTATTCTTATCATAGGCATCAACCTTTACCTTCATAGTATTATAATCGCAGATAACTGACACGCTATCATGTGTAATATATGGTGCTACATCTTCCTCGTGAATACCAAAAGTTCTTAGTCCAATTTGCAATGGCTCTTGTACTTTGCGAGTAGCATCAAGCACTACACTATCGAGAATTACTGTGCCATAAGTTATTTGTTGCGACTTAAGATGCACTGCGTAGGAATGTAATCCATTGTTAAAATAGCCTTCAATAATGGTTGGTTTTAAATTTAAATCAGGATCGAGTAAAGAAATAAATTCTTCAGGTTTTTTTAGATTAAATCGATACACAAAATCCTGTATGGAAACTTTTTCAACTCTTTTGAAATAGTCGGGATATAAATTTGCTGCTTCATTGGTTATCGCATCGGCCAGGTCGTTAAAATTATAGTTGCCATCTATAGATGCATCAATAACATCAGATGTAATATCGATTGAACGCTTACCAGCCAAAATTTTGGATGAAAGTTCTAATTTTTTGAATTCATATTTGCGACCGTCCCGCTGATATGAGATCATTGGGATTACTGCGTTTCCGTAAATATTGGTAATATTATTTCCATGTAGGTTCATTTGAACCTGTGTATTTAAAATAGAGTTAGCACTATCCAAATTAAGTGCTTTTAAATTTGCATTCTTAATCTTCGCGTTGAAATTGAAAATAGATTCTTCCTTACTATAATCTACCGTGCCATCGAAATCCAGATTCAAGTTTTCATCAGCTACCAGTGCCTTGCCTGTAAAGAGTTTATTGGCGATGGTGCCATGAGCCGTGATGTTCTTGTAATTATATTGGTTGAAAAGAATACTTTCCAAATCGGCATCAATCTTAGTGCTAATAGTTTTTACAGTTAATCCGCTACCATCTACACTTACCTTCCCACTTACTTCTTCCAGGTTTTTATTGCCTGTTAGTTTGCCTAAATTAAAATCCGTGAATGAAGCGGTACCGCTATAGCTTTCAATTTTATCTTCGGGGAATTTTAAGTTTAAGTCGGTTCTTAAATTTCCAGAAGCAGTTGCAAAATCGCCTTCCAGTACAAAATCCCGCATGAAGCCAATTGCTTTCATTTGATATTTGATATTGCCCAATTGATATACTTCCTGGGGTAGTTCCTGCCCAATTAAATATTCCAGATCAGCTTTATTGAGCCGAGCATCTTTGGTAGATATATCGAAAAAAGTTTCATATACCTCTGGCAATCCTTTGAAGGATAAATTACCATTGAAATAGCTGTCATTCCCAAATTTAGCGGATACGTTCTTACACTTTAGATTGTCGACAGGCCCCTTACCTATACCACTTAACACAATTTTTTGATGCATCCCTTCTAATTCGGAAGCGAAGAAATGCAAATCATCAAAACCAATGATACTTTGATCGATATGAGCTTCGAGTCTAACTTTACTGAGGAAATCATCGAAGTCATCAATACTGTCGTATCTCATGATGAATTGATTCTTGATATCACTAAATGGTGTAATGATATGCAAATCACTAAAGTTCATTTCACTGGCATTGATGGCAAGTACGCTTTGCAGGTTGTTTACCACAAACCCACATGATTCGGTAGCGCTAAACTGTTTGATCCGAAGCCGGGTACTATCGCCTAAAATACTCATATCTTCAATCGTGGCATTTAGATGCGTGAATTGGATATGGTCTTCATCAAACTCATTGACACGATGATTGGCATGCTCATCTTCGTATTGAAAAGCACAATCGTCGAGTTTGATTTCCGCAATTTCTATATCCCAATCGGGCGAATTTGATTTCTTATTTGGATTTTTCGATTTGAAATTATCCAGTAGCATCATATAGGCCCATCGTTTATCTTGGGCATGACGCTTGAGTTTAATATTGGCGTTCTCGAGTAAAATAAAATTAATTAAGACTTGATGGCTATTAAATTTCAGATCCTTCACATCCATCTTCACTACCTTGGAATAGATCACGGTATCTTCATGCAAATCGCAAATCAAAACATCATCAAAACGAACACCGTGAAAAAAATCGATATCTACATGACCAATCCTTACTTTTGTTCCCGATTTCTTTTCCATGGAACTGGTTACCCTTTTGATAATATAATTTTGTACAGGATTACTTTGCAGGAGAATATAAGCCAGTCCGAAAAGGAATAGAAGAGATAAGAGGAGAATTTTAAAAAATCGTTTCATCACCTTTTCACCATAATCAATATTGGTGAAGTTGTCAGTTTTTAAGATTATTTATGTAATACGAATATGATGCCACAAAGTAACGAAATTTTTACACTATCTATTGAGTCGAGTTGCGACGATACTTCTGCCGCTATTCTGTGTAACGATAGGGTACTGAGCAATATTGTGGCCAGTCAGAAAATACACGAATTATATGGAGGCGTTGTTCCCGAACTGGCCTCCAGAGCCCATCAACAGAATATTGTTGCCGTGGTTGATGTGGCTATAAAGCAGGCAGGCATCTCCAAAAAGCAATTGTCGGCCATTGCTTATACCAATGGCCCCGGACTCATGGGCAGCTTGCTTGTGGGTACCTCTTTTGCCAAAACATTGAGCCTTTCGTTAGATATTCCTTTACTTCAGGTAAATCATATGCAAGCCCATGTGGCAGCGCATTATATTGATAACAAACCACAGTTTCCATTCCTTTGCCTCACGGTTTCGGGAGGGCATACCCAAATAGTTTTGGTGAAAGATTATTTAGAGATGGAGGTGATTGGGCATACCATTGACGATGCTGTAGGAGAGGCTTTTGATAAGGCAGCGAAGGTGATGAATTTGCCTTATCCTGGTGGCCCCTTGGTTGATAAATATGCGCAACTGGGCAATGCCAGCAAGTATTCGTTTCCAACGCCGGCCCGAAACGGATTGAATTATACTTTTAGCGGGGTGAAGACCGCCTTTCTGAATTTTGTTCAAAAAGGCAAACAAGCCAATCCCAATTTTCTGGAAGATGAGCTCCATGATATTAGCGCATCTTATCAGCAGCATTTGATACATTATTTGCTAAAGGTTTTCTTGATGGCATCCGATGAATATGGAATCAAAGAGCTTGCCATTGCGGGTGGGGTATCGGCCAATAGTGGCTTGCGAAAGGCTTTGGGGCAATTGTCGGAGCAAGGATATACCACACACATTCCTAAGTTTGAATATTGTACCGATAATGCTGCGATGATTGGTATTGTGGGATATTATAAATTCCTGAATCAGGATTTTGCCAGCATCGACTTGATGCCTTTCACCCGTGGAGGTGCTTTGCTTTAAACACAACTATTTTATTGTGTTCAATAATTCCTGTGCTTCCTTTTCTTTTGTTTTATGCAGAGAAATTACAGTTTTGAGTGCCACCCTGGCTTGCTCTTTCTGATTTTGTTTTAATAATGCTTTCGCTTTCAAGAGCAAGCCTTGCTCATAAAATTCTGAGTTGGGGTTGATGCTAATATCTGCCAAATTTGCGATGCACTTATCATATTGAGCAGAATCGTAATTGATTTGCGCAATCCGATATTCAGTGGAGTCGGATAAGTTTTTATAGCGCTCACTTACATTTCCATTGGCATTATCGGTGCGATTATTGGCTGCAGGATAGGTTTCTCTGGGTGCTGAATTTTTCTTTGTTGTTTTTCTCTTTGAAGCCGATGCGGTGGTTACCACCACATATTTTTCTTTGGCCGATTCACTTTCTTCTTTCATACTTGTTTCTTTGGCAAGCATTTCCTCTTTGCGCACTGAATCGAGTGCCTGGGTGTTTCTCAAGTCAACCTCTTTATCGGCAGGAATCATGACAGGCGGCGTTTTTGTATATAAATTCTTGGTTTTGTACTCAGCATCCTTTGCATCGTCATTTGAACTCATATCTTCGGCGGCTGCTACTGCAGGCTTGGTACTTTCCACTTCAACATCCTCTGCCTTTGAAGCAGGAGCAGCAGTGGCACCCGAATTAGCATTCTGTACTTCATTGTTTCTTTCAGCTAAAACTCGGGTATTATCTGTTGCCGTATTTACCTGAGTATCTGTTTTTATTTTTTCAACTCCTGTATTTTCCGGTTTAGTAATTTGTGTATGATCTGAAATTGTTTTCTCCGTATCATTGGTAGCAACGATGTCTTGCTTTCCAAGTAAGAACCAGCTAATTCCTATGGAAATGAGCAATACTGCCGCGGCACTCCAGTACCAGAATGCCATCTTGTTTTTTGATGGTGCCAGAGAACGATCTACCGCTTCATGTATTTGATTCACCCTTTGTGAAAGCGTCGCAGGATTTTTCATGGCATCAATACCTTCTTTGATATCTGCGCATATTTCACACCCAGCCACATGCCTTTCCAGACTGCGAAGTTCTTTCTCACTAAGTGTTTTAGCACTATAGCGTTCCCATTGCGGGTTGGTTATGCATATTGAAGTATCCATGTTCCGAGGGCAATCCATGTGGCGATGCCCTTTTTACTTAATAATATTTTTAAATTTCGTTTCCCATTTTGTATAAAACTCTTCACCTCTAAGGCACTAAACCCGGTGAGTTCACTTACCTCATCATAACTTTTCTGTTCCAAATAAAATAAGCGAATACAGGTTTGTTGTTTGTTGTTCAAATCCTTGATTGCTTCTTCTAATAATTGAAGGCGTTGTTCAACCTCTCCTGTATTTTCTTCTTGATGCTTCGATGAGAGAGATTCCATAAATGAAAATTCATTTTCTTCATCATGAATAACGGTTCGAAGCTGAAGCTCTGGTTTGCGAAGCTGCATGAGGCTATGATTGCGGCAAACACTGTGTAACCAGCTCTTGAAATTTAGAATCTCATGTTTCAGCAGGTCGTCGAATAGCTTTTCAAATACTTGCATAGAAGCATCTTTCGCCGCTTCTTCATCTTTTAAATATTTATTACAAACGGTAAAGCACATTAATGCATGACGTTTGAATAATTCCCCAACCGCAAGCTTATCCAGGGAATCCCGGTAATGAATTACCAGTTCCTCGTCGGATTGTTGGGAGGGATTAAATCGCATGCTCAGCAAAGATGAAAAAAAAGTGTGAGGAGTTTATGGAATTTTTCAAACAATAACATCAAGTGTATAAATCATAAATCGAAATCATCATGAAACGTCTGCTTATTTATTTAGTCATTGCCATCAGCTTGCAAGCTGGTGCACAAACCTCAAGAACCATGAACCCTAAATTACAAAGGGCAACAGTTTATTTATCGGGAGCGCATATGTATTACAGCGAAACCGTAAATTTATTACCTGGATATAATGAACTCATCTTCGAAAATATCTCACCTTATATCAACGATGCTTCGTTGCATGCCAGTAGTAAAGGTGGTGCTGTGATGGAGGTGAAGCATCTTTTGAAATACAAGGAAAAAATTATTGTAACAAAACAATATGATAAAGAAATTCAAAATGTTCTCGACTCCTTGGAAGAGCTGGGGTATTTGATGAAGGATATCGAAAACAAGAAGAGTGTGCTCGCCACCGAAAAAAACATGTTGCTTAATAACCGAATTATTAAAGGAGATCCAATTCGGGATTCGATTCCACTATTGAAAGAAGGAATGCAGTTTCTGCAAGAAAAATTAAATGCAATTTATGAAGAAGAGCTCAAGCTGGATCGATCTAAAAACAAATTAACTAAAGTTAAAAACAAGCTCGATGCTCGTTACAACTCACTAAATCTGTTGCAAAGCGGACAGGATCAAACCAATAATTCGGCAGCACAACCAATACATCAGGTGTTTGTGGCACTCTTTGCAGAGACGCCCATGGCAGTTCAATTGAACTTCAGTTATTTTGTTCCGTACGCTAACTGGACACCCATTTACGATTTGCAAGCGAGTTCGACTACCAATAATTTTCAATTAAAATATTTTGCCAATGTAACTCAAAACACTGGGTTAGACTGGAACGCTGTTAACCTTACGCTAAGTACTTCCAATCCTGCCGAGAGTAATGTAAAACCTGAATTAAACACCTGGTATCTGGGGTATCTGGCCTATGATAAAAAAAGAGTTTATGAGCAGTCGAACGCACGTATTCCAGCAGAAGCCGAAACCCAGTATAAAACGTTAGATTCAAAGAAAGAGGATATGGATGATGCAAATAATTTGGAGAAATATGTTGCAGTAACGCAGAACATCATACGAACCGAATATGAAATAAAACTCAATTATAATATTGCGGCCGATGGTAAAACACATAAAGTACTTATCAATCAACGAGAATTGCCTATGCTATTGCAGTTTGCCAGCGTTCCTAAAATTTGTACCGATGCATTTTTACTGGCTCGAGTTACAGGATGGGAGGATATGAATATCATTCCTGGTGCGGCCCGAATTACTTTTGATGGTGCCTATGTAGGCGAGATGTATTTGAATGCTTCAACTACCAGTGATACTATGGATATTAATTTAGGCAGAGATAAAACCATTGCCATTACCCGCAAGAAAATTAAGGATAATTACAAGGAGAAGATTATTGATGACGAGAAAGTAGAAACACGAACCATTGAAATTGTGGTGAGAAATACAAAGAATATTCCAATAGATATTGTACTTGAAGATCAGATTCCTGTGGTTCAAGGCACGAATGATATCAAGGTAAAATTATTGAAAGATGATGGAGCGGAATTGGATGAGGTAACGGGTAAGCTCACATGGAATGTGAAGCTGGGTGTGAAAGATACCCGCAAACTGGTGTTCACCTATGAAATACGTCATCCGAAAAATAAGCCAGTGGCAGGCTTATAATTTGGGCAACGGAGTGCAAATATTTTGCACTCCGTTTTTTTATTCATTAAGTGTAAGTTTGCAATGATAACATGTATATTCTTAAAAGAAATATCAGCACAAAGCAATTATTACTGCCCGCAATTCTGCTTCTTGCCTTGCTTTTAAGATTGATATGGGTGTTTAAATATAGTGCGATGCCTGTAAATGATGCACTTCATTACGAACGATTGGCTAATATACTTCTTAGTGAACATTGCTTTGCCCTCAATGGTTTGCCCACGGCAAATACACTTCCTGGCTATCCGTTTTTTATAGCATTAATTTATTTCCTGACGGGACAAAATATTTTAATTTTTTATTTATTTCAAGCGGTTATTGGAACTTGTACCGTGATGTTTTTATGGCTGATTTCAAAGCAGCTACAACTTCAAATTGGTGTATGCCTTATTGCTTCATTGATTTTTGCTACTTATATTAATGTAATTGCCTATACCAGTTTAATGCTTACTGAAACGCTTTTTGTTTTTTGTATGATGGGCGGCATCTATTTCTTTCAGCGAATACTTACCAGCAAGTTTTCACTTTCACTCCTTTTTCTTGGAAGTGTATTTATAGGTTATAGTATCCTTATCAAGCCCCAGGTTTTGATCTTCTATATTTTATTTTTCGGTTTTAATCTATTCAAATATAAAAATTATCGTTCTCAGTTGATCCTAATTGCAAGTTGCAGCATCATTCCTTTTTTATGGATGTTGAGAAACCAGAGTGTGGCAGGGGAGTTTGCCTTGTCGACGAATCACTGGGAGAATTTATTTATTGGTAATCATGAGGGCGCCACAGGGAGTTATGTAAATCCTGTATTAATTCAGGGTATAGACACTACTATGGACCTGGAGCCTCAATATGAAGCGCATGTGAAGCAGTTTTTAAGTCGCCCAAACAAAGAACACATCAATTTAATTTTTAAAAAAATCAGAGCTCAGTACCGTTATGAAACCGATGGAATTAACTGGAATCAGCGTTCAATTGCCAGTTATTATTGGGAAGAATGGAAGTACTGGAGTCAGGTGCAATATCTAATTTTACTGTGTTTGTGCCTGGCTGCTTTAGGTATGTATTTGTTCAAGAAATTAAA
>CAIVZR010000052.1 GCA_903910445.1 uncultured Bacteroidota bacterium
AAAATGAGTTTACCTCTGTTAATAATTAAAATTAAAGGTAAAAATGCTTCATCTGCTTAAAAAGGAGTTTAATAATATTTGAGAGGTTACAAACATAATCTATTTTTTAAATATATAAAAATCGGATTCTATGATTGAAAATAGGTACTTATCTTACTATAACTAATCGGTTGGATTGCTGTGTGGTGGCTCCAGTGGCGTCTTTTACTGTGGCCTTGAAAATGTATGTTCCAGAGGCTAATGAAGCTCCAAATTCATTAAGACCATTCCATTCCAATTCATTAAAACGGGCACTTCCATTGCTTTGTGGCACCTGCAACGTCATTACTTTTTCACCAGTAATATTGAAAATATCAATCGTTACATCCAATGATTCTCCTGCTTTATTATGCTCAAAACTGAAAATTGTTGAACCTTTATTCGGATTGAAGGGGTTGGGGTAGTTCATTAATTTATCAATCTTAAGCGCTGATTTATCGATGACAACGAAATCGATGGTGGCAGTTCCGGAATTATTGTAAATGTCCCAAACCTTTACTTTTATTTGATGATTGCCCAAATCCAGATTATAGTAAGGATAGTTAATTAAACCTCTTTGAAAATCATTCAATCGGCCTTCATAGAAATCGTTCAGTACGCTAGGATGCGCTACATCATTATCGAGGGTGGCCGTCATTTCATGCCCAACACTAACACCGCTGGTATTAATTCCATTCTCGTCGAATACTCTGGCAATTAGTACGGGGTTTTGATGGGTACTTCCACCATTAATAAAGGTGGTATCGTTAATGAAAAGTTCAATTTGTGGTCCTTTAGAATCGCTTACCGCTGAATTATCAGAACCCCCTATAACAATCTTATTATAGCTTCCTGCCCCATCAATATTATTTGTTTTGTCGAAGGCATAGTAACTTATTTTACCTAAACCATAGTTATATACAATGTCTTTTGGAACCACGAAATCAATTTTAAATACTCCATCATTTACTGCTGCAATTCCCTTGAAAACAAAGTTCTTTTGCATATTGAATGCTTCTTTGTAGCTATCAGCATCGTTGGCTAAGGTTGTATAGTTGCCAGGCTTATCGTATACAGTGATTGATATTTCACCATTGAAATTAGTCAACTTGGTATTCGACAAGTCGCCAATAAATCCTTCAATGGAAACCTTTTGAAGGGCTTTAATCGTGTCATTGGATGCGGTAATACTTTTGCCATTTATTTTGGTTGTTATAACATTATATTTCGGCACAGCAATTCGCATACTAGGGTCACCCAAAAGTATAAAATGCTTTGCCGAAGGGCCATTATTACGTGCATTGGTATTCTTGGTTTTCTTCATAATATCTCCCAAGCGAGCTCCTCCTTCAGCAGTTTTTTCAAAGGCATTGGCAGTATTGAAATTGGTATTTAAATCGAGGTTTACATTGCTATAAGCGACACGAGTAGTAGTAAGTAAGGCGATTCCACCGCCATTTGGATTCAAAATCACATCCTCACCTGCACTTACTTTAGCAATATGATCGAACTCGGTAAACTCGCAGGTAGCAGTTACAAAAACGGGCATCACATTCTTGTTCTTCCAGTTAAGAATGTCTCTGTTAGCCGTTATTAAACTTTCGTGTGCAAGTTGAAGGCTGCTTCCATGCCCGGTATAATTTACCACCAGGGTACCACGTTGAATGCCTCTATTCACCGCATCTGTAGCATCTGGATAAGCATACCCACTACCAAGTGAAACTTGCTTATACGCATCTAAATAAATTTTATTGATATTAAACTCGGTATGGGCTGAACTTACAATATCAGATACTTGTTGCGACTCATTCATATGGCTATTATACTCCTGATCGTCGGCAATAAACATTAATGAGTTTCTCCAATCGCCAAGGGCTTCCGGGCTCTCATATCTTAAAATTTTATCAACCATCTGAGCGGCTTGTGTTGCATTGCCTACGGGTAAGCGACCAATACCAATATCCAGTGCTTCAAAATCATTAGGTAGCCAAAGGCCTTCATCGTCATCTAATAAGCCATAGTAATCATCACTTGCATACGAATCGGTATCGTAAAAGTTATCCGATTCAAAAGTTGGAACATCATTGGTATTATTATAAAAGCGATTGTCGGCTTCAATAAATACACTCGATTCTTTATAATTGAAAGATGCATCACCAAATAATAATAAGTATTTTGGTTCGTCGGCAGATGAAGTAGCCCTATTGTAAAACATACGCACCAATTCACGTATGGCTGTGATATCCTGAGCTCCACTGCTGAATTCGTTATAGATTAATGCAGGAGTGGTAACCAAAACGCTTAAGCCATCATGTGTTCTTCTATAATCGGCTAGTCTATTTGCTTGTTCTAAAATAGCTGGTGTAGTAACAATAATCAAATCGACGAAAGGGGTGGCATGTAAATTCTGATTCGCAACTTTCCCTTTATTCGTTGGAATGAAAAAATTGTTTGGCGCATCAGTAAAGCTAATGAATTCATGCAGAATATCGGTTGCAATAGTAAAGCTTGTTTGACCACCTGTATAGCTTGTATTTAGCTGTTTAATGTTTACCACATCAGTTACATCCCATACAACACTGGCACTTGGAGTAGTTAAGTTGAATTTGCTTAAATTGGATGTTCCAACACTTTTACTATCACGAAAACTCATTTGCCCTCCTCCTTGATTTAAATTTCTACGAGCAACGATTTCGAAATAATCGAGCCAGCCTCTGGCCTCAGAATTACCATTCTTATTAAAATCATATTGAATATTAAAATTGCCATTGGATGCAATAAAGCTGCTCTCAATGGGACTAACAACCGAGTAATAAGGCTGGTCGAAGGATTCAATAATGGTATTACAAGCTCGATTGCTTATGGCCGTCCCATTGTTTGAAATATTAAAATAAGTAGTTGATGTCACTGAATGGGCAACCTCCGACGACCTAAAATATACAGGCTCGGTTGAAATCAAATTAGGAATACTAAATGCAAAATTTTGTCTAGGGGTCTTATTAAATGATTCTCCCAATAACTCTGCACCACTTTGATAGTCGTTTACTTTATTGAGTTCGTGCACATAGTATTCATCTCCACTATTCACTGTTTGATTGGGGGGGCCTGAAGGTGCAGGAAGCTGTGATACACGCTTTCCATTAATATTGTCAATCTTTAAAAAGTAATAAGTTGTTTCATCATAATAATTGCTTTTATGATTGAATTTATTATTGCTGTAATTCCATGTCGTTTGGCTTTTTCCATAGAATACCAAATAATCTTGTGGGTCGAAAACTCCATCGGCCTCTCCGTTAACATAAATGGCATTTTCGGGCAAATCATCCTCGCGAGGCGCATTATTGGCTCTTGGAAGCATTCCACCACCTTTACTATAAATATGAATATTCTTGGGGTTAATCGAACTCATTGAAAGACCTAGATCACGTAAAAAAGTATAATCGAGTTTGTATAAGCCGGTACCGGTTAAGGCTAATTTGTAGATGGTGCCGTCGGCCAATACCGACTTCGATTTATAAGTGGTACTGCCGATTGTTTTTTGCAATGATGGCGTGGTTGTTATTTCAATATCTACGGAGCTTATTACTTCACATTGCTGATTACCATTGTTTCTAAGTGCTTGAATAGAAACATAGAGTACTTTTTTCTTATTAATGGTAGCATAACGGCTACTTACTTCAAATTCTTTTGGTGCATTTAATTGAATTTCGGGAGATACGAGCAATGGGTCAATCAGCCTGGTTTGTAGATTCTTCAAAACCACACTGGAATTCCCAAAGGCTTGAGGTTCATAATCAACAACCAAAACCGGAGTGCCATGCTCATTGAATTGAATTTCATCGGAGGTAATAATTTGAATGGGTTTGGCACCCGTTTTCAATACTACCGATTCATATCGCCAGTGAATTGTTTTTGAAATGGTGGTGGTTGTTTGCGCCAGCAAATCAAAATAGCTGAATAATATTACAATAAAAAGTAGGGGAAATCGTTTTAGCATGGGTTCCGTTTAATGGCTATAATATCTGCAGGTAAAAATAAATAAGATTTGCTGCATAAACGCAACCTTTCCCAATTTATTTGTCTCCCTTTAAATAATGACGTTAATTTTACATAAAATGATAGTTTCTGCCCCCTTAAAAACCAAACTTATATTAGACCCAACACGATGAAAAATTCTCTACATAGGCCCTCTTTTTTGGTTTTTTTCATCTTGATATATCAAGGGTTATTTGCTCAAGATCCTGAATTCTCTCAGTACTATGCAACTACAATTTACACGAATCCTGCAAGTACGGGAAGCGATTTTTCAAGAGCTGCATTAGCCTATCGAGTCCAGTATTACGGGCTTCCAGGTGGTATTGTATCTTTCAATGCATCCTATGATCAGCATGTGAAAAAATTAAGAGGAGGGCTGGGTATTATGTATTCCAATGACATCGCTGGTGAAGGTATTTTAAAGACCAACAGTATAAATTTATCGTACGCATACGAACATGAAATAACCAAGAAAATCATGATGAGAATAGGTTTTCAAGGGGGTATCTATCAAAAGTCAATATTTTGGAATCGATTTGTTTGGGGAACATTTGTTTTAAATCAATTAGGGATTATTACCCCAACGAACATATCAGCAATCGATGTTTCAATCACTCGAGCCAATTTTGCTGCTGGGGCCTTGGTTTATTCGAAGAAATTTTATGCTGGTATAGCTTGCCATAATTTATTGGAGCCCAACCAATCGTTTTTTGCTTACGCTGGCCCCGGAACCATACTACCACGCCGGGTAACGCTACATGGTGGGATGCTAATTCCATTAGATGGAAAAGAGGACTCAAAAATAAATATCTCTCCAAATATATTGCTCATGATGCAGGGTAAGTTTAATCAAATGAATATTGGATTTTATGCCAATAAAGGCGCTATGGTGGCGGGTTTTTGGTTTCGAACTGCCTCACCAAATGCAGATGCAGTCATAGGAATGATAGGAGTTCGAAAAAATCATTTTAAGTTTGGGCTTACCGCCGATTTTACGATTTCAAATTTAAGAAGTGCAGGAAGAACTGCCTTTGAGTTCTCCACCATTTATGAGTTTAAGAACAAAGCTCAGGAGAAGGAAAAGCCACGAATTAGATGCCCTTTATACTAGATTCTCAAATTCTTTTTGTTTTTTAATTTATTAATATATATTTGTAGACATGTTGAATAAACTACGTTTTCGTTTAGCTGCGTTATTAATAGTAATCTCCGTAGCTCAATTAAAAGCTCAGGATCCTGAGTTTTCTCAATTTTATGCCAATCCATTATACACGAATCCAGCATTCGCAGGTAGTGAATGTGGTCGTATCGCTTTGGCCTATCGTATGCAATACTATGGTTTGCCGGGTGGTTTCGTAACCTTTAACGGATCATATGATCAACGTGTAAAAGAAATTGGCGGAGGATTTGGAATTATGTTTACCAATGACAAAGCGGGCGAAGGAGTATTAACCGCGAATCACGTAAACGCAGCTTACGCTTATGAAATTGAAACCAATAGTGGTGTAAATTTCCGATTAGGTGTTCAAGCTGGTTTTTTTCAAAAAGCATTACAATGGGACAAACTTCGTTGGGGTGATCAAATTTTACCTCAATTAGGTTTCGTTAATCCTACCAACGAAACACGTATAGACAAGGCCGTTACTTCAGCAAATTTTGCTGCGGGTGCATTGGTATACTCAAAGAAATTCTATGCAGGTGTTGCTTGCCATAATTTAACCGAACCTACCCAATCGTTTTTTGGAGCTTCTGGTCCTGGAACAACATTACCTCGTCGTTTTACAGTTCATGGAGGATTGGTAATTCCATTAGACGATAAACGTGAACCAGACGCAACATTCTCTCCAAATATCTTGATTATGTCACAAGGCAAATTCAGTCAGGTGAATGTAGGATTTTACATAAACAAAGGACCATTAGTAGCTGGTTTGTGGTTCCGTCAAACTGTTCCAAATTCTGACGCATTAATTGCATTGATTGGTTTCCGTCAAGGAGATTTCAAATTTGGTTATAGTGCTGATTTTACGGTATCAAATTTACGTAGTGCAGGGAAAACTGCCCATGAACTTACCGCTACTTATCAATTTTGTAACGAACGCGTTAAAAGAAGAACCTACCGCACGTTAAAATGCCCAGGATTCTAATATTTTCAATTTTTTTAGTATACTTGCACAATATAAGGTAATAAAATGCCGTTATAGGCATTATAGATTTCAGAACATACCATGAAAGGATTCAAATTAACTATCATTGGAGTATTGGCCTTAGCCTTGCTGTCCACCTCTTGTAAAAAACAAAAATCGTCGACTACCGGTTGGAATCTTAACGATCCAAAGTGGGGCGGTTTCCAGCGTTATGACTACAAAGGACAAGAAACTGGACCAAATTTGGTTCTAGTTCCAGGAGGTACTTTTACAATGGGTACTCAAGAACAAGATGTATTGTATGATAATAATAACATGGAAAGACGTGTTACTGTTCCTACATTTTACATGGATGAGGCCGAAATCTCAAATTTCCAATACTTAGAATATTTATTCTGGCTACAACGTACTTATCTAGATGTACCTCAAGTGCATACTGCCGCTTTGCCAGATACTTTGGCTTGGCGTAATAAATTGGCCTATAATGAGCCATACGTAAATAATTACCTACGTCATCCATCGTATCAAGATTATCCAGTTGTTGGTGTTAGTTGGGTTCAAGCAAGCCGTTTCTGCGACTGGCGTACCGATCGTGTTAATGAAATGATTTTGATTCGTGAAGGTATCTTGAAACCAAATCCTGACCAAGCAAATGAAGATGTATTTAATACAGAAGCATATTTACAAGGTCAATATGAAGGTGCAATTCGTGAAAAAGGTCAGTTAAAAGATTTAGATCCACATGGATCTGGAACTCGTAAAGTTCGTATGGAAGATGGTATTTTCTTACCTGATTACCGCTTACCTACAGAGGCTGAATGGGAATATGCTGCTGGTGCGTTCACAGGAAATGCAAATAAAGGCGAAGAAAATATTAATACACGTAAAGTATACCCTTGGAATGGTTTAACAGTGAGAGCTGAATCACCAGAGAAAAGACGTGGTGAAATCATGGCCAACTTTAAACGTGGACGTGGTGATAATGCGGGTATTGCAAGTAAATTAAATGATAATGGTTTCATACCTACTCCAGTTCACTCTAACTATCCGAACGATTTTGGATTGTATAATATGGCAGGTAATGTGAGCGAATGGGTTATGGATATCTACCGTCCTTTATCTGGTGAAGATGTTACCGATTTCCGCGCATTCCGTGGTAACGTATATCGTACCAAGCAATTGGATCCTGATGGTTATGTTATGGAGAAAGATTCATTAGGTAGAATTAAATACCGTGATGTAACTCCAGAAGAAAATGCCAATCGTCATAACTATAAGAAAGCAGATAACATGGGTTATTTGGATGAGGAAAGCTACCAAAATGATGAGCAAAAATATGATTATGGTACATCTACTTTAATCAATAATAAAGCGCGTGTTTATAAAGGTGGATCATGGAATGATCGTGCATATTGGTTAACTCCAGGTACACGTCGATTCCTAGAAGAAACTCAATCAACAAGTACTATCGGATTCCGTTGCTGCATGGAACGTGTAGGAGGCGCCGCTGGTAACAACCAAAAGAAAAAGAAAGGTAGCGGATATTAATCCCACCTTTAAATGCTTAAAAGCCACACAAATTCTGTGTGGCTTTTTTTATTGCCAAATAAACCGTTTCAAAAATTATATTTGTGAAATCAAATTATGCCAAAAATATCTATAATCATTCCATGCTATTTTAATGAAGAGAATATCCCTTTTACCTCAAAGGAATTAATTGAGAATGAAAAGAACTTTGATTCGGATATGCTATTCGAATATGTAATGGTTGATGATGGTAGCAAAGATCAAACCTATGCTGCTTTATTAAAGTTTAAGGCACAATATCCTGACAAGGTTACACTTGTGAAGCTAGCAGGTAACGTAGGCTCTTATAACGCAATTTTAGCGGGTATGCATCATGCAACAGGTGATTGTAATGTTATACTGGCAGCCGACCTACAAGACCCTCCTGAGATGATTCCGAAGATGGTTGAATATTGGAAGAAGGGAATAAAATTCGTTGTGGCAAACAGAGAAAATAGAGAGGAAGGATTAGCACAGAAGCTTTTCTCCAATACCTACCATCGTCTTATTAAAAAGTACGCATTGAAAAATGTTCCCCCAGGCGGTTTTGACTTAGTATTATTTGATAAGCAATTACGTGAGGATGTAATTAAAATTAATGAGCGTAATACCAATCAGATTTATTTACTCTCCTGGTTAAATTATGACTTCGTAAATATTCCATATACTCGCCGTAAGCGCGAAATAGGAAAGTCGAGATGGACGTTGCAAAAGAAAATTAAGCTTTTCATCGATTCATTTGTTTCCTTCTCCTTCGCCCCCATTCGTTTGATATCAATAGTTGGACTTGTGCTCGGAATTATTGCTTTTTCTTATGGAGTTTTCATTATCATCTCGCGAATGCTTGGCGATATTCAAGTAGCAGGATGGAGTGCAATGATGGTTACCTTCCTATTTGTTTCAGCCTTTCAAATGATGGCTTTAGGAATAATTGGTGAGTATGTATGGAGAGCCCTCGACGCGGCTCGTGGCCGCCCTAATTTTGTAATTGACGAAGTTCGTAAGGCTGAATAGCTAATTGATACGAAGGCAAATCAAATCCCGATACAGCACGAATTATCGTACTTATACCTCATTATTTTCCATGGTTCATTGTTAATTATCAGTTACCTTCGCGTTTCAAAAAAAATCGAATTTTAACATGAGTAATTTTGAATTAAGCGAGCAAGAATTGTTGCGCCGCACGAAACTAGAAGAGATCCAAAAATTAGGGGTTGACGCTTATCCTGCTGCATTATATCCTGTATCTCATCAATCGATAGATATCAAATCTAATTTTAGTTTGGAAAATGCAGAAGCCTATCAATCGGTTTGCATTGCTGGCAGAATTATGAGTGTTCGCGATATGGGAAAAGCCGCATTTGTTGTGATTCAGGACGCAAGCGGGAAAATTCAAGTTTATATTCGCCGTGATGATATCTGTCCAACGGAAGATAAATCATTGTACGATTCAATATTTAAAAAATTAATTGATATTGGTGATATCATTGGTATCAAGGGCTTTGGTTTTATTACAAAAACTGGGGAAACATCAATACACGCTCATGAATTTACATTGCTTTCAAAATCGTTGAAACCACTTCCGGTAGTGAAGGAAAAAGAAGGTGAAACTTTTGATGCAGTAACCGACCCTGAATTCAGATACCGCCAGCGCTATGCCGATTTAATTATCAATCCTGAAATTAGAGAAGTATTTAAAAAGCGAACTAGAATAGTTCAAATAATTCGTAACTTTTATAACGATTTGGGAATGCTAGAAGTAGATACCCCAATCTTACAACCTATTCCAGGTGGTGCAGCAGCACGTCCATTTACTACGCATCATAATGCCCTCGATATGCCATTATATCTGCGTATCGCGAATGAACTTTATCTAAAGCGCCTCATTGTTGGTGGATTTGATGGTGTATTTGAATTTGCAAAAGATTTTAGAAATGAAGGAATGGATCGCACTCACAATCCTGAATTTACAGTGATGGAAATGTATGCTGCCTATAAGGATTATTTCTGGATGATGGAGCAAACAGAAACATTATTAGAGAAAATTGCGGTCGATTTATATGGTACTTCAGTAGTGCCAGTTGGCGAAAAATCAATTGATTTCAAAGCTCCTTTCAAGCGTATTACAATGTATGATGCAATAAAAGAACATACCGGAATCGATATCTCAGCAATGGATGAGTCGCAATTACGCGATACTTGCAAGCATTTGGGAATTCATGCTGATAATGCGATGGGAAAAGGCAAAATGATAGATGAGATTTTCGGAGAGAAATGTGAAGCATCTTATGTGCAGCCAACATTTATTATTGATTATCCTGAAGAAATGAGTCCATTAACAAAAAAGCATCGTAGTAAACCAGGGCTTGTTGAACGCTTTGAGCTCATTGTAAATGGCAAAGAATTAGCCAACGCATATAGCGAGTTAAACGATCCAATTGATCAACGCAAACGCTTTGAAGATCAAGTTGCGCTCATGGAAAGAGGTGATGATGAGGCCATGTTTATTGATTACGACTTCTTGCGTGCACTAGAATATGGAATGCCACCAACAAGTGGTATTGGCATTGGAATCGATCGTTTAACGATGATTATGACCAACCAGCATTCGATACAGGATGTACTATTCTTCCCTCAAATGAGAATGGAGGCGAAGTAATTCGAATCTTCAAAAAAGATGACATTTATTTGACCAAATCGACATTCAGAATCTAATGTATTTAATAGTTTTGCATTTTCAAAACCAAACGCAAAATGAGAATATTTAAAGGAATTCTAATTGGTATATTAAGCATTATTGCACTATTATTAACCACCGCAATTTTTGTAAAAAAGGAAGTTAATGTGAAGCGAGAAATCACGATTAACAAACCTGAAAATGAAGTTTTCGATTACTTAAAGTACTTGAAGAATCAGGATAATTTTAGCAAATGGAATAAAATTGATCCTGGCATGAAAAAGAATTATACAGGAACAGATGGCACTGTTGGATTTGTCTCTGCATGGGAAAGCGCCAATGATAGTGTTGGAGTTGGAGAGCAGGAAATAAAAAAGATTACACAATGTGAAAGAATAGATATCGAAATTCGTTTTAAAAAGCCTTTTGAATCAACCAATCAAGCATACTTTACTACCGCCTTTGCAGGAGAAAATGCAACTAAAGTTAGTTGGGGATTTGATAGTAAGATGCCTTATCCAATGAATTTAATGAACCTATTCATGGATATGGATAAAATGGTTGGACAAGATTTTGAGGAGGGATTAGCCAACTTAAAGGAGGTGCTTGAAAAAGAATAATTTATTCTTTATTCGAATTGCGAATCGACAAATAAGATTTTAATAATGTTGATATACCCTAAGGGAATATTACTAAAACTATTGCCACTTAAATTAGTTGAGCGTTTTTTTTAAATTCAGAAAAGTATATAAGAACTCATTTCGATATTCATAAAGTATGTGGCATTAAAATGCGACAAAAGCTTAAGACTTCGTGTTTTAGGATAAGGTGGGCTTAGTAATCTTTACCCTGTTTATTTTACGCTTATCAACTGTTTCAATTTTAAATTCAACAGATGCGATATCTAGTTTCTGGCCAATATTCGGAATCTTTTCAAACACTTCTGTAATCAGTCCGTTTATGGTTTCTGATTCTCCCTTGAATTCATCGAAATAATCATCAGGCAAATTCAATACACGACAAAGATCTATAATATTGGTTTTGCCTTCGAAAACATAACTATAATCATCAAGCTTACTATACTGTATTTCTTCTACATCAAACTCATCATTCATCTCACCAAAAACTTCTTCAATGATATCATCCATTGTAACGATTCCCAAAGCGCCACCATACTCATCAACTACAATTGCCATATGTGTTTTCTCAGCTTGAAAATCTTTCAAGAGGTCGTCAATTTTTTTGTTTTCAGGAACAAACTTAGCTGGTTTTGCAAGCGATTCCCAATTGAAATCATCACCTTCATGAATATAAGGAAGCACATCCTTTATGAATAAAACGCCAACAACATTATCGAAACCTTTATGAGTAACGGGGAATCGTGAATAACCCCATTGCTTGATACGATTAATTAAATCGTGGAATTTCATATTGTTTTCAATATAGGCAACATCAATTCTCGGTTTCATTACCTGCTTTACGTCGGTCTCTCCAAAGTTTACAATATTTTTCAGAATGAGCTTCTCTTCCTTTGGGGTGTCTTTATCACTTGTGATATCGATGGCATAGTTTAATTCATCAACAGATACTGTATGACCTTTTTTAGTAATTCGTTTATCGATAATTGCAGAAGTACGAGAAAGCATCCATACAAAAGGCTTTAGCGCTTGGCTTAATCGAAGCATCGGGAAAGCCATTAATTTACCCACCTTGTATGCGTTTTGCGCTGCATATAATTTAGGAAGAACTTCACCAAATAGTACAATTACAAAGGTTACTACTACCGTTTCAAAGACAATTCGACCAACGGGGTATTGTGAAAAATCGAAAATTAGATTAATGAGATAAGTGCTCAACATGACCACTGTTACGTTAATAAAGTTTCCGGCAATAAGTATAGTCGCGATTAAAATTTTGTGCTTATTGATAAGCCACAGAATTGTTTTTGATTTTGGTGATTGCTCTTCATCGAGCTCATGAAGTTGAGTAGGGGAGAGTGAGAAAAAGGCATTTTCACTGCCTGCAATTAATGCCCCCAGAAACACACAAATAATAATGAAAAAAACACAAGCGGTAATAACGCCGACATCAGCAATCCCAAGATTGTGATTAAGGATGTCTAAAAAAAAAATATTTGTATGTTCGGGGGGCACTATTAATAGATATGATTAGAAGGGCAAATCGTCAACTGATGATGTATTTACAAAATCATCTGGGTTGGGCACTCCGATAGGAGATTCGACAGATCCAGAAGTTTTGTTATCGCTAGCACTACCTAACATGGTAAATCCGAGTACTCGAATAAATGTACGGTACTTTTTAATTCCATTGTCTTCCCAGCTGTCGGTTTTTATTTTACCCTCTACGTAAACTTGCTTTCCTTTACGTAGATATTGTTCGGCTACTTTCGCTTGTTCACCCCATATTTCGAGGTTGTGCCATTCGGTCGACTCTTGTACATTTCCATTCCTGTCTTTGAATTTCTCTGTAGTTGCGAGTGATACTTTGGCTACTTTAGTGCCGTTTTCGAGTGTTTTAACTTCTGGGTCTTTTCCTAAGTGCCCAATAAGCATAACTTTGTTTAATGATGCCATGATGTGTTGTTTAATTTAAAAGGTTTTTAATGTTGTTTAAATTGTTCGTCATGCAAAAAGGTTTCTATTACTTTTGGCACAGCGAACGTATTTACTGTGTTTATTTCAATGTCAAATATAGAAGAATTTTCCAAATTTAAAGGACTATCAATATTCACAATATAAAAAGTAACGGAAATATGTTGATGAGTTAATTTATGAAGTACTGTTTTTGAAGTTCTAAAATCAATATTCTTACAATTTGACACCCATTTGAGATAATCCTCACTTCTTAAAAGTTGATTTATAGCTATTGGTTTTGAAGTTTCAATCATTGGCATTTCGTACAACCCTTGCCACACATCACCTGCGCCTCTTTTTCTTAGGTACATTGTGTTTGGCTTTTTTATAAATGCGAAATAATGAAAGTATCTTTTGGTGACTTTAATTGCTTTACCTTTTACGGGGAGCTCACTTATTCTCTCTTCCTTAAAGGCATAACAATCATGAACAAAGGGGCATACCTGGCAATTTGGATTTTGTGGTTTGCATTGCATCGCACCAAATTCCATCAATGCCTGATTTAATGCGGCCGGTTTAGCAGTTGATTGCATCCACTCGTTGAGTAGTTCCATAACGGAAGTACGAGTGATTGCCAAATCAATTGGTGAATCAATACCATATAGGCGGGTTATGAAACGAAATACATTACCATCTAATACAGGTGTTTTTAAATTAAAGGCAAAACTACCTATGGCCGAGGCAGTGTAATTTCCTATTCCCTTCAATGATAATAACTCCTCATAGGTACGTGGGAATTCGCCATGGTATTGGGTTGTAATGGCACGCGCAGCCTCCAATAAATTGCGTGCTCTACTATAATATCCCAAGCCTTGCCATAGTTTCATTATCTCGTCATCAGAAGCCCCAGCCAATTCGGCTACGGTAGGAAAGTTTTCCACGAATTTAAGATAGTAAGGAAGGCCCTGTTCTACTCTTGTTTGTTGTAAAATAATCTCCGAAAGCCATATTTTATATGGGTCAGAGGTATGTCGCCATGGGAGGTCCCTTTTGTTTTTTAGATACCACTCAATCAGTGAGTTAGCTGCGGTTTTTGACATTTGGGAGCTATTTTATAAAAAAAAATTGTATTTATCGTTTTTCATTCCAATATTTGTATTCATCTAAATACCAGTTCTATGACAAAAGCCGACATCGTTAATGAGGTTGTTTCTAAAACAAGTCTTGACAAGAATGATGTTCAAAACATCATTGAAGTATTTCTAAAAAACATTAAAAGCAATATGATAGATGGCAAAAATATCTATTTCAGAGGCTTTGGAAGTTTTATTTTAAAGAAACGAGCGAAAAAAATAGCTCGAAATATCTCTAAAAACACGGCAATGGTCATCGACGAGCATTTCATACCCAAATTTAAACCTGCCAAAACCTTTATGGATAAAGTAAAGAAGAGCGATGCAGTGAAAAAACTATCATAAGCTTCTTCTTATAAAGTCACAAAAAAAAAAGAGTTTCGATATTTCGAAACTCTTTTTTTTATTGTTCAAATTCAATTAATTGATAAATATGAATCTAAGCACGTAGAATACCAATGCAGCCAAAACTGCAGATACAGGGATGGTTAAAATCCATGCCCAGAGTAAATTAATTGTTACTCCCCAGCGCACTGCACTCACTCGTTTTGTTAATCCTACACCTATAATTGACCCCGTGATGGTATGTGTGGTTGAAACCGGTATACCGAACGCCTGTGTTAAATATAAAGTGATGGCACCAGCCGATTCTGCTGCAACACCTTCAAGAGGAGTTACTTTTGTAATACGTGTTCCCATCGTCTTGATAATCTTCCATCCTCCACTTAAAGTACCTAGAGCAATGGCTGCAAAGCAACCTAATTGAACCCAGTCAGGAATAATTAAATGTGATTTCCCATTAGCTCCAACTTCCTTTCCAACCTGGGCCCAATGTGGTATTTCAGCACCTACAGCATTATTTGCATATACTAGCAAGGCTGCTGCAATAATCCCCATTACCTTTTGTGCGTCATTACTTCCATGACCTAATGAGAATGCTGCAGAAGATACTAGTTGTAACTTTTTAAACCATCGATCCGCTTTGTGAGGGTTTACTTTTTTACATACATTTATAATCAAAAGGGAAATGAAATAGGAGATAACCATTCCGATCAAAGGGGCTAAGAAAATAAAAGCAATGGTGGTATAAATTTTTGAGACATCGGCCAAAACACCAAAACCAGCTTTGGCAACTGCGGCTCCTGCAAAACCTCCCAATAAGGTATGTGATGAAGAAGAAGGAATACCAAACCACCAAGTAAGTAGGTTCCATGTTACAGCGGCTAATAATCCTGCAAGAATTACATAGAGGTCGATGGCATCTGTTTTTACGATTTTTGCAATTGAGTCGGCTACTTTTAGCTCAAAACCTAGCCAATGGTTTTTGCACAAAACCAATACTACAGCATTGAAGAATGCTGCCCATGCTACCGCTTGCAATGGGGTAAGTACTTTTGTAGAAACTACCGTTGCAATGGAATTCGCAGCATCATGAAAACCATTGATGTAGTCGAATACGAGTGCCAATATTATTACGATGATTAATAAAGTCATGTTTTATAATTTGATTTTTTAATAATTAGCATCGATTAAAGTAGCTCTAATTATGCGTACTTCACGATGATGGATTCGATAACATTAGCGGCGTCTTCGCACTTATCAGTAGCCGTTTCTAAAGCACTAAGTACTTCTTTTTGCTTTATTAATTCGATAGCATTGGTTTCAAACTCAAATAAGTTAGCAACAGCCGTATCAAATACATAATCGCTTTGGTTTTCAATACTGTTAATTCGAACACAAGCATCCGTTATATTTCTTAGGTTCTTCATATTACGCAACTCTTTCACAGCTTTCTCAAGCTCTTTAGTGCTTTGCATAATGAGCTCAGCCAACTTCTTTATATATTCAGATATATTATCAACCTTATAATATAAAATGCGATTGGTACTTCCATGAATATAGTCTGCTACATCATCAATGGCCGATGCAAGGTAGTGTATATCCTCACGATCAAAAGGTGTGATAAAATTCTTACTAAGCTCCAAGAAAATTTGATGGGTAATTTCATCTCCACGATGTTCCAGATCTTCTATGGCCTTTATTTTAATATTTCTCTCGTCAATATTGGCGCAGTTTACAGCTTCCACTAAAGCTTCTCCCATCTGTGAAAGGTTCGCTGTTGCTTGTTCGAACAAAGGAAAAAAGTTTCTGTCTTTTGGTACGAAGTACTGAAAAATTGAGTTTAATGATGCCATGATTTTTATGTATTTAAGCGCGAATAAAGTTATTACAATGTTAAGATAGTATTAAATTGGGTTTGAACTTACTGTAAAATGCACTTCTGAAAGTTTATTTCTACCTAATAACATCAATAGAACTACTAGAAATGGTATTCTAGGTTTAATGTTCAAATTAGTGGTTGCTTTGTACTCAATTACTCCGCCTAAATCTATTTCCACTAGGATTCTAGAATAAATCTATTATTCCTTACCACGAACCTCAAAACTTTGTTTTTAACTATTTCAAAAAATAGTACGCCAAAATCGATTTCTTTATCGTAATATTGCGATATAATAAATTTGTAAAAATGGGCGCTTCTAAAACGGAACATTTTTCTGCATCACAAAATACCATTGCATCACTTGCAAAGGCCTTGGGGCATCCTGCACGAATTGCGATACTAGAGTATCTGCTTAAGTCGGAAACATGTATATGTGGAGATATTGTAAATGAATTGCCTTTGGCTCAAGCAACGGTATCGCAGCATTTGAAAGAGCTGAAAAATTCGGGGCTAATAAAAGGAAGTATTGAGGGTACCTCCATCTGTTATTGTATTGATGAAGAAGTGCTAAAGAAACTCCAAGACTACTTCGGGAAAATAAGTGAAGGATTGAATCTTAAAAAATCAAATTGTTGCTAAAATACTATCATTATGAAATTATCTGAAGTCAAAACACAATTAAAAAATTTAGAAGTTTTAAACTTCCAATTAGAAAACGGAACACCAGTTCCTGAACATTTTCATGTTACAGAAGTGGGGGTGATTTCCAAACATTTTATCGACTGCGGCGGAGTGGTTAGAAATGAAAAGGTGGCCAACTTTCAATTATGGGACGCCAATGATTTCGATCATCGATTGAAACCACAAAAATTATTGAACATCATTGCACTCTCTGAACAAAAACTAGGTATGGAGGATTTAGAAGTAGAGGTGGAATATCAAGCCGATACTATTGGCAAATATGATTTAGGTTTCAATGGGAAAAACTTTGTTCTTCAATCAAAGGAAACCAACTGTTTGGCATCTGATAAATGTGGTATTCCACAAGAAAAATTAAAAGTGAGTTTAAAAAACCTAACCACCGAAAATAGCTGCACCCCAGGAAGTGGATGCTGCTAAATACTTATAAATATGTCAGCCAACAATTGCGCCCCAGCATTAGAAAGAAAGAAACTCGGATTCCTTGATCGATATCTTACACTCTGGATTTTTTTAGCCATGGTAATTGGAGTAGCTATAGGTTACTTTATTCCATCGAGTAGTAAATTTATTAATTCCTTCTCCCAAGGTACTACAAATATTCCTTTGGCCATCGGATTAATACTTATGATGTATCCGCCACTTGCGAAAGTGAATTATGAGCAAATGGGTAAAGTATTTAAAAACATCAAGGTGCTTTCTGCATCTCTATTTTTGAACTGGATTGTAGGCCCCATTTTAATGTTCGCGCTGGCGTTAATTTTCCTTCATGGCTACCCCGAATACATGATTGGCCTAATATTAATAGGCTTGGCCAGATGCATTGCCATGGTAGTAGTATGGAACGACTTAGCTGATGGAAGCCGAGAGTATGCAGCAGGGTTAATTGCACTGAATAGTATCTTTCAGGTTTTATTGTATAGTGTATATGCTTATATTTTTATAACCATTCTTCCTCCATATTTTGGTTATGATGGCTATGTAGTAGATATTAGTATTTCGCAAATAGCGCAAAGTGTAGGGATTTATTTGGGTATACCATTCCTGCTTGGTTTTGTAAGCAGATATGCACTAATTAAATTCAAAGGAAAATCTTGGTTTCAAGAAAAATATGCCCCGTTTATTTCGCCAATTACCCTAATCGCATTGCTTTTCACCATTGTAATCATGTTTAGTTTGAAAGGCGAAATGATGATACAAATTCCGATGGATGTGGTTAGAATTGCGATTCCATTAGTCATTTACTTTGCAATCATGTTTGTGATGAGTTTTTTCATCGGGAAATATTTTGGAGCCGATTATGCGAAGAGCACTTCTATTGCATTTACCGCCACAGGAAATAATTTTGAATTAGCCATTGCAGTGGCAATTGGTGTTTTCGGTATCAATAGCGGACAAGCCTTCGCAGGTGTAATAGGCCCGCTAGTTGAAGTTCCAGCATTAATTGCATTGGTGAATGTGGCATTTTGGTTTCGTAAGAAATATTATAGTTCGGAAATAACAAGTATCTAACCTCTTAATTTGTATTTTATGAAGATTGCACTTTTTAGCGATATACATGCAAATCTGCCAGCTTTAGAAGCCTTCTTTGATGATTTGAATAAAGAAAATATTGATGCAGTATACTGCCTAGGCGACCTCGTAGGCTATAATATATGGCCTAATGAAGTTATTGAAGCTATTAGATCGCGAAAAATTCCAACCTTGACCGGTAATTATGATTTTGGTGTTGGGCGAAATTCAGATGATTGTGGATGCGCATATAAAACTGACGAGGATAAGGCCATGGGCGCTCAATCAATTGCATATACCAATCAAGTTATAACCGATAGTAACAGAGAATTTTTGCGTCACCTACCAGCTCATATAAAGCTCGAATTCAGGTTTAATGATGACTCACTAAACTTCTTGATGGTACATGGTAGTCCTCGCAGAGTGAATGAATATCTTTTTGAAGATCGGGAGGAGAAGAGTATGATGAGAATCATGCAAGATGCCGGTGCCGACCTTATGTTTTTCGGACATACTCATAAGCCATATCATCGCATTCTTCAATACGACTTGAATGGGAAAACAGCCTACCGACATGCGATTAATATTGGGTCGGTTGGTAAGCCCAAGGATGGAAATCCGCAAGGAGGTTATGTTATCGTAACACTCCATGAGACTGCCTCAAAGCAATTGCCTGATTCAGTTCAGGTTCAATTTAAACGATTTGATTATGATGTTGAAAAGGCTGCAAAAGCAGTTGAAAATAGCATTTTGCCTAATGCCTATGCAGAGATGCTTAGAGGCGGAGTTTAATTCCTGACTTTTATTTTGTTCTTAGCATTCTACTTTTAATAATTTGATACAAATCATTTGTTAAGGAATTGGAGGTTTGTATCTTTGCCCCATAATTTAATAATCTATATCATTCCATGAAAGTTACAATCGTAGGCGCAGGTGCAGTGGGTGCAACTTGTGCAGATAACATTACCCGCAGAGGGATTGCCCATGAACTAGTTTTACTTGATATCAAGGAAGGACTCGCCGAAGGAAAAGCATTGGATATGTTCCAAACTGCATCTTTACTTGGTTTCGACACCAAAACAACTGGTAGCACTAACGATTACAGCAAAACTGCTGGAAGTGATGTAGTGGTTATTACTTCAGGAATTCCTCGTAAACCAGGTATGACTCGTGAAGAATTAATTGGAACCAATGCAAATATTGTAAAGGGTGTAACTGAAAACATTCTTAAATTTTCTCCAGAAGCGATTATTATTATTGTAAGTAATCCAATGGATACGATGACCTACTTGTCATTGAAAACTTCTGGCTTGCCTAAGAACAAAATTATTGGAATGGGTGGAATCTTAGATAGCGCTCGTTTTAAAACATATTTATCATTTGCCTTAAATTGTTCTCCGTCCGATTTACATGGTACTGTAATTGGTGGACATGGCGATACTACCATGATCCCACTTACTCGTTTGGCTACTTTAAATAGCAATCCGATAAGCAATATTTTAAGTGCGGATGAATTGAAAAAAGTAGCTGCTGATACCATGGTAGGAGGCGCTACACTTACTAAGTTAATTGGAACTTCGGCATGGTATGCACCAGGTGCTGCCGTTGCTGCCTTGGTTGAAAGCATTATTAAAGATCAAAAGAAAGTTTTCCCTTGCTGTGTATCATTGAATGGCGAATACGGTCAAAGCGATATATGCCTTGGTGTGCCAGTTGTAATTGGTAAAAATGGTTGGGAAAAAATTATCGACTATAAATTGAATGCTGAAGAGCAAGCTGAATTTAGCAAAAGCGCTGATGCTGTTAGAAGCATGAACGCTGTTTTGGATACCCTTTAATTGAATCACAAACTGTAAAAAATGCTGTCATTTAACACGTGACGGCATTTTTTATGTGTTAAATTTGCCGCTATGCGTTCGAAACTAAAACTCACGTTCCAACATAAAGATAATGGAGCTCATATTTTCACTTCCATTAAAATTTTCAAAAAGAAATATATCGCGCTTATCGATACAGGAGCTACATCTACAGCTTTTGATTTGGATTTTGTTAAAGAGAATATTGGCGACCAACATTTGCAATTAATGGATAATGCAGCTGGAGGATTGGGTACAACGGATATGATGTTATTCACTACACCATTGAAATTTCAACTCGGCGAAAAGAAAATCGACCAAACAGTGGCAATAATCGATTTCTCACATATTCACCAATTATATGAAATGCATGGATTGCAAAAATTTCATTTCATCATTGGGAATGATTTATTGATAGGGTTGCAAGCCATCATCAATTATAAAACACAAACCATGAGTATTGAATTGGGTAAATCTAAAGCTAAAAAATAAAATGGCCAATTCGCACGATGCCATTGCCGCCCTGCGTTTACCATTGTTTCGACGGTATTCTTTAGCTCGTTTTTTACTTAACGCATCTATTCAAATACAAAGCGTTACGGTGGCCTGGCAAATATATCAGATCACACGTCAGCCCTTATCGCTTGGCATGGCAGGTCTTGCGGAGGCGATTCCGTATATTCTAATTGCATTATATGGTGGGCATCTCGCTGATTTATTAAATAGAAAGAAAATCATCACCACAGTTTGCATTGGGTTGGCAATATGCTCAAGTATTTTCTTTTTAATTTCAAGAAATACCTTAGGTGTACTAACAGAGTATGGCGTGGTGCCAATTTATATAACCATATTCATCACTGGGATTTTAAGAGGTGTTATATGGCCTGCTATGTTTGGCTTTTGGCCAACATTAGTGAAAGATAAATCGGTTTTAAAAAATGCAGTAACATGGAATAGCACCCTATGGCAACTCTCCGCATCAATAGGTCCTGCAATAGGAGGATTGTTATTGCAGCCATTAGGAATCAGTAATGTATTTTTAATTGATGCTTCCTTATTGTTTTTATCCTTTGTGTTTTATTCAACCATTCCTTATTCACATGTAGCAGCACCCATAAATAGTAATGAAACCTTATGGCAAAAAATATCTGAAGGAATACGTTTTGTATTCAAAAATGAACTTATAATTGGTTCAATTTCCCTTGATTTATTCGCTGTTTTTTTTGGTGGCGCGATCGCCTTGCTTCCTGCAATATGCCAGGATGTGTTGCATGTGGGTTCTTTTGAATTTGGATTGCTTAAGGCCGCAACGGGCATAGGTACGATGCTTACAACACTTACACTTGCATTTATTCCATTGCAAAAAAATGCCGGAAAGGTACTTCTCTGGGCCGTTGGAGGTTTCGCTCTTTGCATCATTGGATTTGGATTCAGTAGTATTTTTTGGGTGTCGTTTGCATTACTCTTTTTGAGTGGGGCATTTGATGGCGTAAGTGTGGTGATTCGAGGAAGCATTATGCAACTATTCACTCCCGAAAATATGAAAGGTAGGGTATCTGCAGTGAATAATATATTTATTGGGAGCAGCAACGAACTTGGAGCATTTGAAAGTGGAATCATGGCTCAATGGCTAGGAATAGGGCCTAGTATTGTTTTCGGTGGTGTTATCTCACTCATGGTGGTTACCTATACAGCCGCCAGAGCAAAAAAACTACGTACGCTAAGTTTGTAAAAAGTTTAAATTGCATCCTTTTATGGAAAATTATTACACTGTGTCGACTCGAATCACGCTGGATGATGTGATTCATATAACTCATAATAACCTTCGTATTGAACTCTCTCAAGAATCCAAGAATGCGATAGTTAAAGCCAAAGAATACCTTGATAAAAAAGTAAAAGAACCTGGGAAGGTGTTTTACGGAATCAATACAGGTTTTGGATCTTTTTGCAATACCATTATCGATTCTTCTCAATTAGAGCAATTGCAAGAGAACCTTGTTAAGAGCCATGCATGTGGCACAGGGAACGAAGTGCCAGCAGAAATTGTAAAATTAATGCTTCTCTTAAAGGTTCAATCATTAAGCTATGGTTATAGTGGCGTACAGCTCGAAACTGTTTGGCGACTGGTTGATATGTTCAACTTGAATATTTTGCCAGTTGTATATCAGCAAGGGAGCTTGGGAGCGAGTGGCGATTTGGCACCACTAGCACATCTTAGCTTGCCATTACTTGGCATGGGCGAGGTGCAAGTTGAAGGCAAAACCTACCGGATGGAAGAAGTATGGAAGGGATTGCGATTAAAGCCTATGAAACTGCAAGCCAAAGAAGGCTTAGCATTACTTAATGGAACTCAGTTTATGAGTGCTTATGGCCTTTATAATTTGATGATGGCCCGAAAAATTATTTCATGGGCTGATACAATTGCAGCGATGAGTGCAGATGCTTTTTTATGCAGAGAAGATGCCTATTGGCAACATACCCATGCTATTCGTCCGCATCCAGGACAGATGGCAGTAGCCGCCAATATTCTTAGGATATTGGATGGAAGTAAATTAATAAAACAAACCAAAGAGCAGGTGCAGGATGCTTATAGTTTTCGTTGTATTCCTCAAGTTCATGGTGCAACAAGGGATGTGGTAGCACAAGTAGAGCGAGTTTTCGAAACAGAAATAAATAGTGTTACTGACAATCCTAATATTTTTGCCGATGACGATTTAATCATAAGTGGTGGAAATTTCCATGGACAAACCTTGGCGATGCATCTCGATTTTCTTGCTATTGCTTTAAGTGAACTGGCAAATATTAGCGAGCGTAGGATTTATAAACTAATGGGAGGGGAGCGCAAACTACCAGCTTATTTGGCTCCCAATGGTGGTTTAAATTCGGGCTTTATGATTGCACAATATACCGCTGCTGGAATCGTATCTCAAAACAAGCAATATTGTACACCGGCTAGTGTAGATAGTATAGTAAGCAGTAACGGGCAAGAAGACCATGTAAGTATGGGAGCGAATGCCGCAACCAAATGTTATTCGGTTGTACAAAATGTATTACAAGTGTTGGGTATAGAGCTACTTTGCGCCGCACAGGCCCTTGAGTTTCGAGGTGCTGATAAATCTTCTCCAGCCATTTATGCCTTACATCAAAAAATAAGAGCTGAAATACCTCAAATTAATGACGATGTGGTGATGTATGAATATATGCACAAAGCAAAAGAATTTTTATTGCGTAATGATGGTATTTAATTCATAACTTTGACTCTCAATGTCCTTTCAATTATGAAAAAAGGCTGTTTATTAATCTTCGCTATTTTTAATTTAGCATTATTGCAGGCTCAAATGTTGCATAGTATTACGCTGCAATATATTCCCCGCATCAATGAACAATCAATTAGCGGTATTTATCGCTCCTCTGAATCGCTTGGCGTGCATTTAAATATTGGTTTCGTTAATGGCTATAGTTTCTTTTATTCAAGAACCAATGATTCAAGTCTTCGTTTATTGCAAAGCAAGGGATCTGGTATTGCTGTTCGAATTGCCCCTAGACTAATAAAACCAATAAAAAATTCGAAGACGGAATTTTATTTTGAACCACTCCTAGTTTTCAAACATTATACCTTTAAGGATACTGCTTACAGTAAAGATCTAAACTATAGTGATACTGCTTATTTCAATTTGTATAATAGGTTTCCTAATCAAAATATTGGACTCACCAAATACACTAGAACAGGTATTCAACTTGGTTTTCTGGCTGGCTGGCAATTCTATTTTGCCAAAAATTTTACTGCAAGTATCAATGGCGGGGCCTCTCTAAGAAAACAATTTTATAGCAGTGGCTACTCCAATTTTGGAATGAGCTTGCATTTGAATTTTGGCATTGGATATGTGATTCGTTCAAAAGAATCACATAATACTAAATCCTAATTCGAATCTAATTTACTTTAGCAATTTCATTAAGCTATTCATAAACCAATGTTCATCAGACTTTATGATGATATTGGCAAAATTATCCGCTTTATTTACTAGACCATTAATATCGTTCATGCGGTCGGTAAATGCTTTCACTTCAGGGTCCTTCTTATTGTCGTCGATGTTTTTTACTTCCGAAAGTACTTTAAATACTGGATCAAGCTCACGTTTCTTACGCTCAACCAAAATGCGTTTCGCAACCTTATAAATATCTTTCTCTGCTTCGAAAAATTCCTTTCGTTCGCCTTTCTGATTGATCTTAAAAACCAATCCCCAATTAATGAGCTCTCGCACAGTCATATTGGCATTCCCTCTGCTAATATTGAGTTCGGCCATTATATCTTCCGCACTCATTGGATTGCTGCTTACTAAAAGCAAGGCATGTACTTGAGCCATGGTACGGTTAATTCCCCAGTTACTTCCTAGAGTTCCCCAGGCGTGAACAAACTTTTCTTTTGCTTCTTCTAATTTCATGGTACTTATAATAATGCTGCAAATATAAGAAATAACCGAAGTTTTAGAAAATTTTGAAAGGAGTGAAATAAGAAAAAGATTTAAATCATACGCCAGAGGAGTTGATGGCATATGGTGTGAAATACTTTGCTGATATTTATTAATCAAAAAAAAGGCTGCTTAAACAAGCAGCCTTTAAAGGGTTTAGAGTAAATGAGATTTATTAGTGCCCAAAATAGTAGTATTTATTTAAGATTTTACTTCCCAAGATATTTCGTCTTTATCATCAACTCCCACATTTAATGTATCGCCTTTCTTCACAGTACCACTAATAATCATACGAGAAATAGGGCGACGTAAATTGGTGCGAATAACTCCTGAAATCTGACGGGCTCCATATTTTTGAGTAAAGCCTGTAAGTGCAATTTTCTTCTTAGCCTCTGGCGAAATATTCAGTGTGATATTCATTTTATTCAAACTTTCAAATAAGCTCTTCATTTGCACATCAAGAATCTTGATGAGGTTGGCTTCCATAATAGGAGCAAATGGAACAATCTCAGTTAAACGGGCTAAGAATTCAGGGCGGAAGAATTTGGTCATTTTCTCCAATAGATCAGTACTTGATGGGACATTTCCAGCGTTGAATTGTTCGATAATCATTTCTTGACCGATATTCGAAGTAAACAGGATTAATGCATTACTGAAATCACCTTCTTTTCCCAAACGGTCGTGCATTTTACCTTCATCTAAAATTTGTAAGAAGATATCAAATACCGATGGATGGGCTTTTTCAATCTCATCAAACAAAACAATAGCGTATGGATTCTCACGAATTTTATTTACCAGCATACCACCTTCTTCATAACCCACGTATCCCGGAGGCGCACCATACAAGAGTGCAGCTGAATGTTCTTCTTTGAATTCGCTCATATCGAAACGAATGATGGCTTTTTCGTCGTTGAATAAGAAATCGGCAATTGCTTTCGCGGCTTCTGTTTTTCCAGTTCCTGTGGGGCCTAAGAAGAAGAATGATCCAATAGGCTGACCTGGCTTGTTTAGGCCTGAACGCGATTCTAAAACTGCTTCACATACCTTTTTGAGGGCGTAATCTTGTCCAATCACTCGTTTTGCAAGCGTTGCTTCCATATTGAGTAATTTCTCCTTCTCTTGCGATTGTACTTTTCCAATTGGAATCCCTGATTTAAATGAAATAACCGCAGCGATATCACTCTTGTCAACTTCTGTTTTATGTGTTTTAGCGATTTCAGATAATTTGGCTTCTGATTTTTCTAGCCATTCTAAAAGTTCTTGAGGTAACTCAATTTTCTCTACTTGTGTTTCATCATTTAATTGACCTACAAGCACAGGGCTTAAACGATGTTGCATACTGCGATAATGCCATTGCAATTCTTTAAGCATTTCCAATTCATTTAAATCTTTATTTGCTTTAAGTGCATCTAATTCTGCCTTTAGAGAATCCAATTCAATTTGAGAAGTATCGGCCATCAATTTAATTGACGACATGGTACGATCGAGCAAATCGATTGCAGCATCAGGTAGTCGACGATCTTTGATATATCTTTTTGCTAATCTAACACAGTCGCCAATGGCATCCGGTGCCACTTTTATATCATGATGTTTTTCATAAATCGGAACCAATTTCTCCATCATTTTGATTGCGGTTGTGATATCTGGTTCGTCGATACGTAAGGCTTCAAAACGACGATTGAAAGCTTGTTCTTTTTCAATAATGGTGCGGTATTCGTCATTGGTTGTGGCTCCAATTACAGTGATCTCGCCACGGGCTAATTCGGGTTTTAATAAGTTGGCAGCGCCACCACCCATAGGTCCTTTTGGATCTAGTAAGGTATGTATTTCGTCAATAAATAATATCGCTTTATCAAATTTTTTGATTTCGCTGATGATACCTTTTAAACGATCTTCTATCTCACCTTTGTATGATGCGCCTGCTACCAATGATCCAAGGTCGAGTTCAAATAATACAGCTCCTTTTAAATTAGAAGGAACATTATCATTAATAATATTGATTGCAAATCCATCCACCAATGCGGTTTTACCTACTCCCGGCTCTCCAATGATAATAACATTTGGTTTGCTTCGGCGCCCAAGGATTTCAACCATTTGACGTATTTCCTTATCACGTCCAATGATAGGATCGATGCGTCCTTCGCGGGCGATAGAAGTTTTGTCAATACAATATTTAAAAAGCGCACCTGCACCT
Organism: uncultured Bacteroidota bacterium; assembly: GCA_903910445.1. Taxonomy (GTDB): domain Bacteria; phylum Bacteroidota; class Bacteroidia; order UKL13-3; family UKL13-3; genus CAINMV01. The sequence goes on from CAIVZR010000052.1 coordinate 27,119, forward strand.
TTTGCTCCAGCGGCCCCTCCAGGAGCTCCAGCAGCATTAGTGCCACTAGGTGCTACTGCAGCTTGCATAGAATTATCGGTGAGATATAAGTCTAAAATTTCTTTTTCAAGAATTGTAAATGATTTTAGTTGATCGCTAGTGAAACCAATATTTGGTTTACATAACGCACACAGTACACAAATAGGAGTGATATCGAGCAATCCCAATTTTACACGAACAATATCAGCTTGTTCGAATACATTGGCAGCTCTTTCATCAGCTACTATGGCATCAGGAACTTTTGAAGCACGAGGTGTTTGTTCAATAAATACATCAGCCCATTCACGGATATATCCGATGTCCTTACCCAAATTGTCGATAAAGGGCACCAACCCCACATCTTTATGTAGAATGGCTTTTAATAAATGTGCGGAGGTGAATTTTTCGTTTTGGTACTCACGAGCAATGCTTTGCGCCACTTGTATGGCTTGTTTAAGAGAGTCGGAAAGGGATAGCGTGGAATTCATTATTAGTTAGTTGGGTTATTTTAGTGATATTATTTGTTTTAAAAAGAGTTATAATTCCATATTAGGACGTAGCAGTCGTAGTGGTTTATAAAAAGTTTCTATAAAACTCATTCGGCTCTGAATTTTGAGAATTATCCTTTGCGACAATCTCGCTTGATCTTGATCAATATAGTGGTTGAATTTCAAACTATCGTGTAAAAAGTTTAATAAATCGGGATGATCCAATATTCCTAATGATAAGTTAGTGCAAATTTGAAATGTCATTTTTTGCAATTCGAAGCTATCGGTATATAATCCTTTATATCTATTGGAGTACATTCTTATATCGCTTTTAAATTCAGGCAAATCGGTACCAGAAGTAAATTGCTGTATCATACTTGGGATGAAGGTTTCAAGCATACAGAATGTTTCGCTAACCAATTCTTTAAAATAGTGGCTATAACCAAGAGAAGCTCTGCCTGGAAGTGATTGGAAGAGTGGTAATACTTCAGGAGCGATAGCAATAATCATTTTTACACCTTGATCATCATACACACTATTAAATGCCTTATTGCCAATTGAACGAAGTTCTACTTCGCTAATCTTTCCCGTTTTATTTTTAGTTAGTGATTCAATAATAGCTTCACTGATTTTCTCTTGAATTTTAATGGTTGAACTTTTTATCCATGCCGAACTTACCGTGTTTTGTTGCAGCTTGGTATTAGTATTCAAAGCCATTGTAAAGAATTTTCCAGAAAAAATCGGGAACCCTTTATCCCCATAAGGTCCAAGAACACTTTCAATAGTTTCATAAAATGTCCAAGTATCTGGCGCCATCATTTTATACGCGATGGTATTATTTAAGCGGGTCTTAATATTGAAAATACTATTTGCCGTTAGGTTGCTGTTGTCTACGATCTTACCTATCATTTTATTAATTTAAATTACCTAAATAAATTAAAACGCCTCTATTTCCAAGGTCAATTACTTGCTGAGGATAGCTTTGGTAGGCTGGGTGGCCTAATAAATTTACACCTGTTTTTTCATATGATTCGAATACCAATTCAGAACAAAAATATTTATTCTCATCTTGAAATGCACCAGTTCGTCCTAGCAGGTGAACACCCATTTGAGCTGGGTAGGCAAATGGATGCAGTATCATTGATGATACAGGGTTTGACCGCATGAATACTGGATCAGAGTTTTCGGCTGCACCAACAAGGCCACCAAAATCATAGGCTTTGCCTGTTTGCATTAGGGCATAATTAACAACGGTATTCGCCTTCTCGCTTGTAAGTGTAGGTAAGCGATATGCTATAACATTTCGATATCCATGGGAGCTAATATTCATGCGAAGATTATTGATTTTAACACCCTCTCCTACGGCTTCAATTACTTCTCCATCTCCTATATATAGCATGGCATGACTCACAACAGAGTGCGTGCCTACGCGAATTACAGAGGATACAGTTGCATTGGTTGTTGAAACCAAAATATCACCTTTTTTAAGGTATTCAATATCGATAATATGAAAATTTCCCATGCTTTAGTTTGACGTCAAATGTAAAAAAATTTGATATTAAAAATTAACTATTTTCTATCAATAATTAGAATGCGAACCGCTTAACGGTTATAAATTAAATCACCTGGAGTTCGGTTTAGCATCTGGGTTGTGATAATCCATGAAACTACCCCAGAGGTACTAAGTATTACACCCATAGTAACCCAAGTATTTAAATCAAGCATTTTAAAGTAACTGATACCTTGCTCTACCACCAGGTTTGCAGTAAGCGACTTGTCGAGTGCCAAACCTACGCCCCATGCCAAAAAGAAGGCAATCGATACACTAAGAAATACGAAGAGTACAATAATTTGGAAATAAATATTGCGGCTTTCATTATTGCCTAAACCGATGGCTTTAAATGTGCCAATATTCATTCTAACCTTACTTAAATGAGCTTTTAGTAAATTAATAATAAACAAACTCACCGCAACCATACTAAAGAGCACCAAAAGTACAGAGATGATTTTAGTGACCTTGCTTAAGAAATTAAAGTTCTCCTTTTCTTTTACTTTACTGATATCAACTTCAATTTTCGCGTTTTCCTCTTTTTTGTTGAAATTATTATAAACATAATTACTAAACTCTCTAACATTATCTAGGTTATTAAAATAAATTGAGATGACATCGAATCGAACATCGCTATAATGTTCTCTGTTAAAGGTATTGTAATCATAAACTCGCTTCACTTTTGATGCGTCTGTTCCCAGCGATTGCATTACCGATTCGGCAACGGCGTCCGATTGTTTGTTATCGTCGAGCATGGGCAAGAAATCGGCAGTATAATTATAACTTTCGGCATAAGTTTCTGTTGAAGGCACAGGTCCGTTAAAGTCGGGATTATGGGTTCCTAAAGAACTGTTGCCAGAAATTGAAGCCTTTATTTTTTCACTTATTTTTTCTGCTTCTTCCTTGCCTCCAAAAATTTGGAATACAATTTTCCTATTGAAATTTCTTAGGTCGAATACATTATCCATACTTTCCCATACTTTGATAAAGTACAGCGGATAAACGAGTACAGCCTTTCCAGGAAGTTCTTCTACCACAGCCCTAATGGCAATTGGAATTTGTTGATTTACAGAAGTGCCGGTAGCCGTATCTTTTATGGTGTATTGTAAGTAGATATAAGGAGTATTAATATCGTAATGAAATTCTTCGAGTAATCTGCGGGTAACGATTACAGATAGGTCCTTTTCTTTGAATCCGTTTTTATCACCAACCACTAAGTTCTTCTCACCAAGAATATCTTCACGCATTAGCTTCTTATCCTGTTCCACATCGATACTCCGGCCTCTGGCTCTGTAAAAATCTTTACGTGTTTCATCATAAATCCAAAGTGGCTCTTCCAGGTAGGTTCCAATATTTTTATAACCGTATTGGGCCTTTAAATCATTGTCATCGAGTTTGTCTTTTAAACGGTCGATAAAACTGTTATCACTTTTTTCGAAAGGGATGTTTACCGTGAGCCAGTTTACAAATGCACTATTCATTTTTTTGTCGAGATAATGTAAACTGCCATTCGCAAATCCAATGGCAAGGAAGGTGAAAAATAGGATGGAGGTAAGAATTATAAAATTCACCCAACGCTTGCCTAGTAAGGCATTGCGCTCTTTATTGAAAAAGAGACTACGATAAGTGTTTTTTAAATTTAGCTTTTCCGATTGTTGTTGAGGTTGTAAATTTCTATCTGCATTAGAAGTATATAGGTCCCTAATTTTCTTCTTTAAATCTTGTGTTTGCGTAGCGTCAAAATTCTCAAAATCGGTTTTATAAAAAATATTTTGTGGTAATGATTCCCCATAACCTTTTTCAGTATTTTTTGTGATAACAACAATCTGATCGGCATGCTTCACCGCCAAATTAATATCATGTGAAACGATGATGGCGGTGAGGTTTTCGCTGATGCTTCCTCGAATTACTTCAAAGAGTTCATTGGCATTGGCTTCATCTAAATTCCCTGTTGGCTCATCTCCAAATAGCACCGTGAATCCGGCGTTTAGTGCCCTTACGAAGGCCACCCGTTGGCGTTGCCCTCCCGATAAATTAACTGCCAAGGAGCTTAAGCCTACTTCATTCTCAGGTAATTTCACCTTATTCATTAAAGCTTTTGCACTGTCCAATACAGCCTCTTGAGTGGAGTCCTCCTTGATCATTCTGCTCAAACAAACATTTTCATAGGCAGTAAAATTCTCCATGAGGTTGGTATTCTGGAAAATGAAACTGAAATGTTTTTTACGAACTTCAGAAAGCTGCGATTGATCGTTGGTAGCCCATAAGGCAGGTAGGGAAATTTTATCTGAAGTATTGAAATCAATATCACCTTGTGCGATGGTATTATTCATTAATCCAAGCGTTTCGAGAAGGGTACTTTTACCACTTCCAGAAGCACCAAGTAAGAAGATTATTTTACCTTTGGGGATATCCAGGTTTTCGATACGAAGTACCTGTTCTTCAATTTTTCGTGAATAGGAGCAACTTAAATTGCGAATAGAGAATATAGCGTCCATCTAAATTTTGTTTTTGTCAATATTAGGAAGAACTCACCTGATTGCCAAATTATTTATTGTGGCTGCACTTCTTAAGACATCCATATAGATATATGGATTTTGAATTCGTTTGATACTTGCCGAAGGCTGAAATTCATAACAAAAGCCAATTCAAATAAGTTACAATGAATAATTTCTATTATAAATGTTAAAGAGAGATGATTTATGATAATATCTAAGAAACAAATTGTTGATTTGCTAACTATACATTTTATGTATTCCATCCTGTCAATGAAGAATCGAATTTTACTGTGCATTTTGTTTGTATTTATAGGGATCAATTTGATTCATGCCCAAGGAAATATACGATTTCAAATAAGTGATAGTGCCAGCGGGGAGGCAATTATTGGCGCAACCATCCTGGAATTAGTAAGTCATGAAGGAGCAGTAAGTGATGAAAACGGAGTGGCTTCCTTTCCTAATATGAATCTTGGCAAATTGTCATTTAGGATCCAGTCGTCAGAATATAACTCAAAGGAAATCGATTTGAATTTTATAAGCAGGGATACATTAATAAAAGTATTGCTTAAATATTATGGAGAACAACTGGAGGAAGTAACAATTTCTTCATCACGCATGAATTCTCGAATTGAGAACACACCAACCAGAGTGGAGGTTTTAGGCACTGAAGATCTTACCGAAGAAAATGGAATTAAGCCAAGTAATATCACCAGCTTGCTGGGAGATATTGCAGGAGTTCAGTTGCAACAAGTTTCCGCAAGTACAGGAAATACCTATGCAAGAATTCAGGGGATGAATGGCCGATATACACAAATTTTGCGTGATGGAATACCTATGTTTAATGGGTTGTCGGGTAGTTTTGGAATCATGCAGATTCCGCCTCTTGATCTTAAACAAATTGAAGTAATAAGAGGTCCCGTTTCTACATTATATGGAGGTGGGGCTATCGGAGGTATAATCAATTTAATTAATAAGGACCCTGATGTAAAACCAGAGTTTGTTGTAACAGTGAATCAAACGACGCTGAAAGAAACTAATGTCAATTTATACTTGGCGAAGCGTTATAAGAAGTTAGGATTTTCAATATTTACTGGCAATACGGCTCAAAAACAAAATGATATAGACCATGATGGACTTAGCGATGCACCCAGAGTGGGAGGTTTAGTAATTCATCCACGTTTAGTGTTTTATTTGGACTCAATTAATACTTTAACTCTTAATTATACTGGAACTTTTGAGAATAGGTTAGGAGGTGATATGCGCATATTTACTTCTCAAAAAACCGATACCATGTTTCGCAGCGGCAATAATTCGAATAGGCAATTTATTGATATAAAAAATGTTAGTGATTTTGGAAAGAAGGGAATCTTAATATTTAAATTCTGTAAAGGTCTGGTAAAGCAAACACTTCAAATTAATTACGACCAAGCTTATAAATTCAGCATGAAGCAGGATATTTATTTTTCAGAATTGAGTTATTTGAAAAAGTACCGAAAAGCCGATTGGGTAATAGGAATCAACGCACATAGCGATCAATTTCAGGATTTTGTAGCTATTGAATCGGCATTGCCATACCACAATGTAGTGATTGGAGCATTCATTCAAAACACCTGGCGAGCCTCGTCACGATTTACCATTGAAAGCGGAATGCGGGTAGATTACAATGCAAGTAGTAATAGGGTATCTAATGAATTCATTCCCCTCCCACGGCTCGCTTTATTATATAAATTCAACAGTGATATAAGTATGAGGATCAATGGAGGATATGGTTATAAGATGCCCAATCCATTTAGCTTCATTGATATAGAGAAAGATGAATTTGTAGGCAAATTATTCCCTGTTTTGCATTCGGAAATCGCTCAGGGGATTAATACAGATATTAACCTGCATCATCTTTATAAGAACCACTTGTCCTTAACTATTAATCAATCTATTTACTATACAAGAATCATCAATCCAATTTACAATACCGCTACTATTTTAGGTGAGATGGCACTTGAAAATGCTGCGGAGGCCATGATCACCAGTGGTTTTCAAACTTATATGCGATTAAAAATAAAAAAACACGAAGTTTACTTCGGATATATTTTTGTGCATCTCAACAGGAATTACGATAGTGTTCATCCAGTTGCGTCAGTAACTCCCAGACATAATTTATCGGCAACGTATGTATTTGAGTTGTCAAATTCGTGGCATGTGGGCATTGAAAGCAGTTTCATTGCTGGTCAGCTTGACCAAAATTACCTGCCAGTAAAATCATATTTATTATTGGCTGCGATGGTGAGGTATGAGTTTAAGAAACTAACCTTTGTTATGAATGGAGAGAATTTATTGGATTTCCGACAAAGTAAATTTGAAAGAATTTATGATGGAACCATTTATAATCCACAGTTTCATCAGTTATGGGCTCCTATTGATGGACGAGTAATCAATATTTCTGTTCGATATAAAATTATTTAGCTGGATTATAATTTGATTGAATTCCTAATTGAAAAGGAAATATAGGCAATCGTTCGGTGCTTGTATTGTTCAATATGTGGATTGAAATGGGATTTAATATCTTTGCAGCAACAGTGAATTCACAAACCCCTACAATACTTTTTGAGGATAACCATATTATAGCGGTTAATAAACCTGCAGGATGGCTGGTGCAGGGAGATGCTACCGGCGATAAACCTTTAAGTGATTGGGTCAAAGATTATATAAAGCAGAGGTATCTGAAACCCGGAGACGTTTATTTGGGAGTACTACATCGTATCGACAGACCCGTTAGCGGAATCGTACTTTTTGCCAGAACCAGTAAGGCCGCCGAGCGTATGAGTAAAGCCATACAACAACGGCAATTAAGTAAAATTTATATCGCCGAAATCAAGGGAGTCCCGGCACATTTAGAAGCCACCCTCGAACATTTTATTGTTAGGAATGAATCCAATAATACCTCCAAGGCGTATACTCGAGAAGTTCCGAATAGCAAAGATGCGCGACTCTTTTATAAAGTAATTGAGCGGCGAGGTAAAAATAGTTTGGTAGAGATTGATTTAGATACAGGCCGCCACCATCAGATTCGAGTACAATTTTCTTCCATTCATTGCCCTATTGTTGGGGATCTAAAGTATGGATACCCTACACCAAATTCTGATGGATCCATTAATCTACATGCCTATAAAGTTCAGTTCGAACATCCTGTAAAGAAAGAGATGATTGAAATTAAATGTGAGCCTCCATTTTAAAAATCCGCTGTATTTTCAGAAACAAATATTCAAATAATAAAATTCATAAATTCGCCACTAAAATTAATTACAATGCAAGCAATATCATTATCCGACAAACATAAATATAAGATCACCGAGGCTACCGATGCGTTATTCAAACGTTATTTCTATGCCGCTTATCCTGAGAATCCGAAAGCATACGGAGATACTGCAGATGCTGAAGGAAAGACCGCTTTTGCAATACAGATGAATAATAATTTTACAGGTTTACTTCAAGGTGATTCTGATAATTTTATTGGAGAAGAAGTATCACCATATTTGCAAGTAGGCATTGGTGTTAAATATCCTGCATACACTGTAGATTCTCTAATTTCAAAGGGCCAATTGGCATTTTCAGTATGGAAGAATTTGGATGTTGATACTAGGGCTGGGATATTAGTAGAAAGTTTGGAGCGCGTAAAAAATCGTTTTTTTGAGATTGCTTATGCTACAATGCACACTACGGGTCAGAGTTTCATGATGAGCTTTCAGGCGAGTGGTCCACATGCTTGCGATCGTGCGATGGAGACCATTGTACAAGGCGTTGCAGAGATGCATAGATATCCGCAACAAGTAGAATGGAAGAAAAATTTAGGTAAGTTTGACCTAGTACTACATAAAAACTGGAAGCCAGTTGCCAAGGGTTTAAGTTTAGTAATTGGTTGTTCAACTTTCCCTACTTGGAATTCGGTGCCAGGCATGTATGCCTCATTAATAACAGGCAATGCCGTAATTGTGAAGCCACACCCCAAGGCTATTTTACCGATTGCTATTGTTATCGCCGAGTTGCAACAAGTATTAAAGGAACAAGGAATCGACCCATGTGTATGTCAGTTGGCCGTTGATACCGTTTCTTCTCCTATTACCAAACAATTGGCGGAGCATACTTCAATTAAGCTAATAGATTATACTGGAAGTACTAGTTTTGGCAAGTATATAGAGCAAATCCCGAACAAGAGCGTGTTCACGGAGAATGCGGGGGTGAATTCAATATTATTACATAGTAGTAATGATTTGAAGTCGACCATGCAAAACATTGCCTTCTCATTAAGCTTGTACTCAGGACAGATGTGCACTGCGCCACAAAACATTTTCATTCCTGAAACAGGCATTATAACACCTTCGGGCACTGTTGCCTATGCCGAGTGCCTGCAAGCCTTAACAGAGGCTATAAATGCCATTGTAAACAATCCGAAAGCAGGAGCACCAACACTAGGAGCAATTCAGAGTGATATAACCTTAACAAGAACAAAGCAGGCTGGAACTTTAGGAGGTAGAGTTATTTTAGCATCAACAAGCATTAAGAATGAGGAGTTTGAGAATGCTCGAATTGCAACGCCAACAATAATAGAAGTTGAGGCAAAGGATATGGAGATATATAAGACAGAGCAATTTGGCCCTATTGCATTTGTTATTAAGTGCAAGGATATAGAAGAGTGTATTGGATTGGCGAAGCAGATGGCTTTGGAGCATGGGGCTATTACATGTTTGGCTTTTAGCAATGAAGAAGAAGTGAAAGAAATGATAGCTACAGCCATGAATGATGCATTCACACCAGTATCCTTTAATTTCAGTGGGGCGGCATTTGTGAATCAGCATGCAGCATTTTCCGATTTTCATGTAAGTGGCGGGAATCCTAGTGGTAATGCGAGTTTCACGAATGCAGAATATATTAACAGAAGATTTATTTGGGTAGGAAATCGCGAAATGCGAGGATAATTCGGAGTAAGTAATCCTTAATTGAAACCTTTAAGATGCCTTTAAAACGGGTGTTTTAGAGGTTTTTTCATGAATAAGAAATCGGAATAACGAATGAATAGCGATAAGTATTTTATAAGGAATGTGGAAAACTAGGCGTGAATATTTTCAATTCGTATTGATAGAAGCAGTACATTTGCAACCCTTTTAAAACAAAGGAAAGTTCTTTAAGCATTGGTATAAAAAAAAGCAAAATAAAATTTGGAAATATTAAAGCCAAACCATTACCTTTGCACCCCTTTAAAAAACGAGAGTTTGATAAAGGATCGAAAAGATAAAGTTTTTAAATAATCCAAAATAAAATTTGGTAGTTTAACAAAAAGCGTTACCTTTGCACCCCCTTAAAAAATGAAGGTGTTTTTAAGAGGGAAGAAAAAATAAAAATTGAAATATTCCGAAATAAAATTTGGAAGTATAACAAGAAAAACATTACCTTTGCACCCCTTTAGAAATAAAGGAATTTAAAAAGCAAGCTACACGAGTAAAATTATATAGCTAAAGATCTTTGAAGAATTGAAATAGCGGAACCGTCAAATTAACTTTGACAGTTTAAAAATTTAAATTAAGAGCCAAGAACACAATTTTTTATTATTTACTACGAAGAGTTTGATCCTGGCTCAGGATGAACGCTAGCGGCGGGCCTAATACATGCAAGTCGAACGGGATTGGAGTAGCAATATTCCATGAGAGTGGCGACCGGGTGCGTAACACGTATGCAACCTACCTAATACTGGGGTATAGCCTCTCGAAAGAGAGATTAATCCCCCATAATACTATGAAGAGGCATCTCTTTATATTTAAAGCTTCGGCGGTATTAGATGGGCATGCGTCCTATTAGCTAGTTGGTGAGGTAATGGCTCACCAAGGCTACGATAGGTAGGGGGTCTGAGAGGATGATCCCCCACA
>CAIVZR010000053.1 GCA_903910445.1 uncultured Bacteroidota bacterium
TGCTACTGGAGGAACATCCATTGCAACGGGCACTTCATTTACCACACCAGCATTGACAACCACTACTACTTACTATGTTGATGCAACGGCCAATGGTTGCACAAGCAATTTCAGAACGCCTGCTAAGGCAACCATCAACCCTATTCCAACCATTACTGGGGTTACACCCGCATCATCGTGTGGGAATGCATCGCTTACCCTCTTGGCAACAGCTAGCAATGGTATTATTAGCTGGTATGATGTAGCGACTGGTGGAACAGCAATCATCACTGGAGGGACATATACTACACCCGTTTTATCCACTACCACAACGTATTATGTAGAAACAAAAGACAATGGTTGTATATCTACACGTACCCCTGTGAAAGCCACCATCAGGGCAATTCCTACAATAAATTCCTCAAATTCTGTTGCGACATGTAGACCATCCTCCTTGAATTTATCGGCAACCACTAACAATGGTATTGTTAGATGGTATAGTGTTCCATTTGGAGGTGTAGTATTGGCAACAGGAAATAGTTTCACTACTCCAGTAATTACTACCTCCACCACGTATTATGTCGATGCATTTGATAGTGGCTGCGTTTCTACCACCCGCACAGGAATTAATGCCACAATTTTTCCAAGCATAAACAAAGCGACAACTGTGAATGGATTTACCATCACGGCTACAGCCAATGGAATAAATTACCAATGGGTTGATTGCAATAATAACTATCAAATAATTTCTGGCGCTACAAGCCAATCATACACTCCAACAGTAAATGGAAACTATGCTGTGATTTTGAAAAACACCAATTGTACCGACACTTCTGCCTGTGTGCCGATTACTAAAATTGGAATTGATAACATACTGATGAATCAAAAAATATCGGTGGCTCCCAATCCAACAAAAGATTTGATTACGATCAAGGTGACCTCCGATTTGATTGGATTAAAATATAACCTCACCGATATAATGGGAAGAGTTATGATGACTGGAGAAATTCATAATGAGCAACAACAAATAAATTTACAAAATTTACGCCCTGGAATTTACTTGTTGAATGTGGGAGATACGCAATTACAGAATTTCCGAATTGTAAAGGAATAATGGCTTTTTATATGATGGTGAAATAAAAAAATAATCATTTACTTTGTAGGTAAGCTAACTTACAAGTTTATGAATAAATTTTACGCTTCACTTCTTCGTCTCTCTAAATTATTTAAAACAAATATCAGACAATCAGTGAGCATTGTTTTGCTTACTATTTTGATATTTTCAGGATTAAAACTCAAGGCGCAAGTCAATGTAATATCGAGTGGAGGGCTAACTACCACCACTACCTATTCCACACTGAAACTGGCCTTCGACTCCATCAATGTGGGGAAACATACTGGAACTATTCAGATTAATATTACGGCGAATACTACCGAAACAGCAACCGCAGTGCTTAATGCATCAGGGGCTGGCTCGGCTTCTTACAGTAGTATATTAATAAAGCCTACAGGTGGTGGATTGAAAACAATTTCGGGATCATTAGCAGCCCCTTTGATTGATTTGAATGGAGCCGATAATATTACCATCGATGGATTGTATCCAAGTAATGATTCATTGCTTATTGTGAACGCCTCCACATCAACCACTGCGGGTACTAGTACCATTAGGTTTATTAATGGAGCTAGTAATAATTTCATACAAAATTGTGGGGTGTTTGGTGCCAGTGCGGCAACGACTTCCGGAACAATATTCTTTAGTACTGATGCAGGCTCAACAAATGGAAATGATAACAATGTGATATCACAAGTATTATTAGGAAATGCCTCTGCATCGGCAACGCCACGTTATGGAGTTTATGGAAGTGGCACCACAGGAAAAGAAAATAACTCGAATACCATTAAAGGATGCTGGATTTTTAATTTCTATTGTTCTACTACGAGCGATAGAGCAGGAATTTATTTAGGAACGGCTTGCACTGACTTTACTATTTATGGAAATAGTTTTTTCCAGGAATCGAGTCGCAGTATTTCATCAGCAACCTATTCGGCAATCTATATTAACAATACCAGCGGAAGTAATTTCATCATTCGCAAAAATAAAATTGGAGGCTCTCAAGCAGATTGTGCTGGATCCGCAACTTCACTGAACACTTCTCCCAACTTACACGCCATTTATTTAAATGTAAGTACTTCAGGCAAGACAATCGTCGACAGTAATGAAATTTCTAATATCACGATGTCGACCACCAATACGAGTATCATCCAATCATTATTGCATATCAATAACGGCAAAGTAGATGTGGTAGCGAATACGTTTGGAAGTCAGAGTGTGGCAGCAAGTATTTCTATACCCAGCACCCCAACGAGCACTACATTTTCAGTTATAGGCATGGGATCAGGGACTTTCGACACCATCAATGTACATCACAATACAATGGGTGGATTGAGCTTGTCGGGGTCGGGTGGAATGAGTTTGAGAGGGCTCGATATTACAGGCTCTACGGCAACCATGTTGATTAATAATAATATTTTTGGCAGTCCTACCGTTGCTAATAGCTGGAGTCAAACAACAGATAACTCCATACTCGCCATCATTATGCGAGCTAACTATGCAGGTGCTACCCATCAAATTATGAATAATACCTTTTGCAATATGTTTTCATCAACAGGAACCATGCGTGCAATTTATACA
>CAIVZR010000054.1 GCA_903910445.1 uncultured Bacteroidota bacterium
TGCTACTGGAGGAACATCCATTGCAACGGGCACTTCATTTACCACACCAGCATTGACAACCACTACTACTTACTATGTTGATGCAACGGCCAATGGTTGCACAAGCAATTTCAGAACGCCTGCTAAGGCAACCATCAACCCAATTCCAACCATCACGGGCGTTACACCCGCATCATCCTGTGGCAATGCATCGCTTACCCTTTTGTCAACCGCAAGCAGTGGCATCATCAGTTGGTACGATGTAGCAACTGGTGGAACAGCCCTCATTACAGGAGGAACCTATACTACACCAGTTTTATCTACTACTTCAACGTATTATGTAGAAACAAAAGACAATGGTTGTATATCTGCGCGCACCCCTGTGAAAGCCACCATCAGAGCCATTCCTACACTTACCAGCAATATACCAGCAGCGAGTTGCAAAGCCGCTGCATTAACATTGCAAGCAACAGGAAGCAATGGTATTGTAAGATGGTATAGTGTACCTTTTGGAGGTGTGGTATTGGGAACTGGAAATAGTTTCACAACGCCTGTAATTACGACAACAACCACCTACTATGCAGATGTATTTGATAGTGGATGTGTATCTGCCACACGCACTGGAATTGATGCCACCATCTATCCAGCAATTGATAAAACAGTATCATTAGTAGGACCATCCATTCAAGCTAATGCAAATGGAGTGACGTATCAATGGGTTAATTGCACCTTAGGATATTCTATTCTATCAGGTGAAACAAATAAATTCTTTACACCTATGCTTAATGGTTTTTATGCAGTAATATTAAAAAGTGCCAATTGTACCGATACGTCAGCTTGTGTAAGAATCGCGAGAGAAGGAATTACAACCAACAACGAGGATAAAAAAATCGGCATCTCGCCCAATCCTGCCAACGACTTTGTTACGATCAAAACAGATTTATATTTGATTGGATCTAAATTTAATATTACCGATATTGCTGGAAGAGTGGTTTTGAATGGGGTCATTCTTCATGAAAACCAGAAAGTGAATTTGCAAACATTGAGTAGCGGTGTTTATTTCTTGAATATCGATACCCAAACTGGATGTACACTTCGAATTCATAAAAATTAAAGATGGCTTTTGCATGCTAAATGCCATCGATGAATATTTCAACCAACAGGAGGAACCTTCAAAAGGAGTCCTCCTGTTTTTAAGAAATCATATCTTAAACTTTCAATCAGAGATCACTGAAGTATGGCGATACAAGATGCCCTTTTATTGCTATCAGGGCCATCGATTTTGTTATCTGTGGGTTGATAAAAAAACGAGACAACCCTATCTTGGATTGGTTGATGGAATGCGGATTTCAAACCCATTATTGGTAGCAGGTAATAGATCGCGAATGAAAATATTGATGCTCGATGCAAATAAAAATCTACCTATTAAGGATATTAATGCCATCTTGTTAGATGCACTAAAACTAATTTCAAAAAAATAATGAACCCAAATTCCATCATCGAAAAATTCTATTCTTCCTTTGCCATTGGCGATATTGATGCCATGCTGAGTTGCTATCATTCGGATGTAACTTTTCAGGATCCTGCATTCGGTTTTTTAGATGCCGCACAGACACGGGCCATGTGGAGCATGCTGGTGGCGCGCAGCAAGGGTGATATCAAAATTAAATTTTCAAATATACAAGCCAGCGAAACAGAAGGCAGTGCTCAATGGGAAGCCGATTATCATTTCTCACAAACAGGCAACGCGGTGAATAATAAGATCAATGCACAGTTTGAATTCAAAGAAGGACTCATCATCAAACATGTCGATACTTTCGATATGTGGCGCTGGTCGCGACAAGCCCTCGGGTGGAAAGGATGGCTGCTGGGCTGGACTCCCTTTATGGAAAATAAAATCCAGGCAACTACCAATACCTTACTTAAAGCTTATATGAGTAAGCCTAAGGGCTAAAATTAGATTGATTATCTTTGAACACCGAAGCCCCAATTCTTAAGGCTTCGCATGTGTTAACAATTTTCTAACAAACATCATTAATCCTACTCCGAACTTGCCGGTCAAATCATCATGAATAAATTTATTATCGTTTGTCTGTTCGCTTTTGGAGTGCTGTTTACGAATGCACAAACCCGGCCCACAGGCATGGGAAACGCTATTTCTGGAAAAATAGTTGACGAGAAAAATGCTCCAATCTATGGAGCCAATATCCTGCTCCTCAATGCCGATAGTAGTTCTGCTTTGAATGGTGCTTCCACCGATGAACAAGGAAAATTCATGATTGAACGCGTGAGAAGAGGCAAACCTTACCTGCTTAAAATTGTATATCTGGGTTATAACCCCATGTTCAAATCCATCCCCGATATTCAATCACCGATGGATTTAGGAACCATTGCGATGGTACCCAATTCGAAAATATTAAAGCAGGTAGAGGTAGAAGGAAAAGTTCCGGTGGCCACTCAAAATGGCGATACCACCAGTTATAGTGCCAATGCCTATAAAGTAAATAAGGATGCGAGCGCCGAAGATCTTGTCACGAAAATGCCTGGAGTAAATGTAGTTGACGGAAAAGTGCAAGCACAAGGGGAAGATGTAAAACAAGTCTTAGTTGATGGTAAAGTTTTTTTTGGAGATGATGCCAGTGCTGTTTTGAAAAATCTTCCTGCAGAGGTCATTGATAAAATTCAAGTGTTCGATAAGAAAAGTGATCAGGCACAACTCACTGGCTTTGATGATGGTAATAGCACCAAAACCATCAATATCGTTACCAAGCCACAATTTAGAAATGGGGTATTCGGGAAGTCCTATGCTGGATATGGAATCGACGATAAGTACAAAGCAGGATTGGTATATAATAAGTTTAATAATAACCGAAGAATCACCATCTTGGCGCAAACAAATAATGTGAACGAACAAAATTTCTCGAGTGAAGATTTGGTAGGTGTTGCAAGCAGCAATAGCGCTGGAGGTGGCGGAGGAAGAAGCCGGGGGGCTGGCCGTGGAGGGATGGGTGGCCAAGGAGGCCAGGGTGGAAATGCTGCAGATAATTTTTTGATGAATACTGCCAATGGAATCAATAAACCCACATCGCTGGGAATAAATTACTCTGATAAATGGGGTAAGAAAACAGAGGTAAGTGGAAGTTATTTTGGAAATCAAACACGCAATACGGCCATCGCCAGCCTGCACCAGCAATATGTTTCGGGGAGTACCGCCGGTTTGACTTATACAGAAAACAGCAGTTCGGGATTTACCAATTCCAATCATCGAATCAATTTAAAGATTGAAACAAAATTTGATTCCATGAATTCGATCGTGTTTCAACCCAAGCTTTCTTTTCAAACGAATAAAGGCACTAAAGATTTGTTTGGAGAGAATATTCTCAACCTTTTAACGTTGAGTTCAACTACCAACAAAACCACCTCAAACCTTTACGGGTACAATATCTCTGCCCCCCTACTCTATCGTCATTCATTTGCAAAAAGAGGACGTACGCTTTCAGTGAATGCCAATCCAACGTTCACAAAAAATTCGGGCAACAGCACTTTATTTACACGTAATCAATATGGCATTGATACTTCAATGGTTGTTGACACTATCGATCAGCGGGCTATTACATTAAAGGATGGCGCTGGGGTAAGTGGGAATATCATGTACACTGAACCCCTCAATAAATTTAGTTTTTTATCGCTCAGTTATAATACAAGTATTACAAAGAGCAATTCCTCCAAACGCACGTACGAGCGTAGTTTGAATGGGTATGAATACAACCAGCTCGACTCCCTTTACACCAATGTTTTCAGTAGCAATTACCAAACGCAATCGGGTGGGATTGGATATCGTTATCAAAAAGAGAAATATAATTTTGGAATCAATGCTGCGTATCAATGGGCATTATTATCCAAGGCTCAAGAAATTCCTACGAGCTTCTCTATGTCGAAGAATTTTATTTCCTTCCTACCTTCTGCACAGTTTCAATATAAATTTACAGCTCAGAAAAACTTACGTGTGTTTTACAGAAGCAGCAATAATGCTCCCAGCATCGACCAGTTGCAAGATGTGATAAACAATAGCAACTCCTTACAGCTAAGTACCGGGAACCCGCAACTAAAGCAGGATTACCAGCACAACCTTAATGTTCGTTACCAATCGGTAAATACAAAAAAAGCGAATTCGTTTTTTGCTTTATTGGGAGGTAATTACGCTTTGAATTATATTGGTAATAGTGTAATCATCGCGAACAAAGACACCACAGTGTACAATCAAATTTTCTTAGCACGTGGCTCTCAAATTCAACGCCCCGAAAACTTAAATGGTTATTATTCACTTCGTTCCTTTGTAAATTACACCTTCCCCATTTCTAAAATCAAAACCAATATCAGTTTGAATGCTTCCATAAATTATAATTGCATTCCGGGATTGATTAATAACCAGAAGAATTTTGCCAATACCACCAGCAGCAGTGGTGGCGTGGTATTAAGCAGCAATATCAGCGAGAAAATCGATTTCACGATCAGCAGCAACTCTTCGTATAGCACGACTACCAATAGCTTACAATCGGCTGCCAATACCAATTATTTTTCTCAGAATTCGAGATTTAAAATCACATATAGTCCAACGAAAAGCTTAGTATTTCAATCCGACTACTCCAATTTGTTTTATCGTGGTTTGACCAATACCTACAATCAAAATATCTCTTTATGGAATGCAGCCATTGGCTATAAGTTTTTGAAAAACAAACAAGCCGAAGTGCGCATCACGGTTTACGATTTACTCAATCAAAATAGCAGTATTACACGAACCAATACGGAGAGCTATACACAAGACTTACAAACCAATGTATTGAACAGATACTATCTCGCCACATTTACTTATAACTTTAGAAAGTACATGGCACCTAAAGGCAATGCTCCAACAGAGAAAAAATCGAAAGTGAAATAATCGAAGTTAAAAATATGAGAGGCTTACCAAATCAAATGAACAAGAAAACAATCACCATTATAGGAAGTGGGCCGGCAGCGTTGATGCTTGCCGCCCGACTCGATGAATACAAATTCGAGATTAACATCCTTGAAAAAGGCGCTGCACCGGGTCGTAAATTTTTGGTTGCTGGAGATGGAGGCTTGAACCTCACACACAGCGAACCTATACAAGATTTTATTGGTCGTTATACCCCACCTGAATTTTTAGCTGAAAGCTTAAAATCCTTTACCAACGATGATTTGCGCAAGTGGTTCAATACCATTGGAATCGAAACTTTCATCGGCACCAGCAAGCGTGTTTTCCCAAAAGAAGGCTTGCGCCCTATTGATGTATTGAATGCGATACTAAAAGTTATCAGGTACAAAAGCGCCCCAATTAAACCAAAGAATACTTGGAAAGGGTGGAACGAAAACAATCAGCTCATCATCGACCATAACTATAAAGACCATACTGTAACTTCCGATATTGTTGTGTTTGCGATGGGTGGTGCTAGCTGGTCGAGCACCGGTTCTGATGGAAAATGGTTATCAATTTTTGCAGAGAAAGGTATCGATACCGTGAATTTCCAGGCATCCAATTGCGCCTTTGCTATTGAATGGGAGCCCGGTTTCATTGATGTATTCGAAGGAAGTCCGTTAAAAAATATTGCAGTACAATGTGGCAGCAAACAAAAAAAAGGAGAAGTAGTAATCACACAATTTGGGATTGAAGGGGGTGCTGTTTATGCACTGAGTCCTGAGATTCGCAAACAATTGAATGACACTCAGAAAGCTACGATATATCTGGATTTGAAGCCATCGCTTAGTGTAGCAGAAATCAAAAAACGATTGACTCCCAAAGGCAAAAAATCATTGACCGCATTACTCACCGAAGCCCTTCATTTGCCCAAGCCCGAAATTACATTACTCAAATCAATCTTAAGCAAAGAAGAATTTATTAATCCCAATATACTTGCCGCCAAGATCAAGCAATTACCCATCATCATCAATGCATTGGCACCTATTGAAGATGCCATCTCCACCTCGGGAGGCATTGCCTTGCATGAGGTTGATGAACATTTTCAATTGAAAAAAATCCCGAATCAATATGCTATTGGAGAGATGCTCGACTGGGATGCTCCTACTGGAGGATACTTGCTGCAAGGGAGTTTCAGCATGGGTGTGGCATTGGCCAATTATTTGAATGTATTATAAAAACGATTCCTAAAAAATCAATTCGACTTCTTTAATTTGCTTCTTAAAAAAATCATCACCACGATATGAAAGCCATACGATTTAAAGGATACGGCGTGTTGCAAGAAATGATTAGTTTGGATGAAATTCCAGTTCCAGTGCCTGCAGATAACGATGTGCTGGTGCGTATTGTAGCGGCGAGCATCAACCCTGTGGACTATAAAATTGTGGGAGGTTCGATGAAATTATTGCATCGGTTTCCATTGCCTCAAACCCTGGGATTTGATTTTAGTGGAGAGGTTTCGGGCTTAGGGAAAGCGGTAAGTGATTATAAAATTGGCGATTTGATTTACGGCAGAGTAGGCGATTTGCATCCCGGTACTTTTGCCGAATATATATGCACTGAAACAAAGTATATCGCACCCAAACCCAAAAATTTATCGCATGAAGAAGCGGCTTGTATTCCACTGGTAGGGCAAACCACGGTGCAAGCCTTATCTATCATTTGTGAAGCTAAGGCCGGACAAAAAATATTGATTCATGCGGGTTCTGGAGGCATTGGAGTATTTGCTATTCAGTATGCCAAATATTTAAAAATGCATGTGGCAGCTACGACCAGTACCGCCAATGTCGCGTGGGTAAAATCGCTGGGGGCCGATGAAGTCATCGATTACAAAACACAAAATTATTTAGAGCTGATAAAGGATTACGACTTGGTATATGATACCCTGGGGGGCAAAACCAAGTTAGTTTCAATGCAAGTATTAAAGCCTGGAGGGAAGCTGGTGAGCATTGTAGGCCCACCCGATAAAGCCTTTGCTATAAGGATGAAGCTGGGATTTTTTCTAAGAATATTCCTCACCTTGATGAATTTGAAAATCAATAGCACCGCAAAAAAATATCGCATACAATATTATTACTGGCTTATGCAATCGGATGGAAAACTATTGGCCGAAATGACCCAGTTCATTGAAGCAGGTGCCATCAAAGTATTCATCGACAAAACCTTCCCATTGAGTGAAACCTTGAAAGCTTTAGAATATGTGAAAGCCGGAAGAACCAAAGGAAAGGTGGTGATAAAGATGGTGGAAGGAGCTTAAATTAT
The DNA here is from genome assembly GCA_903910445.1 of uncultured Bacteroidota bacterium. GTDB lineage: Bacteria > Bacteroidota > Bacteroidia > UKL13-3 > UKL13-3 > CAINMV01. The sequence goes on from CAIVZR010000054.1 coordinate 7,238, forward strand.
GAATTATGGCCTTAAGATATCCGAGAGTTTTACCGCTATTTTATCTGTAAAGCAAGGACTGATAAGCCTTTCGAGCTCCTTAAAAAACAATTTCACGCTCTTATTTGACATTTCACGAAATTATCCTATATTTGCACTCCTTTTTTAAAGAAAGACCCTTATATGAAACCCGAGATACACCCGAAAAACTACCGTTTAGTAGTATTCAAAGATATGAGTTGCGATCATGCCTTCTTAA
>CAIVZR010000055.1 GCA_903910445.1 uncultured Bacteroidota bacterium
CCTTATTTTCCCAGCTATCTTGTCCCAGAAATGGTCGGCACAAAGGGAATAACACTTGAGGTCGCGTTTCCTGGAAATTAATATTCGGTATGTATAACTTCGTTTTTATTTTGATGAATTTATTGGATGTACAATTTCAAAGCTTTGCTTTATCATTCTTAATACCGAATGCTCAGGCTGAATATTTGTTTCATAATATAACTTAGATGCCTCTTCCATCTTGGATCTTCTAGCACTATCGGTAAGTAAATCTTTTGAATATTCTAAACATTGATTGATGTTTTCAAAAAACAAGATCTCATTTGTCGAGAATTCTATCGGAACTTTGTGTAATAAAGTTTCGGCTACAATACATTTTCCTATTTGCAAATATTCGGGTAACTTCCATGGGATTGAATCGCCAAAACCATTGGAGCAAATAACAATTGTTGCCTCCTTTACAAATTGAAGATAAATATCCCTTTGTGAAGGAACATTGGTAAGGCAGTCGGCATATTCGGGATCAATGCCGTTTTTGAAGTACATACCTCCAACAAATTGCGAGCCCAATTCGTGTCTAAGAGTGCGAATAATACTTGCACGTGTTTTATTAATTTTAATTGATTCCTTATTATTCCAATTATGAAATTCAACTTGAAAAAAAACATATGGAGTTGAAGGGGGCGATTGCAAATATTCGTTTTCTGATTTAGGTTGTGGAGAAATCGAATTGCTTTGCTTTTTCTTTTTTATTTTTTCCTTCAGATACCTCCAAATTTCTCTTGGATTATAAATAGCATACTGAAACTTATTCCATCTTTGATGGTTTTTCAATGCTTCTTTAAACTCCAATGAATTTATTGTTGCTGAGTGATTTATTCCAGCAGGCAGTATTGGGATTTTAAATTCATTTGAAACCACCGAAGCCTTAGAAGTATAGGCTCTCTTAAAGATAATATCACAATTTTTCAAACTATGATACGAATACATTTGATCCCAATCTTGTAAGTCGATGGCCATTCTCACCTGCTTGCCAGTATCAATTTCAATAATTAATAATTCAGGTGACCAGGGATAAGGTCTGAAATTTCTGGAACAAATTCCAGCTTCGTTTACAATAACTCTGTTGTCCCTTTGATAGGATGCCTGCTCAAATTGCAATTTAATAATTCCATTTTCGGCCAGTTTTAGCAATCCCTGAATCGTATATGGAGCGTGCCTTGTATCATCAGTTACAAAAAATATGATTTCATATACTAGCATTTATTTGCTTTGTTCTGATTTGGGTTTCATTACCAACCAGCAAATAGAACTTGGTCGTTTTTCATTTAATAAATATTCTGCGGTATTTTTGGGAAGTTCTTTAATTATTGGATAATCCATTTGGTTTCTAGATTCCTGCTTAATCACTTGGATTTCATGTGTTGTACTAAAATGACTAATTAGTTCAGTAGTAATGGTAGGAAATACAAAATCATGTGTTTCGACAATAATACTTGCTTCACGTAATTTAGGAACATAATCTAGATTTAAGTATCCTATTTCACTTCCTTCACAATCAACTAATAATAGAGTATTGTGAGGAATTATCAATTGATTCATCAATCGAAATGGAAGAAATTTCAGAATTGTTAATCGATGTGCTACCTGATTTTGTTCGGCTAATATTTTCAAATACTTTCTAGATTGTATTGATGGATCCACTGCGACAATATCCAGGTTTGGATTTTTCACTGCCAGTCCCACAGCATAGTAACCCTCTGCACTGCCAATATTGATAAGTCGTTTCGGATTTTGATTAAGCAAGGAGAGCAACGCCTCATTCAATTCTGTTTCATAGGCTCAAGAATTTTAGGAGCTCTGGAACTACAAATAGATGGCACATCATATTTTAGCCCTTTAAAAATACCATCCAATATAATATCGGTTTTGATATTATATTCATTAAGTATTCTCTCACTGTCATCGGCCTCAAGTTGCGATGCCTTTTTCCCTTTGAGTACTTCCGTTAAATATAATTTCCAGGAAAATACCTGTGGGAATCGCTTTAGCAAAAGATATCTGAGTTTCTTTTTCATTTTAAACTTTATTAATCCGTTTCACCATATTGTCATGCATCTCAACAAGTGTCGTTTGTAAATCATAAGAATAATTCCAGTTGGGGAAATGATTCATAAACTTGCTTGTGTCGCTAATCCACCATATATGATCACCTACCCGATTGGTTTCCGAGTAGCTATAATTTATTTTCTTTCCAGTTATACCATTAATAATATCCATGGCTTCAATCATGGAGCAATTCGAAAATCTTCCACCACCCGCATTGTATACTTCTCCGGGCCGAGGTGCCTGATGAAAATTCCAAAACATATTTACCAGGTCGTGGCTATGAATATTATCACGAACCTGTTTGCCCTTATATCCAAATATTGTATAATGATCGCCAGTAATTCCGCACTTTACCAGATAAGCTAAAAAACCGTGTAGCTGGGCTCCCGAATGATTTGGACCTGTTAAGCATCCACCTCTAAATACGCCAGTATTCATCCCAAAATATCTGCCGTATTCCTGTACCATGATATCGGCGGCAACTTTAGATGCACCAAAAACTGAGTGTTTGGTTTGGTCGATACTCATCAATTCATCGATACCATGCTTGAAGTATGGATGTGCAGAATCAATCTCCCAGCGCTTCTCATGTTCTACCAGGGGTAAGAAATTGGGATTGTCACCATATACTTTATTCGTTGACGTAAAAATAAAGGTGGCGGTAGAGCTATACTGACGACATAGCTCCAGCATGTTTAGTGTGCCATTTGCATTTACCGTAAAATCGGTAAGTGGTTCTTGTGCAGCCCAGTCGTGACTGGGTTGCGCAGCAGTATGTACAATTAATGAAATGTCAGCGCCGTACTCTTTAAAGATATTTTCCAGAGATGCATAATCTCTAATATCAATATCATAATGAATAAAATTATCAAACTTTTCCTTTAATCGATCACGGTTCCAGAGTGTATTACCATGTTCTCCAAAAAAATATTTCCTCAGATTATTATCGATGCCAATAATCTTATCAAATTTAGTTGCAAAAAACTCCACCGATTCTCCA
>CAIVZR010000056.1 GCA_903910445.1 uncultured Bacteroidota bacterium
GGGTTTTAATAGCTGCGTAATTATATAAAACCTACGTTGATGTTCGGTACGCGGCGCGCCAGATATCTTCCGACAACTAAGCACAGCTAAGCATGTAGAAAACATTTGAGTTCCTATTTCGGACTCGGGTTCGACTCCCGACAGCTCCACATCGCCCGCCAAAGCTCATAGAGCGACGGCGGGCTTTTTATTTACTGAATAATGATTGTGACGTATCTTTTTATATTTGCTCTGTCGAAATACAGTAATTAAAAAACAATAAAATATAAAGTCGTATGAAATATACTTTACTACTCGCTCTCATTTTTTCAGGAGCAACAAAATTGCTTTCGCAAGATACCACCTACTTTTATTTTGATAGAGGAGGGCACGAAACGAAGAAGGAACATGATTATTATTATCGAAAGGTTTTTAAATTAAATGACGGTTATATTGGTTACGACTATTATGCCAATGATACCTTACGAATGACGGGTGCCTATACCTCTGCAAAGGCAGATGTGAAGATGGGGAAATTTACCTACTATTATGAAAACGGAATAAAATCACGTGAAGGAATATTTGTTGCTGACAAATACGATGGAATTTGGGAATACTATTATAAAAGCGGGAAATTAGCTTCCAAAGTGGATTATTTAATGGATAGTGAAGTATCACTAGAATATTGGGATGAGGATGGAAATAAAATGGCTGGCCCAAATGCAAATGAAGTGATGCCTGAATTTCCAGGCGGCGAGATCGAGTTGATGAAATACATAAAGTCCAACACACATTATCCAGATTCCGCCTTTAAAAAAAAGATAACTGGAATGGTTCAAATAGGTTTTGTAATTACAACAGATGGCTTAATAGAAGATGTTAAGGTGATTAAATCCGTTCATCCGCTGCTTGATGCCGAGGCATTAAGAGTTGTAAAAAGCATGCCTAGTTGGGATCCTGGCAGACAACATAATGTTCCTGTAAGGGTTAGCTATATTCTACCTATTAAATTTCAAAAATAGTTTAGTGGAATTCTTTGAATGTTTCTATAATTGAAATTTCAACAAAGCATTTAATCCATTATTAAATACCAAACCGAGTTCCCTAATTGATTAATACAAATGCAGCCCAATCGGTGACAGGATATGTTCTACTCATAAGGATTTGCGTGGCTCTTAGGGCTTGTTCCGGGTTCTTTCCTGAAAATAAATTTTCGTAAAAATTTTTCATAAAAACTGCGGTAGCCTGATCGGGAACCTGCCATAAGGAAATTAATAAATACTTCGCTCCTGCAATTTTCAATGCTCTCGATAATCCATCAACACCCAAATTATTTCTAAGATCACCTAGGCCCGTCTCACAAGCACTGAGTGAAATAAGATAGCATTTTCGTAAATCGATATTTGATAATTCATAACCCAATAAATAGCCTTCCGTTTCTTTATGCCGGCTACTATCTGGATTATTTGCATCGCTCACTACGATTCCACATCTGAATAATGGTTCGTTCTTCATTGCGGTTCGGCTCCATCGTCCCTCATACTTTTTATTTGCTGATACACTATCTAAATAAAATCCATGTGTGGCTAAATGAATTAACTGGTAATCTTTTAAAATATTAATTAGTGAATCAGGAAATTGTTTGCCCGTGAGTATATTAACCTTCATTCCAGCTTTTGTGAATAAGGGCTCCAGGGCTTTAATTTCGGCAGTGGTTCCTGGTAGATAGTTCCATGAATATTTATCCTTGAAAAGTCGACTTCTATTTCCTTTATTAATAACCCCATAATCCAATCCTCCCGCAAGCAATGCATTTGCTCCCACTGGCAAACTATTTTTTTGTTGCATTAACGAATTGCTAGCAGTTAGAAGATGAAGCTGAACCTCCTCAAACAAATACAAGCTCTTATATTTAAGTGCAGCAAATGATATGCGATTAAGTAAACCGTCTTGTACTAGATACCAATCCTTTTTATTTTTAATATATGGAAGGAAAGGCTTCAGTAAGAGTTGAGCCAGTTTATCAGTACTATCACCATTATATTTATTCAAAGGTTTTTCATTTTCGTCAATTAATACCGAGCCTCTATCTTCATTAATATTCAGTGCAATATTCTGTGGTGATGAGTATGGATTTCTCAAAATCGAATCAATACTTTTTTCATCATATAATGAGATGACTTCCATTTTACCACCTGGCAAAATAATATACGCTCCGTAGTGTGCTGTTGAATCGGTCAATGATCTCGTATATCGTATCGTTTCTGTATATACTTCATTGGGTTTTAGTTTTGCTGAAATGATTTGCCACTTTGTTAGTTGCACCAGTGAATCCATACCTGACTGATCGAGCGTTCTTAGCCAAAGCGATTGCACCTGATCTTGTAATTTTTTCTCCTCATTGGTTTGCCTATTACCTATACGTTCACGGAGTAAAACCATATTTACTTCTTGACGCAATTCGCGAATTTCTTCAAGATATTCAAGGGTATTGCCATTCTTAAGTAATATTTCATTTGATATCAGGTTACCGTCGGCCAAGGCGTTTTTAATGGAGAGGGATTGAGCAATTATTTTTTCTTTAAGCTCTGGAAATGAATCGAGTTTTTTAGTAAATAATAACTCATGATACACATCAAAATATGGCCGTAATTTCTGTTCATACAATCGCATTCGGTCTTCGGCTGATAGCATCATAAAGGTATATCGAATTTGCCGCCCAGTATAAAACAAAAGATTTGCAAGTAGTGATTCGGAAACTTTATTATCTGAACGTAACGTTGAATTAAAGCAGAGTAGCTGAACGGGGTAAAAGATCTGTAATGCAGTTGGATTACTTTCCAAATCATGCATACACTCAATAAGAAATTGGGTGTTCCATTTGCCTTGTAATGCGCTAAAAATTACTGTGATATATTGTAGGTGAGGCCAATGATCGGTTTTGTAAATTAAATCTGAACTGTCAAGCGGTGCCAGCTCGTCAATCAATTTAATTAATGAATCTTTTGCTTCATCATTTTTTTGCATTGCCATTAAGGTATAAACCTCCTCAATATGTAATGCCATATACCGTTCCCAGCGGAGGTCATTTTCTGAACCTGCATTGGTGGGCAATGGTGCATATTTTTTCAAGAATGCAATATCTCTTAACGACTTTTCATAATTCCCTTGAAGTCGGTACGCAGTGCTTCGAATGGTAAATAAATTGACCATTCCGAGAATTTTCTCATCTATGGTATAGTTATCATTATCAACTAAATCAAGTGCATCATTTACTGCAGCGATCTCGTCATCACCATTCCCCATTCTATCATATAACACACAGAGGCTTTGAAAAAGTGATACGATATCGGCCGCATTTATTACAGGCTTTACCTTGTACTGAGCTGCAGCCTCCATTTCATTAGGAATTATATCCTGATACAGATATACTTTTAGCGACAATAAAACCTGCCCCTCTTTTTGCTCGCTTATGGCCCAATTGCAGAAACCATTAATAATAGCGGTGTAAATATAATAATAACTCCTTCGTAAGTCTGGGTTGAATTCCGGTGTGCCATATTTATTTTGGAGCACAGTCTCTTCCTTTAATTCCTTAACTCTTGATATGAGTGTTTTGAAAACAGTTGCAAAATCTATCTTTCTGAGGGTTGCCTCCTTACTATTTTCATTTAAGAAAGTAAAATAAATTTGACCTGATTGCTTGTATTCTTCAGGGTATTTTTTCACATAAGGCATAGCAATCCATTGTTCAAGATCACCTTTGGTAATGAGCCAATCCACATACATCAAGCTCAACTTATCCATAGGATCCTTTGAGTGATGTTCCATCAAACAATAATAATCGTAAAGGGCGAGGTATTTCGATTCCTCATATTGCTTTTGTATGAGCTTCTTATTTGCATAGTTAAGCACCCCAAATCGATACCCATCATTTGATTTAACACCACTTACTAATTCACGAAAAAGCGTATCAATAGTCCACCATTGCTCCATCCTACCCGCCTTATAATGTAACATCATTACATTATACAATCCATTAGCAAAGGAGTCGGCTAAAGTATTTTTGTTTCCGCTGAATAAATGAATTGCCTTGTTCTGGTAGCTCGCTCTTTGCACATTCCCAAAAACATAAAACGACTGAAATAAGTGGACAAGTCCTTTATAAATTAGATACTCGCTTTCAAGTGGTGCTAATTTTAAATCAATAGCACTTATGACTTCATTGGTTTTAAGCGAGTCGCCTTGTTCCATATAATAGCTTGCCATATCAAGCAAACTATCCACTTTCACTGCTTCTGCAGGGAACTTACTTTGGGCTTGACTTACAACACCTGACAATAAAAATAAAATAAAGAGGAATTTGCGTTTCAGCATCAGTTTAAATTACATTTAGTTTTATGAGTGAATAATGGAGCTCGCAATTCAAAATCTAAAATGGTGTTGAAATGAAATAACGTTACAATAATAGTTCATTTCGTCTATAGTTTTAATCTGCGGCTGTAATTACCCCTTCCAATGATTCATTGATTAGTGCTTTGTATTTGTTACAAATGAATTTCCAGGTATATCGTCTTAGTGCAATTTCCTTCATCACCTCACCAATTTCTTTTAACCGGCGTACAGGTGTTTGTTGAATCAATTCTTTTAATTCGTGGTAGTTGTTAAAATAGAGTGCCTTATTTTCTGTGGTGGTTCGGTTGTAAGAAACCCCGAATGCTATAACCGGCAGTCCTAGGTACATTGCTTCTACTAATGCTGGGTTGGTGCCACCCGCAGCGTGCCCATGAACATAAGCGAATGCATTTCCTCTTATTAGATCAAACCTCCTTTGATCATTGATTGAATTTAATAAAAATATATTTGAATATTGGCAGTAACGTGATTTCAAATTGATTCCATACTGACTCTTTTCCCAATTACCCACGATAACTAAAATATGTCTAGGCAATTCGGCGAATGCATTCAATACTTCATGCACATTGTTCTCGGGTTCGATATGGCACACTTTAAATGCATAGGGCATATTCAAAAAAGGATACTCATGACGATCGATGGTATCTGGCTTTATACATATGGCATGATCGGCTCCATACTCGATGATATGGCTTAATCTGCCATATCGTAAGGAAGTATAGTCTTGTATTGATTCGTTATCTAAAATATCAATATGAGAATATTTAACGGCCACCTTTTCAACCCAAAATAAATACCATTTTGCCAATCGACTCCATTTATCACGTTTCCATTCGATGCCATTGATAGAAACGATAATTTTTTTGTTGGTGAATAATTTAACAAAAGGTAAAATCCATGCACCAGCAACACCAAAAATCAATAATACATCTGAATAGAAAAGGGAGTGAATAATTGAAATCGAATCATAAATGATACTCTGCATTCCATTCGCTTCGAATGGAATAAATTTAAGCTTTGCATTTTTATAATATGGCTTTCGATCTTCCTTTTTATATTTTTTTCTTGAACAGTAAACTGTTATATCATATTCATCGCTAAGGTTGTCGACCAAATGGGCTGCAAGTGTTTCAAATCCACCATACAATGCAGGGAGCCCTACAGTACCTATAATAGCAAGTTTTTTATTCGATTCCATTTAATAAATCAATTGGAGATTGTAATAGGCTTTGCTAAAGCTGTTCCAACCTTATAACCATTCATTTTATTGGGTTGCGAGGCATGTTAAAATAAATTATTTCCATTTCATGGACGTGATTTCCATACTTATAAATAGCTTCATTATATCCGTTCTAAATTGAAAATTTGTTATTTGCAGTAGCTTCGAAATATTCAATCAAAAAAAAACCAGTCATTATCAGTGACTGGTTAATAAAAACTATTTGACTAATGAATTTAACTCGTTTTGAAAATCATATTTAATCTGCTTTAAATTGGATAATTCGTTTGGTTATTCCAACTTTCATGAAATTAAGTTATTTCAATTTTGATATTTGTTTTGTTGCATCTAAAACTGGAATTGAATTATAAATAACTTGTTCATATACTTCTATAATTAAATTACCTCGAGTTGACCATTGGATTTTTTTTAAACTACTTCCTCGGCATTGCATTTTATCAGTATAATATGTCGCGACTGATTTTCTTAGTTCTCGTTATAAATACAAATTATCGAATTCATTGATTATAGAATCCCAGTTAAAAGCCTCGGCAACCATGGTTTTCGCATTTTGTTTAATGGCATCCAACTCATTGTATTCCCACGACATATTGAGCTCAAGAAAAGCCAATGCCAGAGCCAATGAATCATCATTTGCAACTGCAATACCCGCATTGTATTTCTCGACATAGGACGCAATATTTGTTGCATGGGTCACCACTGCAGGAACTTTCATATTGCAAGCTTCTAATACCGATACAGGCAATCCTTCGTTACGAGAAGGATATGCAAAGATGGTCATCTCTGAAATCAATTGATTCTTTTCTTCCCCAAACTTCCCTTCATGCATTATTATGTTTTCTTGCAGATTTAATTCAGAAATCATCCGAATTAATTCCAATCGTTCCTCGCCATCTCCAATAATTAAGAGCTTAGAATTTGGCTTTAGATTATTGAATTTCTCAAACGCAGTAATTAATAAATCAAGCCCTTTGTTATATACATCAAGTTGGCCAACGAAACCAATAATAAAATCGGTACCCTTGGCTCTTTCGGCAATAAATGTTTGTGGTGCTTCAAAGCCATAGGGCAAATGAAACGATTTGATGTTAGGGAAAATTTTATTAAGCCCTTCCATTTCACTTTCACTGAGCACGTGAATTCGTTTTGCATTCATCAATAATTCCTTTTCACAAAACCGGAAATAGATTTTTTTCACGAAGGCATTTCGTTCCATAGCAACGGCATTATAAGAACCATGTGCTGTTATTACGAATGAAATATTGTGCTTAGCTAAAAATTTTGAGACCGTTGAATAAATTGGAACCCATCCACCATGCAAATGAAATGTAGCAGTACTTTTCTTTTCAAGCAATGCCTCTTTGAGTTTGTTATCCAATTTAAACGGATTACGATAAGCTTGAAAAAGTTGAGTGCTAAAATTACTTTCATCATAATTTGTATTCAGGTCTTTGGTGATGCCCCAAACTGCCACATCTCGTCCAGAGGCAGCTTGTTGTGTTGCAAGTTGGTAAACCACCATACTCACGACGTCCATTTGATCAGGATTTGCTTTCCCTAAAATAAGATGAATTACTTCCATAAAATAAATTGCTTCCTAGATAAAATATATTGCTATCAAAGTGTTTGATTTTTTAAACTACATAACCGCTGTAGGGATCCATCCATAGAAGTTAAAGGCATCTTAAATCTTTACTATTCTTGAGTTGATTCAAGAAGCCTGTTCCACGCGGAGAAGGTGTGAATCTTTAGAAATCGAGATTAAAATGATGTAGTTTGAAAATGTTTAAGAAATAATCATCATCGGTAACAAAATTTTCAAATCGATTCAAATTTAGAATGTCGCTCGAGCATTAGCTACAATCAAGCCACGAAGCAAAACATCTGTTAATAAAGGCATTTACATTGGCTTATGCGCATTTATTTCCAAAAAAAGAACCCCGATTCCAAGATATGGAATAGGGGTTCTTTTGTGCTTTTGGCAGCTTATTGGGCTATTCTAACTCCGTTTCTTTCAAAGAATCCACCACGGCATTAATTACTTCGGTGGTATAACTTACTCCTTCAAAAAGTTTTGCATTTGAATTAACCAACGGATCAAAGAATTCTAAATCACGTATCGTATTTTTCAAAGAATGAATTCCTAAATTAGCCAAGGAAGGTTTCAATTTATGTGCAATTCGTTTGATAGAATCAATATCCTCTATTTGAAATGCGTCGTTGAATTCCATAACCAATTTTTGTGCGGTATCAATAAAGATATTCAGCATCTTTGTTACAAACTCCCTATTTCCCCTACTCATTTCTCTCAATTGAGTTAAGTCGTATAATTCAGCTCGGTTCAGTTTTTGGGTTTTTAGGTTATTCAAAATTCCCATTTCCTTGACAATAACTTGTAATAAATTCTCCTCTTCAAATGGCTTGGTGATATAGGAATTCATCCCTGCTTTTAGGCATTTATCAATTTCCGATTTGAAAGCATTGGCCGTGAGGGCAACTATTGGAGTTTTAATTTGTAATTGTTCGCGAATAATATGGGTTGATTCAATTCCTCCCATAACAGGCATTTGCAAATCCATCAAAATCAAATCAAAACTTTGATTTTTTAATATATCTACCGCAATCTCACCATTGGCTGCTTCCGTAATATTTAGTTCATAAGGCAATAGCGCATTGGTCACTACCAGGCGATTCATCTCATTGTCTTCAACTAATAGTATTTTTTTATTTCTAAGGTTATCTACATTGATAGATTTAACATCCTCAAGCAATTTTGACAAATTGCCTAACGGCAAATTTAGCTTGACTGTTACCTCTGTACCTTCCCCCTTTATGCTTTCAATCAAAATACTTCCTTTCATGGCGTCAATCAATTCCTTGGTGATAACCAGCCCAAGGCCTGAGCCACCAAAACTTCTGGATCCTGATAAATCTTCTTGCTGAAACTTTGTAAATATTCTTTTTAAATAATTAGGATCCATTCCAATACCATTATCAATAACTTTCAGTATAACTTCCTGATTCTCATCGGTAGCTGTTACGCATTCACATTGAATGATTACATTTCCATTCCTACTAAACTTAATTGCATTGCCAGCCAGATTTATTAATATCTGACGAATTCGAGCGGCATCACCAATAAAAACCCTCTTGAGGTTAATATCTATTTTCTTCTCAAGTTGAATTGAATTTTCATCGGCTTGGCTTTGTAGAATTTGCACTACATCGGTGATTACTTCTTGTAAACTAAAATGATGATTTTCGAGTTTAAATTCTCCAGCTTCAATTTTCGAGAAATCGAGAATATTATTAATGATGGAAAGGAGATGCTGGGAGGCCTTGGTAGCGCTATCTAAATGACTTTGCTGTTTGGCTGAAAGCGTATGCTTTCTTAGCTCTCTTATCATGCCTATGATTCCATTGAGTGGGGTTCGAATTTCATGACTCATGTTAGCAAGAAATGCCTCTTTGGCAAGGGCCGATTGCTCCGCAATTTCTCTTGCAAGCACTAATTCATGTTCAATTTTCTTTTGTTCGGTGATATCCAAATGAATTCCAATGGAACCAATTACAACACCCTCTTCGTTATAACGAGGTGTACCTGACACGAGCCACCACCTCAAATTACCAATTCGATCTTTGATGGAAATTTCGTATGCATCAGAAACTCCCATTTGACGTAATTCTTGTTTTTTTTGAGCCAATTCCTTGTGCTCTCCAAGTTCAAGTAATTCGGAAGTTTTTTGACCTTCTAATTCATTCAACTCAAATCCACTCATCTCACAGAAACTATGGTTAGCAAATTGTATGATATCATTATTATCCACTTCGAGCAACCCTAGGTTCATGTTTGCGATAATACTTCTGTATTTTAGCTCGCTTGCTGCAAGATTCTCTTGTGCCTTTTTTCGATCAGAGATATCGCGAATAAATGAAACCAAAATTACCCTTTTTCCCAAGTTAACTGGTGTTATAGATAATTCTACAGGAAATTCATCTCCCGACTTTTTAATTGCCGATAATTCCAATAGACGCTGCAGAATTGGACCAACGCCAGTTTTCTGATAATGCATCATTCCCCTTTCATGTTCTTCTCTATATCGCTCTGGAATAATTAAATTAGACAATTTAGAATTTAAAACTTCCGCTTCTTTCCATCCAAATATCTTTTCTGCTTGTGGATTCCAAAGAATTACTTCACCACTCTGGTTGATAGCAATAATTGCTTCATGTGCAGAATTCATGATAATTCTGCTCAGCGCTTCACTTTCGGCAATAGCATCTAGCGTTTTCCTGCGTTCAGTGATATCCGTATAATTCCAAAAGTGACCAGAGTATACTTCTTCAATAAAAATTGGAATATAGTCGCGTTCAAAAATTCGACCATCAGTCAATTTTAATATTTCCCCAGTTATATTTTTCTGTTGTTCTAACCTTGTGATAATCCCATTGACAAAACCTTCTTGATCATTAAAAAGGTGCTTGGCATCCTCTCCAGCCTTAGAACAGTCGGCGCCCACTAAAAACTTAGCCTCTACAGGGATACCAAACATATTACAAAAAGTTTGATTCGCAAAAATCACTTTTCTGTTTTCGTCTTCAACCAAAATCCCAGTGTTTATGTTTCGAATTAAAGTGTTGATGCTATTAGCATTTTTATTCAGTTCCTGTTCTGTTTTCTTGCGCTTAGCAATTTGTTCTTTAACATAATCAACGATACCAACTAAATCCTCTTCATCCGATTCGGTATCTGTTGTATCCTCCAAATTCAATAAAGTTTCGCGTAATTTACGGATAGAAATTCTTTTCTCTGTAGCTTCTTTTTCAAGCTTAAGGTTAATTTCCCTATAGTCATTTTCGCTTCTATTGAAGGCAAAATTTGAAATTTCAATATCTTTCTCAAACGACTCATAGGCTTCACTTACAGCAGAAATAAATGAATTGAATTCCTGTGAATCCAGCGAGACATCAGCCAGGTGCTTTTTTAGCTGTCGCTTTAATAGTTTATGAATTTCCATTAATTCAGCTTCTCGGAAAATGTAGTAATTGTCATTGTTTGATTGTGCAATTGACATCTACCTTCATTATTGAAAGGTGATAGCTCACCATATGAATAGAATCCACTAATTGTAGTATTCTTATCGAAAATATCGGCAACAGCCTCTACTTCTTCATCCACTCTTTGCTTAAGAATTAATTTACGTCCGACGCAACTAATTAATAGGGCGAAATCAGGTTTCCTGTTTAATTCATGATTAAATGAAAGTGATGCAGCTTGTGAAGCGGCGTCGATGAGGTTATCGAAATTGGCTTTCATTAATTTCACTCTTGCCCCCATAGGTATATCTCCAGCGAAAGTGAGTGATTGATTCGCTTCATCTATAGATAAAATCGTCCTCACCAATATTTCGGAAGAGTCGGGCATTATAATCGCCAATGGGAACAATAGCGCTGATGAAGGCAGGTCATCGGCATATTTCCCTAAATAATCTTTATAGAGTTTCAATGCGTTATAATTATCAATCTCGTATAAAATATTATTGTTCGATTTGGTAACTGTTTTTTCGGGACCAAAAGTATCCCATCCACCCATCGACCCATGTCCAACTTGCAAATGCGCTCCATGAAATCCAATGGCCACTAACTCCCCAGTTTTAGGAACCTCATTTAGGCCAACACCGGTTGATTGAAATAGAATGCCATCGGCCGCCAATCCACCGGTTACAGGAACACTCTTAGGTAAAATACTGGAGATGCCTTTTATTAACTCACTTCCATTAATCAATGAGCCATCCGATAATACCATTACATAGTTTATTTCATCTGCCAATATTTTATTTGCTAATGCGACACCCGCTTCTAAACTGCTTTTATAATCAGCTATATTCACTTTTGCTGTACTGATGGGCGTATGACTAAATTCTAATGCGGTAATTACGACCGTATCATCAAATACTTCCTGATCATATATTTCTCCGGCAGTGGAGCATATTGCGATTTCCGCCAATGGGAAATAGGCTCGTAACCGAGTGTAAAATTCGGGGTTCATTATAAGTGCCTTCTCTCCAAAGGCAAGAACTAATTGAGGCATATCGATACTAATATGCATCGTTTTCGAATACGGTACAATTTGAGAGTTTACATATTCAAATAATTTTGCCTTCATATCTTATAATTTAATTTCTCCTGATTTAATCATGTTATAAATGGTTGACTTACCAATATCGAGTTTGCCAGCCACTTCCACCACATTATCGCCATACTTTTTCAAGTAGAAGTGAATGATATCCGCGTTATATTCTTTCAATGTTTTTTCAATACTTGTAAAAACATTGTCGGCATTTAATGATTTATATGAAATATCTTCTCCTGTAATTTCCTTGCCATCACACATTACACAAGCCAAATCCATAATCGATTTGAGTTCTCTCACATTGCCTGGGTAGTTGTATTTTAAAAGTTTCTCTTTGGCCTCTTCTGAAATATGCAATGCCTTCATTTTATTTTCCTTAGCAAAGTGGTCGGTAAAATGCTTTGCTAGAATCAAAACATCTTTTCCTCTTTCCCGCAGTGGTGCCAATAAAATTGGCAAGCCAATCACACGATAATAAAGATCTTCACGAAAGTTGCCATTCTTTACTTCAACAGCCAAATCTTTATGGGTAGCTACCAATAATCGTGCATCAAACTTCACCGCCTCACTTCCTCCCACGCGCACCACTTCACGTTCTTGTAAAACTCTCAGTAATTTACTTTGTAAGTTTAAATCCAGCTCGGCAATTTCATCTAGAAAAATAGAGCCCCCGTCGGCTTCTTCAAACTTACCTGCCTTGCGCGCAACGGCACCTGTGAAAGCCCCTTTCTCATGTCCGAACAATTCACTCTCGATAAGCTCTTTGGGTATGGCCGCCATGTTTACCGCGACGAATGGTTTATTCCTTCTTTCACTATTGTAATGAATGGCCTTTGCAACTACTTCTTTTCCGGTACCTGTTTCGCCACTTATCGAAACATTGATATTAGATTTGATTGCTTTCTCAATAAATGTAAATGATTTCTTTATCGCCGGACTCTGTCCTAGTAAAGTATTCTCAAAATCATATTTTGATTCTAATTGTTCACTGAGTTCTTCTACTTTATTTCGAAGATTAGAATTCTCTCTTATTTTGAGTATGCTGTTCCAAAGCAGTTCCCTTGAGTTATCATCTTTGATAATATAATCAAATGCACCTTTCTTTAGCAAATCTAAGGCAATAGAAATTTCTTCTTGACCGCTAATAATAATCACAGGAATTTCCCGATTACTCTCCTTGATTTTCCTCAACAATACTTCACCACTCAAATCGGGTAAATTAAAATCAATAGAAATTACATTGGGTCGTTGATGAAGATTGTCTAGGCAAGCTTTTGCCGTATCAAGAAGAATGACTTCATATTCTGGGTTTAATGATAAATGATACGACAATAGTTGTCCATACCATGGATCATCTTCTACAATGAAAATTTTGAAATTACTCATCAATAATAATAGCTTTATAGTTTACAGTGTTATTTGTTGTAAGGTTCAAAAGTATACATTTAATTAGATATTTTGAATACCGTAGAATATTGCCAAAATTCTTGCTTTATGAATGCAAATTTTAGACTATTAAGGATACAAATTCAGCCTCAAAAACCAGGATTCAGACTCCCTTTCCTTAATTTAATGGCGAAAATTTCAGGATAAATATTAGTTCGTCTTAAATTGGGAATTATCATATTCTAGCGGTGGAGAATTTGAAGATTTAGGTCGAAAAAATCGTTACAATTTTATTTTCAGCATGGGAATCAAGTCTGAATTAAACCCCTTTCCTTGATAAAAAATAAATTATTAGCTATCCAATCACTAAAAAATAAACATCGGTTTTGTTTCTGCGGATATTTAGACATTCGAAACCTCCCGATTCGGGAATAAATTCGATTAAATCGAAGCTCTTGCATGACTTTGGAAGCCCTGTGAAGATCAGTGTGAATCGCACCGTTTCCATGGCCTTCACTGGCATCCATTGCGGGTAGAGCGTGATATTCTCGGAGGCGACCAAATCGCTGCAATGACTCGAATCATTATCTAATAAATGGGTGGATCTCCAAATACGAATTTGATCATCAAATATTTGAGCGGTGTATTCACAATGCACTACCACCTGCGACTCGGTTATTGGCTTACTGGCCAACTCCTGTCGCACCGACTCACTAATTTGAGGCTGGGTAACAGGTTTAGGGGTCTTCGGTTTCTTTATTGTGGGCATAATACTCAATGCAAAGTAATTGAATTTTCAGCAAATGAAAGCTCCTATGTGAAGAAAGCTATCCTCATTAGCTCTAGATAATATCCACCATAAATTATACTATCAACATTAAAAATTACAATGACACCAATCCCATTCTTTTCCTATCTTGCCCAGAGATATATCAACAAGAATTAAGGCGCATGCTCCATCCCAATCTAAATCAGAACCCGCCACCAATCAAGGAATGGAGCCCTGATTTAAATGCATGGAAGATTCATTCTTACCAATTGGTATTATCCATCTTGAGCGACCCACGTTTTGCGACGGTAGGGGCAAGTAATCAAAATGAACAATTGTCTATTCCAAGCAATCCTTTAGAATTAGCATCCCCCAACCCAGTTATTATTGATGCCTTTCAACAAGAACTGCTTTGGGTTAGAAATAAAATGCATACAGCAATTGATGCTCGTTGCCTAAGTGTTCTAACCAAATCCGATATCGATATCTATCAAGATATTATTTTGCCTTGTTGCCAGCAACTTGCTATAGAATTAACCGATGGCAGCATTACACAAAAGGAAGCACCTTTATTACTTGACGCGGCCTATGAATTATTTTTAATGAATGATACCAACGAGCCGCTTCAAGCCCATGAAGCCGTGTCTTTCCTTTCCAATTTTTTCTTAAATAGATTACATCCTCTATCACCACAGCATCAAACCGATTTTATAAATACCCTCACACAAGCTGATGTTGAACCTTCAATGCTAATTGCACCATTAGTGCAATTATTTACAGGGTTGGCTACTTCACTCCCATTACTTATTTCAAATGTGATGCTTGCCTTATTTACGAATGAAGAAGCGCAAAAGCAATATTTAATTTCGCCATCCAAAAGTATTAATGAGCTATTGCGTTATGCGGGGCCGGCGCAATATGTTTACAGAATGGCGTTAGAAGGTGGTTCAATAAACGATTATTCCTTCAAACGTGGAGACCGATTGGCATTGTTTCTAATCTCTGCCAACATGGATTCAACGCAATTTAAATGTCCACATCAACTACAACTAAAACGCGCAGCAGTTGCACATGTTAGTTTAGGTTATGGAATACATGCTTGCCTAGGTGCACCACTCATTCGTGCAGCTCTTCAAATTATTCCTGAAAGTATTTTAAAGCATTTCCCCAGTATACAACTCGATATGAATTCAATTCAATGGGGCGGAAGTAAAGGGATTCAGGGAGTGGTAAGAATGAATTCACTTTAGTGCAATATTTCCAGAAAGATTTTATTATTCCTCCCAAGAGCTAAGGTTCATCCCAATACAAATTCAAAATTCATTCACCGATTATAGGTTTTTAGAAGCTTGTTCATAGTTATCGTAATAAAATTTATAGACGGAAACGAGTAAATATTCGTAAATGCTAAATGGAAGTATTCTTTCCCGTTTAAAAGAGTCTTTCTTGGTTTTGGTTTGACTAAATATTAGTAAAGGAATTATAAATAAAATTAAAAAGTGAAAGAATCGATGGTTCATTAATTTTCTCGTGAGGTAAATAAAAAAACAGCAAATAAAATTTTCAATACTCCTTTTTAGGCAATATTAATAGCAGTACATAAGTAATAGAAAAAGAAAAGTATGAAAGTGCTAATTATGATTTCAAACCTGCATTCACTAAGGGTATCACTTTCTTTCCAATGAGTTCGATTGACTGCATCAATTTATCATGTATAATATCGGCGTTATCCATTTGAAAAGTGAAACGTGATATGCCACCTAAGGCTTCACTATGTCTTAGAATTTTTTCGGCAACCTCTTCCGCACTTCCCACCACCAATGCGCCTGTTGGTCCATTTTGCGCATCAAATCGAGGGCGACTCACAGGAGGCCAACCACGTTCTTTCCCAATACGGGTGAAGGTTTCGGCATAACCCGGATAATAGGTATTCACTGCTTCTTCGCTCGTATTAGCCACGAATCCTAAAGAATGTAATCCAACCTGAAGCTTTTCTGGCGCATGCCCTGCTTGGGCTCCAGCCTGCCGATACAAATCAACTAAAGGACGAAAGCGATGTGTTTCCCCACCAATAACTGCCACCATCAATGGCAATCCCATAGCACCAGCACGTGCAAAAGACTGAGGCGTACCACCAACACCCAACCATATTGGCATCGATTCTTGCAAGGGTCGAGGATAGATTGACTGTTCCTCCAATGCAGGTCTGAAACGTCCACTCCAATTCACTTCTTCATTATCGCGTATATTGAGTAAGAGCCCCAGCTTCTCAATGAAGAGGGCATCATAATCCTGAAGGTTTAATCCGAATAATGGAAATGCTTCGGTGAATGAGCCACGCCCAACCACAATTTCAGCGCGACCATTAGAAATTAAATCGAGGGTGGCAAACTCTTGAAAAACACGCACCGGATCGGCAGCGCTAAGCACGGTTACCGCGCTGGTAAGTATAATTTTTTTTGTGCGTGCTGCCGCTGCAGCCAAGATCACAACAGTAGCCGAATCCAAAAATTCTTTACGGTGATGTTCTCCAATTCCGAATACATGAAGTCCACAGGTATCAGCGTGTTCAATACGTTCGAGTAATTGTGTGATGGAGGTGGTTCTATCGATTCCATTATTGTTGAGACTGCCTGCTGCAGCGAAACTATCAATTCCTATTTGCATGTTTATAGTTTGGTTTTCCTTATTGTCAAATAGCAAAAACTATGATTAAATTTACTAAATATGTGAATTCAAAATAAGATTATTATTAAGATATAAAATAATTTAGATGAAAGTAATTAAACGAGATTCTGAATCTCCTAGTTTGAATTTCAATTAAATTAGATCGAGCACCTGTCGTAATGCCATTACTTTTTCCAAACTCGTTACTTGAGTGGGTTTTATAGTTATACTTTGATTGGATGCAATTTCTGCAATATTCATTTTACAAGTCGCGTGAACACTGCGCACTTCCGTTTTTGCCACTATGGCTGCGGCATTTTCGGCTGTGATTCCCGACCCCGCCTGTATTTCTATTCGATGGCCATATTTATTTTGCAAATTTGCAATTGTTTCCATCCCTTCCCATGCCGTTGATTTACCTCCGCTGGTAAGAATTCTCTCAAAGCCAAGGTCGATGATGGTTCCAGCCGCGGTAATTAAATTATCACTAGCATCGATGGCACGATGAAAAGTGGCTGGCCCCTGATTCCAGGCTTTCAGAATGCGTTTGCATGCGTCTTCGTTTACTTTTCCATTTTCATTAAGTGCACCAAACACAATTCCATTCACGCCCAGTTCCCTACAAATCCCTACATCTTGAATCATGATTTCAAGTTCGTTATCAGAATAAACAAAGTTACCACCACGGGCACGTATCATCACATAAATAGGTAGCTTTATTTTCTCCTTCACCTGCTTTATCATACCATATGATGGCGTACAACCACCTTCTTGTAAGTTCTCAAAAAGCTCTATGCGCTGGGCTCCCCCTTGCGCTGCATGAAGGCAGGAGGTAAAACTATTACATGCTATTTCGAGTGTCAACATTGGCTTTTGATTTTAATAAATTATAATTTTGAAATGCATGTATTGTTCGAATTGGAATTACTGCATCATAAATTTGCTATCGATTTTTTTTGTATCTCCATTCCCATCAGTCACACCATAATCAAAATTACGATGCAATGCATAGCCTCCATATTCACCTTTTTTATTGATGGCAATAAATCCAACCTGAATTGTATTTGCATCTTTGGGCGTATTCTTCTTTATGCGTTCAACAGCTTTTTTACATGCTTGTTCCGGACTCATTCCCTGGCGCATAAATTCAACTACCAGAAAACTGCCACAAATTCGAATCACCTCTTCTCCTTGACCGGTAGCTGTTGCAGCCCCTACTTCATTATCAACATACAGGCCCGCGCCAATAATAGGCGAATCACCAATACGGCCTCTCATCTTAAATCCCATGCCACTGGTAGTGCATGCCCCGCTTAGATTCCCGTTCTTATCCATGGCAATCATTCCAATGGTATCATGATTGAATTCGTTGGCTTCATCGCCTGGTGCAATATAAGGACCATGCCCTTTCTCAATATTCATCACAGGTTTATATTCACTTTTACGCAACCATTCTTCATAGGCTCTCTTTGCATGAAAGCTAAGTTCGAGTCCTTGAAGCTCCATCCCATTTTGTACTGCAAATTGTTGTGCACCCGCACCAACCAGCATCACATGGGGTGTTTTTTCCATCACCAAACGCGCCACATGAATGGGGCTCTTTATTTGTTCCAGCGCAGCCACACTTCCAATCTGATACTTGTGATCCATGATACATGCATCCAGGGTAACAATCCCTTCTCTATCGGGGTTGGCACCGAGGCCCACGCAACAATTTTCGGGATCATTCTCCGATACTTGCACTCCCGCTTCTACAGCATCGAGGGCAGTACCACCTTCTGATAGTATTTTCCAAGCTGGCACGTTGGCTGTCTTCGATTGGTTATACCAGGTGCTAAGCACAATGGGTTTATTCACCGGTTTGGTAAGCGATGCTATGGTTTGTGAGCGGCCTTTCAAGGATAGCGCGAGTCCTGAAATGCCCAAGGAGGCGAGGAGTTGTCGACGATTCATGTGTGAAAAGTAAATAATTTATTTAGGGTAGCAAAATTGCAACTTTGAATCCGTAAATGTTGTTCAATGATTTTTCTAATCTCACCTTTTTTTTGTTTTATTTACACGGGAAAATGTAATTCCTAATTCTATATTTACGCAACCTACATGTTTTTGAAAATTAAAAATTATTTCCTGCTGTTGTTTTTAATACAAGTGCTTCCCACCATCGCACAAAATATTACAGTGAGTACCAGCAAGCCCAGTACCCAGATGATTGACAAGGTGGCTGCAAGTCCATCAGGAAAATTATTGGCGGTATTAACGCTGCAAAATACTTCTATAAAGGTGCTTGATGCGTTTGATGGATCGTTTCTTTACAATTACCCAATCGATGAAAGGGTGGAAGGCGTATTCTTCACCGACGAAACAACTTTATTATTGATCCATAAATTTAAGATGGAGCTCCTGGATATTAAGAATCATCAAGTCATCGATTCAATAAATCTTCAGGATGTGATTGTGAGCACCGATTTTAATCTTGCCTACAAAGTAATTGCCATCACTTCATTAAATTCAGTAAAAACATTTTCATGCTCCAATCAAAAATTTGTGGCTTTAGGTACTCGCGAAGCGCCCTATTGCACTTATGTGAGTATTTCACTCGATGGCAGATTTTTCGCTATTCAAGAAAAACAGAAAGTGAATATTTATCATTCAAGAAGCATGAAACTTGAATCGAGCATTTATATTGAGAATTTGGAGGGTTTTATTCTAACCGAAAATTATTTGGTAGCACTTAGCTCCAATCCTATCAGTTATCGTTATTATACCTTTGAAGGAAAATCACTAAGCACAGCATATGAAATCAAATACTTGGGCGACCTAAATTCCTTCTCTCTACAAGCATCTCAGGATTTCATTCTACTTAAAAACTATAATAAATTAATCTTAGCTGGAGCGGATGGAAGTCAAACAATTTTAGGAACGGATAATAATTATTATCGATTAAACTATTCGGCACGATCGAGGCTATTTGTGATTTGGAATTGGGATGCCATTAAGATTATTGATTCAGAGGGAATGTTACATCAGGAAATAACCGCATCGCAATTGGATGATGAAATATACGATGACCATTTGGCAACAGGAAAAAGCATTTCCCTTTCACCAAATCAAATAAAATTTTCAGATTCGAAACATAAACATGAATACGTTATCACAGCATCTAGTGCCAATAGTATATTCTACAGCGAACATTGGGTGGCAATTGTAAAAAGCAATGCCTCCGTAGAAATTCGTGATATAAAGCAAGAGAACTTAATCTATTCGATACAACTTCCTCGAATTCCATCTTCCCTCTTATTAGATGAGAAGAATCTTGCTGTATTGCTTGCCGACAATATGGATAGTACCCTTTATTTTTATTCGCTATCAGATGGCATAAAACGCAAATTAATCAAAGATAGTAGTCGTATTACTGCACTGGCATATGATGGCACAAATTTGTATTGGGGAAATAATAGAGGGGATATCAGCGTTGCAAAACTAAACGCTGACGAATTCAAAATCCACAATAAAGTCAATGTGTTTGGAGATGGGATTTCGAAAATAATATGTCTAGAAGAATCACTTATAATAACATCCTATGGCCGCATGGTGGATGTAAAAAAAGATTTGAGTGATGTATTATCCACTCCATTTCTGATGGTAGGACATAATGGATATATCCATGATTTATGCCTATTGCCTAATCGTCGATTCATGCTAAGCAGTGCGCTTGATCACACCATTAAATTATGGGATTTACAAACCCATCGGCTCATTCAATCTTATGATCTCGATACCTTACAGGCATTGCATTTAAGAGCTCCATCGAATACTCAATTCTGGTTTTATGGGACGAATTTTGTAAGGGGTAATATTCAAGATTCTACTATTATTTCTAACACCTTACAACCCAAATTAGAATTGGTGGTGCAATCGCCCAATAGTACTTCTCCATTAAAATTAGTAATCAGCCCCAATGGGACCTTACTTGCCACCGTTGATAATAACACAGTTAAAGTTCGCGATTTGAAAAGTGGATTTCTCCTTAGTGAATTTAGTACACCTTCAAAATTAGTGAACGGAATTACCTTTACTGCTCAAGGAAATAGTTTGGCTGTGGCAACTGGCGATGGAGTTACATTATTTGATCCTTATAGTGGGGAAATCGTTCGCAATATTGATTTAAGTAAGAGAGGGCGATCTATTCATGATGTGGAGGCTTATCAAAATAGGATTGTGGCTATGAATGTTCATGGCTGGCATAATCCACTCATCTTACATAAAAACTCAGGTTTGTCTTTGGGCGAACTATTTTATTATACGGAAGCTGAGCCCGATAAATACTTGCTTGATTTTAAATGCACCCTAGATGGTTCAAGGCTAGTAACCTACGGAAGCAATTATCTAAAGGTATTCGATCTAAATCATAGCCACCTCTTCAGCATTCCATTAGCTGGCAAGGGGAAAACCAATACATGGGTTGTTGATTTGATGAGCCTTAGTTATGATGGAAAATATATCCTCTTTAATGATTTTGATAAATACTCCAATTTAAAAATTGCAAATCTCAATACGGGAAAAATTTTAAAAGAGCATCGAGGTGGCATTGGAGCAATAGGGAAAGATGGCAACTATATTTATGATATTGGAGATAGCCGTTTGTGCATGCGTAATATTTTCAATGATTCAATTCAATTATTAGCGGTTCATTTTGATGGCATTATTAATAATGTAGTTTACAATGCCGTGGCCGAAATTTTTGCGGTGAGTGATAATTGGGGGAATATAAAAATCCTGGAAGGGCGAACAGGAGCGCTCTTATCTGAAATCAATCGCTGGGACCAATATACCTATAATGTCATCGCATCTAATGATGGTAGTCGATTATTATTTAACAATAGGAGTGGACTTTATACCATCGACCTCTCTAGCTTAGAGCGCGAAGCGATACCCGCAGAGAACTACCCCTTATCGGGTGTGTTCTCACCCAACTCCGATAAGTTATTCTTTCGTAATAAAACAACCATCTATTCAAAAACTTTTAGCAATGGAAAAATTGATTCATTATTCGAGTTAAAACTTTCGGCTAAAGAAATTAAGGCAATGAATATTTCCAATGATGCCAAACTACTCTATTTCACAAATGCTGACGATGATATTATAGTTTATGAAATCAATAGTGGAAAGGAAATTTTCAGATTTAATAAATACAAAATAAAAGGCATGGATGGATTGGTAGTTCATGATATAATAAGTGCCAGAGAAGGCTATGAAATAAAGGGCACCGCAAATTATACTCAAGGCAATGAAAGTGGATTCCGACAAGTACGTTTAACCATGAATGAGCAGATGCCCATTGCATTCCAATCACCCGAAATTCGATTGACCCGAGAAAGCAAAAATGGACTTGACGCCATGCGATTTGAGCTGGATACTAAAATAATGAGTATCACTAAAGATGAAAAATATCTTGTATACATGAAGAAGTTGGAATTGTATATTTTAGATATCAAAACAGGCAATACCATATTCAATCGCGATAACCCAATAAAGGGAAGTATTACACAGGCTTGCTTTACCCAAAATCAGAAGTACTTCATCATTGGATTTGAAGATGGCACGATTGAAGTTTATAATTTTCAAAAGCAAGGTAGGCAATATAATTACGGCAATGAATCCTATGGATTATATCAAGAGACCGTTTTCAAGGCCAATACGAATGGGATTGAATCGATGGCGATAAGTGGCGCATGGCTTATAGTGAAAGGCACGAATGCGTTCACTACTTTATTTGATATTGAACATGGCTGGAAAAAGGCTATAGATATGGATTTCATTAAAGATGAGGATCAAATTTTCATCAATGCATCCAATGAGTATTTCACCACGAAAAATGCATTGAACTATATTGCATTAAAAAAAGACCAGGTCATATTTCCAATCGGACAATTAGATATCAAACTCAACCGTCCAGATAAGGTTTTAGAGTCAATTCATTCAACCGATACCATGCTGATTCGTTCTTATAAAAACGCTTATGGAAAGCGACTTCAAAAATTAAAAATAGATACCAATACTTTATCAAACACATTGGAACTTCCAATTGCGGAATTTAAAAATAAATCAAGCTTGCCTTATAACCAAGCATTGCCCGATTTGAAATTAACCCTAAACACCAGCGATACCAGTGCTTTCATCGACCGAGTTAATGTTTGGGTTAACCAGGTGCCCATTTGGGGAATGAATGGGTTAAGCATTAAGTCGCGCAAACTGCATTCGTTTGACACTTCGATAACCCTTATATTAAGCAATGGAATTAACCGCATTGAATGTGCTATAACAAATACCCGAGGATCGGAAAGTAATCATACACCGATAAGCATTAGCTATACCCCTGCGAAGAACATCGAATCAAAAGTTTATTTTGTAGGTATCGGTATCGACCAATTTGCAAACCCAAAATATAACCTTCGTTATAGCTGCAAGGACATTCGCGATTTATGTGCGAAATTGCGGGAGAAGTATGGAGAGCAATTAATCATTGACACCCTTTTTAATAAACAAGTGACAGTTTCAAATATCACGGCGCTAAGGGCAAAGCTATTGACGTCCAATGTTGATGACAAGGTGGTAATTTCCTATTCAGGTCATGGTTTACTCGACCGAAAGTATAATTATATCCTCTCCACCTACGATGTAGATTTTGACCACCCAGAATTAAAAGGGCTGGCATATGAATCTATGGAGCATTTGCTTGATAGCATTCCTGCCCGTAAAAAACTATTATTAATAGATGCTTGTCATAGTGGTGAAGTGGATAAAGAAGATGTGATTGCCATGAACCAAACTTCCGATTCAATGAAACTTACCAAGGGCAGTCAGCTTTTAGAATATACCAATGAACCTTCCCTCGGTTTAAGAAATAGCTTTGAGTTAATGCAAAATGTTTTTGTGAATGTTGGTCAGAATACGGGTGCAGTAATCATTTCTGCTGCTGCAGGAAATCAATATGCTTTAGAGAATGGTGATTTACAAAACGGGGTTTTTACTTATACCATTTTAGAAGCTTTGAACCAATACCCAACTATTAAAATTGGGGCGTTACGCAAAACCGTCTCGGAGCGTGTATCCCAACTCACCAATGGATTACAGAAGCCTACCTTCCGAAATGAAACGATGGCCGTGGATTGGGATGTATGGTAATTTAATGCCCTCCGACTTCTAAATTACGACCTAAAATGCGTGGTCAAATCCTATTAATTTTGTATGTTTGTATTCGAAGGAACGATAAACTAATCTTAATACCTCTAAAGTGATTTTTAGTGATTTTTGCAATTAGCATTTATTACCCTATACATTTATTTGCGATCAGCCTTCAACAAACTATTTGACCCTAGCGACCAACTTATTATGATGAAAAAATTTCTACCCTTCGTCCTATTACTTTCCTTTTTTATTCTATTAGCACTTACGAGGCCATTTTCGAATAGCTCCAACGAGCCTTTGAAGACGGCTGAAAATGCAACTGAAAAAAATCCGATCACCAAGCCTTCAAATATTAATAATGAGGTAAAACAAAAATCAATAGCAACTAGCACTATTGCTGAAGACGGCTTTTCAAAGGAGCATGAATTAGAGATGGAGGAGGCTGAAACGGATGGTCCTATGGAAGCCATCGAACAAGATTTCAATCGCACGATGAATCCTACTTTGGGCCGCCCTACGCGTGAAAATCTGGTTGGAATCCTGCAACAGATGAGCGCCAATTCAGTTCTCAATTCACCTGGAAGCAGCACCACGCCTTGGATAGAAAGAGGCCCCAATAATGTTGGAGGTAGAACTCGTGCCATCATGGTGGATCCAAACGATGCAACTAAAAAAACCATTTGGTCGGCAGGTGTCGATGGAGGATTATGGAAGACAACGGATATCACAGCTACGAGTCCAAACTGGGCTCCTATTAATGATACGTTCGCAAATCTCGCGATTACCTGTATGGCATATGACTCACTAAATAGTGATACGATGTATTTTGGAACTGGAGAAGGCTGGTATAATTCAGACGCAGTAAGAGGTTCGGGGGTATGGCGTACAACCAATGGCGGGACAACTTGGTCTCAACTAGGGAGCACTACGGGTTCATCCTTTAATTATATTAATCGAATTGCTGTGCATCCTACCAACCATAAAGTTTATATCGCCACAAAAAATGGAATTTATATTTCATCCAATGCGGGTGGTACATTCACAAATATTGGCTATACAGGAAAGAATGTTTCCGATATAGAAATTGCTTATAGTGGAAGAGTGCATATTGGAATCGGTGATTATACAATTACAAGGGAATACCATTATACTGATAACGATGGAACTACATGGGACCCAACGGCTACTAATTTTAATACCATTGTCACCGGGGGCCGTCGTGTGGAATTAGCCATAGCACCATCAAATAACGCCACCTTGTATGCATTGGTAGGAACCACGGGTGCAATACAAGGCATCTTTAAATCGACCAATAGTGGTATAACTTGGGCTGCAACAGCCGCTACGGCATGGTTCGATCAAAACTGCGCATCTTCATCATCGGATTTTACTCGAACACAATCATGGTACGACCTTGCCATTGCTGTAAATCCAACGGATGAGAACCATGTGATGATTGGTGGAGTAGATATTTTAAAAACCACAAACGGAGGAACAAGCTGGTCACAAATAACTAGTTGGTGGGGAGGATGTAGTCGCCAATATGTTCATGCCGATCAGCACGTAATTTATTATGAACCAGGAAGTAGTACCGTAGCTTATTTTGGCAATGATGGTGGTATTTGGAGAACAGCAACTGCAACTGCAACCACCCCTACAATTGCCGCTAAGGGCAATAACTATAATGTGACTCAATTTTATTCTTGTGCCATTCATCCTACCAGTGGTTCAAATATTTATTTGGCAGGGGCTCAGGATAACGGCACACAGCGATTCACCACTGCAGGAATGAATGCAACCACCGACGTAACTGGAGGTGATGGAGCACTTTGTTTTATCGATCAAGCAAGTCCTGCCTATCAGATTGCGTCTTATGTTTATAATAATTTCTACTTATCAACCAACAGTGGCGCATCATTTACTGGCACATTAATCAATGACAATGTAACCGGTAGATTCATTAATCCTGCAGGTTATGATAACAACTTACATATTCTATATACTGCCCGATCGACAAGTACAATTTATCGAGTGAAAACAGTAACTGGAACACCTTCTACTGCTACCTCTGTAACAATAACAGGCATGGCTGCTATGGCCAGCTTTTTCAAAGTCTCACCATATACTACCGCTTCATCTACTGTTTTTATTGGTAATGAAGCAGGCAAAGTTTATAAAGTTACCAATGCCGATAATACACCTACAATCACTGATATTAGTGGTACAAGCCTACCTGCTGGAACTATTTCAGGTATTGATATTGGTGCGAATGAAAATGAACTCGCAGTCACATTTTTCAATTATGGAGTTACATCCGTTTGGTATACTTCCAACGGAGGTACCTCTTGGGTGAGTAAAGAAGGTAACTTACCTGATATGCCCGTTCGATGGGTATTGTTCAATCCGAATAATCGTGATGAAGTATTGCTTGCCACCGAGCTTGGTGTTTGGGCCACTACCAATTTCAGTGCTACCACACCTTCATGGATTACTTCTAATGCAGGCTTAGCCAATGTTCGGGTTGATATGTTACAATATCGCAGCTCTGATAAAATGGTTTTTGCTGCTACTCATGGTCGTGGCCTATATTCCAATGTGGGCTTCTCTCCTGCGCCAATACCCAATTTTAGCGCGTCCTTATTACAGCCATGCATCAATCAAACAGTGACATTAAGTGATGCAAGTGCATTGAATCCAACTTCTTGGTCGTGGAGTATTACGCCATCGAGCTATAGCTTTGTTGGAGGTACTACAGCAAACTCTCAAAATCCACTGGTGCAGTTTACAGCCCCAGGAACAAGCTATAGTATTACACTCGCCGCCACCAATTCATTTGGAAGTAATAATATCACCAAATCAAATTATATCACCACCATTCCTGCGATAACAAGTAATACCATCAGCGGCACGCAAGCGGTATGTTTGGGTATTGCACCTACTTTGTTCAGTGGCTCACAACCGGCTGGCGGCGCATCTGCAGTGAATTCAGGTACGAAGGTGAATGAGGAATTTAGTGGAACACTAACACCTTCGGGTTGGAATTTAGTATTGAATCAAAATACATTACTTATAGCCGACACGCTCAATAGTTATATCCGCGGTGGAACCAAAGGGGATATCATGGCGAATAATTTCAACGTATCCGCTACAAGCAGAGCACAGATGAATACCAAAACATTTACAGCTATTGTATCACCTGAGCAATTGAATTTTGATGTTGCTCATGCAACCTATACTGGCTACAGCGATTCCTTAATCATTCTCACTTCTAGTGGTGCAACTTTCACCCGTTTGGCAGCTTGGGGATCGGCACAAACGGTTGACACCATCAATGGCATTACCACTGCTGCGGCGCAGACTTCGGTGTTTGTTCCAACTGCAACACAATGGTGTAAAAAATCAGTAACATTACCTGCAGGTACAACACAAGTGCGATTTGAATTTTATTCTGGTTTTGGAAACGAATTATATATCGACCGAGTTCTTATTGATAGTTTTGCATTGCCTATTACTTACCAATGGATTAAGAGCACCACCTCTGCCACCACAGGATTCAGTGCAGCGGCAGGTTCTAGCACCTCTAAAGATTATTCATCGGCAGCACTAAGCAATAACACCTGGTTCCGTCGAATTGTAAATTCAGGATCGTGTACTACAGATACTTCTTCGGCAATTGCTATCACTGTTAATAGTTTACCCACCGCAAATATCACTGCTGGAGGTGCTACTACTTTTTGTCAAGGTGGAAATGTTACACTCAATGCCAATACTGGAAGCGGTTTGAATTATCAATGGCGTTTGAATAATGCTAATATATCTGGTGCTACCGCTGCTAGTTATGTAGCATCTGCAAGTGGTGTTTATAAAGTAGTTGTTACCAATAGTAATGGCTGTATCGACTCTTCAAACACGATTACGGTTGTTGTAAATGCGTTACCAAGTGCAACAATTACACCCGCAAGTGCAATCACTTTTTGTCAAGGAGGCAGTGTGGTATTGAATGCAAATACGGGTGGGGGACTTACTTACCAATGGCGTAAAGATGGGGCAAATATTAGCGGAGCAACCAGCGCATCTTATACAGCAAGCACTTCGGGAGCATACAAAGTAATTGTTACCAATGCTAATGCATGTTATGATTCCTCTTCTGTGGTAAATGTGGTAGTGAACTCCTTACCATCAGCTACAGCAACTGCTGCAAGTGCCACCACTTTTTGCCAAGGCGGAAGTGTAATAATTAATGCAAATACGGGTAGCGGACTTACCTATCAATGGAGAAAAGACGGTGCAAATATTTCAGGTGCCACTGCATCAAGTTATACCGCAACAAGCAGTGGTAGTTATAAAGTGGTTGTTACTAATTCGAGTAGTTGCACTGATTCATCAAGTGCTATTTCAGTAACTGTAAATGTATTACCAAGTGCAACAATTACACCCGCAAGTGCAATCACTTTTTGCCAAGGAGGCAGTGTGGTATTGAATGCAAATACGGGTGGGGGACTTACTTACCAATGGCGTAAAGATGGGGCAAATATTAGCGGAGCAACCAGTGCTTCTTATACAGCAAGCACTTCGGGAGCATACAAAGTAATTGTTACCAATGCTAATGCATGTTATGATTCCTCTTCTGTGGTAAATGTGGTAGTGAACTCCTTACCATCAGCTACAGCAACTGCTGCAAGTGCCACTACTTTCTGTCAGGGCGGAAGTGTTGTCATCAATGCCAATACAGGTGGTGGACTCACCTACCAATGGCGAAAAAATGGTGCGAATATTTCAGCCGCCAACTCGCCTAGTTATACAGCAACCACTAGTGGCAGCTATAAAGTGGTTGTAACCAATTCCAATAGTTGTTCTGATTCATCAAGTGCCATTGTGGTAACAGTAAATACCTTACCAACAGCAACAGCCACTGCTGCTAGTACAACCAC
Source organism: uncultured Bacteroidota bacterium (assembly GCA_903910445.1). Taxonomy (GTDB): domain Bacteria; phylum Bacteroidota; class Bacteroidia; order UKL13-3; family UKL13-3; genus CAINMV01. Next base: position 28,710 of record CAIVZR010000056.1, read on the forward strand.
TTTTTGTCAGGGAGGTAGCGTTGTTCTAAATGCGAATAGTGGTAGCGGACTTACCTACCAATGGCGTAAAGATGGAGTGAATATTAGCAGTGCTACAAATATTAGTTTTACGGCGAACACAAGTGGGAATTACAAAGTAATCGTGAGCAATTCCAATGGTTGTATCGACTCTTCAAATGCGATAACAGTTACTGCAAATGCATTACCAACGGCCACAATTACTCCTGCAGGAGCCACAACTTTCTGTCAAGGCAATAGTGTTTTGATTAATGCCAATACAGGAAGCGGATTAAATTACCAATGGAGAAAAGATGGAACCAATATTAGTGCTGCCACCTCATTTAATTACTCCGCTTCTGCCGCTGGTGTTTATAAAGTAATCATAACCAATAGTAATGGTTGTATCGATTCTTCAAATGCAGTTACTGTAATAGTAAATTCATTGCCAAGTGCGAGCATCACTCCTGGAGGCGCTACTACATTTTGCCAAGGTGGTAGTGTAACACTTTCGGCTAATAGCGGAAGCGGTCTTAACTATCAATGGAGAAAAGATGGAATTGATATATCGGGTGCTACTGGAATATCATTTAACGCGAGTGTAAGTGGCAACTACAAAGTGGTAGTCACCAATACCAATGGATGTATTGATTCATCGAGTGCCTTAACGGTAGTAGTGAATGCACGCCTAGGAGCTACTATTACTGCCAATGGTTCGCTTAGCTTTTGCCAAGGTGGAAGTGTTATGCTTAACGCAAACACTGGAAGTGGTTTAAGCTATCAATGGAAGAAAAACGGATTGAATATTAGTGGAGCTAGCAGCGCAAGCTATGCTGTTAATAGCGCAGGCAATTATACTGTCGTTGTAAATAATGCTTCTAATTGTTCCGACTCTTCAACTGCAGTAACAGTAGTAGTGAATCCTTTACCAAATGCAACAATTACACCTACAGGCGATACTATATTCTGTATTGGAGGTAGTGTTATTTTAAATGCCAATGCAGGAACAAACTTATCCTATCAGTGGAAGCTGAATGGTAATAATATCAGTGGTGCGAATGCAATAAATTACACCGCAAATAGCGCAGGTAGTTATCAGGTGGTAGTAACTAACGCAAATGCATGCAAAGATTCATCGAGAGTAATCACTGTTACTGTGAATCCATTACCTATTGCTCCTATCATTACATTGAATGGTTTAAAACTCACCACTACCAGCACAGGAAATTACCAATGGTTCAGAAATGATACAGCCATTTCAGGAGCTACGATTAATAACTATGATATTACTCAAAAGGGAACATATAAATTACGAATTACCGATGTGAATGGCTGTTCAGCAATTTCAAATAGTATCATCATAAGTAATGTTGGTATTCGATCGGGCAGCATCGATTTTCCTTTCTCCGTATATCCAAATCCTGCCGATAATATTATTATCATCGAAGGAATTAGTGTTGATGAAACAGAGGTTTCGTTTATGATTATCAATGCCCTTGGCGAAATTGTTAAGGTTGGAAATATCACCAAACAAAAAACCGAAATCGAAATTAGTGATTTAGCCAAAGGAGTATATCTCGTGAGAATTGGCGACCGAATAGAGAAGTTTGTTAAAGAATAACTACAAATTTTCACCGCATAAAAAAACGCTGTCGGTAGTTTCCGGCAGCGTTTTTTTTATTAAATTGTAGGATATTATTCTTTAATCAATTTCACTTGCAATACCGTTCCATTATGATTTATTACGCCAAGATAATATCCTGGAGTCCATGTTTCTGCTGGCACTAAAATATTTTCCTGCCCCTTGATTTTTTCAGTTTGTATACATTGACCCTGCATATTGTAAATCATCATTACTTCTGCATTTCTAAATGATTCAGGTAATGCAATGGTGAAATCTTTATTTGAAGGATTTGGGTACACATTACTTGTTTCTGGTCCTCCTAATGAAGTAATACCAGTAACCATATTGCCAGTTAAGAATCCATTTTGAATGGCTTTATTAAAAGCTACGGTGGATCCATTATCTATTTTACCACTGGGGTCAATTAACAATCCTACAATATGCAAACGAGAAATATTCCAGGTAGGGTCAATCACCACTTGGAAGTTATGTGTAAATGAATCACCTGGATTAATTGAGGCGGCAAAGGCATTACTCAAGCCCGCAAAATTTGGAGAGATAATTCGCCCCACATGATCGTATACCATTTTACTTGCAGGAACAGGATTCGACAACAATTCAAATCCACCCATCACGCCCGAACCACCACCAGCATAGGCATTCGACTGACTATATTTTGAAGAAGTACCGGTAACACTATCTTCTACTAAGACAAAAGCAATTCGATAATTACCAGTCACTGCGGTTTTGAATTTTGTAGTCAAACTTACATCCAATACTCGGGTAGTTGCATTGTATTTTGCACCACCGCGAATCACACCTTTGGGTGCTACCATGATACGAGTCAAGAAATCACCTTCCATTGCTGAAGGATCTTTTGAAGTTCCTCTATCAACCAACATACTAGGATAACCACTTATTTTAGGTCCAATACCTTTATCGTATGGAGAGAATGTCATGGGGTCGTTATTATGAACTGCAATACCAATAATTAAGTTGGTATATTTATCATCCATCTTCTTCAACCAAACTGCACCTCTAGGGCACCATTGACACCAGGTTCCTGTAGCTTCTTCGGCAACCACAAATTTATCAGCAGCAGGCACGGGAGCACTGACGTTTAATACTTTTAAATTATCTGCCGTATTATCATCAGCAATACCATTCACCAGTTTCACTTCTGCACTTACAGTACTTGCTCCTGCTAATAAAGTAATATTATTATCAAGGGTAATTGTAGTAGTGGCCAAACTCGCTAAAGTAAGCCCGCTTACATTTTTAGTTTGCTTTACGTTATTATAAGTGAATTCAACACTTGCAGAAGTAATCACTTGTGTTCCGATATTACGTATTTCTACTGTTGGCGTTACAATTTGTCCGGCCAAGGATCCTAATACATTATTAATTGCCGATACTGTACCATTCAAATTGGGTTTGATATAGGCTGCATAAGTATAAGATACATCGTCGATATAATAAGAGCTGTTGGTTGTTGGATAAATATCCATAGAGGCTATTTGACGATAAGCATTTTGGAAGATTCCTTTAGAAACACCATCAATTAAAAAATTCCAGGTATTGGTATTGAGGTTGATTTGCAATTCTACCTTCATCCAAGTATTTTGGGTATACGACCCTTTCAATAATTCGCCCGATAAGGTATTTACTAAATTGAATTGTCCTAATGAATCGAAATTCACATCGACACTCCAGCCTTTACCTAGTGTAGTTTGCTCCTGCAAATTGAAATAACCTTTCTTTTGATTATCAACAAACATGTTCATGCTCAAATTCAAAGTGCCGGTATTATACTGCCCTCCAAAAGGAAGAACAATATCGCTTGGACCGCCACTTGTAGAAGTGAAGTAGAGTGAATTACTCCCGCTTTTAGCCTTCATGCTGCTAATCTTCACATCATCGGAACCTCCGGGGCTATTGCTCCATGTTTTCCATGTGGTATTTGACAGTCCAAGATAATTTCCAGAAGTATAGGAATCGAAATTATCGGTAAATGTTTGCGCCACTGCTTTTGTTGAAAAGGCAGACATCGCAATAAAGAGAAATGCGTAAAACTTATTCATGTAATGATTTGATTAAAAAAATCAAATATAGAAATAGTTTATACAAAACAAAGGTAGTCCAGAAACATTCTCAAGATAATGAAAGGAAGTGCTAAAAAGTTACTTATGAAAGGCAATACCTATTTGGCTTGTATCAAATCCATTTTACAATCCGGACAACTGCCTGGTTTATCACTAATGACTTTAGGGTGCATCGGACAATAGTATTTTCCTGTGCCTTTTAATTTCTTTGCTACATCTTCTCTCGCATAAAAACGAAATGACACTCCAAAAGTAGTGAGGTGCTGAGAACCAATCTGTGTTTTAATTACATACTGATAAACAGGAATATCAGTCATAGCATAAAACGAGAATTTGCCTCGTGAATAGTTCACCATGGGGGTGATAAAAACTTTTCGGTAGCCTGTTGCTTCTGGGTCATAATTTGGGTAATGATATAATAAAATATCATGATTCAATTGCATTTTGGCGACTTGCTCATAGCGCATTTGTAAGGTTACCCCATAATGATCGAGAAACGATTTGGTGGCGAATAATGAAACACTTCCATAATTCCCAAGCTTCTCTCCTATCGGATTCCATCCTTTTTTAATATAAAGCGCATTGGCAAACACCTTGAAATTTTGTTTCACCCAACCATGAAATAAAAACAAATGAAAAATAATATCCTGTGCTCCTGATGAAAGCTGCACCGATTGCGGCTTGGTGACGTAGTAGGTGGCACCCGAAAATGGTTCAATATTTTTTGAAGAATCGTTATAGCTTCCTAATGGAATTTTAAATCCCAATCCAAGGGTAATCTCTTTTTTAGTCTTACCATTATACTTATTAAGAATATCGTAACGCGGAAAAAAAATCAAATCGCCTACACCCCCAGATTGATAAGTGGTCGCTGGATTTTGACGCAACCCTACTTCCTTCTTCTGAAAATAGTACCCGCTTTCAATCGACATCGTGAGATTTTTTGATACTCCATAGGCTAATCGGAAATATTCGTAATGACTCGTATAGCTATCAAAATATTTTGCTGTATCGCGTTTTGACCCAGTATAGAAATTATTTGTGTTGATTAATTGAATGTTCGTATTGAGTTCAATTTGATTTTCATCGAGTACACCTTGAGAAGATCCTCCTGCGATGGGGCAACCACTTCCTCCAGCACAACATTGAGCGCTTGAATTAATTGAATTAAAAGCAAAGAAACTAAACAGCAAAAGAGAAAGAATATACCTACCAAAACTCATAACAACCTCATTAAAGAATAGAAAATCTTATTGTGTGATAACCACATTCATATACTGAAATTTACTTCCACTTTGTATACGAAGTAAATAGGTGCCCGCTGCAAGCCCGGTATATTCGAGAGGCAAATTATTTTCACCAGCTTCCTTGACTCCTTTGAATACGGCTTTGGCAAGCTTGCCGTCCATACCGTATAAGTCAATTACTATATCCGACTTTTCTGTTAATGTGAATTTAAGTTGTGCCCCATTGAAAGCTGGATTAGGTGAAACACTTGCTGCTTGTATTGGGCTAGTTCCTTGTTCAATTCCTGTTGCAGCCATGGCTTGATTCAAGGCTGTTTGCATTGCATTTGCATCCACGGTATTGGCTGCATTATAAAAAACTGTATGACTGGCACCGCCACCCAAGATTACCACTTTTGGCATTCCAACACTTCCATAAGCGGTCATCTTCACTTTCGAATCGGAGAATGTAATGGCATTGGTTATATTATTCGAACTCTTCCAGCTATTTAATGAAGTACAATTGGTTCCACCATCATCATCAAACATATAAAAACTTACCAAGTTAGGATGGGCCGTTTTGGTGCTTTCCATCAAGGCGTTGGCAGTTAACGATGGGCCAAGGCATGAACCACAAGGCATTACCCACACAATGATAATCACCTTTCCAGAGTTGAGTTCATTAAACAAATGATGGGATACCCCATTACAATCGGTGGACGTGAAATCGGTAGCTGTTTGCGCTTGTACATTAAACATTGTAATCAATGCAAAACTGATACTGAGTAGTAATTTTCTCATATTAAACTAGGTTGAATATTCAAAATTAAACCTTTTATCCCGTTTTTGCACTATGAGATAAGTCAATCCTCAAATTTCTCAGAAATGGCGCTACAAAATCGTCATATATTATTATGTTTGTATCATTCAATATGAAATACCTAGGAAGTTTAATTACTGGAATTCTCGCCATTTATGGAAATCTGCATGGAGGTCACTTCGTTTGGATGAATACCGCAGCGATGTTGGTTTTATTTGTTGCTCTCGATTGGTTGCTTCCAACTGTGGTAGAAACCGAGAGAAAAGAGAATTCAGTTTTACCTACCCTTATTCTTTTATTGCACGTTGTATCACACACCATTGCGATTGCCATATTAATAATTGGTGCTAGCAATCATTTCTTGAGTGGCTATGTGCTTGTAGGTGCCATCATTTCTACTGGATTGAACGCGGGTATATCAGGAATTATCTCAGCGCATGAGCTCATACACAGAAAGCAAAGCAGGATGCAGGCTTTAGGAGTTTGGAATTTACTCCTAGTGCATTATTCTCACTTTTTTATTGAACATATTAAAAACCATCATAAGCATGTTGGGACCATGCGCGATCCGGCCACTGCTCGTAAGAATGAATCCCTCTATGCTTTTTTTGTGCGTACCATTCCGGCCCAATTTATCTCGGCATTCACCATAGGAAATGCACAAAAGAAATGGCATCAAAATATTGTCCTTCGGTTGCTTGTTGCTCAGTTGAGTCTCGATATTGCCATAGTATATTTCTTCGGAAATACAGCGCTCATTGCATTTGTAGCACAATCGCTCATTGCAATTTTACTTCTCGAGTATGTTAATTATATCGAACATTATGGGCTCGTTAGAGTGGAAGGATCAAAATATACTGCACAACATGCCTGGCAGAGCGATGCCATCACCTCTCGAATTACCTTATTGGAACTTTCCAGGCATAGCGACCATCATTTAAAGGCTTCGAAACCATATCATGAATTGGTATCACACCCCGGCAGCCCTACCTTGCCTGGTGGCTATTTCGGCATGTTTTATTGTTGCTTGATTCCTGCCTTGTGGTTTCGAATGGTAAACCCATTGCTTAGTGAAACGGATAAAACTTAAGCACAATATGGCCATAAAAGTGGTGAACAACTGCCCTGAGCCCAGCCTTCGATTCCCCATTATTTTATTTACTTTTGCGCCGCTTTTAAAAGCATTTCGCTATTTCATTTTTATTATCTGTACCTCCCCATGAAATTAAACGTCCATTATTCTAAAAAATTCAGCGACCGTCATACTGGCGCTACTTCCGAAGAAACACAAGCGATGCTGAAGCAGATTGGTGCTCCGAGTGTTGATGCGTTAATCGACGAAACAATTCCTTCAAGCATTCGCCTAAAAGAGCCCTTGAATATTAAGCCTGCCCAAACTGAAGAACAGTTTTTGGCAAATTTGAAAAAGATTGCTTCAAAAAATAAAATCTTCAAACAATATCTTGGTCAAGGATACTATAACACTTTTACTCCTGGTGTGATTCTGCGTAATATCACCGAAAACCCAGGATGGTACACACAATATACCCCTTACCAAGCAGAAATTGCCCAAGGCCGTTTAGAGGCACTGCTCAATTTCCAAACCATGATAATTGAACTCACAGGTTTGGAAATCGCCAATGCATCTTTATTGGATGAAGCTACTGCCGCTGCCGAAGCAATGCACATGATGCAGGATATGAAATCGAAGACACAAGGTGATAAATTATTCATCGATGCCAATACTTTCATTCAAACAATCGATGTTTTAAAAACGCGTTGTGAAGCCTTAGGAATTGAAGTAGTCATTGCCGATTATCGTACTACTACCCTCGATTCGTCGTTCTTTGGGGCTTATTTACAATACCCTAATAATGAAGGCACCATTGAAGACTATCGCATATTCATCAACCATACACATGAAGTCGGAGCCAAAGTTTGTGTAGGTGCCGATTTATTAGCCCTAACAATCCTTACGCCTCCGGGAGAATTTGGCGCAGATATTTGTATTGGATCATCACAACGTTTTGGAGTTCCATTAGGTTACGGTGGCCCTCACGCTGGATTTATGGCTACCAAGGATGAGTTTAAACGCTCGATGCCCGGTCGTATTATTGGTGTTAGTAAAGATGCTCAGGGTAATCGTGCTTTACGTATGGCGTTGCAAACTCGCGAACAACATATTCGTCGCGATAAAGCCACAAGTAATATTTGTACGGCTCAGGTTTTACTAAGTATCATGGCATCAATGTATGCTGTATATCATGGACCTGAAGGATTGAAGAAAATTGCACTTCGTACACATAGCTTGACCCGCCTATTTGCAGAAGCAATAACCGCTGTTGGTTACAAAGTAGAAAACGAAACCTATTTCGATACACTTAGAATTAAAACACGCTATACCTTCGAAACCATTCGCGAGATGTCGGAGAAAGCCAATATCAACTTACGTTATTTTGAAGATTATCATACTGGTGTTTCTTTCGATGAAACAACCACCTTCGAAGATGTGAAAGAACTCTTAGCGATTTTCTGTAAGGCCAATAAATCAACACCTGTTAACTTAGATGCATTGGCCAATACCCTTGAGCTTAATTGGGCTAAGCAGCATGTTCGTACTTCTACTTATATGCAATATGATGTGTTTAACAACTATCATACTGAGCATGAAATGTTGCGTTATATCAAACGCTTGGAAGCGAAAGATTTGAGTATGGCCCATAGCATGATATCGTTAGGAAGTTGTACAATGAAACTCAATGCAACTACCGAAATGATTCCTATCACCTGGCCTGAGTTCAACCAATTGCATCCGTTCATTCCTGCAATTCAAGCCGTTGGATATCACGAAATTTTCGAAGAGCTAGAGCGCGATTTAGCTGCTATCACTGGATTTCAAGGCACTTCGTTACAACCCAATGCGGGAGCTCAAGGAGAGTATGCAGGTTTACTTGTTGTCAGAGAATACCTAAAAAGCATCGGACAAGGACATCGTACTGTGGCTTTAATTCCTAGCTCTGCCCATGGAACCAATCCTGCAAGTGCTGTAATGGCGGGCATGACTGTAGTGGTAACCAAGTGCGATGAAAATGGAAATGTGGATGTTGCCGACCTCAAAGCAAAAGCTGAATTACATAAAGACAATTTGGCTTGTTTGATGGTAACCTACCCATCGACCCATGGAATTTTTGAAACTGAAATTAAAGAAATTACTGCCCTCATACATCAATATGGTGGTCAAGTATATATGGATGGTGCCAATATGAATGCTCAAGTTGGCCTTACCTCTCCGGCTTCAATTGGAGCCGATGTTAACCATATTAACTTACATAAAACCTTCTGTATCCCGCACGGAGGTGGTGGTCCGGGCATGGGCCCAATTTGTGTGGCCAAGCATTTGGTGCCATTCTTACCAAGTCACAGTGTGATAAAAACAGGTGGTAGTAAAGGAATTCATGCAGTAAGTGCCGCTCCTTGGGGAAGTGCAAGCATCCTTTTAATTAGCTATGCTTATATTAAAATGATGGGGCCTGATGGGTTGACCGAAGCAACCAAGTATGCTATTTTGAAAGCAAATTATATTGCTTCTCGATTGAAGGGAAGTTATAAAATTTTATATACCGGGCATCAAGGCCGTTGCGCGCATGAAATGATTTTGGATACTCGTACATTCAAACATGCAAGTGGAATTGAAGTAGAAGATTTGGCAAAACGATTGATGGATTATGGATTCCATGCACCAACCGTTTCATTTCCTGTAGCTGGTACATTAATGATAGAACCTACCGAAAGTGAAAGCTTGGCGGAGTTAGATCGTTTCTGCGATGCGATGATTGCCATCCGTAAAGAAGTGGAAGATGTAGAAAGTGGCAAAGCAGATAAGACGGATAATGTATTGAAGAATGCACCACATACTGCAGCCATGATTACTGCGAATGAGTGGTCACATGCCTATACTAGAGAAGAAGCAGCCTTCCCTATTTCATTTGTTGCTGATCGAAAATTTTGGCCAAGTGTAGCACGTATCAATAATACTTATGGCGATCGCTATTTGGTATGCAGCTGTGCTCCTATCGCATCTTATGCCGAAGCCGATGAGGCGAAGGTAACTGGGAGCCAAGGTTAATAAATCCCGACCTAACAAAAAAGCCATTACAAATATGTAATGGCTTTTTTTATTTCTGAAGAAACTAAGAAAGTAATTTCTGGCGGAGGATGAATTCGTACTGTTCGTTATCCCTTTTAATTTTTTGTGATGCTTCGTAATTATCGTAAGCATCTTGTATTAGTTTCTTTAGTTCTTCGGCAACATAAGGCTTACGTACATACTGATATATTTTTCCTTTGTTTACTGCTTCAATTACCGTTTCCATATCGGTATATCCGGTAAGAAGTATACGCACCGGATCGGGGTAATCTTTCATTACCTCTTCCAAGAACTCAACACCCGTTTTAATTGGCATACGTTGATCGGTAATAATCACATGAATCTTATTCTTCTCTAGAAGAAGTTTTCCTTCATCGGCCGACTCGGCGATAAAGACTTCAAAATCGATACGGAAATTGGCTTTGAATGAAACTAAATTGTTTCTTTCATCATCCACGTAAAGTACTTTTATTTTAGGTTTCTCGCTCATAAAACGGTATGTATATTCAATGTAAATTATGCTATATTTGCTTTTTTATTAGTGATGTTCCAAAACAAATATAGCGCTTCCATTCACAAAAGTAATAAAATATCGCAAAATTTCGCGCCCTTGTTTTTTCGTATTGCAAGTGAGGATGACCTCTTTTATCTCGATAGATTAATCCAATCGCATCCAGAGATTTGCATTATTGATGAAATCAAAAGTCAGCTTCGCGATTTAGTCAAGTTGCGAAACCCTTCGAAAAAACTCAACGAAGATGAGATCAATTCCTTGATATTGAGCCATATTAACGAAACAAATATTGACGAATATGGAGTATGGGTTTATTATCCTTGGTGTAATAAATTAGTTCATCTTTTAGATGAAGGGGAGTTTGTAGAAGTAAGAACCAACAGAAATAAAAATAAGATTACTGCTGAAGAGCAGTCTCAATTAGCTACAAAAATTGTGGGTGTGATTGGGCTTTCCGTTGGGCAATCGGTATCAGTTACGATGGCCATGGAACGTTGCTTTGGTGAACTTCGCATTGCCGATTTTGATACTCTAGATCTTACGAATTGCAATAGAATTCGAACTCCGGTTTCAAATTTGGGTTTGCCCAAAGCGGTGATTGTAGCTAGAGAAATTTCAGAGATAGACCCCTTTCTTACTGTAAAATGTTATTTAGATGGTATTACTCCTGAGAATATAGACGATTTCATGACGAAGGATGGCAAGTTGGATGTGCTGGTAGAAGAATGTGATAGTGTAGAAATAAAAATTGTTAGTCGATTCAAGGCCAAAGAACATCGTATTCCAGTAGTGATGGAAATGAGTGATCGTTGTATGATTGATGTGGAGCGATACGACTTAGAGCCTGATTTGAAGATGTTTCAAGGTAATATTGAGCACCTCGATTTAATCAATATCAAGGATTTAAATCCTCAACAAAAGATGGCATACATGTATCCAATGGTGAGTGGTGATAATGTATCAATGCGACTCAAGGCATCTGTTGGAGAGATGGGAAAAACCTTATCTGCATGGCCTCAATTGGCATCTGCAGTAATTCTGGGGGGAGGCGCAAGCGCCGATGTTGTGCGCAGAATTTTACTCGACCATACCCGAATTTCGGGAAGGTTTTATTTTGATATTGAACAAACCATAGGAAAATAATTAAAACTTGTTTTGAGAATGTGTTCCATTTTTATAATTTGCACGCAACTTGAAAACAAATAACTATTTTTTAGCACACAGAGATGATTAGAATTAGAGCTTTTCGGGCTATAGATGAACCTCAGACCTGCAATAGGTTTTTGGAGGGACACCGAAAGGTGCTCGAGGAATTCAATTTGGAGAATATCACCACCAATACACCTAAGTGGATAAGCCATCCGCAAACATATGTAGTGATTGGAGAACTTGATGGAGATTTGATTGGAGGAATCCGTGTACAATTGGCAGATGGAGATTTTCCATTGCCTGTAGAAGATGCTGTTGGGCATTTTGATGCAAACATTCATAAATTGGTCGAAAAATATAGAACAGACGTGGGAACAGGTGAGCTTTGTGGACTTTGGAATTCTAGAAGGCTACCTCCAAACTTGGGGATTACCGTTCTGTTATCCATTGCTGCAGTGTCCATTTGCGACCAACTAACCATAAAAAACCTTTTTGCAATTTGTGCGGGATATACTTTAGCGGGTGCACGTCGATTGGGCTTTGAGATTGAAAAGTCGGTTGGAAATAATGGAGAATTTACTTATCCAAATTCTAATTTTGTGGCGAGGGTTTTAAGCATGAATTGTATTACTTTAGCATCCTCCAATGTGCAATATAAAGGTGAGATGTTGGATTTAAGAGCTGACCGTAATTTCAAAAGAATTTTGCAAACTTCACAAGAGCCTATTCCTATTGAATACGATCTTATATTGAAGAATATCACTAGTGACATATTAAATGGTACTAAAAATTAACGAATAATGAGACAAAGAATCCTCCTGATGTTGCTGCTCTTCAGAGCGGTTGTTTCATATTCCATACAACCCGTTACTTTTCAAAAGAACGATCAGCCACAACTCATTGGTAAAAAAATTGAATATTACGAAGATAAAAAGAGTGATAAAAAAATTGAAGAGATTGCCAATAATGTAACTTTCACTCCCCACGCTAAAGATGTTGCTAATTTCGGACTTGAAAATTCATCTTTTTGGATTCATTTTCAAATTTTCAATAACTCCGACTTACCCGAATTATTATTGGAGGTAGCCCAACCACAAGAAGATGAGATAGAACTCTATACCCGAAATGCTGATGGTAGTTTTATTGTTATAAAGATGGGCGACAAATTGCCTTTCAGCGAACGTAGCTATCGTTTTCCAGCATTTATTTTCAAGTTACCCCTCTTGCCTGCTGCAACTGGCGACTATTACCTTAGAGTAAAAAATCACGAACAACAACAAGTGCCAATCTATATCGGGGCACCTGATGATATCATTAATAAAAATATCAATAGCGAAACCATCATCGCTTTGTATATGGGTATCATCCTCGTGATGTTTCTATATAACCTCTTTTTGTATTTTAGTATTCGCGACAAATCCTATCTCTATTATGTATCTTATGTAATTACCATTGGTATTACACAAATAGCATTATTGGGATACGCATTTAAATTCTTATGGCCTAATAACCCATGGTTGCAAAATAATGCAACCTATATCTTTAGTAGTTTATCAGGCATCGCAATTTCAATCTTCTTACAAGACTTCTTAAAAACGCGTATTGTAACGCCTCGATTAAGCAGAATCATAGATGTATTCGTTTTAGGATATATTATTTGCATACCGATTGCAACTGTTTTCCACCAATATATCACAGGATATTACATGCTTCAAGTACTCGGAATGGGTGGAGCAGCAATAGCAATTGCAACTGCAGTAATTGCACTTCAGAAGAAAGTTGCTTCAGCAAAATTCTTTCTATTCGCTTGGTTGGTATTTCTTTTAGGAGTTATCATTTTCGTTTGTAAAGATTACAATATCGTACCATATAATTCATTCTCACTCTATACACTTCCTTTAGGATCGGCCATTGAGTTAGTGCTCATCTCCTTTGCTTTGGCCAACCGTATCAATATCTTGAAAAAAGAAAAAGAAGCTTCTCAAATGGAAGCGCTGAGAGCTGCTGAAGAAAATGAACGCTTGGTATTAGAGCAAAATACAATCCTCGATGCAGAGGTGAAAGAGCGAACTAAAGATTTGCAATCGGCCATGGTTGAATTAAAACGTTCGGAAGTGGAATTGGTAAATCGTGAGAAGATGTCGTCATTGGGTTTGCTTACTGCTGGTATTGCTCACGAAATTAATAATCCAATTAACTTTGTTTCTGCAAGTGTATCACCATTAAAACGCGATATCCTCGATATCATCGATTTAATGAATGAGTACGAAACTTTACATGGTGACGGATTTACAAAGGAACGTTTTGAGGAAATTGAAAAGATGAAGGAGCGATTGGATACACCATTTGTTGTTGAAGAAATTAATATGCTTCTAAATGGTATTGAAGAAGGAGCAGTTCGCACAGCCAATATCGTTCGTGGATTGCAAAAGTTCTCACGCTCTGATGAACATATTATGAAGAATGCCGACCTGATTGATGGCATTGAAAATACATTAACGCTCTTAAGCACACAGATTAAAGATCAAATAACCATTGAAAGAGATTACCAACCAATTCCATTTTTGGATTGCTCACCAGGTAAACTCAACCAAGTGTTTTTGAATATTCTTTCCAATGCTGTTCATGCTTTGCAGAGCAGTAACAGAAAACAAAAAATCATCACAATTGCTACTTATGTGAAAGATAATTGCATATTCATCAGTATGAAAGACAATGGAGTTGGAATTCCCGACAGTGAACATGAAAAGATTTTCGATCCGTTTTATACCACCAAGGAAGTTGGCAAAGGAACTGGCTTAGGATTGTCAATTTCGTATGGCATCATCAAAGATCATAAGGGTGAAATCATTGTGAATAGCCGCCAGGGAGCTGGTGCTGAATTTATTTTAAAACTTCCGATTATTACCTACTAAGAAATGAGACCTAAAATTTTATATGTAGATGACGAACATCAAAATCTGACGATTTTCGCATCCCTCCTCCGAAAGCAATACGAGGTACTTACTTCAGTCACGGTTTCTGGAGCTTACGACATCCTTCATGAGCACAAGGATATTCCTATTGTGGTGGCCGACGAAAGAATGCCAGAGCAAAGGGGTATTACTTTTCTTGAGAATGTTAAAACCATTAATCCCGATTGCATCAGGATTTTATTAACCGGATTCGCGGATAAGGAAGTACTCGAATATGCTATCAATAAATCGGGGATTTCATTCTTTATTGAGAAGCCGTGGAATGAAACCATTCTTCACATATCGCTTGAAAATGCAATTGAGCTCTATGATTCTCGTCAAATTTTAAGACTCAGAAATGTGGAACTTCAAAAAGCGAATGATGCCCTCACACGCTTTACCTATAGCGCTTCCCATGAAATGCGTTCACCCCTCACCAATATACTCGGAATCGTAAAAGTATCGCGCTTAGATAATGATATAGAAGATCTGAAGAACTATTTCAATATGATTGAATCTTCCGTGATTCATCTCGACGGATTTGTAAAAAACTTAATTGGATACTATAAAAATGCAGGGATTGATTTGGAATTCCATGAAGTGGATATTCAAAAAATAATAGATGAAATTATTGGCGCATTCAAATTTATTGAAGGCTCTAAAAATATCACATATAATGTTTCTGTCGAAGGAACAGAGAAGCTCATTTCCGATGCTACCCGTATTAAAATGGTGATGACGAACTTAGTGACCAATGCCATCAAGTTTCAGAAGAATGATGGAACACCATCTGTCATCAATATACATGTCAATGTTAATGCAAGTGAAGCAAGTATCGTAATTAGTGATAACGGAATTGGAATAGATGAAGAAGAACAAAAGAAACTTTTCAATATGTTCTATCGCTCCTTACATCCCCGTTCTGGTACTGGAATTGGATTGTTTATTGTAAAAGAAACCATCGAAAAGCTCGGAGGCACCATCACCCTCTCTTCACAAAAAGAAGTAGGAACTACCTTCAAAATTTCACTCTTAAATCACCTTGCTAAAAAATGATACAGCCTAAGTTTATAATTGTTGATGATAACCCGATTGATTTAATGGTAAACAGGCGTTTGCTACAAAATACCTTCGAGGGTGCTACGGTGAATTCATTTAATAACTCCGTTGATGCTGTTGAGTTCTTTAAGAAGAATGGAAATAATAGCGCCGAGTTACCCAATGTACTTTTGCTCGATATTATCATGCCCCGTCTTGATGGCTTTCAAGTAATTGAAGAACTCGAAAAAATATTCACTGCAATTCCTTTTAAAATTTTTCTACTATCATCAACATTGGATGATGCCGATTTCGACAAGGCCAAGGAAAGCCGTTCGGTTCAAAGAATTCTTGGAAAACCATTGGATACCGAGAACCTGAAAACGCTAATCTAATTATTACTTGCCCTTTTCTTGAGAAGCTTCAATGAAGTTTCCTTCTGAATCAAAAGAGGCCTCAAATTCTTTGCCATCGCTTTTCCATTCGGCTTCATATTCTAATTTTCCATGTTCCTTCTCTTTGCTCCATTGAGGGTCAGTAACTGAGGGATATCGTGCAGCAAAAGCCGAACGAACTGCGGGTGGTACCGATTCAGTTATTAATTTTTGTTCGATGCATGCTGAGATGAATAACAAAAATATAAATAGGGTTAGATATTTATTCATGATATAGGTTAGCGTTAATTGCTTGATTTGATTAATAAAAGATTAGAAATGATCATACCAGGTAAGATAGAATTTCTTCACCGTCTTACTTAATGCCATAATATTATGTTGGTCGCTTGCCTTTGCAATATCGCGTACCGCCCCATCTTGATATAAAATTTTAATGGTATTCACCGCGCTATTATATGCGTTATTCTCTACCTTACCCTGTAATACAAAGTAGGCAGCATCTTCAACACTTATCTTTAACAATTTAGATACGTGCTTCAACCTGCGATCGATTTCGGCCTTTGGAGTTTCCTTATCGCTGATAAGCACTTCAGGTAATTTGCGATTCAAGATATTCCTACACAAAGAACTCAATACTTTATCAGAATGATTTTGCCAAACTTTAATCGAAGTGGTAATATCATTATCGTCGAGCTGGCTGAATAAATCGAGATTCAAAGGATTGGAAGCGAATTGTTTTGCGCTGATATGGTTATAAAGAAAATGTTCAAATGCTGGAGTAGCAAATAATTGCACCTTTTTTTTCGCCAATTCGCGTGCCCTGCGCAAAATTGCAATAAGTACTTGCTCAGCTGCCAATACCGTTTTATGCAAATACACCTGCCAATACATGAGCCTACGCGAAATGATAAAATTCTCAATGCTATAAATACCCTTCACTTCAACCACCAACTCATCTTTCCTTACATCCAACATTTTAATAATTCGATCACTCCCAATCATCCCTTCTATCACACCCGTGAAGAAACTATCTCTTCGTAAATAATCAAGCCGATCCATATCTAATTGACCACTTACCAACTGATGAAGAAATTTCTTGCTATATAGATTATTGAAAATCTGAATCGCCATTGTTAAGCGGCCCCCGAACTCCTCATTCAATTTATTCATCATCAACGCCGAGATTGTTTCATGACTCACTTTTTGAACAATACTGTTTTCAAGAGCGTGAGAAAATGGACCATGTCCGATATCGTGAAGTAATACAGCTACACACGCTGCCTCGGCCTCGGCATCAGTAATTTGCACGCCTTTTAACTTCAAGTTATCAATGGCCTGTGTTGTTAGCCACATCGCTCCTAATGCATGATGAAATCGGGTATGCAATGCTCCAGGGTATACCAAATGGGTTAACCCCAACTGTTTTATTCGCCGCAATCGCTGAAACCATGGGTGTTCCAACAATTCAAAAACCAAGTCGTATGGAATTTTTATAAATCCATACACGGGGTCATTCACAATCTTATTTTTATTTTTCTGTGTCATGAGCTTTTAAGGAATCTAATCGATAGGCAAAAATATCGTTTTCGTGACGCAATAACGTAGCATGAAATTTATTTAGCATCAGATCTTGTAAATTTGTCTCAAACAACATCACCGAGTCGTTTACTTGTAATTCATCGTAGGTGATTGTGCCTACACGTTGCCCCCGGTTTTGCATCTGCTTTAAGT
The DNA here is from genome assembly GCA_903910445.1 of uncultured Bacteroidota bacterium. Lineage (GTDB taxonomy): Bacteria > Bacteroidota > Bacteroidia > UKL13-3 > UKL13-3 > CAINMV01. Next base: position 46,407 of record CAIVZR010000056.1, read on the forward strand.
AAAACGAATGATGTGGTGCATAGCCTCCACCTGAAAGGAAATGATATCCAGTTAAGTTGAGTTGCTCTCTATTCGCCATTTGCAGATAGGTTGCCATGGTATAAAAATATTTCTCTTGATATTCTTCATCCGAGTGATAAATACGTGGCATTAATTTCACTCCTCCGAATACTCCAAAACCCAATACCATCAATATTAACAGAGCAGGTTTCATCACACTGCTTTTTTGTCGTTTCTCCCACAGTTGATTGAGATAATAAAAGAACCCAGCACAAATTAAAACAACGAAAATGTACGCAGGAGCATCATACCAAAATAATTTTGTTGCCGATAAACTAATAATTAATAGAAATCCAAAAAGGATGATAAAAGAAAACAGGATTATTTTTTTCACCTTTATATCTTCAATTAAAAAGTAAGAAATGAGTCCGGCTAATACAAAATACCAATAATACCGAAACCATTGATTGACACCATTGCTAATATAAAACAAAAAATCAGCATCATGTCCTTGGGCTGGCTTTAGATACATGGATTTCCATTCCGATTCCACCACCAAGTCCCAATAGCCGGGCTGTGCTTCATTTCGAATGATATAATAACCTACCACCAAAATCAAAAAGAGCAGTATCCCTAGGTAAGTATGCTTGTCTTTCAATAAAAACGTGAGTTTTTTTTGTGTGAGCGTGTAGATAAATAATGATGGAAAGAAAAGAAGCCCCGCCGTGCCCTTCATCAACACTGCCAATGCAAAAAATAAAAAGGTGCTATATAAAAACACACGCTTCTGATTGTCTAAAAAAATAAAATACGTTAAGGCACCTAGCCCAGTAAAACAACCCAATGGCGCATCATAATCTCCTGTTCGAGCCACATGGGTTCGAATCAATGCCTCGCTCGTCAGTAATAAAATACCGCATAAAATGGCAATCCAATAACTCTTAAAGTATTTCCAAGCAAAGAGCATCATTCCTATAGAAAGCAGCGAAGTGCATACAGCTGAAGGAAAGCGAATGGCAAATTCATTAACCCCAAAGAGTATCATACTCCAAACCTGCATCCAGATAAGCACTGCCGGTTTGGTTCCGAAGGTATCAGGAATCCCATCGAAGGTGGGAACCCAAAATTGCCGGCTCTGAAACATTTCATAAGCATTGTGGGCCTGACGGCCCTCATCCCAAATACGGATGGGTAACTTACCGAGTTCACTGAAACAAGGAAAGAGCGGTATTGCCAGAATTACCACAACCTGTAGGATGTGTATCAAGCTAATATTATTTTTTATCGTGCCTGGCATTTAATCGTAACAAAAAGAATCATTTAATCGTACAATACAAAAAATATTTTCTCAATTATTTCTTTCATACCTTTGCAAGTAACCCGCATGAAACACCTGTACCCTATTTTAAATTCAAATTTTCAATATCTTCTTTCGTTACAGGTTTTAAATACTTTTTAATTATGACTAAAATTCAACTGCTTTGGGCCGACGATGAAATCGATCTGCTGAAACCACATATCCTTTTTTTAACAGGAAAGGGTTACGAGCTTACCACTGTTACCAATGGGAAAGATGCATTAGAAGAATGCAAGAAACGAAGCTTCGATGCCATTCTACTCGACGAAAATATGCCTGGCATTAGTGGACTCGAAACACTAAATCAAATAAAAGGCATCAACCCCGATACTAAGGTAATTATGATTACCAAGAGTGAGGAGGAAAGCATTATGGAAGATGCTATTGGAAGCAAGATTGATGATTATCTTATTAAGCCGGTGAACCCCAATCAAATTTTACTAAGCTTAAAAAAGATTTTAGATGGGAAACAATTGGTGAGTGAAAAAACCACAAGTAATTATATGCAGGAGTTTCGCCAAATAGGCATGACCATTCAAGACAAATTGAAATTCCAGGAATGGGCTGAAGTATATAAGAAGTTGGTGTTTTGGGAACTTGAATTGCAAAACAGTCAGGATAAAAGCATGGAGGAAATTTTATTAAGCCAAAAAACTGAAGCCAATAATAATTTCGCCAAGTTTATTGAAAAAAACTATGTGAACTTTTTTGTTAAACCCGATGCCGATGCGCCATTGATGAGTAATAATATTATGAAGCGTAATGTGTTTCCATTACTCGATCAACCTGATCCGGTTTTCTTTATACTCATCGACAATTTACGATTCGACCAATGGAAAACCATACAACCTGAACTGGCTACCATTTTTAATTTGCAAGTAGAAGAAACCTACATGAGCATTTTACCTACTGCCACTCATTATTGCAGAAACAGTATTTTCAGCGGTTTGCTACCTTCGGAAATGGAGAAGCGTTTTCCTAACCTATGGCAAAATGAGGAAGATGAAGAAGGAAAAAACATGCATGAAGAAGAGTTCTTGCAAGCACAACTCAATACTTTTAACCGTAAAGACATCAAAACCAGTTATACCAAAATAACCACCTTTGATGCAGGACGCGATTTGGTTGATAACGTGAACAATCTCTTTAAAAACAAGTTCAATATCATCGTTTACAATTTTGTAGATATTATTTCACATGCTCGCACTGAGATGAGTGTGATACGTGAATTGGCTGATGACGAAGCGGCTTACCGATCGCTTACCCTCAGTTGGTTCCGTCATTCGCCCTTATTCGAGGCACTTCAGAAAATTGCAGAGAAAAAAGTGAAGCTGGTGATTACAACCGATCATGGAAGTGTAAGAGTGCAGAATCCCGTAAAGATTATAGGAGATAAGAACACCAATAGCAATTTGCGTTATAAAACGGCCAAGAACTTGGCTTTCGATAAAGAAGAGGCATTTGAAATTAAGCACCCACAAGATGTATCCTTACCCATTTTGCACATGAGCAGCACCTATGCATTCGCACGTAATAATGATTTCTTTGCATACCCCAATAACTATAATTATTACGCTAACTATTATCGTAATACTTTTCAGCATGGTGGTATCAGTATGGAGGAAATGATTGTACCGTTTGTGGTTATGCAGAGCAAATAATACGATCATGAAAGAGGGTAATCTCTCATATCATTGATTAATTTCATATCCAAACCATTTATATAGCTTGTTAGCTCCCGGGTAAAATCGTCGAGCGCATGTGCCGATTCTTTAATATATGCAAGGATTGTAGCTAGTTCCTCTTCGGAATTTTCTTTGCTTTCAAGTAAATTTACCAAACCTACTAAATTGGTTACTGGCTGTCGTACATTATGAGAGATCATAAATAGCATGTCCTCCAATTCCTTGATTCTACGATGTCGCTCATTCTCTGCCTGCTTTCTTTCATCTATTGAAAAACGCAAAGAGAAATATTGAACTATGGTTCCATCATCATCTTTCAATGGAATGATAATGCTATGTAACCAAAAATAGGTACCGTCCTTGGCTTTACATTTCACTTCACCTTCCCATATATCACCCTTTGTAATGGTTTGCCATAATTCTCGAAAAAAGTGTGGTGGGTGATGCCCCGAATTAACAATCTTATGTTTTTGTCCTAGCAATTCGTTTTCAGAATATTTACTAATCTGACAAAATTTTTGATTCACGTAAATAATTACTCCTTGTGCATCTGTAATTGAACAAATAGTATGAAGGTCGAGCGCAAGCTTATAAGCGCCCAGCAAACGCACTAGTAATTTTCTTGAACTAGTATTCAAGTAGGTAGCAAATTTTATCATGTTTTGTTTCAATTGCCGTGAAAAGGCCTTTTTACATTAGTTTTATGAAGCACTCGCTTTCAATACGATTTTACTTCTTCCCGAATTTACGTTAAATAAAGATGAAATAATCTTTTATTTTTTATTTTGTTTCAGAAATCAACTCGTGGGCATCGTCTCCACTAGGTATAATTGTGAATTTCTGCTTTATTCTCAAGAAATAGGATTCGTAATAATAATACGATAACCAAGAGAATAAAATAGTACCCGAAATAAAGATTGAATAAAATAGTATTAGGTCAAGTATACTTGAACCTGTTCCCCAACCTTGTTTATAAAAATAATAAATCAAGAAATAGATAAAAGGATGGTATAGATATAAACCATAAGAGATGCTCCCCAGTCGGTTTAACCAGGAAAATTCCAAGTTTAAAACACTGCTAGTATTGGAAGATACATTTAAGATTAGAATCAGAAATAAGACTCCATATATATCATGCGTTATAAAGCCAAAGGTTATTCCAAAACAAAGCAATAAAAAAAGTAGAATGTACGAAGTAATTTGAATGGACTTTTGATACAAAAATGCTAGAACCCGTTCTTTCTTTTCGATAATGAAATAGGCTCCCAGCCCGCCAATAGCCATACAATCGACCCGAAACCAAACAAAAAACTTACTGATTGCTTCACATATCATCCAACTGGTTTTGTTGAATTCGGTGAGAGGATGAAAGTTATTCCATTGAGCAAAGCCAAAGCGCAATAACATATTTATAACAATAATGATGATTGCCATTTTTAGAAATTTACTTGAAAACCAGTTCATCAAAAATGGCCAGATCAAATAAAATTGCTCTTCCACTCCCACACTCCACAAATGATTTATTACACCTGCATCAAAGATGATTGCTTTCACAAAATCACCAAGAAATAAAGCAAAGAGTCCTAGTTTTAGCCAAGGATAGGTTTGGGTAAATTCATGGGTGTGCGCATCCAAGTATGGAAAAATAAAAAACCCAATACCCAATGCTAAAAAATAAGCTGGCCATATTCTAAGTATTCTTCGAATAATAAAACTCCCAGTTTTTATTTTTTGAATTTTTTGCTTCTCGGAAAATAAAAGAAACGTGATTAAGAACCCGCTTAAAACAAAAAACAGGGTAACTCCCAATCCTCCCAAATCGCTTTTTATAAATGACGTGCTAAAACCAAACTCCTTCACCAACGGGAAGGTATGCGATATCATCACCACAAATGCAGCAATAAAACGAATTCCATTTAATGAAGGAAAGTATATTTTGTTCGACAAGACTATTGATGATAATAACAAAATCAAATTAACATAAAAAGAATGATAGCGCATAGTAGCCCATATCTAATTTTTTCTTTCTAAAATTTATAATAATATCTCATATCATTTAAGGCACTCAAATACTTATCTATTTTTTACATCTTTGCCCAACTATTTAAGAAATCAAATCATGCATAAGAAAATTTTATTACTGGGCTCGGGTGAATTGGGAAAAGAATTCGTGATTGCTTGCCAGCGATTAGGTCAATATATTATTGCCTGCGATTCTTATGCAGGAGCACCCGCGATGCAGGTATCCCATGAATTTGAGATATTCAATATGCTTGATGGAGATGCGCTCGACGCTGTGGTGGCCAAGCACCAACCCGATTTGATTGTACCGGAAATTGAGGCGATTCGCACCGAACGCTTTTACGATTATGAGAAGCAAGGCATACAAGTGGTACCCTCGGCACGTGCTGCTAATTTCACCATGAACAGAAGGGCCATTCGCGATTTAGCAGCCATGGAATTGAAACTTCGTACCGCGAAATATTTTTATGCTGATAACTGGAACGATTTTACTGAAGCGGTTAATAATATTGGATTACCCTGTGTTATAAAACCATTGATGAGCTCATCAGGAAAAGGACAGAGTTTAATAAAAACTAATGAAGAAATGGAACATGCCTGGCAATACGCCATGGATGGAAGCAGGGGCGACTTGAAAGTTGTTATCGTAGAACAATTTATTAAGTTTCATACGGAGATAACGCTACTTACTGTAACTCAAAAAAACGGACCCACCTTATTTTGTCCGCCCATTGGCCACCGCCAGGAACGTGGCGATTATATGGAAAGCTGGCAACCCTGCCCCATGACCGAAACCGACCTCAACGATGCCCGCGAGATGGCAGCCAAAGTAACGCAAGCCTTGGGCGGAGCAGGTATTTGGGGTGTCGAATTTTTCCTCACCAGCGAAGGGGTTTATTTCAGTGAGCTTTCACCAAGGCCGCATGATACCGGCATGGTGACACTAGCTAATTCGCAAAACTTTAACGAATTCGAATTGCATGCCCGTGCGGTATTAGGCTTACCTATTCCCGAAATTTCTCTTGAAAGAGCCGCCGCCAGTGCAGTGATTTTAGCGAAAGCTGGTGGTGATGACTATCCAACTTATGATGGGCTTGAAAAAGCAGCATCCATTGCTCATACCGACATTAAAATATTTGGAAAACCAACCACTCGAAAATATCGCCGAATGGGTGTGGCATTGGCCTACGGAGCTCCAAATTCAGATACTAACGAATTACGTAAAAAAGCATTTGATACCGCTTCACTTATAAAGGTTTCGTAATTTTTTTCTAAATACTTGCGCTAATTTTATGCGGCTCTTGCTGGAAGCCCAGTCATCCTTCTGAGCCATGCATTCATCATTTTCCCCAATGGAATTTCAATGAGATAGGTTATTGCGGCTGCCAAACTAACCGTGATGAATAATGCAATACCTGAAGCAATCCAAAAATTAAAATCCAGGTATTTAATAAGTCCTGGTATGATTACTTCGGCACTGATATATTGATGAATTAGATAGATTGCAAATGAAATTTTCCCAAAGAACAAGGTGTATTTATTAACCAAAAAACCCAGCATTTTTAAGGAGAATAGGATAAAGAGCAGGTAGAAAAATGCAAGTACAAAAGTATAATGATATAGGGTAATTCGAGATGCACTTTGTCCTCCATTATCGAAGAGAAGCAGCTGGGCTATATAACAACAAAGCAGGAAGAAATAATATCCTATATGTTGTCCCGGGTTATAGGATTCGGTTACTAGTTTATAAAAAACAATTCCAGATAGAAATAATGGAAGGTGATTTATAAGCGGGAATCCTTGATGAATCAACATTAAATTAGGGTATAATGGCTCCAGCCAAAGATCATTAAGAATGATAAATACAATCATTATGACTCCAAAAGGAATAAATGCATTTAACTTCCTGGTGGCGAAAAAAAGTGCAATAAGTAAATAGAATAACATCTCCACAATCATGGTCCAATAAGGTCCATCGATATCTTTGATATTCAGGTAAAATTGAAACATCGTTAAGTTCCCCAGCAAATCCAACAAACTGGGTACCGCCTTAGATGGCATGTAGAATCCTACAATTATTTGCATTAAAAAGGTTATCATTACACAGGTCCAATAGGTGGGATAAAGCCTGGAAATTCGATTCACCAAAAATTCTTTTGTTGAGCTCACTTTCGTGATACTCATAAAAATCACAAACCCACTAATGATGAAAAACAAATCAACCCCAGCCACCCCATATTTAAAGCCATATTCAGCCTGGCTTCTTCCCATAGTAAAATGGAAAAAGACGACCAGTAAAGAAGCCACCCCTCGCAATGCATCAAGCTCCCTAAATCTTACATTCATTCCTTAGTTTTATATAATAGCATTGAATTTTTAAACTTTTTTTATCAGTTTTTCTAGCATTCAAAGATATTACAGGAAATGAAACTCCCCCGAAATTAAATTTGAAGCCATTAACTATAAAAATTCAGTTTATCTTTCCTCAATTCATTAACACTATCGGGCATTATTTTCAAAAATGTTACCTTCGCGGCATGTCTTCAACCTCTGTGCAAATAGCAACCGTAGAACAAGCCCAACAATTGGGTCTTCGTCCTGATGAATTTGATAAAATAACCGAGATTCTCGGAAGAACACCCAACTTTACCGAACTCAGTATTTATAGCGTTATGTGGAGCGAACACTGCAGCTATAAGAACAGTATCGTATGGCTTAAAACCCTTCCAAAAAAAGGTGAAAAAATGCTTGCTGAAGCCGGGGAGGAAAATGCTGGTTTGATTGATATTGGCGGAGGTCTGGCGGTTTGTTTCAAAATTGAATCACACAACCACCCGAGTGCTATTGAGCCTTATCAAGGTGCTGCCACAGGTGTTGGAGGAATCAACCGTGATATTTTTACTATGGGGGCACGTCCAATTGCCCAGTTAAACTCATTGCGTTTTGGAAAACTTACCGAAGATAAAACCAAATGGTTATTGAAAGGTGTTGTGAAAGGAATTGGCGATTACGGCAATGCCTTTGGAATTCCTACGGTAGGTGGTGAGGTATATTTCGACGAGTGCTACCATGTGAACCCATTGGTGAATGCTATGAGTGTGGGAATTGCAAAAGTTGGAAAAACTGCGAGCGCCACTTCTTATGGAGTAGGCAACCCAGTTTATATCATTGGATCAGCCACTGGAAAGGATGGAATTCACGGCGCTTCATTTGCTTCAAAAGATATTACTGAAGATAGCGCGAAAGACTTACCAAGCGTGCAAGTGGGCGACCCATTCGCAGAAAAGCTTTTATTAGAAGCTACTTTAGAAATTATCGAAACAGGCGCTACCATTGGCATTCAGGATATGGGAGCTGCAGGTATCACTTGTTCTACCAGTGAAATGAGTGCAAAGGGCGAGCATGGTATGATTATCTATCTCGACAAAGTGCCTATGCGTCAGAAAGGAATGGTTCCTTTCGAAATATTATTAAGCGAAAGTCAAGAGCGTATGCTCATGGTAATTAAGAAAGGACGTGAAGCAGAAGTAGAAAACATCCTTCGCAAATGGGATATATCATACGCTGAAATTGGTGAAGTGACTGCGGGTGACCGATTGGTATATTATTTTAATAATGAATTGGTAGCCGATGTTCCAGCTCAAAGTTTGGTACTTGGAGGTGGTGCTCCGGTGTATCATCGTGAATATACTACCCCAGGCTATTTTGCTGAAATTGCAAAATTCAATCCGAGTGATATTCCATTACCCGAAAACTTGGTAGAAGTTGCCGAGTTTTTATTGAAGCATCCAAATATTGCCAGCAAACGCTGGGTATACAATCAATACGATAGTATGGTTGGAACCATTACCCAGACTACCAATCAACCATCTGATGCGGGTGTGGTTAAGGTAAGAGATACCGACAAATCACTGGCCATGAGTGTGGATTGCAATAGCCGTTTTGTATTCGCCGATCCTGAAGTAGGTGGCATGATTGCAGTGGCTGAATGCGCAAGAAATATTGTATGCGCCGGTGGCGACCCCGCTGCCATTACCAACTGCCTCAATTTTGGCAATCCATACAACCCCGAAGTTTATTATCAATTTGTACATGCCATAAAAGGTATCAGTGCCGCTTGCTTGAAATTCAATACCCCTGTTACAGGAGGTAATGTAAGTTTCTATAATCAAAGCAGTGATAATGATGCCGTATTCCCAACTCCTACCATTGGTATGATTGGTATTATTGAAGATGGCAGAAAGCACACCACCTTAGGCTTTCGTAATGAAGCCGATGTTATCGTCATGGTGGGCGATACCAGAAACGATTTTAATTCGTCGCATTATATTGCACATTATCATAATATAAAATACTCACCTGCTCCTTTTTTCAATTTAGATGAAGAGTATGATGTGCAAAGAGCAACCCTCAATTTAATTAAAAGCGGGTTGGTTGAAAGTGCGCATGATGTAAGTGAAGGTGGACTTTTTGTTACGCTTTGCGAAAGTGCATTCGTAAATAATTTAGGGTTCACCGTAGGGATTACCGATGGCTACCGAATGGATGTTTCATTGTTTGGAGAAAGTCAAAGTCGTATTATCCTGAGTGTACGCCCAGACAATATCGACGAGGTGATGGCTGCCCTTCAAGGCGTTCCTCATTGCATCTTAGGTAGCGTTACTGGTTCAGAAGCCTTAGTAAATGGCGATAGCTTTGGAAGCATTGAGCATTTGAAGTCATTGCATCTTACCTCAATAGAAAACATGTTGACGAATTAATCAAGAGCTCATGTCAAGCAACAAATTATTTTTTCCCAACTTAAATGGTTTAAGATTTGTTGCAGCTTTGCTAGTTATAATTTCTCATTTCTATGATAGCCGAATTAAGTTTAATCTCAGCCATGTCGATAATGATTCGATTTTTTATGGTTTAGGAGAACTCGGTGTTACAATATTCTTTGTGCTGAGTGGTTTCCTTATTACAACATTATTGCTCCATGAAAAAAAACAAAACGGCGATATCTCGCTTAAGAATTTTTATGCACGACGAATTTTTAGAATATGGCCTTTATACTTCTTGATTGTAATTCTTTGCTTCTTCGTCATACCACATATTAGCATTTTAAAAATTCCTGGAGTGGATATGATTCAAAACCATTTTGGGCAGAGCTTCTTTTTCTTTTGTTTGATTCTACCTGCTTTCGCAATGCATGCTTTTGGAAATATCCCATTTGCTACCATCACCTGGTCGATTGGAGTTGAGGAGATTTTCTATTTAATCTCCCCCTTATTTATCAAGTATTCTAAACATCTGCTTACCACCTTTATTTTATTTGCGATTGCATTTATTTTTTTAGGAAATAACTTCGTTACCAATCCTAATAATAATAAATACATAGGGGTGCTAATTTTATTCTTGGTTGATTTGAGGCTTACCACGCTAGCTATTGGAGCCATCGGAGCTATTCTATATTTCCGATACCCTGAAAAAATTACTCGTCTGATTTTAAATAAACCATTACAAATCCTTTCATTTGGGGTTGTCATTCTCATTTTTTTAAGAATCATTGAAAGCCCTTATTTCAATAACGAAATTTTTGCGCTCTTTATGTGCCTAGCAATCTTGAATTTGGCTTTAAATAAAGAATCTTTATTACGTCTATCCCATCCAATCCTGGAATATTTGGGTAAAATATCATATGGTATTTACATGTATCATCTGCTTCCAATCTTTTTCTTTACAAGGCTCTTTCCAATGGCCAATCTGTATTTACTATTTAGCTTGTGCCTACTTACCACCATTGCCATTGCTTCCCTTTCCTACCATACTTTGGAAAAATATTTCTTAAGGCTAAAATCACGTTTCTAAGAAAAATATACTTTACTTGGAAGTAAAGGGCAATAGAACTATTTTCGCAGTCCATAATTATACCCTATCATCCCATGGACTTTCAATTAACCGAAGAACAAATAGCGATACAACAAGCTGCTCGCGAGTTTGCACAAAAAGAATTATTACCTGGAGTAATTGAGCGCGATGAGCATCAAAAATTTCCTGCCGAACAAATTAAAAAACTTGGAGAACTTGGATTCCTCGGTATTATGGTTGATCCACAGTATGGTGGTGCTGGTATGGATACCGTGAGCTATGTTCTAGCGATGGAGGAATTAAGTAAAGTAGATGCCTCAGCCTCGGTGGTTATATCCGTTAATAATTCACTTGTTTGTTGGGGATTAGAAGAATTTGGAAATGAAGCTCAAAAGCAAAAATATTTAGTGCCATTGGCTTCTGGCCAAGTACATGGTGCCTTTTTATTAAGCGAGCCTGAAGCCGGCAGCGATGCTACTTCTCAGCGTACTACCGCCATTGATAAAGGTGATTATTATTTAATGAATGGTACGAAGAATTGGATTACCAATGGAAATAGCGCTACGTATTATTTAGTAATCGCACAAACAGATGTTGAGAAAGGCCATAAAGGAATCAATGCCTTTATCGTAGAAAAAAACTCACCAGGGATTACTATTGGTAACAAAGAAAACAAAATGGGAATTAGAGGTAGCGATACCCATAGCGTCATGTTTCAAGATGTAAAAGTTCCGAAAGAAAACCGCATTGGTGAAGATGGATTTGGATTTAAATTCGCTATGAAGGTGCTTGCTGGAGGCCGTATTGGTATTGCCGCACAAGCCTTAGGAATTGCTAGTGGTGCTTATGAATTATCATTGAAATATGCCAAAGAACGTAAAGCATTTGGCACCGAAATTATGAACCATCAAGCCATTCAATTTAAATTGGCGGATATGGCAACCGAAATTGAAGCAGCACGCTTACTCATCATGAAAGCGGCTTACTTAAAAGATAAACATGAAGACTATGCTATCGCCAGCAGTATGGCGAAAGTATTTGCGAGTGAGGTAGCAATGAAGACTACTACCGAAGCGGTTCAAATTCATGGTGGTTATGGATACGTAAAAGAATACCATGTGGAGCGCTTGATGCGCGATGCTAAGATCACTCAAATTTATGAGGGAACCAGTGAGGTACAACGTATCGTAATTGGTCGCAGTATTCTTAAATAGTATACTGTTTTATAAGTCATACTTATCCAGCACCTTAAGAAACACATCAAAGTCTTTCGGATAGGGTGCTTCAATACTTATCTCTTTCTCGTCCAAATCTTTAAATTTAAGAGAGAAGGCATGTAAGGCCACGCGTTGAATCATGGGCCTTTCCACTTCATCCGAATTTTTAAATTTCTTTTTTATTTCCGAAAGCATTGGCAATCGGCCCTTATAGGTGGTATCGGCTGCGATACTTGCATTTTGTGATGCCAGGTGAATTCGAATCTGATGCATTCTACCCGTATATATTTCACATTGCATCAAGGCATAATGCTTAAACAATTTCAAGGTGGTGAAAATCGACAAGGCTTTTTTTCCATCTTGCTTGTCAATTTTAACGGTCCCGGTACTGGTTTGCTTAATCGGTAAATCAACAATGAGCTGGTCGAATTTACGGGGTGCACCGATGATTGCATGGTAAATTTTCCGCACTTCCCTGGCCTCAAATTGCATGGCGGCATGACGATATGCTTCTGCGTTTTTAGCAATTAGTAATGCTCCACTTGTTTCCTTATCAAGCCGATGACATACCTGGGCATCAGGACAATACCCCTTGGCTAATAATAATATATTGGTTCCATCACCTCGATCGTCAAGGGTAGCAATATGAGAAGGCTTATTGATGATAAGATAATTTTCATTTTCAAACAAAAGCAGGGAAGAGAAATTAATAAAGGCCATAATTACGTCGGCAAATTAACCCAATTCAATTGATACCATGCAGATATTCTCGGAAAAGAAAAATGATAGTGATTTTTAAAACTTCAAAAATTCGATTTTTCCAACTTTTTTGATGTCAAAAAATGACATTTAAAGCATAAAATAGAAGGTCATTTTTATGTAAAATTTAGGTCATTTTCCTGGTCTGTTTTTTAAAAAAAGCGCCTACACAAACATTGCGCCAAAGGGGTATAAACAATTTTAAACTACATGATTATCAGGCAGTTTATATTTATTTTCAGTGTAAAAGCCGAACCGCCTTTTTTCAATTATATATTCGAATAACCAACAAGTATTTTTAAACCTCTAACTTAAATTGCCTATGCGTCAGCTGAAAATTACTAAACAAATTACAAATCGGGAAAATCGATCTTTAGAAAAATACTTGCAGGAAATAGGAGCCGTCTCGCTCATCACCGCCGACGAAGAAGTAGAGTTGGCCGTGCGCATCCGTCAGGGCGACCGTCAAGCATTGGAACGTTTGGTTAATGCCAATTTACGTTTCGTGGTGTCGGTATCGAAGCAGTATCAAAATCAAGGATTGACTCTTGGAGATTTAATTAATGAAGGCAACCTCGGGCTGATAAAAGCCGCCCAGCGCTTCGATGAAACGCGGGGCTTTAAATTTATCAGCTATGCAGTGTGGTGGATTCGTCAAAGCATTTTGCAAGCCATTGCAGAGCAAGCTCGAATCGTACGATTGCCTTTGAATCGTGTGGGTGCACTAAGTAGAATTAGCAAAGCCATGGCCGATTTAGAACAGAAATACGAAAGGGAGCCCACGGTAGAAGAACTTTCGGAAGTTCTCGACTTAGATATTGAAAGTATACGTGATATGCTTAAAAGCAATAACCGCCATGTAAGTATGGATGCTCCCATGGTTAGTGGAGAAGAGAATACCTTGCTTGCAGTGCTCGAAGATTGCGATCAGCCCGGACCCGATTCAGCCTTAATAAGTGAATCGTTATGCGAAGAGATTGGAAGAGCCCTCTCTCATCTTCCTCCTCGTGAGCGTGATGTATTGCGACATTTTTATGGTATTGGGGGTTGTACTCCATTATCGTTAGAAGAAATCGCAGAGAGCCTTACCTTAACACGTGAACGCGTTCGGCAATTGAAAGAAAAAGCCATCAAACGACTGAAGGGAACTAGCCGTAGTAGCCGTTTACAAGCCTACTTGGCATAGTGCCTTACCCTATACCGCTTTAGCCATAATCCGGTATTTTTTAGACCCCGAATCCCGATACTTAAAGTATCGGGATTTTTGTTTTTTTTTAAAGAATATAATTGCCGTGATTCGCAACCCTATCAATAATGAAAATTGTTCACCTATCTAATAATTTAATTCCTGGAGGCGCCGGCAAAGCCGCCCGGACAATAAATGAAGCCCTGCAAAAAGCGGGCATGGATAGTAGTCGACTCGATATTCCTTACAACACTTTTTGGCAACGGGGCATGAATACTTTCAGGGCGTATTATGATAAACTGCCGCTACAACGATATCCAAGAAACCCGAAAACAGCCTTTAGTACTGCCAATATTGGAATGGGAACTGATGCGCTAAAAGCCTTAGAACATGCAGATCTTATCCATTTGCATTGGGTTCATCAAGGATATATCGGTTTTAAAGAAATGGAATTTATTGCTAGCCTAAATAAAAAGATTTACATCAATATGCATGATAGTTGGTGGCTCTCAGGTGGCTGCAATGTAACTCATGGTTGCAATCAATGGCAAAATGGATGTGGCCGTTGCCCTCAACTAAATAGCACTATCAACAATGATTTAAGCAGTAAACTTTTCTCTACAAAACGAGCAATTCTCAAAAAACTCAACCCTACAATTATTTGTGCTAGCACTTGGATGTACGAACGTGCAAGCACCGCCCCAATGTTTAGTGGTTTTAAAATTGCACGAATCCCTTATGCCATCGACTTGGAGAAATACCATCCAGTAAATAAGGTGGAAGCGCGCGCTGCCTTTGGCTTACCGCTCGATAAGAAATTAATACTTTTTGGTTCTGTCGACCTCAATGATCCAAATAAAGGATTTAGCTATTTCCGCTCAGCAATCAACGAATTACCCGAAGAGGATGAATTGGAAATTGTCATTTTCGGGAATCTACCGAATGGTGAAATCAATATCTCAAAAAAAATTCACGCACTCGGACTTCTTCACGATGAAGCACTCTTAGCGAAAGCATACAGTGCTGCCGATATTTTTGTAGCACCCAGCTTAGAGGATAATTTCCCCAATACCGTGCTCGAATCAATTACTTGTGGAACGCCAGTAGTAGCTTTTAATATTGGAGGTATGCCCGACATGATAACACACCTTGAAAACGGCTTTTTAGCAGAGGCCAAAAACGCACATCAACTCATGCTTGGCATCTCAAAATGCCTCACCGATACTGGGAAAATGAGTACCTTCGCACGTAAAAAATCAGAAGATGCGTTTCGTTTTGATATCATCGCTCAAAACTACACCAAGCTATATCAATGAGTTTCTTTCAAAAATTTATACGCTTTCTCTTTTGTACTCAGCTTTTCTTTAATGTAATTTTTTCAACTAGCTTTTCTAAAGCATTTAATATTGGTGATGCATTTAATATCACTATATATTTTATAATGCTTCTTAGTTTCTTGGTTCAGGTTCGCTATTTGATGCAAATGAAAGTTGCCTTCCTAATCCTGATTTTCACTTTCCTCTCCTCCTACTATAATGGGTTTGTTGGCTTAAGAATGGGGATCTTTATTAATTTCCTGAGCTTTAGTGCGGTCGAATTGGCCATAGTATCAACTACCTTTCAGAACATGAAAGTATTCTTCAAATTATTTTATTTTTTGTATGGCTTTATCCTTGTACTAAGTGTTTTTTTAATTGCGATAGGGATAAATACACAACCTTTCACAGGAATGTATATGGCTGTAAAAGTTAGTGGCATCCCAGTTCAAATATGGGGGTTATTTAGTGATAAAAATACTTTTGGGTTTACAATGATGTTGCTTTTTTTAATGAGTTTTCTCCTCCCTGATTTTAAATACAAGAAGTTAATCCTCGTTTTTACTTTTGTATTTGTAGTGCTTTCAGGTAACCGAAGCGGATTATTAACTTTATGCTTTACCTTGGTTTTTAGCTTAATTATTAAGCCAGAATATTCAATTAGTAAGAAATTGTCAGTAGCCCTTTTGGCATCTATCGTTCTATTTGTAATCGTTTCCATTTATTTAAATTCTCCCTTGAATACACGGGGGGTAGAGTCAAAGGACAGGGAAGAATTATACGATATTGCCTTCTCATTTATCAATCATCATTTCTGGTTCGGCATTGGGCGAGCATTGATTGTTGGGGGCGAGTATATACATACCCATAACCTCTATCTTCAGGTATTGGCCGAAGAAGGTTTTTTGTGCTTGTCGATTTACATTATCCTGTTTTTAAAAGTACTCTTCAGAGCTTCCTATAGTAGTAAAATTTTAAGTCTATCCATTTTCATTTTTACCGCATTTAACCCCGCCTTGGTTCCAGGAAATTTATTTACGGTCGTCTTACTTATTATCCTGGGGCGTTATATCGATGATGTAAGGACTTGGCATGCACTGAACCCACCCAAAGAACAACAAACTTTATTGCAAATTATGAATATGAAAACTATCCCTCAAGAATCGACTTTGTAGTGATAATTCATGAATTATTAACAATACATTTGCCATAGTATTCGTTTATTTCATTTGTTAATGAGCCACCCAAATATAAGCAATCAGAACCCCAAAACTCAGGCGTCGCCTCTAGGGTTCAATAAGCCCCATTTCACTGGCTCCGAAATAAAATATATTCAAGAAGCAATCTCCAATTCGAAGATTGGTTCCAATGGTGTTTTCACTCAAAAATGTCATCAATTTTTTGAAACAGAATACGGATTTCGGAAAGTGTTTCTTACTCCGAGCTGCACCGACGCATTGGAAATGTGTGCACTGCTTATTGACACCAAGGAAGGCGACGAAATTATTGTACCCTCTTATACTTTTGTATCTACTGCCAACGCGTTTATACTTCAAGGTGCAAAAATTATTTTTGCCGATAGTGAATCAAATTCACCCAATATAGATATTACCACGCTGGAGGCCTTGATTACTCCCAAAACCAAAGCCATTGTATGTGTACATTATGCGGGCATGGCTTGTGATATGGATGCACTCTTGAATCTTTGCAATAAATATCAATTGTATTTAATTGAAGATGCTGCTCAGGCAATCGATTCATTCTATAAAGGAAAAGCACTTGGTAGCATCGGTCATTTGGCTGCCTTTTCTTTTCACGAAACAAAAAATATTACGTGTGGCGAAGGTGGAATGCTCGTTGTAAATGACGAACGATTGATACCCAGAGCAGAAATTATTCGTGAGTATGGAACCAATAGAAGTCAATTTTTAAGAGGCGAAATTGCACAATATGGATGGATGGATAAGGGCTCTTCGCACATGCCTAGTGAGCTTTTGGCCGCCTTCCTCTTTGCACAATTGGAGTGCCTTACAAAAATCCAATCACAGCGAATGATACATTGGAATCAATATGAAACTTTATTGAAACCATTACATAATCAAGGCTTGATACAACTACCTGAAATGAGTGAAAGCATAAAACATAATGCTCACATTTTTTATATTATTTGTCAGGATAAAAGTCAACGCACCGCACTCGTCAATGCTTTAAAGGCAGCGAATATCAATGCCGTGTTTCATTATAACGCATTACATCAATCCACCTATTTTAAAGATAAACACGATGGGCGTAAGTTACCCAATAGCGATAAATACACCGATTGTTTACTGCGATTACCACTCTACTATGATTTAACTTCAAATGATGTACAACGTGTAACATCAACCATCACTCAGTTTTCAAACAAACACATTTCTTAAACAACCTATGAATCATACAATGAAAGCCTTACTGCTTGCCATTTTGAGTAGTGTACTGCTTTGGATTGCATGGCCACCACATCAGCTGGGATGGTTAAGCTTTATCTCTTTTGTGCCATTGCTTTTTGTACATGAGATGTATCAACAAGCACAAATTGGGAAAGCAAAATTTCGTGGGCTTATCTATCTCTCCTTACTCCTATGGAATATATTCACCACTTGGTGGATTTGGAATGCTTCTCCTGGTGGTGCTGTGGCGGCCATTGTGCTCAATACCCTCATGATGAGTATCGTTTGGTGGCTCTTCGCTTATGCTGCACGTAACTCAGGTCATTTTCTGCGTTACCTGTTTTTAATAAGCTTTTGGCTAGGCTATGAATGGCTGCATCTTAATTGGGAAATTACCTGGCCCTGGCTCGTTATAGGAAATGTTTTTGCCAATAATACTTTACTAATTCAATGGTATGAATACACCGGGCATCTGGGTGGAAGTGTATGGGTATTACTTGTGAATATTAGTTTGTATCAACTTTTGAAAAAGTTTATTGAAAAAGAAGCTATTACTAAAAATATAATCTCAACCTCATTACTTATTGTGGTTCCAATTATTATCAGTGTTCTCATTCCTGTTTTTAATAATAACAAATCGCATGAAGGACCTGCTGTTGAAGCACTCATCATTCAACCCAATCTGGATCCCTATTCCGAAAAATTTAGTGATTCAGGAAATGCACTCAGTACCAACCAGCAAATAGAGCGCATGCTGAAGATGGCTGAAGAAAAAATTACCGATAAAACACAATTTGTAATTCTACCAGAAACAGCCTTGCAGGGAGGCATGAAGGAATCGGATTTAGAAAACGAAGAACTCATTCATCTTATTCGTTTGTTTGTAATAAAACATCCTGGAACATGCGTGGTCACTGGTGCGGATAGCTACAAGATTTTCACGGTAAAGGAATCAGAAACGGCACGACAAATGCGTGAATCCAATCGATTCATTGATTTTTATAATGCCGCTTTTAAGATTGATACCTCTTCAAGTATTGAAGTATATCATAAATCGCGCCTCGTTCCAGGCGTTGAGAAATTGCCATACCCATTTATTTTTGGAGGACTTGTTCATTTGTTGAAACTTGATGCAGAAGCGGGTGGATTAGGAACACAATCAGAAGCTTCTGTTTTCAAGCATCGAGGCATTAAAGTAGCACCGCTCATCTGCTATGAGAGTGTATTTGGTGGCTACGTAGAACATTTTGTAAAGAAAGATGCCAGTGTGTTTTTTGTGATTACCAATGATGGCTGGTGGGGCAATACCGATGGCTATAAACAACATCTGCTTTATGGAAAACTGCGAAGCATCGAATTTCGCAAAGAGCTATTGCAATGTGCCAATACTGGAATCAGTGGTTTAATAAACACCGATGGCATATTGACTGAAAAGGCTGATTGGTGGACACAACAAGCGCTCCTAGTTAATTTCCATCCCAATAATTCCAAAACATTTTATTCGGAATACGGCGATTTTTTAGGCTGGCTAGGTGCTGCAATTAGTATCTCTATATTATTTTGGTTGATTGCAAAAGCTGCTGGGTATCGTAATAAATAAAAAATATTGCTCACAAAAAAACCTGCATCCTATGAAAGAATGCAGGTTTTATATAAATAGATGATTCTTAAATTACATTCCCATTTTCGCTTTCAATCCAGCATCCAAAGCATCTAAGAATTCTTCAGTATATAAATAATGTTCTCCATGAGAAACTTTATTACCATGAATACATACAGCTAAATCCTTGGTCATCTTTCCACTCTCTACCACTTCCACACATACTTGTTCCAAAGCATTACAGAAGTTTACCAATTCTTGGTTTCCATCCAATTTTCCACGGAATTCCAAACCACGAGTCCAGGCAAAAATTGATGCAATAGGATTCGTTGATGTAGGCTTTCCAGCTTGATGATCGCGATAGTGGCGCGTAACAGTACCATGTGCGGCTTCAGCCTCCATTGTTTTTCCATCAGGAGTAACCAAAGTAGAAGTCATTAATCCTAATGATCCGAATCCTTGTGCTACAGTATCTGATTGCACATCTCCATCATAATTTTTACAAGCCCATACAAAATTACCGTTCCATTTTAAAGCAGAAGCAACCATATCATCGATAAGACGGTGCTCATAGGTGATTCCTGCTGCTTCAAATTTTATTTTGTATTCAGCTTGATAAATTTCTTCGAATATGTCTTTGAATCTACCATCATATTTTTTCAAGATGGTGTTTTTAGTAGATAAGTATAAAGGCCATTTCTTTTGCAAAGCCGTGTTGAAACATGAATGAGCAAATCCTTTGATACTCTCATCGGTATTATACATTGCCATAGCAACTCCATCACTCTTGAAATTGTACACTTCAAATGATTGTGGCGCGCTTCCATCCTCAGGAGTGAAGCTTATGGTTAATTTACCTTTTCCTTTCGTTACAAAATCGGTAGCACGATATTGATCACCAAATGCGTGACGTCCAATACAAATTGGAGCAGTCCAGTTAGGCACTAAACGGGGAACATTTTTACAAACAATGGGTTCGCGAAATACCGTTCCATCAAGAATATTACGAATGGTTCCATTCGGGCTCTTCCACATTTGTTTTAGCTTAAATTCAACTACACGAGCCTCATCAGGTGTAATGGTAGCGCATTTAATACCAACATTATATTGTTTGATGGCTTCGGCTGCATCAATGGTAACTTGATCATTGGTGGCATCGCGATGTTCCATACCTAAATCGAAGTATTTAAGATCCAAATCAAGATATGGAAGTATTAATTTGTCTTTGATGGCTTTCCAAATGATTCGAGTCATTTCGTCGCCATCCATTTCTACAACGGGGTTTGCTACTTTTATTTTTTGCATGATTAAAGAAATTGTATCGTTTTTTAAGAGGGCGCAAAGATAAAGTTAATTTCAGAATTGAAAGGGCTTCTGATTATAATCAGTAAAACTTAAACTTATTGAAACACGCAAGAACTAACGCTCCTTCACTTTTTCAACAATCTTAAAAAATAGCGCTGGAATCCATTTCTTCACATAGTACAATATCACCTCAATGCGACCAACCAGAAGTTGCCGCTTCCCGCGAGCACTTGCCCTAACTACCTTAACTGCCAATGACTCTGGGGTAATTCCCTTCTTTTGTAAGTCATCCATCTGCCCATAAGGCTTGCCATCCTTGCCTAAAGCATTCTTTGAGATATTTGTTTTGACGCCCCCAGGACAAACCAATAGGGTATGAATATTAAATTGCTTGAGTTCGATTTGAAGTGTTTCAAAATAGCCCTGAAGTGCATGTTTGGAGGCCGCATAAGAACTCCTTTGCCAAAAACCAAATTTGCCCGACACACTCGAAATCACAATTATATTACCCGATTGTTGTGCTATCATGACAGGCATCACTTTCTTAGTTAGATACACCGTAGCAAAATAGTTTACTTTCATGATGCGCTCATCCACACTGAAATCGGTTTCATAGGCCATGCCACGCTGACTAATTCCAGCATTATTTACCAATACATCAATTGTATTATATTGAGCTAAAATCGCCCCAACCATGGCGTCCACGGCAGAATAGTCGGTAACATCACAAACAAACATTTCGCAGGGACTTTTAATATTGGCTTTCACCCGTTGCAATTCGCCGATGTTTCGAGCACACAAAAGTACCGTGGCATTTTGAGCAGCAAATTCATAGGCCAAAGCCTCACCAATACCTGATGAGGCGCCCGTAATTAATACTGTTTTATTAGAAAAATACACGAGGCTAAATTACAATTTTTTGGCAACCCTACTCCGAAAAAGGAAGGTTGTCATGATTTTCTTTTTCAATTGTTTTAATTGCGATAATACATATAGATCAATTGAACTTCATAACAATAATCTCATTTGTATTATATCCTTCAAATCCTTCTTATTTTGGCATAGCTTTGACAAAAGTGTACCTTTGCGCAAAAGCGAATAGCCACAGATCTCATGTTAGAAATTAAAGTACCCGCAGTAGGTGAATCCATCAGTGAAGTAACCGTTGGAAAATATTACAAAAAAGAAGGTGATACCGTGCAAATGGATGAAGTAATTGCCGAATTTGAATCGGATAAAGCAACCTTCGAATTGAATGCCCCTGTGGCTGGTACCATTACTAAATTAACTGCAAGTGAAGGTGATACCATTGCCGTTGGTGCGATAATCTGTATCTTAAATACTGATGATGTGGTTGCTCCCACTGCCGATACTTCTAGCAACGAATCAATAAAAAACACTCCTGCCGAAAAGCCCGCTGCAAAAGCCCCCGAAGCTAAAGTTGAAATTAACAAGCAGGCACCTAAACCAGCATCTGCTCCAAAATCAGAAATGAATTTTGATAAGCAAGTAGGGTTTCAAAATAATGATCTAAAGTTTCGTGGGGTGCGTGTGGAGCGCATGAGTAGTTTACGCAAGACCATTAGCAGAAGACTCGTGGCCGTAAAAAATGAGACTGCCATGCTCACTACATTCAATGAAGTAGACATGAAACCAATCATGGATTTGCGTGCACGCTACAAAGATTTATTTAAAGAAAAACATGGGGTTGGATTAGGATTTATGTCCTTCTTCACCAAGGCTTGTTGTGAAGCGTTACAGGCTTTCCCATCAGTGAATGCGCAACTCGAAAATGAGAACATCGTATATTATGATTACTGCGATGTGAGTATTGCCGTGAGCACCGAAAAAGGTTTGGTAGTTCCAGTTTTACGTAATGCACAAAAACTTACGATGCCCGAAATTGAGAAAGAAATTTTGAATATGGCAGGGAAGGCTCGCGATGGCAAACTTACCATTGAAGAGATGACGGGAGGAACATTCACCATCACCAATGGTGGCGTGTTTGGCAGTATGCTATCAACCCCCATTCTCAATTCACCCCAATCGGCTATTTTAGGAATGCATAATATTGTTGAACGTGCAGTTGTTCGCGACGGACAAATTATTATTCGTCCAATCATGTATGTGGCTTTGAGTTACGATCATCGTATTATCGATGGAAAAGAAAGTGTAGGATTTTTAGTTAAAGTAAAACAAATTCTCGAAAACCCAGAACGCTTACTTCTGGAGGTTTAATGGCTGTAAACAACAACCTACGTATGACTGAAAAAAAAGAACCTTATCTCATCGAATTGAAAGCCATTGGCGCTCCTGAGATTGGATACATCTCGATTGCCGAATCGCTTCAAACAATACCATTCGATATTAAACGTGTTTTTTGGAGCTATTATACACCACAGATGATTACACGTGGCCGACATGCACACCATCAATTGGAGCAAGTGCTGGTGGCTGTTTCTGGAAGAATTGTAGTAACCAATGAATCACAAGCTGGAGATACCACAGTTCATATTCTTGAAAACCCAAATATCGGTTTATACATCCCACCAATGTACTGGCATGTAATGCAATTTAGCCATAATGCTGTGATGCTAAGCCTAGCCTCAGCCGATTATAACGAAAAAGATTATATACGCGATTACGATGAATTCAAAAACAATTAGTGTTCATAGTACTGCCCTTGTTGCTACTTCTCAAATAGGAGATGGTACAAGAATTTGGGCCTTTGTAAATATTTTAGAAGGAGCACGTATTGGAGCGCAATGCAATATTTGTGATCATTGCTTCATAGAGAATGATGTGCTAATCGGAAATCATGTCACTTTAAAATGCGGCATCTATCTTTGGGATGGAATTACCATTGAAGATAATGCGTTTATCGGACCCAATGTAGTATTCACCAACGATGTTCGCCCAAGAAGCCAACAATATAAAATGGCCGAACGCACCCATATTGGTATGGGAGCTTCTTTAGGGGCCAACTCCACCCTACTTGCTGGTGTTACGATTGGAAAATATGCGATGACCGGCATCGCATCGGTAGTTACTCGAGATGTTCCTGATTATGCTTTGGTATATGGGAATCCAGCTAAACAGCATGGCTGGGTTGATAAAGAAGGTAACAAACTCGTTAAAGTTTCTGATGGAAAATGGAAAAGTATTCATGATGAATATTTTATAGAGAATAACGGAATCCTGACTCCTCAATAGTATTCATGATGAGAATAAAATGGTGGTGGTATTTTGTCCCTTTACTCCTATTGCAATTGCCATTTGCCTTCAGTTCCATGTGTGTATGGGATAGTGCTGTACAACAACATTTATATGATTCAAATAATTTCTCGAGTGCAAAAAAATTATTCTTCGATAGCAGCGTGCCATTAAGCTACTATGAAATGCGCGCTGTGGCAATCTTGCCTCAGTATCTAATCATTTTCAAAATACTTTCAATTTTAATTTTTGGTATCACTGCACTGGTTACTTCCAAAGTACTCCTTCATAATACCTCACTAACTCACTTTGAAGTTTATTTCGTTTGTGTTGGTAGTTTCTTCTTCCCAAGTTATGCGATGTGGCAACATATTATCATGTTTCCATATTATGTTTCGATGCTGGCATTTACGATGGGTGTTGCAGGTTTTATGCATTCTCAATACACCGAAAAAAAAGGATTTGCTGTGCTTTCTGTTTTCTTTTTTTTAGTAGCATTTAATATTCAATCATTCCTGGTTTATTATGTGGCCTTGATGTTTTGTTTTTTCCTGTTTAAGAAACATGAATCCGAGGCCTGGTTCCAGCGTGTCATAGGTTTTATAAAAACATTCTGGTTCTTTGTTGCACTGCCCTTCTTGTATTATATCTTCATCAATTCCTTCTTCCCTCGAGCTGGATTTTATAAAGAAGACGGCTATAATACCATCTCATTGCATGGAATGCAACCCATTAATGAACTGGCCAAAAGCCTGGTAAACACGAGCCTCACTCCTTTTGTGAATGCGTTTCATTTTTTGAAAAGCGATCCAATTAGTGGTGCAATTTATATTGGAATAGCGATGCTGTTAACCATTGGAATAGCATTAAAAATCAAATCTGTTTCAATCGAAAAAATTAATTTCAAATTGCTAATCACCGCATTGATTTTAGCAGTTTTCGCCATTCTCCCTTACGCCTTGGTGGGCAAGCACGTATCTACTCATGGTTATGAAACAAGGCATTCATTACTCATGCATACCCCTTTGTTGATTGCCCTGGTGGTGGCTTTCCGGCTTTTTGGTTCCTATGCGCGAATCTTAACATTTGCCTTTTTAGGATTTAGCTTTTTCATGTACCTACAACATGCCATTCAATGGGAGAATCGATTTGGTAAGTACCAAGCCATCTCATTAAAACTTGAATCGAATGAGCAAGCCAAACAATCCAATATTGTTTTCCTTACAGAAACAAATCATGAATGGGCTATGAATGAATATTTGCGTTTTTATGAATGTAATATGCTACTTAAAGATGCTTTTAAAAATGAACAGCGATTCGGTATCAATGACGAAAGCGTAGCTCACGATGAGGCCTTGGCAAATACCTATATTCAAAAATATTTGAAATACAAGAAGAGCTTGTTCTTCAATGATTTTACAGCACCTGCAATGCGCTGTGATCTAACAATAACCGAGCAGCCATCGGAAGATGCCATTGTGTTTTTGAATTCGCTAACCGCTCCCGTACGCGGGCAATACTATGCGAATTTTATCAGCCTGAGGTCAAAGTAACAACCTTTAGCACAATCCTTTTGAAATGAGCCTTCAATGCCGTATTTTTGATTCGTTAATTCAAACCCAATTTCTTGAAAGCCATTCGCCTTTTACCCTTCCTTTTGCTGTTGATTCTCTTGGCATGCAAAACTCAGCAAGTGGCTACCTCTAAAGGAAAAAATCCCCCTCAAAATAATCGGCTTAAAGAAAGTGATCAGCGTGCCTTTGATGCTGCCTTCTATGAAGGAAACAAACAAATGATTTTGGGCAATAATAATGATGCTATCAGCTATTTCAAGAGATGCGTGGTACTCGACCCTAAAAACGATGCCACCCTTTATTTATTAGCCAAAGTTTATAACCTAACACATCAGTTTGGGGTTTCGCTCCCTTATGCTCAGGAAGCAGGAAAGCTCAATGATAAAAATGTATGGTATCAACTGCTCATTGCCGATGATTTAAATAAGACCGACAAATCGGCGGAAGCCGCAAAAGCCTACGAGAATATCGCTGATAAATTCAAGACTTACGAAACCTATTATTTTGATGCATCAGAGAATTATATCATCACCAAGAAGTTTAATGATGCCTTAAGATGCCTCGATAAGCTTGAAAAGATAAGTGGAGTGAATGAAGAAATATCTTTCAAGAAAGAAGATTTATTTATCAAGCTCTCTAAAAAGGATGCTGCAATAAGTGAGATGCAAAAATTAATTGCTGCATTCCCCAACCGCTCCCGATATAAAGTAGCGCTTGCCGAAATTTATTTTGGATTTAAGGAAGAAGACAAAGCCAACGAAGTACTGAAAAAAGTATTGGCTACTGAACCCAAAATGCCTGAAGCACATTTATTACTTGCCAGTATATATCGTAATAAAGGGGAGAATGAGAAATCATTTCAGGAATTGAAAATCGTTTTTGAAAATCCGGATGCAGAAATTAGAAAAAAATTGGAAATACTATCATCTTATATTCCTGTGATGGATCGCAGTGCCACCACAAAATCGAATACCAAGGAGTTGGGGGCGCTGCTTGTAAAAGCGCATCCGGAAGATGAAGCTTGTAATATGATTTATGCTGATATCCTCTATTATGATGAACAGTATCTTGAAGCAAAACATTATTACTTGTTGGTACTAAAAAGCAATCAGAGCAACTTCAGCATGTGGCAAAATTTAATCCAATGTGAAGATCAGCTTAAAAACTATGAAGCAGCACGTGGCCACTCGGAAGATGCTATTGAAGCATTCCCATCTCAGACAGTTTTTTATTATTACAAGGCCCATTTTGCGCAACTTCTAAAAGATTATACTACTGCTTCTGCAACTGCAAAAATTGGTTATGAAATGGGCTCCGATAAAACCCAGTTGCTCATACAATTACTCTCCATTATGGGAGATGCGAACAACGAACTAAAAAACTTTGCTGCAAGTGATGACGCTTTTGATAAAATTCTGGAATTAGATCCTGCCAACTTAGAAACCTTAAACAATTATTCTTACTATTTATCGTTAAGAAAAGAGAAACTGGAAAAGGCCGAACAGATGTCGAAGAAAACTTTGGATATTGACCCTAAGAATGCTTCATATCTCGATACCTATGGCTGGATCTTATATCAAGAGAAGAAATTTGCTGAGGCGAAAATGTATTTAGAAAAAGCATTGGAACAACAGCCTAAAAACAGTGTACTCAATGAACATTTGGGCGATGTGTATTTTCAATTGCATCAAACAGAGAGTGCACTGGTTTATTGGAAAATTGCTCGCGATCATGGAAATACATCGCAAAGTCTGAATCAAAAAATTAATACTGGAAAACTTATAGAATAATCATGAATCGAAATTATTTATATCTGCTTATTTGCCTTTCAGGCTTCATTACATTAAGTGCATGTAAGCATCATAAAGAAATTCAGAAAGCAAAGGCCGAAGAGAAAGCCATTGTTACCCCTTCTTCATTTTCTTTATTTGATAGCGTTATCACACACAGCTATAAATATCATACTCTGAATGCAAAAGTTAAGACCGAATTTAAGGGAAATGATGGTAGTGAATTGAGCTTAATGATTACTTTGAGAAGCGTTTCCGATTCGGCAATTTGGATGAGTGCAAGTCCGGCTCTCGGTATTGAAGCCGTTCGAATTTTATTCACCCGCGATAGTATCAAAGTAATGGATAAAATCAATGGGCGATACCTTCGTGAATCCTACGACTTTTTAAAATCGTTCACCACCGCCGAAATAAATTATGCAATGATTCAGAATATCCTAACAGGGAATGCGGCTTTCATGAATGCTGCATTAGCTACGGACAGTATCACCAATTACTATAAGGCACATTGCAACTCAATTACATTGCAGGAAAACCTAGTAGTAACCAAGCTCTTCCGTATTCTTGACAATATCATCACCGACAATGCTACACAAGACAAAATAAATATTAAGTATGCAGACTTTCAATACGTGGAAACTGAGTACCTGCCTTTCGACATACAAATTGAAGCACTCTCAAAAGGCAAAAAAGCAACGATACTTTTAAATTACACCAATGTGTCGGTTAATGTTCCCGTTGAAATTAAATTTAATATTCCATCGAGTTATACTAAAATGAAATACTAATGGTAAAGCATCAATATTTATTCATCGTATTACTCCTACTAGGCTTTGTGGCTCAAGCCCAAACGCGCAAGCAATTAGAGCAACGTCGCAAGCAAAAACAACTCGAGATAGAGCAAACAAAAAACTATCTGAAGGAGAATAATAACAAACAGAAAAAGTCGCTTTACGAATTGCAAACACTTTCGCGCCAGATAAAAGTTCGACAAGATATTATTTCAACGGCTGCTGGTGAGATTGATATGTTAAGCAATGAAATCGGATATCTTGAAAACAGCATCAAGAAGCTTGAAGAGAGTTTGAATGCCTTAAAGAGACAATATGCCGCCATGGTATACGAAGCCTATAAGAATCGTACCATGACCGATAAAATGGCGTTTGTACTATCAGGAAAAGACTTCAACCAAACCTACCAGCATCTCAACTACTTGCAACAAATTGGCGCTTATAGTAAACAAAAAGCTGCCGAGATAAATGAAACACAAAACAAACTCAACCAGCGAATTGAGGAACTCACAGGAACCAAACGAACCAAGGAAGAATTGATTAATGCGAGTAGTTCACAAAAAGCAGAGTTAGAAAGTGATAAGAAAACAGAGGCGGTGATGCTTACTCAACTCAAAGGAAAAGAGGCACAGATGCGCAAAGATTTGCAAGCGAAAGAAGCACAAATTCGACAACTTGATAGAGCTATTGCAAATGCGATTGCTAAGGAAATAGAAGCTGCTAAACGCAAAGCCGAAGAAGAGGCACGTAAGAAGGCTACTTCAACTACTGCAGAAACAAAGACCGAGACAAAGAAAGAATCATCCTTTACCAATCGGAACAATACAGAAGCCGGAAATGCTTTAAGTGCCGATTTTGAGAAGAACAAAAACAAGCTGCCGTGGCCTGTTGACAAGGGTTATGTTATTCGACCCTTTGGTATTCACCCTCACCCAACGATACCCAATGTACAAACGGAGAACAATGGCGTAGATATCGCAACAAATGATGGTGCTATTGCAAAAGCAATTTTCAAAGGTGAAGTTCGTGCGATATTTCCGGTACCTGGTATGGGAACGGCCGTACTAGTGAGTCACGGCAATTACTATTCGGTGTATTGCAAACTAAAATCAGTAAGCGTTTCGGTTGGCAGCCAGGTGGCTGTTGGAACTCCAATAGGAGTCATTATGAAAAGTGAGGATGATGATAAGACAGAACTACACTTAGAAATTTGGAAGAACACCGAGAAACAAAATCCAGAAGCATGGCTACGTTAGTACTTAACGACTGATTTCAAGAATCTCTAATTTCAATTTACCAGCTGGAACTTCTACTTCGAATTTATCACCTACTTTTTTGCCCATTAATGCAGAGCCTATTGGTGACTTCATTGATATTTTTCCTTCCTTAAAATCGGCTTCACTTTCAGAAACAATTTTAAAGGTTTGTTCTTTCTTTAGTTTGTGATTCAAAAAACGAACCCTACTCAATACCGTTACTGATTTTAAATCAAGGTCGCGCTCATCCACTACCCGAGCATTGGCAATAATATTTTGTATACGAATAATGCGTGTTTCATTATGCGACATCGCCTCTTTGGCTGCTTCGTATTCGGCATTCTCAGAAAGGTCGCCTTTATCGCGGGCTTCAGCCAAAGCTTGTTTAATAATCTCGCGTTCCACCGATTTTAAGTGCTTTAGTTCGTTTTTAATTTTGTCTAAGCCCTCTTGAGTGAAATATTGTAGTTCTGACATGGGTATGGTTTTTATAACGGTTACACAAAAAAGAAACGTCCCGACCAATCTGGTAGGAACGTTTATTCTTGGGGCGAAATTACGCTATTTTTTCGAAAAAAATTGTATTAAAATCGATTACTCACTATCTCCTAAATCGATACGGATACCGAAACTGTGTGTAGCTCCTAAAATACGGCTATCTCTGAACGAATAATCGAAGGCCAATAAGTTATCGCCTCCACCTTTGCTGATTGGGATATAGATGCTTGCACCAGCAGCAATACCACTGAATGCATTGACACGTAATTCAGCATTTGTAATTTGATCTTCGTATTGATATCCTGCACGTATTGCAAAGATTTTCTTATAGCCATACTCAAATCCTAATCCGAATTGGTTATTGGCGTAAGCATTAGAAGTGAAGTTTCCTGCAATTGATAATCGATTATGATAATTTAATGAATCCCTATCCAAACGAATATCATAAGCCACACCAATATGCAATTGAGTTGGCAACTGAAATGCTGCCGAACGAATTTGCATAGTACGTTGTACCCCATCAGCGTCGGTTATTTTGTAAGACAATCCATCACCTGAGAAGCTTCCATTGACCCCAACGCTGCGCAATGAAATTCCTAAATGAATATCACGTCCTTTTAGTCCGCTTTTAATTGAAGCTTTAGATTTTCCAGTAAACTGCACTCCTGCATCCATACATCCTGTGCGTGCTTTAATATCGCTTGCTCCTGATTCTGAAATTGCACGAAATACCAATCCACATGAAATTGCATCCGAGAATTTGTGTCCGTAACCCAACGCAATATTGTTAAATCGAGGTGAGTAGGTGCCTATTCCTCCATCTGGATTATTAACATCGGTACGCTCGATATTTCCAAAATTCATAGAGAATACTGACAATCCGATATACGATGATGAACCTACTTTTTGAGCCAACCCAAATGAGTTGATTTTAATATTAGCTAGATGTAAATAGTCGATGTACGAGAACGCAACATTTGTACTATTGATTTGTGTTAATCCAGCAATATTTAAATTAAAAGCTTCCACCCCTTTTACATTTGAGGTATTCACTCCATTCCATCCGCTGCTATTGGCCCATGGATTAATCATCAACTCGGTAGCTCCTGCGGTTCCGGTACGAGCCGGATTACCAGCCCAGCTTAATGTGGCGATGGCTAATGCTGAAAGACTTAATATTATTCGTTTCATTTTATGATCTCTTTTTAATTGATAGATAATAACTTTAAATTATAATGCTTAGAAGGAATCCAAATCAACTGGTCGCATAACGCCCATCCATTTCAATACCTTCACTCCAAGGTCGCCGCAATCGATATGAATGATATACATACCACTTGCGATTGGCACATTACTTCCATTATTCAAATCCCATCTGGCTTCCACCAAATTATCATCTTTCTTAATTGTTTTAACCAAGTTACCATTGAGTGTATAAATTCTAATAGTGCATTTTTGTGGCAAGTTCGTGAACTTCACATAGGTGGCTATTTGATCGCCTTCATAATCGCTCGAAGGAGAGTATCCGTAATAAGGATTTGGAACCACATTAATTTTCTCTACACCTTTCTTGGCCGCAGTAACATTTGATTGGGTAGCGATGTCCTTAGTATCAAACTCATAATGAGGACGGCCATTATTGCTTGTTACAGAAGTCTTGAAGCGTTGGTAAGGTTTATTTACTCTATAACGAACGCGTACCTCGTTTGGAATAATACCATCCTTAACCGATTTAAGTTTCATTCGTTGCGCTAATAAAGGCATCATCACGTACATACATGAGCGATACACCTTAATTTGATCGGCTGAAACTCCTGTAGATAACATCGAAGAAATTGCATTGCCACCATCATAACCACCAATTAGATATGAACTTGTACCCGTTCCTATTGAGTCATCACTGAATATATAGATATAGTGTTTACCTCCAATAAGCGGATAATCATCAACCGGCGACATAACATTAGACGTTGGGTTCCAAATCATATCGGTTCCGTTTTCGCCTTGTAAATGTGAATCCTCACCGAAAGCCAAATTCAATCTCTTTCCAGTTTCTATGTTGATAGCATATCCTGGGAACCAGCCTTTTCCTGTACCCGATCCATCAGGGTTACCATCCTTATCTACTGAATTTGATTTACGAAGTCCTAATTTACTTGCTCCTCCAATGGCATCTGCTGTTTGTTCAGCTTCTTCCAATACAACACAACGGGTCCATTTGCTTTTATCATTAGTAAATACCAAATCAATACTTGATAAATTCTCTAAACGATTTTGATTGATTGAAGTAATATTATTGAAAGCTGGTCCGAAGGTATTTCCTTTGGCTGCAGTATATGGAGCATAGGCACATAAACGATATGGTGCAAAAGTGCGATCCAATGCCTTTTCATAAACTTCTTGTGGGTCAACCATATCAATATTACCTGAGAAGTCGGAATAGTAATCATGAGTATATGGGTCGAAATTGGTTTGACTTCCTTTGATTGTGTTCTCTCCAACTTTACCCGAACGAATCCAGTTATATACTGAGGCAAAGCTCACATCAAAATCAGAAAGTCCTGAAAGCCATTGTGTATTTTTATCGCTCCATTCAAAAGATGCTTGGATAAACCCATTTGAAATTGCATCATCAATATTATATTTCCAATTACCTGGGTTAGCTACTTGTTTAATAGAAATGCTTATACCCCATTTAGCAATAATTTGTTCTGCACCATTAGAAATATCTCCATCACTATTTACCACTTCACCAGTTGATTGACGCACAATTCGCCATTTAGCACTTGGCCAGATTGAATCACCTTTCACTTTCGACATTTGACTAAATCTATTTGACGAATCAGAAATCATCATAATTTCAAATTTGTCATTTGGCACTTTCAATGGATCGATCACCTTAATACGAATTGGTGTTGCTCCTCCTTTGTATACAGGGAAATCAGTTTTGTTGTTTAGTAAAATTTCGTCAATTGTTTCTTGAGTTAACTCTAATGAATTTCCACCATTACCTCTACCTTCCAATCTTTTCATAGTAGGACCGTCGCCATATTTTGCAATGGAATCATTATTTACACCATCATTAATACTCCATACTTTATGTGGTGAAACACTGATAACCTTATTATTTAGTCGGCCTGCTAGATATTGTTCAGGATCATTTTGGTCGTTGGTTGCATTCGCGTATGAGATTATCATGAAACTATAAGTCTTATAGTTCACTAAGGCATTATTACCCGTTGCAAAAGCATCCGTTTTCACTTGGAATGAATGGCGAATTCCTTTATTCTCACCATACACTTTCAAAATCTTAACGAAATCGGTTACCGTTGGGTCGAACACTTTATTAACCAGTACATCAACATTATCTTTCAAGTCGCATTGGTATATTAAACGTGCTTTATCAGCATTATTCAATTCGCCAGAACTAACCGAAGCATTTTTTAATTGATAAATCTGGTAGCCTTGGAATTTGTAAACGATATTATTTCCTGCTGAACCTTTAACAACTGCAGTATAGTTTTCAATTTTTTGAGTGCAATATTTTGATGTTGTATCGGCTGAAAGGTTCAAGATTAATTCTTGATCTAATTCTTGTATTGAATAATCAGGAGTAGAAGGACCATCGGTAATTGCAAAATTATTGTTGAATAATTTTTGAGCTTTATCATCGGCTTGTTTTAATAATTCAATTGAGCCTGTAGCACCACCTGAAGAGGCACGAGCCCATACAACACCTACTGTTACCTCATTACGAGCACCAGGCATTAATTTAAATGGACCAGCACTTTGTAAGAAGCGACGGTCGGCAGGTTGGTTACCTGCAATTTTTTCTGTCCAATTTGCTCGGCCTGCTGGATCTGTGGTTCCGGGGAACATATATGAACAAGTGTCACCTCCTGGTGTTCTTCCATTACCTCCGTAGGTCATTTGAACATTATTTTTCCAAATCCCTTTGAGGTAATTATAATAATGTTGAGCCGATTGAGGATTACCATAAAGTGAGAAGTCATTATCATAGTAAACAAACTTACCCATACCTAACGGATTGCCATTTTCATCTTTCGGTCCTCTAAAGAAATCGACACCAACAGTTGGAGGATTCAAACCGTATCCTAAGATACCGTCATCATCATCATCACCATTATAACAGATACCTAAGCTACGACCTACATCGCAACCAACATAGTCATCGGCGTAGTTACCCAAATCGGGATCCACCCATTGACCAAAATAACATTTGTCGAGATAGTCGCTACCACGATTAATG
Organism: uncultured Bacteroidota bacterium; assembly: GCA_903910445.1. Taxonomy (GTDB): domain Bacteria; phylum Bacteroidota; class Bacteroidia; order UKL13-3; family UKL13-3; genus CAINMV01. The sequence goes on from CAIVZR010000056.1 coordinate 80,525, forward strand.
ATTTCGGTGGTATAGAATGTCATATTATTAATTTCATCATTCGTTGTGAAAGCGAATGCCATGGTATGTAATTCCAAACCAATAGCCAATGCATCAGTTTCTGTATGCACATTTCCCTTGTCATTATAAACCCACCACAAAGCCATATCTCCTAAAACATTAGGATAATCGGTTCCTGGCTCATAATCGAGCGATCCACCTAAATTAACATAAGGAGCTAAGAAATGGGAAATAGAACCTGTTCCAAAATCCATATTATTTCCTGGCCATGATTGCATATCTGCAGTTACTTTTCCATTGTCTTTCAAGAAATCTTCAATTTCTGCACGGGTAACTTTCCAAATTTTGTCGTATTCGGTACAACGATTAGCACTTACCGAAGCTACGGTATCTAATGGCCCTGCAAAGAAATCGACCCCGCTCTGACGATAGGTATTTGCAGCAACTTTTAAGTTATTGCTACCATCCAATCCTCCTATCCATAATGAACCTGAGAAGATTGAATTCAAACGACGTTGATTTGGATCGGTTACCTTAGGAATTTCATAACGAGCACTATTTAAATCCCACCACATATCGCCACCATTCATAATCATGGTACGTACGTTATTAATATCGAGATTTACTTTGGCAGTCGGGGCGGTACAACCACCAGCTGTTTTGTTTAGCCCTGCACTGTAATTATTATTGGATGGTTTTATTCCGATGATTTCACGTGCCTGGATTTTTCCTGCTAGGAGCACCACCAATAAGAACGCTGCAATTTTGAAGTAATGAAGTTTCATGATTGAACTTTTTAATTTTATATATCTGCTTTTATTATAAATCTTTTCTGCTATTAAATATTACACGAACCCCTATACGAGCTTGACGTGGCAAGGCATAAAGTCCTGGGCTATTCATTCTAATTTTATATTGATCTACAAAAGCCTGTTGGTTAATTTGATTTTGAGAAGCACGAATACCATCGGCAGAGGTTAAGTAACCATCATCGGTTGCCAATCCAGTATTGCTATATACTCCCAATACATTGTGCGTATTCAACACATTGGTACAAGCGATATAAACATTGAGTAAAAACGCTTTTTTACCATCCTTGTCTACATTCACTTCACTTTTCGATTTGTATTTGATTACGAAATTTTTGTCGGCTGTAATATCACAGAATACTTGACCTGGAAGGCGTTGACCGTTGATTGATCCTTGAATAGGATTACGAGAAACGCTTCCTCCGATTACTTGAGATACATTTTTATTCGCGGTAGCAGTATATGGTGCTCCTGAGAATCCTTGTACTTGCAAGTTCAAACCAAAATCTTCCAATATGTTACGATCCTTACCACGTATCTTCATTACCGGACCATCATAAGGATTTTCTTTATCTGTTTTGAAACGGTAGTCGATACCTACTTTAAAGGTATGACGGAAGTCTACATCCAATGGTTGTAATGTTTTTAAGCTTGGTTTATTTACTGCAATCAATCCAGCACTTGTAGATGCTGATGATCCTGTTCCATCGGCAAACAATAAGCTATAGTTAGCTACGATATCCATATGGTGGAATGCATATAAGAAGTACTCGATACGGAAGGCTTTTGATGTAGAGAAATCCTCGTTACCAAAAGCAGTATAGCTCGTAGGGAATGCTTGATAAAAGCGTTTCAACTGAATCAAATCACGGGTTTCTGAGTATGAAGCGATAAAGCTAATTGCAGATGCTCCAGTCAAAGTTTGTTTGTAACCTACTTCATAGCTAGTTTTCTTAGATGGTTTTAAGTTCGGATTATTCAATGTTCCATCCAGAGCACGTCTTTCAAAAAACTGATAATCGGCATTGGTAGAAAAGAATCCTTCAGCAGGGCGTTGGCTTAATACGTCATAGTTAGCGAAGAACTCTGCATCATCATTGATAGGGAAGGAGAACCAGATACGAGGCATGAAAATCGGAGTCGGTGCATAATCCTGGAATGCATTACCATCCAATTTGTATTTACTCAAATCAACTGCTGGATTCACTAACCATGGTTGGATACGTCCTCCTGCTTGTGCCAATACCGAAGGGTCGGTTAATACGTTACCTTCTTTATTGTACCAGGTACTTCCATTACGGAAACCTAATAGGTTAGGTGTAGCACTCTTATAATTATCAACGTATACAGTATAATCGTTACCAATAGTTGAAGGAATTTGATTTTGATTTTTCCATTCGGCAGCAGTGTGCGCTGGGAATAACAAATAAGGATCTTTCAATACCTTGATATTTGCGTCAAATTGTTCAGCACGCAATCCCAGACGGAATTTAATTTCTTTATAACTAAATTGATCTTGTACCCAAGCGGCAGCATTAATAGGGGCAAATGCACCAATAGGGCGGTTAGGATCGTCGTTCCAATCTTTTATTGAAGGGCGACCTTTTACTACATTGCCTTGAAAATCGTAACCATATGCACTAAAATATTGATTTCCATTATTCAATAAATCATCTGGCGAGAACCAAGCCAATTTCATATCCTCTGGGCGCATATTATTTACATCAATCCAAGAGTTTTGAGTTACAGGATTGCCATATATATCTTTCGCACCATTGTCGATAAGCGATTTACGGAGATTTCTTGCGAATACACTTTCGTCGGCTGAGTTAAATAAACGATTATAGTAAACTGTGTCTTGGAATACACCTTCAGCATCATACGCCAAAATTGGATGTGAATGATCTAATTCCAACACTGCTTGATTAGCAAGCGAAGTAGCTCTGCCCCAAAGACCCGAAGCCCCCATACTGTAGCCCCGTTGAACACGTTGCTCGTATGACAAACCAAATTGTAAGTCATGCTTCTTTGAACGATCAGAAGGAGGTGCTAAAGATGCTTCTCCAATTGCGTATAACGTAAATTGATCTGAGCGGCTTTTGCTATATCCTCCAGGATATGCTCCTACATTGGCCCACATTCCATAAACTGAATTCGGTCCATCTCCATTCATCAATCCGCCTAGGGCTTGCACTGTATTGGCATTTCTAATTAGGTTGCCATATTGATCAAACACTTGTTGGGTATAGTTAGATGAGATCGGATTCAATTCACTTCTTTGGAAGGTGATTAAGGTATCGCGATATCCCGATTGTTCGTAGTAGTTTCTTAGATGAACAGTCTTTCCATGTTGATCAACCACATCTTTACCTGCACTATTCAATCCTGGATCAACATATTGATATGCCGGTGCTTTATAAGTAGTTAATTTTCCAACATATCCATAGTCCCAAGTATTGAAGTCGTGACGTGGATCGTAAGAACTGCCTGATACAATGGTATAATCGGCTCTAACGGTGTATAACGCATCCGTTACAATCGATTTGTCTTTTTCTTTATCATCCTTTTTGTTGGCACCCGATTTTAATTTATGTGTCATGCTCGCACTGAAACGATTGGTCATATTCACACTTTCGGAAGCATTCTTATAATTGAATAAAGAGCTAGTGAAACTATATCCTGCACCTTTTGAATATCCTCCATTTATTCCTACTTGAATATTCACATTTTTTGTAGGCTGAATGGTTAAAGTACTAATATAAGAGATACCTGATGCGGCTGCATTTAGGCGATATTTAATTTTCTCTAAATCGCTTTGTGTAACATAACTAGCGCTTGGCACCAATCCATCACCTGAAGGGCTCGGAGAATTTGGTTTCTTTTCGAGCTCAGCAAGTTTCGTATCATTTACTTTATAAAGTTGAATGGCTGATGGATTTCCATCACGTTGAGTGAATGCAGAAAATCCAACAGTATAACCCAATACCACGCGTTCTTTTCCTGGATCTTCTTTATTGATGATTTTCAACGGACCTGAGAAATAACCTTGTAATTGGTGAAAATTGTATCGGTTAAATAAGGCTGAAGTTGAATAATCGAATAAGTTGACATAGGCCATCGTTGGCGATTTAAATGATAGGTTGATTGCCCCACCAGTAAAGTCACCATATTGAGCGGGAACCCCACCTGTGATTACCGATACCTCATTCAATGCATCCGGAATCAAAGGAATAGATCCAATTACCTTCACTCCATTGATGAAATAACCTGTTTGGTTGGCACGAGATCCTAAGAATGAAGGGGTAGCTCCGTTCTTTGCATTTACCCCAGCAGTAGTTGCAACTAGCGAGTTGATGCTTGTTGCTTTTCTATTTCCTGCTTCCTTTCCAGAGATATGAGTGCCAATTTCACCTTGTTTTACTGGGGGTGATTTGATACCAATTACTTGAGCTTCAACTTTTGTTGTCCCGGTTATTGGTTTGCCCATTAAGGCCGGCTTCATTACCAGAGCTTGGTCGTCGTTGATCTTAATACCCTCTAAAATTAAATCTTGGTATTCAAATAGGTTAAAAGTTAAAGAATAAATACCTGCCGGTAACGATTTAATATCGTAGAACCCTTGTTCATCGGTATAGGTATCGCCTTTATAGATGCCGTTAAGCTTGGCAATTACATGGGCATCGGCCAATGGCTTATTGTTTTTTGCGTCCTTTAGAAACCCCCTCACCGATCCTTCGGCAAGTGCACTAAAGCCACTCAATACGAAGGCAACAAAGAGCAATGCCTTTCCACTTATTTGGTATAACTTATTCATATAATATCTTTTAAGTTTGATACTGCCTATTTAATTCGGCAATTTTATTAAATAAAATCAAGTAAAAAAAGTAATTTTTGACAATTATTTATCGTGCAATTAACATTATTTTCCTAACATATTCCGCAACCAGACTCATTTTTTTATGAGGCTAATTTTGATTGTTATAAAACAGGTTAATTTTTTTCAATAAAACTTCACTTATTCGCTCATAACTTTGAGTGCTCCAGCCTGCAATATGTGGGGTAAGAATAACTTGATCCATCTTCCTCAATCCTTGATACCAAGCCGTTGTATCGCCATTTTTAGAAAACGGAGGCTCTTGCTCCATCACATCCAATGCGGCACCTCGAACCTTTCCTTGTTCCATGGCTAAGGTGAGTTCGAAAGTATTGACAATGCCTCCCCGGGAAGTATTGATAAAAACGATTGGTTTTTTAAATTGCTCAAAGAACTTTTTGTTTACCCATCCTGATGTTTCTGGGGTGAGTGGAACATGCATACTCAGTATGTCTGTCTGTTCATAAATCGCATTTAAACTTACAGAGGTTGCATAAGGGTCGAAAAAAAACTGACCGGCTTCATTTTGCTCATGGATTTTGTACTTATCATAAGCAATGACCTTCACCCCAAAGCCACTGAGTTTGCGGGCTAAAGCACTCCCGGTATGGCCATATCCTATAATTCCAACAGTACTTCCCATCAGCTCAAATCCTCTGTTGGCTTCGCGGTTCCATGCCTGGTTCATTACCTCTAGGTGGCTATCCACTATTTTATGATGAAGCCCCAGAATCAGCCCAATAGCATGCTCCGCCACTGCATCGCACAAGCCTTCGGGAGCATTGATGATAGCAATATTCTTTCCTATAGCGTATTCCGCATCAATATTGTCGGTTCCGCTGCCAGCTCTTGCTATAAATTTTAGTCGGGGAGCACAATCGATGAATTGCTTATCTACCATGAATTTACTCCTTACCACCAATCCTTCATAGGTGCTAATAATATCAAGCACTTCTAATAGGGTGATTTGGGGTTGATAATTAAATGGGATTTGATTTGCCTTTAAGCCTTCGAGTAACAAAGGGTGCATATCGTCGGCAATCAGAATCATAGGGTATCGATAGAAAGGGTTTATCCCAATTATTAGAAAAGGTCTTTCTTACGGAAATAAAGGTACCCAATAGTTGATAGACCGATGGATCCTATAAGAATGATATTAAAACCATGGGGGTTCTTTGAAAAGGGAATACTATCGTCGAGTACATTCATACCAAAGAAACTGGAAACCAAGGTAGGAATCATTAATACAATGGTGATAGTAGTAAGAGTTTTAATCACTACGTTTTGATTATTACTGATGATACTTGCAAAGGTATCCATCGTGCCACTCATGATATTAGTATGGATGCTGGTTTGCTCAATGGCCTGGCGGTTTTCGATAATTACATCATCAATCAAATCTTCATCCTCTTCATTCATTTTACTGAACTTACTCCGTTTGAGCTTCTCCATCATCAACTCGTTACTTTTTAAAGAAGTACTGAAGTACACGAGGGACTTCTCCATATCGAGCAATTTCAACAATTCCTCATTCTTTACCGAGATATTGATCTTCTTTTCAATTTCGCGCTGGGTACGGCTAATATCTTTGAGGTTACGAAGATATTGGGTACTGATTCGAAGAAATATTTGTAATACAAACCGGCGATTATTACTCATATCAAAATTCCGTATGCGGTTGTTCTTGATATCGTTGGTAATATCATTTTCGATATTGCTGATTGAGATGATATAGTCGTTGGAAACAAGTAACCCTAAAGGAACCGTGATATAGGGTATATGAGAATCGTCGTTATTGAGAACTGGAATCTTTACAATGATAATTAGATAACGGCCTTCTACTTCAATACGTGCCGATTCATCGGAGTCGAGTATGTCCGTTAATATTTCTGGTGGTATCTTAAATTGTGTGGTAAGGGTATCGATTTCGGAAGCAGTAGGCGCAGTAACATTAACCCAGCATTTTTTCTCTAATGCCGGTAATGGGGTTACCGTGTTGTTCAGTGTTCCGAAGAATTCGATCATAACTACTCATAGATGCCTTAACGGAAGGCAGCGCGAAGGTAAGTTTTTAAAGTTTATATTTACAAGACTAATTGAAAAATAATCGTTAACGATAAAAAGAAGGGGCAAACAAATAGAATTAATAACTTTGCATTTAAAAGTAATCTGTAACCATGTCCACTCCCCACGAACAACTCGATGCCTTGAAAGACATTAAAAATATGATGGAACGTTCTTCCCGTTTTATGTCGCTCAGTGGAATCTCGGGAATTTGCGCTGGCTGCTTTGCACTCGTTGGTGCTTGGTTTGCCTTTCATCAATTTGGGTATCGCGATTATTATGATATTTATTTTGATGTGAACGGGGTAAGAGAAACCAGGAGTCATGTACTCCTTTTTATTTTTTTGGATGGGGCTGCGGTGCTATTTGCATCGATGGCTAGCATGCTTTTCTTCACTGCTCGAAGGGCACGAAAAAATAAAGAGAAAATGATTGACGCTGCTGCGATTCGATTACTAGGCAATATTTTAATCCCACTAATCACGGGCGGTATTCTTTGCATTATTCTTTTTATTCGTGAAGACATTGCATTGATTGCTCCTTGCACTTTAATATTTTACGGCCTCGCCCTGGTGAATGGAAGCAAATACTCTTTGAACGATATTCGATATTTGGGTTTTCTGCAAATTGGTTTAGGCCTCCTCAATGCTTGGTATATTGGATATGGGTTGCTCTTTTGGAGTTTAGGTTTTGGTGTACTCCATATTTTATATGGTAGCTATATGTGGTTCAAATATGAGCGTGGCGAATAAGTTGGAAGTGTAAGTATGAATATCATCACAAGTTTAAATAAGGCGTTCGACAGCCGCGTAAGGCTGGGTATCATGAGCATGCTTATGGTAAACGAGAGTGTTGATTTCGCTACCATCAAAAAAGAACTTGACCTAACCGATGGGAATTTATCTACGCACCTACTGGCCTTAGAAAAAGAAAAATATATTGGGGTAAAAAAACAGTTCATCAATAAGAAACCGAATACTTCTTATACGGTAACAAAATCAGGAGAGAAAGCTTTCAAAGCGCATATCACTGCACTGGAAGAAATCATTAAGAAAAGCTTCGAATAATTTTTTAGCGTGCGCCTAACAAGGTAAGCACTCCATCAAGTGATGTATCGCTTTTTAAATAATTTTGAAAATCAATAGGGATAAACTTTTGCGTTTGCATTGTTTCTACCATACTTAATAGCGGGTCGAAATATCCATGGACATTATAAATGGCTATTGGCTTTTGATGCAATGCTAATTGATGCCAAGTGATAATTTCAAATAATTCATCCAAGGTGCCGAAGCCTCCAGGCATGGCTACGAATGCATCACTCAATTGATACATCATCTGCTTTCGGGTATGCATATCATCTACCTCAAAGCATTGAGTTAAACCATCATGACGGATTTCTTTGGTGGATAGAAATTTAGGAATGATGCCCGTAACCGAACCTCCATTTTCAAGCACCGTTTCGGCCAGTACGCCCATTAATCCGATGCGACCTCCCCCATAAACTAGGTTTATTTTATTCTCGGCTAAATAGGTACCCATTTGAATGGCAGCTTCTTTATACACTGGATCAACACCTACTGATGATCCACAAAAAACACAGAGCGATTTTATCATTTATTTTAAACCTAGTTCTTTAAGTTGTTTTGCATCAATAAAACTTGGTGCATCAATCATCACATCACGTCCCGAATTATTTTTTGGGAATGCGATATAGTCGCGAATGCTTTCACTACCTCCAAACATGCTGCAGAGTCGGTCGAAACCAAAGGCCAGACCTCCATGCGGTGGTGCACCAAATTCAAAGGCGTTCATTAAAAATCCGAATTGATTTTGTGCTTCTTCTTTTGAAAAACCCAACAAATCGAACATGCGTGATTGCAGGTCTTTATTGTGAATACGAATACTTCCTCCACCAATTTCTACTCCGTTTATTACCATATCGTAGGCATTGGCACGAACCTTTCCAGGGTCGGTTTCAAGCAAGGCAATATCCTCTGGTTTGGGTGAAGTGAACGGATGATGCATCGCATAGTAACGTCCATCTTCTTCATTGAATTCGAGTAATGGAAAATCAATGACCCATAAAGGAGAGAATATATTTTTATCTCGCAAGCCGATACGCTCGCCCATCAACAAACGCAGATCGCCTAATGCTTTCTGTACTTTCGAAATTTTACCACTCAATACCAATACCAAATCGCCATCGGTGGCATCGCATAAGGTCGCCCAGTGTTTTAAATCTTCGGGCGAATAAAATTTATCGACCGACGATTTGTAGGTGCCATTTTCACAACGCATATAAATCAAGCCTCCCATGCCACGTTTCGAATCCTTCACCCATTCGGTAAGTTCATCCAATTGCTTTCGGGTATAGCTGGCACATCCTTTGGCATTGATGGCGAGTACACCTTCGGCCGAATCAAATACGCCAAAGTTTTTACCACCCACCAAATCATTGCCATTGCCTTTGAGGTATTTAAATTTCATATCGAAGCGAGTATCGGGTTTATCGCTTCCATAATTTTCAATCGCTTCCTTGTAGGTGATACGTGGCAATTTATCGATATGTATTCCTTTCACTTCCGAGAATAAATGCTTGGCTAAACCCTCGAACATATTTAAGATATCTTCTTGTTCAATGAAGCTCATCTCGCAATCAATCTGCGTAAATTCAGGCTGACGGTCGGCGCGCAAATCCTCATCACGGAAGCATTTCACAATTTGATAGTAACGATCGAAACCCGCAACCATTAATAATTGTTTGAATGTTTGAGGCGATTGTGGTAAGGCATAAAACTGTCCTTCATTCATACGTGAAGGCACCACAAAATCGCGCGCTCCTTCGGGCGTCGACTTGATAAGCACCGGTGTTTCTACTTCAATAAATTCCTTGCTATCGAGGAAGCTGCGGGTAGCCTTAGCTACTTGATGGCGTAATTGCAATTTTGAACGCACCTCGTTTCTACGTAAGTCGAGGTAGCGGTATTTCATACGAAGCTCATCACCACCATCTGTTTCATCTTCGATAGTAAATGGAGGTGTTTGAGCACTGTTCAGTATTTGTATTTGAGATGGAATAATTTCAATCTCTCCCGTGGGTATCTTATCTGTTTTAGAATAACGTTCAGCGACGATTCCTGTTACCTGAATCACATACTCACGCCCGAGGCTACGCACTGTTTCAATCAAAGCAGCATCTGTCTTCTCCACTTCAATGGTAATTTGAGTGATGCCATAGCGATCGCGTAGGTCGATCCATATTAAAGCCCCTTTGTCGCGCACCCCTTGCACCCATCCGCATAGGGTGGTGGTTTCATTTATATGTTGCAGTCGCAATTCGCCGCAGGTATGTGTTCTAAGCATTTTTATGATGAAAAATAAGAAGCGCGAAATTAGGGAAATAATTTCAGAGGATTCGGCGTGATTTAAATTTAGTTTCAGGTAGGATGAATAATGCGTTATGGGGCTTGCCATAAGATGGTATGACATTAATAAAAGACCATAGCTTTAAATTCCCTGACTTTTATCATTTGATGCCCGAAGTGATTCATAAATTTTGTTGCTTTGCATTATGAATTCTTCTAATCTCAAACAAAGCATTTATCAACTCATCGTTGAAACAAGCACGAACCTACCCAGTGATGTTCGTCGTGCCGTACAAGCGGGCAATAACCGTGAAGATAAAACTAGCAAAAGTGGCACTGCCATGAGCACCATCACTCGTAATATTGATATGGCCTGCGAAAATGTTGGACCCATTTGTCAGGATACGGGCATGCCTACCTTTGAAATTCATACTCCTATAGGCACCGACCAAATTGAGATTGAAGAAATTATTAAAGAACAAATAGCACTTGCCACTAAAAATGGTAAGCTGAGAACCAATAGCGTAGATAGTATTGATGGCACCAATACTGGGAATAACCTAGGGCCAGGTACGCCAGTAATACATTTCAAACAATGGCGTAAGAATGATATTGAGATTAAATTGATTTTAAAAGGGGGTGGATGCGAGAATAAAAATATTCAATACTCATTACCTATGGAACTCGAGCATCTGGGAAAAGCAGGGCGCGACCTCGATGGCATTCGTAAATGCATTATGCATTCGGTATGGCAGGCACAAGGACAAGGCTGCAGTGCAGGATTTATTGGTGTTGGTATTGGTGGAGACCGCACTACAGGATATGCTTTGGCTAAAGAGCAATTATTCCGCGAAGTGGATGATGTAAACCCCGATCCAATTTTGGCAAACCTAGAAACTTATGTGATGGAGAATGCCGACAAACTAAAAATTGGCACCATGGGTTTTGGAGGAGATGTTACCTTACTTGGATGTAAAATTGGAAAGAACAACAGATTGCCTGCAAGCTTCTTTGTGAGTGTAGCTTATAACTGCTGGGCGTATCGCCGTTTGGGAGTGCTTATCGATGCAAACACTGGTGAAATCAACCAATGGCAATATCGCGATGCAGCAGAGCCTAAACAAATGTATGAAGGTCCTTCATCGACCTCAACTGGCAATATCATCCCACTCGAAATCGATGAAAACGGATTGACCGAAATGGATATCCGCAAGATTAAAGCTGGAGATATCGTTGAAATTAGTGGAATCATGTTTACTGGTCGCGATGCCATGCATCATTATATCATGGAACACGATGCACCATTTAATTTGAATGGTGGAGTTATATATCACTGCGGACCCGTTATCAATAAAGATGAAAATGGAAAATGGAAAATAACTGCTGCTGGCCCTACTACGAGCAGTAGAGAAGAACCCTATCAAGCCGATGTAATGAAAAAAACCGGAGCCCGCATTGTAATGGGCAAAGGAGGCATGGGACCTAAAACATTGAAAGGACTGCAAGAACATGGAGGCATCTATTTAAATGCTATTGGTGGCGCGGCACAATACTATGCCGAGTGTATCAAGGAAGTATTGGATGTAGGATGCCTTGACTTTGGAACACCGGAGGCGATGTGGAAATTACGCGTTGAGAAATTCCAGGCGATATGCACGATGGATAGTCATGGCAATTCTCTGCATAAAGAGGTGCTTGAAAGCAGCGGTGAGTTGCTGAAACAGTTTGCTGTAAAATAAAATTTAAAGCGAATACAATTTATTAATTTCGTCTTCAACGGCCTCTGGAACGAGGTATCTGATACTTTTTCCTGCTTTAACCAAATGCCTGATATAGGTGGCGGAGATATGAATATACGGCACATCAAATAAAATGATATTGCGGTACTGTTCCCATTTTTCGTCGATGGCACCTCGGGTATAAACCAATACCTTATAATTTTTTAGAATCGTTTCGTATTCTTTCCATTGCGTAAACTGCTCTAAATTATCGCTGCCCAGGATGATTGAAAATATATGTTCAGGAAATAATTCTGTCAGATGATTTAAGGTATCAATGGTATAGGAAGGTCGTGGCAAATGAAACTCCACATCACTAACGGTAAAATAATTATTATTTTCAATGGCTTGCTGTAATAGCTGCAGGCGCTGGTCTTCGGGCAATAGATGTTGATTTTGCTTGAAAGGATTTTGTGGACTTAATACAAACCACACTTTATCGAGGCCTGCCTGCGAAAGTAATTGCTGAGCCACAATTAAATGCCCGGAATGGATGGGGTTAAATGAACCGAAGTATAATCCTATTTTCATTTTCCTAAGAATTGACGAACCAGCTTTTCTGCTTCTTCGAGTGCATGTTCGAGGGTATCATTTACAATTACCTTATCGAAGAACGATTCATATTTCATTTCATAAACGGCCTTACCCAAACGCATTTTTAATTTCTCTTCACTCTCGGTGCTGCGTTGTAATAATCGTTGTTGCAAGATTTCTAATGATGGAGGTTTTACAAAAATGGCCAATGCATTTTCCCCGAAATGTTTTTTTACGTTTAAGCCGCCTTTCACATCTACATCAAAAATCACACTTTTATTATCATCATGTATGCGTTGCACTTCACTTTTGAGTGTGCCATAAAAGATATCCTTATACACTTCTTCGTACTCTAAAAATTCTTTGTTTTGGAGATGTTGTTTAAACTCATCAGGAGTCATAAAATAGTAATCCTTTCCGTTCACTTCGTGTGGACGTGGCTCACGAGTGCAGGCACTTACACTAAACTCGAGTTTTAAATCAGGCTTGCTGAGTAAATGTCTTACAATAGTAGTTTTACCTGCACCACTGGGTGCCGAGAAGATGACAACTTTCATGGATACAAAGAAAGGATAAAAAAATCAATAAGTGATTAGCGAACCGACTTGGTTTGATTTAGACTCCTATAAATCAAATAATTGAGGAGTATTAAAAACATGCCGTAAAAGAAATCTTCGAATGGGATGGTGAGGATTCGATACCCCATATTTTCGGAATTATTATACCAAACTACAGGCTCTTGCAATCCAGTACCTGTAAGGATTCCATTGACTATAAAAAAGGGAATAAGGAGGATGGCATAGCTAAAATAAAAATGACTCAACCAGGTTACGCGAAGCTGATAACGTATGAAGGCAAGGAGCCCAAATGCCCCAAACATCGTTGCGAAAGTATAGAGCTTATCATAAAAATTAATTCCGAAGACTATAAAGAATACTAAGAATGTGATAGTAATCGCATCGGTGAATCGTTCAAAATAATTGCGCTTCAGCAATACCTGAAAGCAGTGAATTGTGAACAAGCAAGAGAAGGGTATACAAATGAAAAATAAAATTTCTTCAATGGGTAAATTATAGATATAGATCCCAAGCAGGTATTTCGGATTAAAGCCCCATACCCCTATTTTGGTATACACCATATCCCATGCAATAAATACTAATGCACTACTAAGAATGGCAATCCATGTAGCCTTCCATTGCTTATAGAATGCCAGTCGTGGGTGAAACGAGAAGATGAATGGTACAACAAAAGCACCCAAATTTACAAGTAAATATAAACTTTTCATTTCTTTGCCGATTCATAGGCTTCCCTAAAATGCTTGAAGGGCACCCATAACATTCCAAAGGATTCACCCTGTTCTTTTCCCAAATGCTTGTGGTGCACCTTATGCGCTTTACGTATGGCCCGTAAATAAATTGAATCCGTATTTTTAAATAAGTTAAATCGCTGATGAATAAAAATATCATGCACTAAAAAATATGCTGCCCCGTATAATGTGATACCTACTCCTCCCCAGAATAAGTAATTGAAGCCATTTTGCATTCCAAAATACAAACCGGTGATGCCCGGCAACGCGAAGATGAGGAAGAAGTAATCATTACGTTCGAAAAAACTCTCGATGGGTTTATTATGATGATCGGCATGTAGAAACCATCCTAATCCATGCATGATATATTTGTGAGCCAGCCAGGCAACCCCTTCCATACCTATGAACACGGCCAATATGATTCCGATATTTTGAGCAATTTGTAACATGTAATTTTAAATTATTGAATTTGATTTTCGTAATGTTGATATACTTTATTGAAACAATCCTTAAGCCATACGGTATATAATTCCGGATTGGTTCGAATGTCGGAGGCAAGCCATTCCATAGAAACATATTTCCATTTTTGAACCTCCTTTTCATTAAGCAAAGGTAATATGTCGGTGGTGCCGAAAAGCACATGGTCAAATTCATGCTCAATCAAACCTAAATCTAGATGTGCATGGTATATAAAATTAAACATCACCTTCATTTTGCATTGCATTCCCATTTCTTCATTTAATCGTCGTTTGGCCGCTTCTATCGTAGTTTCGCCTTGACGTTGATGACTGCAACAGGTATTGGTCCAGAGCCCCCCAGAATGATATTTCGTTGATGCACGCTGTTGCAAGAGCAATTGGCCCTGACTATTGAAAATAAACACAGAGAATGCTCGATGCAAAACCCCTTTAATATGCACCTCCATCTTACCCATGGTTCCAATCGGTTGATCAATACTATCTACTAAAATAACTTCTTCTTCCATTATTATAATTTTACGACTTTATAATTTGCAAATTTCTCCAAAATTTTCTAGAGTATATTGGCTTGATAACGCAAGTACGATTTAAACATTAAATACAACTTCCAAATATTAGGAATCCCAATTCTCGCACTCATAATTTTCTTAGGAGGTGTTTTTTTGATTCGGTGTAATAAATTTTGGTAGTAGTAATATGCCAGATACACGCCCCCTCTTGCACCCGAAGGCAGATTTCTAATGCCAGCCAGTGCCTCTTTAAAATCTTGTTCGATTTCGTGCTCTATTTTTTGTTTCTCAATAGCGGAAAGCGTTTCAAGATTAATACCGGGGAAATAACTACGACCCAAGATTTCATAATCGTGTTTCACATCGCGTAAAAAGTTCACCTTTTGAAAAGCAGAACCTAGTTTCATAGCAGCCGGTTTTAGTTGCTGATAGGTTTCATTATTGCCTTCCGCAAATACTCTCAAACACATGAGCCCAACGACTTCTGCCGAACCGAAAATATATTGCTCATAATTCCTTTTATCATAGGTGTTTTCATCCAAATCCATTTCCATGCTTTTGAAAAATGTATCTGTAAGTTCCTTGTCGATATGATACTTATTCACTACTTGTTGGTAGGCATTCAGAATCGGATTTAATGAGATACCATTTTCAATTGCTTCATAAGTATCACGTTTGAAATTATCGAGAAGCATTTTCTTATCGTAATCGTGAAAGCTATCTACAATTTCATCGGCGAAACGAACCAGTCCATAAATTGCATAGATGGGTGCGTGAAAGCGTTTATCAAGGAAATAAATTCCTAATGAGAAACTTGTACTGTAAGATTTTGTGGTGATTTTGCTGCATTCAGCCGACACCTCATCGAATATTGACTTCATTATTATTGAAATGTTTTAATTAGTTCGGAAGCCGCTACCTGTCCGGAAATGATGGATGGTGGCACCCCTGGACCTGGCACGGTTAACTGACCGGCGAAGAACAGATTATCCACTTTAGGGCTTCTTAATTTTGGTTTAAAAATGGCTGTTTGAAAAAGTGTATTGGCAAGTCCATATGCATTGCCTTTATAGGCATTATAATCGGCTATAAAGTTTGATACGCAATAGCTTTTCTTGTATATGATGGCACTTCGAATATCTTCTTCAACATAATTCTCCAGTCGATCCATCATGATTTCGAAATACATCTGACGCTGTTCTTCATTGTCTTGCAAGCCTGTGGCAATGGGCATTAAA
Source organism: uncultured Bacteroidota bacterium (assembly GCA_903910445.1). Classification (GTDB taxonomy): domain Bacteria; phylum Bacteroidota; class Bacteroidia; order UKL13-3; family UKL13-3; genus CAINMV01. The sequence goes on from CAIVZR010000056.1 coordinate 96,481, forward strand.
ATGAAAATATTTTCAGAACCAGCGGGTGCTACTGTAGGGTCGGTTTTTGAAGGGCAACACACATAAAATAGTGGCTTAGTTGGCCATTTTTTGTCTTTGTAAATTTCATAGGCATGTGCATTAAGGTCTTCATCAAAAAACATATTGTGGTGATTCAATTTTTCGATGGTTTTATTTACGCCCAAATAAAAGATGAGTGTAGAGGGGGCAAACACTTTTTTATCCCAATACGATTCCTTGTAAGAGCGATGTGAATTAGGAAGTAATGTACTTTCCACGTGATGGTAATCGGCGGCGGCAATCACGGCATCCACGGCATGCGACTTTCCACTTGAATTCAAATTCGCAATTAAATCCGCTTCAATATCTAAGGAGGTTACATTTTCGTTTGTTTTAATATCCACACCCATTTCCTTAGCAATGGAAGCAAATGCATCAACTACTTTACCAAATCCACCCATGGGATAAAAGGTACCTTGCTTCAAACCCGAATAATTCATTAAGCTATATAATGCAGGCGTATCACTGGGCATGGCACCTAAGAAGAGCACTGGGAACTCCATGATAGATAATAATCGAGGGTTCTTAAAGAAGGTGCGAATATGTTTGCTGAAAGAAGAGAACAATTGCAATCGCAAGGCATCACGCATCAAGGAAAGGCTCAAGAATTCGGTGATGGAATTACCGGGAAGGTACACCATTTCCTTCATCCCTACTTTATACTTGTACTCGGCATCATCAATGAATTTGCGAAGTTTATCGCCACTCCCTTTTTCAATACTTTCGAAGAGGGTGCAGAGTTCATCAAAATTTTCAGGGATATCTATTTTATCATTTTTTCCAAAGATGACGGTGAATCCAGGGTTCAGTCTTTTTAATTCATAGAAGTCGCTGGTTGTTTTACCAAAGATGTTGAAATAATTTTCGTAGATATCGGGCATCCAGTACCAGCTGGGTCCCATATCAAATATGAATCCTTGCTCTGTGAATACCCTGGCCCTACCTCCTATATTTTCGTTCTTCTCATACACTGTAACCTTCGCACCTGCTTTTGCCATGAGGGCTGCAGCCGACAACCCCGCGAAACCCGACCCGATAACGGCAATATTCTTTTCTATTTTGTTTAATCTTGCATTCATTTCATTAAACATTTTTTTGAGCGATTTTTATCAATGAAGAAATTTCCTTTATCCAATGAATATTTTTAGCTTGTATTTTATTCTCTGTCAATCCGATTCGACCAGAAACACATATTTCCAGTTTCTTAAAATCACGACATAAGGCATTGATAAATAACCCAAGCTCATCTTGTAACATATTTCGAGTTATGAATGTGTAGATATGGGTTGGCTTACATTGTTTAACTACCGCCGCCAAGTTGTTATAGGGCACATTGGTGCCTAAATAAATTACTCGTATGCCTTGTTGACGAAGCAGGTAGGCTGCGAACAAGAGGCCAATTTCGTGTTGTTCGTTTTCGTTAAGGAAAAGCACCCAGGTTTGAATTAGCTGGCTTGCAGGGGGCAATGCATCTATGGCTGCAAAGAGTTTTTGTTTTACCAGGTTAGAGAAAAAATGTTCCTGAGCAGGAATCAAATCGTTATTGGTCCACATGATACCCGTTTTCATCATTAAAGGGTAGATGATATTCAAATGCGTTTGAACCATTCCAAAACGCAGGATGGCATTGGCAAAAATCTTATCAAATAGGGGCTCATTATATGTTGAAATGGCAATGAGCGCTTGGTTTATAATCGTTTCCAGCTGGGTATCGGGGGCTGTTTGCCCCTTCATCAATTCATCAATCTCTTTTGAAATCTGATTATTAGAGAGCTTGCTAATATGGGAAATTTTCATCCCCGCATTCAAGAGGGTACATACATTAAGCAATTTTTTCAATTGCTCATCATCGTAGTAACGTATATTAGTACTCGTGCGTCGGGGTTTCAGCAACGCATAGCGCAGTTCCCAGGTGCGGATGGTATGTGCTTTCAGGTTGGTGAGCCCTTCGAGATCTTTGATTGAATAGGTAGACATTTATTTTGCTTAACGTTTTGCAAATATAGTTAAACAAAATCAAAATCAAAATTTGGGCATATTTATTCAACCAAAGACCTGAAAATCATTCCGCTATGTTTTAGTGATAATGAAGGTAAGTGCTATAAAAAAGGCAACTGCTTAAAAAAGTGGCATTGAATTAAAACTGCAGCTTGTATACTATATTTGGGAAAAACCCTAACTGATAGGTTGTACTTATACTTTGGCTTCTGTCATCATAGGACTGTGAAAAAACATTCTTATGGTTGGTCACATTTTGCAAATCCAAAGAAATTGTTTGAGATAATTTTCGTTTGCTACTATTCAAACTAAATCCCGCTTTTAGGTCAATACGATAGTAATTATTATAGAAACTTGAATAAGCATCAGTGGAAAGTTGTTGGTGTCCAACATTATTTGACGCTGATAAATCAATGGGTGTATACGCTCTTCCACCAGCATTCGTGAATTTTACATCTGCAGATAATTTGTTTCGCTTAGCGCTTCCCACTTTCCATTCTTTTCCTGCCAATAAATTAAAAACATACTTGCCATTAAAGGCGGTGTTTCTTTCAATACCATCACTTCCTGCATATTTAGAACTATATAAAGAGGAGGTAAAAGAGTATAGTATCCTTTGCTATAAAACTTTTCTATGGTGAGCTCCACTCCATAGTTCTTTCCTGTTCCATTATTAACCAGGCTATCCTCTAAATCTGTTTTAAATGTTGAGCCTGTATTGAGCATTGAATAACTACTTGAAAAAGTATTGACTGGTACATTGTATATGAACTGATAGTAAGTCTCCACCTTTATTCGCCAGTCATTGTATGGCTGGATATTATAACCTAAAACAAAATGATGGCTTTTGGTGAAATCTAAATTCTTATTGTTGTATAAAGTATTTCCACTCGCATCCGTACTTTGTAAAAAGTAAACATTGATTGGCTGCATTTGTGAATGTAACCCATAGCCGAAATTAAAACTACTCTTGCTGCTGGCATTATAAATAAGTCCGAACCGGGGTTCTATTGATTTTGAATTATTCAGCAGAAACATTTGAGAATGAATTCCAATATTCATTATTAGCTTTTCGGTTATAGTGTATTTTACATGTGCAAATGCCTGCACCAAATTGGTAGTACTATTATAATCCCATATCTGTTTATAATCATCAAATATCCTGTTCTTGGTTTTATAGTATAAATTCAAACCTATTATTTCGTCTTGAAAGCCTGCTTTAAAAAATAGCCTGGAATTTATTTTTGAATTGTAGGTACTGCTAATATTGTAACCAACTTTAGCAACATTATTAACTTCTTTAATAAAATCGGTACTTGTAGGTCGATCGGTGGAATATCCGGTTTGGTCGGTACTCGAATAATTAATGCCTATGCCTGAACTAATAAATGATTTTTTATTGATTTGCTTAAAATGATTTACACCTACAATACCAATTTTACTTGCAAAATCAACCTGATTTCCGTTGCCATATAAAGTGTTACTACTTCCACCACCGATTTCTATACTACTTGATGCTAATATCCCGAACATTGAAAATCGTCCAAACTTCGTATTTCCGCTGCTTAATTTAAATGATAAATCCTGATAGGTAGGTGTGGCTGTTGTACCAATATCGATCCCTACTTTTTGTGCCACCCCAGCCAATGCATAACGATACCCAACTAAATAAGAAGCATCACTTTTCTTACTAAAAGGTCCTTCGGTGGTGGCCTCAACACCGGTGATAACGCCAACTTGTAAAGTAGTTTCACGTTTTTGATTATTCCCATTTCTAAATCCCAAATCAAATACACCCGCGGTGGCGTTGCCATATTCAGCGGGAAAAGCAGAAGTGAAAAAATCGGAGTTCTTTAATAAATTAGTATTTAAGGCACTTACAGCACCCCCTGTGGTACCCACCGAGGCAAAATGATTTGGGTTGGTAACATTCATGCCATCGATGCGCCACAATACACCCACTGGTGAATTACCGCGTATTACAATATCGTTTCTGCTATCATCCGGTGCACTAACTCCTGCAAAGTTTGCAACCAATCGAGCGGGGTCACTTCTTCCACCGGCATAACGGTTTACTTCTTCCATCGAAAATGTTCTTGCACTCACACTTGCCAATTTATTAACGGTATTCCCTTTATTATTGGCATTTACAACCACTTCTCCTAATTGAGAAAAGGCTTCTTCCAAAGCAATATCGAGAATAACTTCTTTCCCCGAACTAACCACGATATTAGATATTGTTATGCCTTTATAACCAAGGCATGAAACCTTTATTTCATACCGGTCAGGTGGAATATTTGATAAAACGTATTTGCCCAGTGTATCTGTAGTGGTGCCCTTTTGTAAAGAACTAATTTGAAGAGCCACGCCTGTTAATGGTGTTTGAGAAAGTTTATCGGTAACAACGCCACGAATATTTTGAGTATTGTTTTTTGCAAAAACCAATGAAGGTATTAATGTAATCAAGAAAAGAAATCGGAACATATAAATTTAAGATGAAGAGAAGCTTTATTGCTCAACTTTTACATTAGACGATAACTAAATCTGATTCCTACTAAACATTTGAGAATAATATATAAAACCTTGAATTGCTGTAGGAGTAATACTCCCAGATAGCTATTGAGGTCGAATCAAAGCTAAGGTAAATAGTCGGTGATGCGTTGATGTTGCCCATCCTCTAAATAGCGAGTAAAGAATAATTAACTAAGAAGATTTCTGGGTAAGGAAATTTGTGCTATTAGTGATATGCCCATAGTTTATATCCTGTTAAATTCAAGAAAGCACAACTGTTTTACAATCTAAATATTAATCTATTTTTCAAGCGTCTGGAATATTCATTATTAAATTCCCTTTGCTGTCATAAAAAGAACTGTCATTCAAAACAATTTCCTCATCTAGCGAATACGTTTGTAATTTTTCCACAAACTCTCTTGTAAACTTTTTGATATGTTCAGGTGGATTTGTTATGCCTTTCACTTGCATTTCATTTCTAGTTGCGTAAATATCAAGAAAATGTCTTACATCATGCTTTCCCATTGTTTATATTCTATTATGTATTTTAATGATTGTCGGTTTCATAAAAATTACCATTAACCTTTTGTGTGCTTGTGCAACTATCTTTTGTGGTCCCGCTAGCTATCGGGATGTATGCAAATTCAAAGTAAATGGAAAATTTCCGTACCATAATAAGAAATTGTATTAAGACTGCTGTTATTTTGTAGGCCCTTTTACTGGTTTTATTTTTAATTTATTTTGCGCTACAAAGTAACAAAATCCAATGGTGTCTTTTTTATCAGTGTAAAGTTTTAATGCAAATTGATCTTTAGTATAATGTTCTAATTCTTCAATTACACCAAACTCATATTTTAAATTCTCTTGTTTCCCCGGTTTAACATTTTCAAAAAATATGGTATCATTTGAAATTCGATAAGTTCCTTTTATTTCTGTTATTCCGAAACAAACGTTTTTCTCTTTGAAGGTAAAATCTTCTTTCAATTTGAAAGTTGTCGTACAATTTGCCGAACCTTCTCTTTGTGCTATAAGTAAGTCTTCTCCTTCAAGTTTGTGTATCGTCCTGAAAAAAGTTTACACTTTTTGGTTAATAATCCTGTTACAAGTTTACACATTTTTTTTAATCCTGTATACCATTTACATTTGACGAACTGGATGAAGCGGAAACGAGCTCTGCTGAGGAGCAACTCGCCA
>CAIVZR010000057.1 GCA_903910445.1 uncultured Bacteroidota bacterium
AGGAACTGCGGTAATTGAAGGTGGATTAGATGCTGTAAAAGCTAATTACGGTGGAACTAATGATAATGATAGTTCTGGTGCTATTTCATTCGTAAGAATTGAATTCGCTGGATTTCCTTTCCAACCTGATAAAGAAATCAATGGTTTAACATTTGGTGCTATTGGTTCAACAACACAAATCGACCACGTACAATGTTCATTTACCAACGACGATTCATTCGAATGGTTCGGTGGAACTGTAAATTGCAAGTACTTGGTTGCATACCGTGGACTGGATGATGATTTCGATACTGATAATGGTTATAGCGGAATGTTACAATACTTATTAGGCGTACGTGATCCACAAATCGCTGACCAATCAGCTTCTTCAACTTCTGAAGGATTTGAGTCGGATAATGATGCAGCAGGTTCAGAAAATACTCCATACACTTCTGCTAAATTTTCAAATGTAACGCTTATCGGTCCATACCGTGGAAGCACAACAAATACTATTGATGCAAAATTCCGTCGTGGTCTTCGTATCCGTCGTAACTCATACATCTCAGTTTACAATTCATTGATTATGGATTGGACAAGCGGTTATCATATTGATGGGGCTGCTTGCGAACAAAATGCAACAAGTGACAGCTTACGTTTCAAAAACAATATTATTGCAGGTATCCCTACAGGAAAGAACTTACAAGTAAATGCTGGTACATTCAATATTTACAACTGGTATGCTGGAAAAGGAAATGATACCTTAGCAGCTTCATCAGGTATCTTAGTAAGCCCTTACAACTATAATGCTCCTGATTATCGTCCTGGTTCTACATCTCCAGCAGCAACTGGTGCTGATTTTACCGATGGTTTAATCGCAGCCAATTCTTATACTCCATCTTCTATAGGTATTTCTAGCAACTCAAATCAATTGAATGCAATGATTTACCCGAACCCATCAAAAGGAAACTTCAATGTATCAGTATCATTGAATAACAGTTCAAATGTTATGGTAACTGTATTTGATTTAACTGGAAAGACCATCAGTGTAAACACTGAAAACTTTAATGCAGGAATCAATACTATGACCATCAACAATAACACGATGGCTCCTGGAATGTATTTAGTACAAATTCAATCAGAAGAAGGTACTACTACCCAAAAAATAGAAATTAAGTAATTCGTATAAAACTCTTCATGTAATTGTTAGCCCTTCCGTAGCACGGAAGGGCTTTCTTTTTTAAGAAACATAACTATCGAAATTCGTTCAGCCAAGCAAATGGCTTGATATGATGTTTTGGTGCGAGTCCAAATTTTTCAATGGTATTGTTTTTAATATACATTACAGCATCTTCAATGGAGTCGGTGACTAAATATAAATTCAGATCGCTTTCAGCGATGGTGCCTTTCGATTTCATCAAACTAATATGATTAACCACATGCTGATGAAACTCTTTATCGAAAATCACGATAGGGAAATTTGCAATTTTATGCGTTTGAATTAAAGTGATGGCTTCGAAAAATTCATCCAAGGTGCCGAATCCACCGGGCATCACGACGAAGGCATAGGAATATTTTACCAATAATGTTTTTCTAACGAAGAAATAATTGATACCCACCCAGCGATCCAGATAGTCATTTGGTTTTTGCTCAGATGGCAATACTATATTACAGCCTACCGACCTTCCTCCTACTGCTCTAGCCCCCTTATTGGCTGCTTCCATGATGCCTGGACCTCCACCAGTCATGATGGTGAAGCCGAGCTGTGCAATGGCCCCAGCAAGTGCCTCTGTAGTCTTGTAATATTCGTGATCTTCCTTAAAACGTGCTGAGCCAAAAATAGTAACGCAAGGGCCTACAAAATGTAATGTTCTAAAACCACGGATGAAATCGAACATTACCTTGGTGATGAAAGTGAATTCCTTCCAACGTGAATGAGGGCCTTCTAAGAATTTTATTTCACTATTCATAGTAGAAGATTTTTTGGTGGGTGTATTCATAAAACAAAATGCTTTAGTAGAGGAGGTAAAAGTACAAAGTGTTTTAAACAAAAAAAGGTTGCAACAATTGCAACCTTTTCGATGTGGAGTGGGGCGGGATTGAACCGCCGACACCAAGATTTTCAGTCTTGTGCTCTACCAACTGAGCTACCGCTCCTTTTTTTAACGAGGCGCAAATATATCAATTATAATTTATTTACAAAACCATTGTTTTATTTTTATTGAATTATCTATTCTAGTAAGTGTTTTATGGTAGCTTTGATACCACTAAAGTGGTAATTTTATTTAATTCACAAAAAAATATTTACCTAGTATCAGAAAAATCAATAAACTTGTACCATTAAATCGAAAATTAATTTTATAACCCTTAAATTTTATCTCACATCATGAAAAAAGTATTTTTAACTCTAGTTATTGCTTTATTAGCATTCACAGTAACCAATGCACAAGGAAAGAAAAATGTTCCAGTTACAAAACAAAAAGTAGAAGCAACTCGTGGAGCTAATCCAAAAATCAAATCGGATGTTCCATCAACTGACGTTGAAGCTCCAAAACCAGCTGCAACTCGCGGATCATGCACAGTAGCCTTTACCAATAACACTGGTTACTATGTAAAAATTTATTTAGATGGTAACTACAAAGGAACTTTATCTCCTTACGAAAGTGGATCAGTTACAGTTTATTCAGGTTACACTACAATCTATTGCATCACTACTGGTGGTACTTACGATTGGAGCGCTGCAGGAAATTGCGAAGGTACTTACACTTACAACTTGAATTAATTTCCAGTTAACTTTATAAAAAGCCCTCTGTTATTATAACAGGGGGCTTTTTTATTTTACCTTTGCCCTATGGGAAGATTATTAGCAATTGATTATGGAACCAAGCGTATGGGCATCGCAGTGACCGACCCATTGCAAATTATTGCCACATCCCTTACCACCATTCATCCCAAAGAGGCCATCGATTTCTTCACTAAATATTTTACTGATGAGGTGGTTGATCAAGTGATTTTTGGTGAGCCCAAACAATTGGATGGCACCCCCTCTGAATCGAATGTGCCACTAAAAGCTTTTATCAATTTATTTCGAAAGAAATTTCCCAACATGAAAATTGCAATGATGGATGAGCGATACACGAGCCGGATGGCATTAAACGCCATGATTGATGCGGGTGTGAAGAAGAACCAGCGTCGCGACAAAGGGTTAATTGACAGAACGGCGGCAGTAATCATTCTGCAATCGTATATGGAATCAAAAAGTTAAAAAGATTCCATCTAAGAATCATTTCATCTCAACTTACGCTTCACGAATTTCAAGGCAAACGATATTCTCCACATGGCTTGTATGTGGGAACATGTCGACGGGCTGAACTTTGGTTACCTTATATAAAGAATCGAACAAGGCCAAGTCGCGTGCCTGTGTGGCCGCATTACAGCTCACATATACAATACGCTTAGGTTTTGCTTGCATCATTTGAGTAATGACCTCGGCATGCATCCCTGTACGAGGAGGGTCGGTGATAATTACATCGGGGTTTCCGTGTTCCTTGAAAAATTCTTCCGACAATAAATCCTTGATATCTCCCGCAAAGAAGGATGTATTATGAATATTATTTAATGCGGCATTTGATTTCGCATCCTCTATCGCTTCCGAAACATATTCCAATCCTACTACCTTTTTACAATCGGATGCCACATAGCAGGCAATACTTCCAGTGCCAGTGTATAAATCGTATACTACATCTTCTTTGGTGAGTTGTGCGTATTCCTTGGCAATATCATAAAGCCTTTTAGCCTGAGGAACATTGACTTGGAAAAATGCCTTAGGAGAGATTTTAAATTTAAGCTCACCTAAACTTTCCATTAGAAAACCATCGCCAGAAAATTGTTCCACTGGCAAATCGGTGATGGTATCATTGCGTTTATTATTGATAACATACATCAACGATTTAATTTGAGGAAACTTCTCTTTAAGCGCATTCATGATATGTGCGATGATTTCTTTTTCGTTGCTATGAAACATCAGAATAAGCATCCACTCCCCGGCAGTATTGTTTCTAAGAATTAGATTACGGAGCAAACCAACCTGGTTGCGTAAATCAAAGAAGGTGTATTCATTTTCAATGGCGAATTCCTTCACGAAATTTCGAATTTGATTTCCTAAATCGTTTTGCAAATGGCAGTCAACAATATCGAGCACCTTATCAAAACGCCCTGCAACATGCAGTCCAAGGGCTTGATGCGCTTCGGTATCGAGCTGTTCTAAATTGGGCACCCACTTTTTATGTGTGAAGGAGTACTCCATCTTATTGCGATAACCAGTTGTTTGTACTGAACCTATAATTGTTTGGATTTCGGGAAGCTCCACCTTAGCCACGTTCACGAGCGATTCAACAACAGTTAATTGTTTTAATCGCAGCTGTGCTTCGTAATTAAGTTGTTGCCATTTGCAACCACTACAATAATCGAAATGAGGGCAAAAGGGTGCACTATATTCAGGACCCCGCTGATGAAAATGCGTTACCGTAGCATCGGCATAGTTGCGTTTCTTTTTATGGTATTCCATATTCACCACATCGCCAGGTACAGTGCGTGTTGTAAATACAACCATATTATCGATACGTGTGATACACTTACCTTCATTCACCGCCTTTTCGATGGTGACATTTTCAAACTTCCTTGATTCCTTCTTCATGATGAAGCGCAAAAATAAGGTTTGCCGTTGGCTTTACGGCCTAAGTTTACCTATAAAATAAAGTTGTGGCTTAAAAAAAATCAGCACCGAAATTATAATTTTATAAACTTGGTAATATTCCTTTGCCCATTCTCATTGAGCTCCAGGATATAGTTCCCTTTGGGTAATGCTTGCACATCGATATTGCCATTGGTATTTAGTGTTTGGCTAAGAACACATTGTCCCTGCATATTATATATTTTCACCAATCCTTCATGAAGGCCGTGCACATTGATAAAATCGCTTGCTGGATTAGGAAAAACAGAGAATGGATGTACCTCTTTTTTAGAGGTATTTTTTATTCCAGTGGTAAGTGAAGTACTGCGAAACATTCCACGACCAAAGGTTGCCAAGTAGTAGGTTGAGCCTGTCCATGGCTGGCGTGTATCAATGTATTGACGCACCTGATAGACGGCCACCCTTGATAAGCCATTGTTTTGTTCGCTCCAGTTCAGGCCTCCATCAAAGCTGGCAAACAAGCCATACTCGGTGCCCACCAGGAAAGTACTACTGTCGGTATAATCGATGGCAGCATCATAACATGGGAAGCCCGGAAGGTTATTGGTGATATTCGTGAACTTCACATTGGCAGCTACATCATTTGCATTTCGAGAGATGAATACATGATCTGCAAATCCGTAATTACCTGTTGCTATAAGCAAGCGATTGGGGTATTTGGGATCGCAAGCAACACCTTGCACACTCGTACCTTGAGAATTGAAAGGCATGCTTGTAAACGTAATTCCATGCGCTGCGGGATTGGCTTCATAGGTATCGTCGAAAACCGCAGTATTCAAACCTTTCACACGATACAAAGCATTGCCTACACCGAAGAAAAGCATGTCGCCATCAGCACTAAACTCAACACAATTAACATTCCCTCCAAAGGTTGCCAATTGATACCATTTGGGACCGCCAACAGAAACAAAATTGGTAGCATTCATCGTATAAAAAATAGCGCCATTAACGCCAATAGCAAAATGATTCAAAGTGTCATTGGTAGGGTGTTCCCAAAGTGTAAAGGGAGAACTAAATTGACCCTTATTTCCATCAACGATATAGGTAGTTGCTTTCGCATCATAAAATGGATTCATGGCACTATTGGCTCTGTTTCTCCGTAGCGCCCCAAATTGAAATTCAACAAATTTTATTTCATTGGTATCGTGCCAAGCAATTTCGTTGAAGAAGCCATCCCCACCGAGTACTCGGTATGACGATTTCACAGTGTTTCCTTTTTTGTCGATAAATAAGGAGCCATTGTCTTGAGTTCCACCAAGTGCATGATCGTCGCGGGAAGCCGCCATGCTATAGAATTGCGTGGTGGTGTATAGTTTGAAAGAGGGGTAAAATGTTTTAGCTCTATCGCTGCTCTTATAAATTCCACCATCGCATCCTATAATAATAGTGTAAGGGTTGGTTCGGCGATCCATGGTGATATTATGTAAGTCGGAATGAATAGAACCACCTGTTTGTGTTTGCACAAAATTGGAACCAGTCCCATACCACTCCCATAAGGTAACTCCCCCTACAAATAGGTGGTTTTCATTTTCAGGATCTACAGCGCAACAGATATCATACCAGCCCTGGTCGTTAAACGGATTGAAGTATGGGCCTCCAATTTGAATCAATTTCCAGGTGGCACCTCTGTCGGTACTTCTATAAGCACCATAGCAATCGTTGGTGCCTGTTTTCGAATAAACGGTATACAGGTAATTGGTATTTTTTGAAGAGATGGCAATGGTTGAGCGCCCAACACTTCCTACACTTGGCAACCCTGAAGAGGAGAGCGTAAAATTGTCGCCATCATTAATACTAATATATATTTTTTTGTTGATGATGGCCATCACTGTACCATCACTATCCGCTTTCACTTCGTTGCAATTTCCAGATACACTTCCTGGAGCTTTCACCCAAGTATTGCCATTGTCGTCGCTGATATACAATCCACCTTCATTACCGGCAAATATTCGATCTCTTTTATGCGAAGCGGCCATGAAATAGGTATTATTCCAAAGTCCACCACCTACTGCAGGATTGGTTTTATTAAGACGTCGAAACTCAGTACTGTCCTTGTCTTTGCGCCATACACCTCCACCTCTTAATCCACCAATACCTTCTTCACCAGTACTAAAATATATATCGCCATCGGGAGTTTGAGTAATGCTACTCACGCAGAGGTTCTCATAAAAATCGCTGTTATTAGAAATATGATACCATGATGTTCCTCCTGTTTTCGAAATCCATAATCCACCACTTGCTGCCCCCGCATAAATCCAATTTGGATGTTGATTATCGGCAAGTATACCTAGGGTTCGGCCGCCTACATTATCGGGGCCTAATTCCGACCAACTCAATGTTTTTGCATCGGTTTTGGAAAGTGATTTCCCCATAGATGTAATTTGTTGCTCTACTTGATACACATCAGTAGGCTCTACTTTACCCGTTGGTCCTGCTTTTCGTGTTAACTGTAAAGCAAAAAAATCTTCAATAGCTTCTCTTGGCTCAGATGATTCGGCTTCAGGAAGTTGATGAATAAGAACAGTTGAAAAAACGGTAAAGAGCACAAGGGTGCCAATAAGGTAAAATTTCTTCATATATTTTCAAACATAACTTTTTTTGAAGAAACGAAGAAATTAAAAGAGTGTGAAAAGTAGAAAGTCCTATTTCACCTTCTCTACTCTCATCCCAATATCGTGGATACCTTTTAGGTGGTCGACTCGCATATTTTGTTCTAACTGAAAATGGTAGGTGCCACTCTGATTAAATTTGGGCATACGTGGAATTTTATAACGAATAAAAAAGAGGTCGCCTAAGCCTTTGCCAAGAGGTAATCCTTCCTTATCAAACAATTCGCATTCAACACGTTCTTGCTTTTGAGCGCCATCGGGTAATTGTATATTTAGCAAGAAAAATAAATTGCTATACGTGTATTCCGGCTCGAAGCGAATATTTACATAAGCAGCGTACGATGATGCAGTATCATCTATATCTATAGCAAATTCTGGCTTTTCAAGATAGTTCCATTCGGCCTGTTCCATTCGATAATTTTTTTCGAAGAACACCGAGGTATCACAACCGGTAATGGAGAATGCAATAAAAATCAAAATAAATAGATACTTCATAGCGAATGCAAAGGAATTAATTTTTTCCGTCCTTATTCAGGTAACGTAGGTTCATGCCCAGCCATAGCGCACGAGAAATTCGAAAATTGAGCGGAGCCATCAACACCATTAGCAATGCATTGGGGAGGATTAATGCCCAGAGGTTCCATCCAAAAAAATAGAACAACCAGCAGAGATTGAAAAATATGAATCCTGAGGTAAGGGCATAGCTCACATACATGGCACCCCAATAAAATCCGGGCTCCTTGCTTGTAAAAGAAGTACCACATTCGGAGCATTTTTCATGCATATCCGCCATGGTGCTATACTTGTATGCGTTCGTATTCACAAACAAATTGCCTTTGCCACAATTAGGGCATTTCTGTTTCAGGCTAGAGATAATGATACTGGGTTTCTCGCTCATACTACTGTTATTAAAAATTAACGTACGATAATTTCATGTACACTTCTTGCCGATGAAAACTTAATTACATTGAGGGCGAAGTTGCGTTCGGTGAGCGTATACAATTTGCCATCGAGGCTATAATCGTTGGCTCTGAAAGGGACGCCATGTAATAAGATTTTATACTTATCGTATTGAGTTGCAAAACTACCATTTATTGTCTGACGAATACGCAAACTTTTTTTGTCGCCTTTCAGTTCAAAGCGAACTACATTATAATTTCCGTTTTTGTATCCAAAATTATCTCCGGCATCTTCGTACATCTCGCTTGTAAATTCACCATCTTTATAATAAACATATAAAGTTATTTCTTTGATAGGTTTCTCACCAATATATTGAATCTTAGGGTAGGTAGGAACCACGGCTCCCGCTTTTATAAAAATAGGAATTTGATCTAAAGGAGTAGGAATGGCAACTTCATTATTCCCTTTATAAAACTGGTTATTCCAGTTGTAATACCAATCTCCTTCGGGTAAATAAACATTTTTCTCTTGTTGAGATTCTAGCATTACCGGGGCAATGAGCAGGCTATCACCAAACATAAATTCCTCATTGCGCGTATACGTTTCAGGGTTGTTTTGTGCGATGAAACTCAATGGCCTCATCATGGGCATACCATGACGTGAATATTGCCAGAAGGTGGTATAGATATAAGGCAAGAGACGGTAACGCATCTCAATAAATTTCTTGCTGATGGCTTCATATTTTGCACCAAAACTCCAGGGCTCCTGATCAAAATTATCTTCATTACTTGCACTGTGTGTGCGCATAAATCCATTGAACACCGCCATTTGAATCCAACGCACATAAAGCTCTCCATTGGGCTGGCCAATGAATCCGCCGATATCACTGCCTGCGAAGGAAACACCACTTACACTCAATCGTTGTAATTGCTGGGAAGCCAACCAAAGATGTTCCCATGAGGCAGTATTGTCGCCCGTCCATACACTGGTAAATTGTTGAACGCCCGCATAGCAACTGCGTGTAATGGCAAATGGACGATGTGGCATCAAGAATTTACGAATGCCTTGCACCGTAGCTTTGGTCATGAGGTGTCCATAAATATTATGTGCTTTGCGATGACTGCAAGGTGCTCCATCATAGTCGTGACGCACATCTTCGGGGAACGAACCAATTTCAAAAACAGCAGGTTCATTCATATCGTTCCATACACCCCGAACTCCTGTATCTATTAATTCGTCGAATAAATTGGCCCACCACTCGCGAACCTTAGGATGGGTATAATCCGGAAACACACATTTGCCGGGCCATACATCACCTTCCATTAAAGCGCCATCGGCACGTTTGCAAAACACATCGAGGGCCAAGCCTTCATTATAAATTTTATATTCTGGGTCTACTTTAATTCCAGGATCGATGATCACTACCGTTTTAAAACCTTGCTCGGCAAGTTCTTTCATCATCTCCTTGGGTGCCGAAAAATTCTCCTTATGAAAAGTAAAACAGCGGAAGCCATCCATATAATCGATATCGAGATAGATGGCATCACATGGAATTTGTCGTTTTCTAAACTCCATAGCCACTTCTTTAACTCGCTCCTGGGTATTATAGCTCCATCGGCATTGATGGTAGCCCAATGCCCATAGGGGTGGCATTTCGGGGGTGCCAGTAAGCTTGGTATATTCTTGGGTTACAGTAAGGAGTTCCGGACCATAAATAAAGTAGTAATTCATCTCACCACCTCTGGCCCAATAGCTGCTGGCATCGGCACGTTCACTGCCAAAATCAAAGATGGTACGAAATGTATTATCGAAAAAAATACCGTACCCTACATTATGATGCAGGCCATAATAAAACGGAATATTTTTATAGAGTGGGTCGGTTCCTTTACCATAGGCATAGGCATCGGTACCATAATTTTCAAATCGTTTGCCGCGAATATTAAATTCAACAGGCTTATCGCCCAAACCAAAGAATGCTTCTTCCTCTTGAATTTTCTTACTATTGAAAACAATCTTCCCGCCTTTAAGCAGGTAGTGCATCCAATGAAAGCCCGCTTCATCTTCATTTATCACCAGGCCATTGAGGTCGGTAATCGTAACTTTTAAGTTCTCTTTATCTATTTTACAAATAACAAGTGAGGTAGTGATTAGGAATTCCTTTTCTTCTTCCTGCACAAAAAGTTCGATGATAGATTCGGCATAATTTTCAGCGATGGCATAGCTGAAGTCGCGTTCAAATTTACCTTCTGTGGCATAGCGAAATCGAAGAATGCGATCGCTTAGCACTTTTACTTCCAGAATAATTTCGGCTTTGGTATGAAAATAAAATGTATTCCCTTCTCTTCTGAATTTGGTAATGGTGTCGGGGGAATATTTACGAGAGTATTTCTCGTTTTTGGCTTCAATTTGCATGAGAATATATTAAGGACCCTCTTCATGGTCCTAAAAAAAATAAATACTAAAAATTTAAAATTTTGCAGGAAGCGTCACATCGTGTTCAATGTGAAACTTCACCAGGTCGTTGATGGGTGAGCGTAGCATATTACCCACTTTCATTTGATATTTATTTTCGCTGATATCGGTTAAGATTTCGCGAAAGCTATATCCCACGCTGCCTATACAGTTGAAAGTATAGCTGCGATAATCGGGATAATGGGAGACTAAATTTTTAAAGAAATCTTCGAATGAATCGCGAACAAGCATATGAATATATTCATAGCTTGAGTGGTCGGCGGCGAAATTGCAAAAGCTCGCCAACGTGCGATTTTGAAAAGGCTTGGTGTAGATATCGTGAAATATCTCTTCATTATTTTGGTATCCGTATTTGGCTTTGAATGCCGCAGCAAGTGTTTCTGGAAAATACCCACGCATGTAATCACGCACAATTTTTTTACCTATGTATGAGCCACTTCCTTCATCGCCCATAAGGTAACCTAATGAGTCGATATTATGAATGATATCATAACCATCGTACAAGCAAGTATTGGCACCTGTTCCAAGTATCGCTGCAAATCCTTTTTCTCTTTTGAGTAAGGCACGAGCGGCGGCGAGCAAATCGTGTGTGATTAATATTTGTGTATTGGGAAAATTTGCATGAATCCCTTTATGAACGATTTCATTTTTTTCGGGAGTGCTGCAACCTGCACCATAGAAAAATATATTCTTTATTTCTGAGCCATTTAATTGAGGTAGGAGCTGCTCTTTTATCGAAGCTGCAATTTGTTCTGTCGACCAGAAATATGGGTTATAACCTTCGGTACGAAATTCACCTACCGTATTTTTTTTATCGTCGAGTAAGGTCCAGGCAGTTTTAGTTGAACCACCGTCAGCTATTAGTATCATGTTTCGAAAGTAGGATTTTTTTAGGAATTCACCTCCATGATTCAAGACAGTGAATTAGGGAAGCTACCTGACAGGAAAGTGTAAATTAGTTGATTATTTGCCGTTGTATTTATTCATCGCATTTTCCAATCCGCCGAGCATAAATTCCTTGATGGCTTCAATGCATTTTGGAATGCGTTCCTGAAGTCCTTTCGCCTCTTCATCACTCCAGGTACCAAGCACATAATTCACCTGCTTGCCTTTTGCAAAATCATTTCCAATACCGAAACGCAATCGAGGATATTTCTGTGTTCCAAGCACCTCTTGTATGCTGGTTAATCCATTATGTCCTGCATCACTCCCACTGCCCTTGATACGTATTTCTCCAAAGGGGAGTGCCAAATCATCCACCAAGGTGAGACTATTGATGGTTTCGATATTATTTTCTTTAAGCCAATATCTCATTGCATTACCGCTCAAATTCATATAGGTAGATGGCTTAATGATATATACCTTTTTGCCTCTGAAAGAACCTTCGGCGGTAGCGGCAAGCCTGCCTGTTGTGAAATTTATTTTCAGCTCATTGGCCAAAGCATCGGCGATAAGAAATCCAATATTGTGGCGGGTGAGCTCATATTCGGCTCCAATATTTCCCAATCCAGTAATTAAAAATTTTTGCATGAACTCTTTTTCTTATTTGATTTCCATACACAATTCAACCAATACTCCAGCGGTATCGCGAGGGTGCAGGAAGGCTACCATTTTATTGTCGGCTCCCTTTTTAGGAAACCCTTTAAGCAACTCAAATCCTTCTGCCTGCAGGCGTTTCAGCTCCGCATCGAGGTCATCTGTTTCGAAAGCAAGATGATGAATCCCTTCTCCCTTTTTCTCAATAAACTTGGCAATGGCAGAGGTTTCGGCAGTTGCCTGTAACAATTCAATTTTTGTTTGATTTATTTTAAAAAAGGAAGTGATTACATTTTCGCTCTCTACGGCTTCATGTTTATAGGGTGCAACGCCGAGCAATCGGGTATAAAGTGCATCGGCAGCCTCCATGTTTTTCACGGCAATTCCTATATGTTCAATATTGGTAAGCATAGCGCGAAGATAATTAAAACGCCCATTTAAGAAATACTGGGCAGGCTTTGTTCGTACACAGTTCTCCATCCTTCCCATTCGCCCCAATTGCTGATTGTTTCGTTATGCCAGATGGCGGTGAAGGTGCCATTCACATTTTTCACTTTATTGATTAGCATTTGAATGGTATCGATGGCTTGTTGCGGAGATAGATTCAAGTAATTTTTAAGTGTTACATCCATCACACAAAAAGGATGCAGCTCGAGCACCGATACCTCATTTACACTTAGGTCGAACCAACGAAAGGCATGTGCCGTTCCTGCCCTAAAACCAATGGTTTCTGCATAACCCATGCTATACTCATGACGAATGCCTGCCTCAATTAAATTTTGAAAAGTGATGGGTAAATTAAACCGAAGATAATGTTGCCGACTTGTGGAAACAGGCATCTTTTGAAACTCCACCAATCGCTTAATTTCCTTTCTCATCAATACTAAATCGTTGAATGAAAAGTAAGAAGGGTGGATACCTAAGGTGACTTTCTCTTGCAATTGTTTCATCCGATTTTGAAACGCCGGATTCAAGTAGTTCACGTTCTTATCATACGCACCATAATCGGCGAGAAGTAAAAAAATTACCGATTGCAACTTTCTTTCATCATGCAGTTTCAGGATATATTCGAAGGTGTCGAATGGGTCGGGAGCCTTATTAAGCAGTACTTTGAATCGCATCAACCCATCCTTGAATCGGGCATTCAGCAGGTCGCGAATTAAGCCACCCATATTTCGTTTCCATCCTTTCTCTTTATAACAAAATGCCTGATCAATATCGAGGGTGTTGAGTAACTGATATGTTTCGGGTTTGCATTCGAGCAGTGGGTAGAAGGCTTGCAGTTCTGTTTTAAATTCGGCCACCCATAAATCAACGATTGGGGTGTCGAGCACACCCAATTTATGCAGGATGGAGCCGGTATGTAGGAAGCGGCCATGAGTATCCACGGTATTGGCACCATATTCTTCCATTCGGGAGAGGCAATAGAAAACCGCCCCAAAAATATCGAAGGGCAATTCGCCTCTCGAAGCGTGAAAAAGTGTCTTTAATCCTTTGTAGTTGCCTATCTCACCAAAATTTTCATTGATGGCAGTATCGAATAAAAGCGTGCCAGCCTCTATATTAAAACAATTGGCAAACTGGAGGCTGCTATAGTTAATTCGGGGCAAGGTGCTACTCTCAAACTCCTGCTCAGAGTCGGTTATAACGGGTTCGAGGCCCAGGCGGCAGGTTAAAACCCAATGCAGTGTGTATAAAAAGCGCGGGGTACGGTGTGGCGAGAAAACTAAAACTTCCGTCATAAGAGCGTTGCGTACAAGGATGCAAATTAGTAATTTCGCCCGTTCATAAACAAATTATTTACTACGATATCTTACCCTATGAAAGTCGCATTGATTACCGGAGTTACCGGACAAGACGGAGCCTACCTATCCGAGTTTCTATTAAACAAAGGATATATGGTTCATGGGATAAAGCGACGTTCATCGCTCATTAATACCGACCGTGTTGACCATCTTTACCATGATCCGCATGAAAAGAACGTACGTTTCAAAATGCATTATGGCGATTTAACTGACAGTACGAATTTGATTCGTATCATTCAGGAAGTGCAGCCTGATGAAATTTATAACTTGGCAGCCATGAGTCATGTGCAGGTAAGTTTTGAAACACCAGAGTACACGGCCAATGCCGATGGTATTGGAACCTTGCGTTTGCTCGAAGCCATCAGAATTTTAGGGCTTACCGAGAAAACCAGAATCTATCAGGCTTCTACCTCTGAGCTATATGGATTGGTGCAAGCTGTTCCTCAAAGTGAAACAACACCATTCTATCCACGCAGCCCTTATGCTGTGGCAAAGATGTATGCCTATTGGATTACCGTGAATTATCGTGAAGCATATAATATGTATGCTTGTAATGGTATCCTCTTCAATCATGAATCGCCAGTACGCGGAGAAACCTTTGTGACACGCAAGATTACCCGTGCCGCTGCACGCATAGCCTTGGGGATGCAGGAGAAAGTATTCCTAGGAAACCTAAGTGCACGACGCGATTGGGGACATGCCAAGGATTATATCGAAGCAATGTATCTCATCTTACAGCAAGATAAAGCCGAAGATTTTGTAATTGCCACAGGAGTTACGACACCAGTGCGTGACTTCATTCGCATGGCTTTTGGAGATGTAGGAATCACAGTTGAATTTAAAGGAAAGGATGCAGAGGAAATAGGTATCATCACCGCTATCGACAAATCGCGTTTTGAATTCTTGGAATTGAATGCCTCGAATTTAAAAATTGGGCAAGAAGTTGTAGCCGTAGATAAAAGATATTTCCGACCTACCGAAGTAGACTTACTCATAGGCGACCCTACCAAAGCGCATACCAAGCTTGGCTGGAAACCCAAATACGATTTGCCCATGCTCGTGAATGACATGATGAAAGGCGATTTGAAACTGATGAAAAAAGAATTGTTCCTTAAAGACCATGGATTCAAAACCCTTAATTATTTCGAATAAATAGAACATGGAAAAATCGGCCAAAATATATATTGCCGGACATCGTGGTATGGTGGGCAGTGCGATGCACCGTAAATTAGTGAGCGAAGGTTTTAATAATATTATCACACGAACCTCTGTCGAGCTCGATTTGAGAAATCAGGAAGCGGTAGCACAGTTTTTTGCAAGTGAGAAACCCGTATATGTATTTTTAGCCGCAGCGAAGGTTGGAGGTATTATGGCCAATAATACTTACCGTGCCGATTTCATTTATGAGAACCTTATGATGGAAGGAAATATCATTCATCAAAGTCATTTGCATCAAGTTAAAAAACTGATGTTCTTTGGGTCTTCATGTATCTATCCTCGATTGGCACCACAGCCTATCAAAGAGGAATATTTACTCACCGGATTGCTTGAAGACACTAACGAACCTTATGCCATTGCCAAGATTGCTGGTATAAAATTATGCGATGCATATAGAGCCCAGTATCAGCATAATTTTATTAGTGTAATGCCAACTAATTTGTATGGCTATAATGATAATTATCATCCGCAAAATTCCCATGTATTGCCCGCATTGATTCGTCGTATTCACGAAGCGAAAGAATCGAGGGCTGCAGAAGTAGTGGTTTGGGGAACAGGTTCTCCACTTCGCGAATTTTTATTCGCCGATGACCTTGCCGATGCGTGCTTTATGTTGATGCAGAATTATAATGAGCCCGGCATCATCAATATTGGAAGTGGAACCGACCTTAGTATAAAAGAACTTGCTTTCCTTATAAAGGATGTTATCGATTTTAAAGGCAATATAATATTTGATACTACCAAGCCCGATGGAACACCTAGAAAGTTGATGGACAATAGCAAATTGAAAAGCTTGGGCTGGTTGCCTAAAACCAACTTGAGAGAAGGCATCGAAAAGTCTTATCATGATTTTCTATCTAAAGCCAATTCGTAAATTAGTGTTAAGTACCATTTGATGGCATTGTGATTGCCTTCAGTGAAACAACCAAACAATCCCGATTATGAACTTCAAATTTTACTCCTTCCTATTTATCGTTACCACCTTGGCTTTCGCAGCTTGTTACAGTGGTAAAAAAGCCTTAAAACATGGACAATACGATACGGCGGTAATACAAGCCGTGAATCGTTTGAAGCAAAAACCAAGTTCTTCAAAAGCCATTAATGCATTAAAAGATGCCTACCCAATGGCTGTTCAGTATCATACCGACCGCATCAAAACATTATTACTAAGCAACGATAATTACCGATTCGATAATATCATTAACGAATACGAATCGTTGAATTCGCTTTATGATGCCATTCAGGTTTGCCCAGCAGCGAAAGGCATCGTATCGGCGCAACGCTATACCAGTGAGGTGAATGAGTACAAAGTTAAGGGGGCGGAATTACATTATGCCTTGGGACAAAAATTTCTAGACAAGCAAAACAAGAACGATGCAAAAACTGCTTATAACGAATTTGAAAGAGCGGCCAATTTAATGCAAGGCAATTTCAAAGATTGTGATCAGAAGATGAAGGAGGCGATGGATTGGGCAGTAACCAAGGTGATTGTATTGCCTGTGGAAGTTCATAGCAATAGCTTAAAAATGAGTAATGATTATTTTCAAAATAAAATAATTCAATACCTTTATGAACACCGCATTAGCAAGTTCGTTGAGTTTTACAGTGAAGCCGAGGCAAAGAAATACAATACCCGCATTGATGAAATATTAGATTTAAGTTTTGATGAGTTTGTTGTTGGTCAGCTTACCACCGAAAAGCTTCAACGCGAGGTATCAAACGACTCGGTAGTAGTTGGAGAAACAAAAATTTATATCGAAGCCACCAAACGCGATACCATTGTAAAGGTGTACGGAAAAGCTAAAGCAACTTTATTCGTAACCCGCAGAATTATTGAGAGCAAGGGCATCTTGGACATGAAAATTGTAGACAAAAAAAGCAATGCCATATTGCAAAACGAAAAGATGCCCGGATCTTATACTTGGGTGAATCAGTTTGGATATTATCAAGGTGATGTGAAAGCATTGAAGCCTGAAGACTTGGAACTTACTAAAGGAAAAGAGTTGCCTCCTCCCCCACCCCAAGATTTATTCATAGCCTTTACACAACCTATTTTCAACCAGTTGATAAGTAGGGTAACACAGCGTTATAGCAGCTACTAATAAGAAGGAAATTGTTGTAATTATTTCGTTTAAAAATAAGAAACGTGATTAGTTGGGTTATTTAACGTACTACCCACTTCACTTCTTCAGCCCCATTTTCGAAGGCAATGAAACGTGCCAACACGAAAAGATAATCACTCAAACGGTTCAAATATTTAATTACCCCATCTTCAACCTCCTCCTCTTCGGAAAGATGCGTTGCACAACGTTCGGCGCGACGGCAGATGCAGCGGGCCACATGAGCCGTTGATGATACAGGGTGACCTCCAGGTAAAATAAAATATTTGAGTTCTGGTAATACCTCATTCATAGCATCTATTTCGGTTTCGAGTAATACTATTTGCGCTTCTTCGATAGGTGGCAGTTGCATTTTCGAAACCCCTTTATCTTCGGCTAAATGAGAGCCAATGACGAATAGATTATTTTGAATTTGAAATAAAATTTCACGAGATTGATCGTGCTTAAAACTATCGCGAACCCAACCTATATAGGAGTTTAACTCATCAACAGTGCCATAGGCTTCAATTTTTAAATGATGCTTAGGAACTCGCGTGCCACCTATAAGTGAAGTTTCTCCGCTATCGCCAGTCTTGGTATATATTTTCATGGAATAATTCTTTTTTGAAAGATGCAAAGGTAGGATAACCCCTTGAATGCAGGGCTTTGTATAAGAGATATTTTTAAACTATTCCTAGGCTAAATCAAAGAATACCAATATTATGGCGGGATTCGAATGTGTATAGTCTGTTCATATTTTCCAATTATTCATATACACATAACATTATTTTTGCTTCTTGGTATTGTATACCTATTAACCTTGAAAGTACAATTATTTATTCCGTGTTTTATTGATCAGTTGAAGCCGAGTATCGCTTTCGATATGATTAAGGTATTGGAGCGTGTGGGCGTAGAAGTGGATTATAATCCAAATCAAACCTGCTGCGGGCAGCCGGGATATAATGCAGGATACTGGGATGAGGCCAAGTCGGTAGGGCAAAAGTTTTTGAAAGAGTTTGATGGAGAAAATTACATTGTAACTCCTTCAGCCTCGTGCACAGGAATGGTACGAAGCGGTTACTCTCATTTATTTCACAATACCGCATCACACAATGCTTGCCGTAATGTTCAAAAAAACATATTCGAGCTTTCAGAGTTTTTGATTGATGTATTAAAGATAGATGATGTAGGTGCTACATTCAAAACAAAAGCCACGTATCATGATAGTTGCAGTGCTTTAAGAGAGTGCAACATTCATTCACAGCCCCGCCAATTATTATCGAAGGTGAAAGGATTGGAATTGGTGGAGCTTAAAGATAATACTGTTTGTTGCGGATTTGGAGGCACGTTCGCGGTTAAGTTTGAACCCATTTCGGTAGCCATGGGTGAGCAAAAAATAAATAACGCGGTAGATACAGGAGCCGAAATTTTGATTAGCTCCGATTATAGCTGCTTATTGCATCTGGAGGCTTATGCTAAGAAACACAATTCCCCTATACAGTGTATGCATATTGCCGAAGTACTGGCGATGCAGGTTTAGTTCGCCATTTTAATCCTTTCACTCATTTTTTGCATTTGCTTATTTATTACACTTTATATTTGCCCGCATGGAGGATTTAGAGTTTGAAATTTTGGATGCCATCTACTTTGTAGAGCCATTTGAAACCATTTTGAATGAGGTATCAGAAAAACGCTTTGGGGTAGTGAAAGAGTGTTTGCGTAAATTAATTAGAAAGCGTTGGGTACAAGTCATGGTTTTTAATGAGCAGAAGCAGGAGTTTCTAAGTTCCACCTTCTTTGATTTTGACCGTATGGACGATTATCATTTTCTTGCTACCAAAGAAGGATTGAAAGCACATACCAGCAAGTAATCTTATTTGCTGACTTCAGAATTATTTTCTCATCTCAGTCCCTGCAATTCATATTGGCATTAGTTCACACGATACTTTGAATAAAAAATTTCTTGCAAATAAACTGAATGAACATCTCAATTAATTTTCCAGAAATACAAGTGGTAAATAGTACTCCCCAAGTATCCACAATGAAAGCAATTAAGGTTGTTTTTAATTAAATTCGCGAGGTGAATAAAGAGCTCAACGCTACTGTAGATTATTTAAAAGAATTGAATCCCGCACAACAAGATGCGGTGAAGGCAATTGATGGCCCAGTAATGATTATTGCTGGTGCAGGTTCGGGTAAGACACGCGTGCTTACTTATCGAATTGCTTATATGTTACAACAAGGTATTGATTCATTTCATATCCTTTCATTGACGTTTACAAACAAGGCTGCGAAAGAGATGCGCCATCGTATAGAAACGGTGGTTGGCACGGAAGCTCGCAACCTTTGGATGGGAACCTTTCACAGTGTATTCGCGAAAATATTACGTATTGAAGCTGATAAATTGGGATACCCAAAATCGTTTACAATTTACGATACCGATGATGCCAAGAGCTTATTGAAAACCATCATTGGTGAAATGGGACTGGATGATAAAGTATATAAGCCCAATGTGGTTTATAACCGTATCTCCCAGGCCAAAAATGCACTGATTTTCCCTTACGAATATTATAAAGACAAGGAGAAAGAAGCCTCTGACCAAACCTCTGGGCTGAGTAAGATGGGTGAGATTTATACCACCTATTGCCAGCGTTGTTTCAAGGCCGGTGCGATGGATTTCGATGATTTATTATTGAAGACTTACGAGTTGCTCGATAAGCATCCCGATCGTTTGGAGCACTATCAGCATAAGTTCCACTATATCATGGTGGATGAGTATCAGGATACGAACTTCTCGCAATACATGATTTTAAAAATGCTCGCTGCGGGGCATCATAATATTTGTGTGGTGGGTGATGATGCACAAAGTATTTATGCATTTCGTGGGGCTACCATCCGCAATATTCTCAATTTCAACAGAGAATATCCAGAGATGAAAACCTTCAAGCTGGAGCAAAATTATCGCAGTACTCAAACTATTGTAAAAGCTGCAGGGGAGCTGATTAAGAAAAATAAAGATCAGCTCGAAAAGAATGTGTGGACTGACAATGCAGAGGGCGATCGCATCAAAATATACAAGACCCTTTCTGATAATGATGAGGGCAAGCTGGTGGCCGACTTGATTTTTGAAGACAAGATGCAACAGCAGATGTACAATAAAGAGTTTGCTATTCTTTATCGTACCAACTCTCAGAGTCGTGCATTGGAAGAGGCTTTGCGTAAGATGAATATTGCCTATCGTATTTATGGTGGCATGAGTTTTTATCAGCGCAAAGAGATTAAAGATTTGATTGCGTATTTACGACTCGTGGTGAACCCCAATGATGAAGAGGCTTTGAAGCGCATTATCAATTATCCAGTGAGAGGCATTGGAAAAACTACGCTGGAGAAAATTATATTATTGGCCAGCGAACAAAATAAATCGCTTTGGGAGATTATTGATAGCAATGAACTCATGAAAGTGGGCTCATCGTCAAATAAGGTGCGTGAATTTGTGTTGATGCTAAAAAGTTTCACCGCCGAACTCACCCGCAAAAGCGCTTACGACGTGGCATACAGGGTAGCGAAAGAAAGTGGTGTACTGAAAGATTTATACGAAGATAAAACCGTGGAGGGCATGAGCCGTTTTGAGAATGTAGAAGAATTACTCAACGGTATCAAAGAATTTAGTGAAACAAAAGATGAGAGTGGAGAACCTATAACACTCGATTTATACTTGCAGGATATTGCCTTACTCACCGATGCCGACAAAGATGCGGAAGGTGATGATAAGGTAACTTTAATGACCATTCATGCTGCGAAAGGATTGGAGTTTCCTCATGTGTATTTAGTTGGCATGGAAGAAAATTTATTTCCAAGTCAGATGGCCTTGGCTTCACGCAATGAACTTGAAGAAGAACGTCGATTGTTTTATGTAGCCATTACCCGTGCTGAGAGAAAAGTGACCTTGAGCTTTGCGGATACACGTTTTCGTTTTGGGCAATTGATAAGCAATGAACCCAGCCGTTTCCTGGAAGAGCTGCCTGCGGAGTACACGCATTTCATGACGCCCGTGAAACCGAATATAGCACCCAAGAAATTTAACCTCGATGAAGAGCGCGGCAACTTCAAACCGTCATCACTCAAATCGCAATTGGGTGGCAATTTCAAGCCACAGTTGCCTGATGTGAATTTCAAACCGATACACAAAGCACAACCTACCGATGCTACTTCATTTGAAGCCGATAATACCGATCAACTGATTGCAGGAAATCAGGTGGAGCATCAGCGCTTTGGCAAAGGCGTGGTGATGACGATGGAAGGGAATGGATCGGAACGTAAGGCCATTATTGAGTTCGACCAATATGGTAAAAAAGTATTGATCCTGCGATTCGCCAAACTGAAAATACTGGGATAAAACCCGCTCCCTTTTTCTGATTTTTCATTACCTTCCCATTTTACAATTTAATATTGATTGAATATGTCTTCTGTTTTTATGAGAAAGTTATTCCTATTGATTTTGATACTCCCTTTATGGGTGTATTCACAAATACCCACGCATCTGAAAGTTCATTTTGAGAAACCTTCTAAAGATAGTTGTTCCATTATTGTTGAGAACGATTATATAGACGAATATGACCCGAAATTTAATTACAGTACGCATAGCGGTTGTGAGGTATCGGCACCCATTTCTTTACCTATTATTTGTCGATTAAATTATGATAGTCAATCGGTAAATATTTTTTTAGAACCTGGCGATGACCTTGATGTAAACGTGATTCACGATAGCATTTTATACGACCTGAAATGCACTGGAAAAGGTGCTGAGCAAAATAATTTTTTGTCGAGTTTCTTCAAGGAGTTTCATTCTGATTTTGACCATGTAATGATGAAAGACAAGATGCTCAATACGGCCTTAGATGCTTATGAAATGAAGCTTTTTGATCAGCGCAAAAAGCAATTGGCATTTTATAATAAGCAAGACAAGTCGAAATTTAGCAAAGCCTTCAACGATTATATGGAAGGCACGATAAAGTATCAGTATTATGGCAACTTACTTTCCTATCCCATAACGAACGCCAATCAATCGACAACAATTTTGAAAGTGAATGCAATTCCTGAGGTGATGTTGGAAGGCGTGACTTCAAAGCTCATTAACGATGGAGCATTGATAAGTGATCGTTATCGTGAGTTCATCAATTATTATGTCATATACTATACCTCCAAAGGCAATGGATTCAACAAGTTCACCGATTACAATTCGAGCATGGAACGCAAAGTGATGTTTGCAAAGAGCAATCTCACAGGCCAAAAATTGATTTGGTATATCGCCAATTTCCTTAATAAAGATTGTAATTTGGTAGCTCCTTATACAGTGAAAGTAGTGTATGGTCAATTGCAAGAGATAGAGAAGAACGGCCTCTATACCCAACTTCTAAAAAGCAAATGCGAAGCACGCATGAAAGCAAAAGATACCACTGCAAAAAACACAACAACACCAGCGGGCACAGTGCCTTCGGCACAAACAGGATATAAGAATCCATTCGAAGGAGTTGTACTCAAAGACCTTACTGGCAAGGTGTACAATACCAACCAGCTGGAAGGCAAAGTGATATTCGTCGATTTTTGGGCCAGCTGGTGTGGCCCTTGCCGTCAAGAGTTTCCGTATTCAAAACTTTTGCACGATCGATTCACCGAGAAAGAATTAAAGAAACTGGTTTTCCTTTATATCAGCATCGATGGCAACGAAACCTCCTGGAAGAATGCCGTTCAGGTGCTTGGCATGAAAGGCACCCTCGTGATTAGCCCAGGCGACTGGAGCTCTCCTATTGTTTCCTATTTCGGGATCAATAGCATTCCACGATATATGCTCATTGATAAGGATGGAAAAATTGTAGCACCCAATGCTAATCGTCCCAGCTCAGGGGATCAAATTTATAATGACATTCAGAAATTATTAGCACAATAATTTTATGTCGGCATTACGTTTCAGAAAAATATTATTCTTACTTTTTATAGTATGCATTCAAAGCTTCGCGCAAGAAACCTGGATCAATATTGATTTACAAACCAATACCAGTATCCGTGGCTTGAGTGTGGTGAATGATAAAACCGTATGGGTAAGTGGCAGCAATGGCTGGACTGGCTTGAGCACCGATGGTGGCCATCATTGGAGCATGACCCAAGTGCCAGGATTTGAAAAACTAGATTTCCGATCGATTTATGCGTTCGATGCCAAGCATGCAGTGATTGCCAATGCAGGTAATCCAGGAAGTATACTAACCACCGAAGATGGTGGACACCATTGGAATATTGTACTTACCATTACCGATACCAATATATTTTTTGATGGAATCGATTTTTGGAATCGCAAGGAAGGAATCATTTATGGAGACCCAATCAATGGGAAATTAATACTTTATAAAACCATAGATGGAGGATTGAATTGGAATGCTGTTCCTGATACCTGCAGGCCTGTATTAAGTGAGAACGAAAATTCTTTTGCTGCCAGCGGTACCGGGATACGATGTTTTGGGAAACAGTCGCTTATCATTTGTACTGGAGGTAGTGTGACCCGATTACTTACCTCCGAAAATGCAGGAAGCTCTTGGGATACTCTTCATACACCCATGATTCATGGAAGCAGTGGCACAGGAATTTTTTCGGTAGCACAATATAAAAATCAACGCATTGTAGTTGGAGGTGATTTTTTGAAAGACACCTTGAGAGAGAACCATGTTTTTTATAGC